>DATJMC010000110.1:0-66435 GCA_035508975.1 Occallatibacter sp.
TTCTGCGCGGCTCGATCCCCGGATCAACCCGCGCCCGCGCAGTGCGGCCAGCACTTCTTCCACCTTCCAATCCAGGGCCTCAGCGCCGTCAACGACAAGATCTGCATTCGCCGCCGAGGGCCGCACATACCGGATGCTCGCCGGGCGCACGGTCGCTTCGTATTGAATCCGGACAGATTCCTCGGTCCTGGCGCGCTGCTCGACATCGCGCTTCAGGCGCCGCGCAAAACAAAGGTCATCCTGCGTGTCCACATAGACGCGCAGGTCATAGAGGGGCAGCAACTCCGGATAGAACAGCGCAAAGAGTCCTTCCACGATCAGGAATTCGCCTGCGCGCACAGTTTGGGTGCGCTCGAGGATCCGGGTATAGGTGGCAAAATCGTAAACCGGCCGCTTAATCGCTTCTCCGCGTGCGAGGCTGGCCACGTGACGCACAAGCAGGCCGCTCTCGATGATCCCCGGCTCGTCGAAGTTCTGGCGGACCCGTTGCTCGAACGGCAAATGCGACAGGTCGCGATAGTAGTGATCGAGAGGAAAATGAATCCCGTTGAGCTCGCGGGCCAGTTCCAGAGCCAGCGTGGTCTTTCCCGAACCCGAAGCGCCGGCAATCCCGACAATCACCGGCGGGAAGACCGCGCCGGCGTTCGGAGAGCCGGATGCGGTCACGACTCTGCTTCCATCAGCGTCGCGATCCATACCACCAGCCGTTCCACAACGCCGGCCAGCCGCCGCTCCACCAGCCTGCCGGTCTCGAAGACTTCATCGTGGCTCAGCGGCCGCGTGTTCAACCCCGCGGCCTTGTTCGTCACGCACGAGAGGCCGAGCACCTCGATGCCCATGTGCCGCGCCACAATCGTTTCCGGCACCGTCGACATGCCCACCAGCGTCGCTCCCAGCGATCGAAACGCGCGGATCTCCGCCGGCGTCTCAAAGCTCGGGCCGGGAACGGCGAGATACACGCCCTCTTCCATGGTGATGCCCTCGTCGCGTGCCGCCTGGTGCGCCAGATCGCGCAGACGCCTGGAATAAGCCTCCGTCATGTCGAAGAAGCGCAAACCCGAGTTCCTGCGCGTCGCGAAGCGCGGCTCGTTGGGGCCGACCAGCGGATTCCATCCCATCATGTTGATGTGGTCCGACAGCGCTACCAGTTGTCCCAGTTCGTAACGCTCCTCGATGCCCCCGGCCGCATTGGTCAGAATCACAGCATCGATGCCGAGCCGCCCCAGCACGCGCATGGGGAAGGTGACTTGCAGAGGCGTATAGCCCTCGTAAAAGTGCACCCGCCCCTGCAGAACCACAACCGGCGTTACCCCGATCCGTCCCGCAACGATTCTTCCCGCATGCCCTTCCACGGTCGATCTCGGGAAGTTGGGAATTTGCCCGTAGGGAATGTGGATGGCTTCGGTAACCTTGTCGGCGACCGCCCCGAGCCCCGAGCCCAACACAACCGCTACGCGCGGCGCCAGCTTTCCCAGCTTCCCCTCGACGTACTTTGCAGCCTCATGAACTTCTTCGAAGTAGCTCATCGATCCGTTCCACTGTGCATACTTCGAGATTTTACAGGCTTGGTTCTGCTTTCATTCCGCCCATCGAAGTAGAGTAGAAGCAAGAGCTCTTCGCTCTTGCCCCACGCGATTCCAAAAGAGGAAACATGTGCAGGAACATCAAGATTCTTTTCAATTTCGATCCGCCGGTCACGGATGAAGAGATTCGCGCCGCTTCTCTCCAGTTTGTGCGCAAGATCAGCGGGTTCACCAAGCCTTCAAAGGCCAACGAAGAGGCCTTCTCCGCGGCGGTCGATGACGTGGCGAAGGTTGCCCATCGTCTTCTGCACTCTCTCGAAACCGCTGCGCCGCCAAAAAACCGCGAAGAAGAAGCGGCCAAGGCCAAGGAGCGCGGCATGGCGCGCTTTCATCCTAAAACGGCTTGATCCCAGCCAGAATTCTGCATAGGAAAGTCGACGATTGAGACAGATTGTTGCGATTGTTTTTGGGTTAGGTCTCTTCGGAAACGCCCTGCTCTTTGTGCCGCAGGCACTCGCCGTTTGGCGCAAGAAAACCGACGAAGGCATTTCGCTGATCACCTTCGGTGGTTTCTGTCTGCTCCAGGTGATCGGCGTGGTGCACGGGTTTTATGAGCAGGACTACTCACTCGTGCTGGGCCTCGGCGCGAGTTTCTTGACCTGCGGAACCGCGACCGCGCTGACGATCTTCTATCGCCTGCGCCGCCTGCGCGGCGAGCGAAGCTCCTGAAGGGAACAGGACCGCATAAACGTGGTTTGGAAGGGGCACGAGTTAAACTCGTGCCGCTGAAGAGCGGAAAATTCAGACCGCTGCAGCCGCACGGGGGACGTTTTCAAAGCCGTACAGTTTCTGTTTCTCTGTCTTCTATTTCCTCGTCCCCTGGTCTTTCTGTCTCGTCCGCGCTCACTTCTTGCGGCGGAAATCCTGCGTGACCTTGTAGTGGCCGGGGCTGCCGATTACGGCGATAGGAATGACGGCGCCGGCGTTTTCCTTCTTGAAAAACGGGTCGAGCGGCTTCAGCAGGAACGATTTGAATCCGGTGAAGGCATGCGAAATTCCCGCCTGCATCAGAAGGTTGCCGGTGAGGTGGACTGCCTGATCGTGAAAGCGGAAAGTGCCTTGCAGCGTCGCCTGTGCGCCGGGAACCGCAAAGGTCAAATTGGGCGAAGAGACAACACCATCGCGAATCTGCGCCGGACCTTTGAGGGTGGAGAGCGCGTCGCTGTTTGCAGCGGAAGGCTCGTCGTTGCGCGGGGATTTGCCGTCATGCGTTTGCACGCGCCGGCTGAAATCTGTGAGCGTCTTCTCCGTTTTTGCATCGGTTGCGCGCTCCGTAGGCATATCGAATCCGCCGTCAACGCGCAAGCGCTTGAGGAAACCCACTCCGGGCTGCACCGGCTCGAGATGGACATGACCATGGAGCTGCACCGGGCCGGTGATCGGCACGGCGCCGTGCAGGAAGGGCCGCAACAGATCCTGCGCGCGGCCTTCGCTGATCGCGACATCAAGGTCGGTCACTTTGGGCGACCCGGTGACACCGCCACGAATTGCGATGATGGTGGCGTCACTCCGCACCTCGATGTGCTGCAGCGCGACCTCGCCCGTCTGGCCGTCGATGGCGCACTGCACACTGCCGCCCACGGGTGTCGGCGTGCCATCGTCCACCGCAAATTGCGGTGTATAGGAATCGGCTTCCGTGTTGATCGCTCGCAAGGATCCCCGAAAACGCCCATGGGATGCGAGCAGGCCGCTGATGTCGCCCACGTCGTGAAGGTTGACGGAAGAAAACGAGAAAGTTCCTGCGACCGGCGTCGCACCCAAATCGTCCGCGTTGAGCGGGCCGAAGCTACCCGAAGATACGATGTGCCCGCGCGGGATCGCATTCTCCATATCGACCATGTACTGGATCGCGCGACCCTTTTGAAAATCGCGGACGTCGAGCTCCTTGATGGGGAACGATAGTGCCTTCGTGCCCTGGCGCTCAATCTCGAGCAGCGAGTCGTGCACCTTGAGCCGCTCGATCAGCGTGTCGGGCCCGGCAAAATCTGATGCGCTGCCCGGCGGGAAGTCTTCGCGATTGGCGGGCGATCCGGGCGCCGGGATTACGATGTGGAGTTCTTGCAAATCCACCAGGCGCACCCGCGGCCGCAGGAGGAACAGGTCTCTCCAGTTGCCCTGTACGGCAAGCTGCCCCACGGTTCCCAGTGGCGCATGCCTGGATGCTGATTTGCGCCGCAGGGTCAGGCCCTCTGCGACGAAACCCGGATGCGGAAAATACGTGCGATGATAATGCGCAATCTCAATCTGGCTCCCGAGCATGCCCTCGAGCATCGGCTTGACGATGCGGTAGCGATAGGGCCAGTGCGCATCGATCTGAAAAACTGCGAGAACTGCCAGGAGCACAAACGCGGCCCCCGGCGTCAGAAGCCAGAGGCGCGCACGGCGTCGGGTTGTGTTACCCACGGGCGCAGCCGCTAGGCGCGCTCCTGCAGGTGCGGGAGCATGGGCCATCGATCGTTGCTCCGGACCCGGGTTGAAATACCGTTACGGAGCGGCGGCGCTCGCGTGGAACATCGACTCCGTCATCGGAATTCTGGAATTCTCCAGCGGCGATTCGTGGTGCGTGCGCACGCGGCCGCACGCTTCAGGGGTGTTCGCCATCTGCTTCAGAAAAGTTGAGTAACCGGGATAACCCGGGCGCAAGGTTGACCAGTAACTTGATCGCGTCAGCAGCGGCTTGCGCTGATTGACGAGTTGATTGTTGAGAATCTTTACCCCGCACAGAAGGTTGTTCCTCGGTTGCAGAATAGTTTTTTCCGGATCGTGCTCGGGCAGCAACTTGTCGGCGTCCCAGTCGAAATCGCAGCCATAGCGATCAGCGTCCTGGTAAGTGAGTTGTAAGAGGCCCTCGGCCCGCACCATGCGATGGGTCACCATGTCTACCACCGCCACTTCAGGCTCCGTGTGGCGCACATCGGCATTGGCGCGCAACCCTGCTTCGGCGCCCGCGAGGGCCTGAAAGAAATAAGCCCAGAAGGCGCGCTTGTCGGCCGGCGAGAGCGAGTTAAATCGCGGGCAGAAGTGTTTCACATCCTTTCCGACCCTTCGCGAAAGCAGATCGGAAGGAAGATTTTCTTCGATCATTAAGTCCCACGCGGGATCCCATGTGTCGTCATCGCCGAGTTCCGCCTTTTTCTCTGCCAGGGGCGTCGGAGGCGCCTGCTTCACAGCCGGCTCAAGGGGCGTGACGGGCGGCTGGGAATGATCCAGTTGGCCGCTCTGCGCAAAGAACAGCAGCGCCAGGCCAATCGATAAACCCCATGTTTTCGTCATCGTCGTTTTCACCTGCCTCGAAGTGTGATGCAGGTGAGAAACCATACGTGAACGATTGATAATGAATGAGTTAGAGTTCAAAAACCGAGGCAACCATTTTTGCCCAGTGTAAGAATTGCGCACTTCGCGCGTCAGCAGATGCGAAAGGAGGAAAGCCATGCAGACGGATGAAACCGTTTCTTGCCCCTGCGGCGACGAATGCCCGTGCGGCCCGGTGTGCCCCTGCCCGAAAAGCTGCGACTGAAACGAGCTCCGCTCATCGAAAACAACAACAGCAGGCGAAAACAACAACAGGCAGGAGTGCGAGCTCCTGCCGCTCTTCTCACCCATGCAAACCAGCACCTTGAATCCGCTGCTTGAGTTGCGCCGCCAGTTCCTGCGCTTTCTCGAGCGCCGCGTTCACGATCGCGCCGCGTCTGAAGATATTTTGCAGGCCGCCTACACACGCGCGCTCGAAAAGAGCGGCGCGCTGCGGGCCGAGGAGTCTTCCGTGGCGTGGTTCTATCGCATCTTGCGCAACGCCGTCATCGATCACTACCGTCGGCGTGCGATCGAAGACGCCGCGCTTGCGCGGTGGGCAATGGAACTGCAAACCGAAACCGCTCCGGAGCCGGCATTGGAGGAAACCGCCTGCCAGTGTATTGCCGGCGCCCTTGATGTGCTTGCGCCCGCCTACGCGGAACTACTGCGCGCCGTGGATCTGGGCGAAACTTCGCTCTCCGCCTACGCCAAGCAGCAGGGAATTACCGCCGGCAACGCCGCCGTTCGCGCCCACCGCGCCCGCGCCGCGTTGCGCAAGCAACTCATCCGCTGTTGCGGAACCTGCGCCGAGCACGGCTGCCTGGAATGCAGGTGCCGCGCACAGGTTACGGCGGTTTCGTAGATTCCAGACCTCACCCCAGAAAAATCCCTGCGATCGAAGCGGAAATCAGGTTGGCCATCGTTCCTGCCAGCATCGCCCGCACGCCCAGCCGCGCCAAGTCGTTGCGCCGCTCCGGAACCAGTGCGCCGATCCCCCCGATCTGCATGCCGATCGATCCCAGATTCGCAAATCCGCACAGCGCGAAAGTCGCGATCGTGAAGGAGCGTGGGTCGAGCGTCGCCTTGTGCGCGCCCAGTGCGATGTAGGCGATCACTTCATTCAGCGCCATGCGCATGCCCAGCAGGTTGCCGATCAGCCCGCAGTCGTGCCACGGGACGCCGATAAGCCACGCGACCGGCGCAAAGACAAATCCGAGGATTTCGCCCAGGCTCCCGGGGATCCAGTGAAAGCCGTTGTGCATGTGGATCCAGGTGAGCAGCATGTCGAGCAGCGCAACCAGCGCCAGAAAGCTTATAAGCATGATGGCGACGTTAAGCGCAAGCTTGCCGCCATCGATGGTGCCGCGAGCGATGGCCCCAATCAAGTTCTCGTCCTTGTGCTCCTCGGCCTCGGGGATTACTACGCGCCCCTCCGTCGCCGGGACCTCCGTTTCAGGCACCAGCATCTTCGCCATTAAAATCGTGCCCGGCGAGGTCATGATCACCGCCGACAGCAGGTGGCGCGCTTCAATGTGTTGCGCGATGTACATGGCCATGATGCCGCCGGAGACGTGCGCCATGCCGCTGGTCATGATCGTCATCAGCTCGCTGCGCGTCGCCCGGGCAAGAAACGGCCGGATGGTGAGCGGCGCTTCCGTTTGCCCCATGAAGATCGAGGCTGCGACGTTCATGCTCTCCGCGCCCGAGATGCGCATCGTCTTCAGCATCACCCAGGCCAGCGCGCGAATGATGATCTGCATGACGCCGATGTGGTAGAGCACGGCGAAGAACGCCGAGATGAATATGATGGTCGGCAGAACCTGGAACGCGAAGATCGATCCAAGGGATGTGTCGGGCGTGCCCAGCGCTCCAAAAAGCACCTTGGTGCCCGCGGCGGTTGCGCCGAGCATGCTGTTCACCACGTCGCCGGCCCACGCCATCGCGCGCTGCCCAAAATCGAAGCGCAGCACAAAATACGCGAAGAGCAGTTGCAGGCTGAGTCCCCACGCCACCGTGCGCCAACGGATGTGACGGCGATCCGTTGAGCCGAGCCACGCCGCCAAAAGGACAGCCAAGATTCCCAGGACGCCGGTGTATCGCGCCAATCGACCTCTCCAAAAAGGCTTTGGACTACCTTATCGCATCCGGCCGCAAAGCCCGGCTATAATCTGCGCGTCTCCCCGGAGCATCGCATGGACAAAACGGCTATGTATGCATTTCTTTGTCGGTCCCGCTATGGAGTCCTCTCCTATCTTTCGCCTGCGGGCACGCCGCGTTCAGCGCTCGTCGGCGTCGCAACCACGCATGAGTTCGAGATCGTCTTCGATACCGTCAAGACGTCGCGGAAGTATGGCGATCTCCGGGAGCGTCCCTGCTGCTCGATTGTGCTATGGCCGGGAGGAGAACAGACCGTACAACTCGAGGGAACTGCCTTCGAACCCGAAGGCGCGGATCGGGAGGGGTATCGCGAAGCCTATTTCGCTGTCTGGCCCGACGGGCGTCATCGCCTCTCCTGGCCGGGCCTCACGCATTTTGTCGTGCGCCCCCGTTGGATACGGTGCGTCGATTACGACCGGTCGCCTCCGCTGATCGAAGAAGTCAGGTTTCCTGGATAAACGGCTCGCTAGCTCACTTCGTAGACAGGAGCGGGATTCGCTTTCGCCTGGAGCTTCGAGACCCATTTGCGACCGAAGACCTGGATAGGCCGCTCGACGAGGAAATGCGAGGCGCTTCCGAGTCCAATGACGATCGCAAAACACTCCAGGTGGAATTTGTCGTGCCCGAGACGCTGAACCAGGGCAATGGCCACGAATCCCCACAGGTAGACGCTGTACGAAATCCGGCCAAGATACTCAGCGACGGGATTGTCCAGCAAACGCCATTCGTAGGTCGCCGCGTGCAGCACAACGATCGCGCAGAAAGGAATGCTGAGTGGAACGCCCCAGATCAATTGAGCTTCGCGCGGCAGTTGTCCGATGGCGAGAAGGGCGACCACTGCGACAGGCATCAAGGCCGGATGCAGAACCCAGCGGGGCAGCTTGCGCGGCCAATACCAGAGAAGCAGGGCCAGCGCGCATCCGATCAGAGCCGCGCAGGAAGCGCACTCCGTGGCCAGCTCTGCGTACACGGGATGGCCGCCGAATCCCACCCCGAGGCGCCATGCCAGCTCGATGCCTGCGGCGATCAGGCATCCTCGCAGGAGCTTCCGCCGGTTTTGGAAGAAGACGAAAACTTGCGGCCAGATCAAATAGAAATGCTCCTCAACAGCCAGCGACCAGATTTGTCCCAGGCTGCCAAGGCGGTCGTTGCCGAAGATGAGGGAGTAGTAGTTCGCAAAATAGAGCGCGGCTGCGACCGTCCCGTCCCTGGTCACCGGGGGAATTGTGGTGAGATTCTGCCAGACGAGGAGAAGGAGCAATCCGGGAAGGAGCCGAATTGCGCGCCTCCAATAGAATGCGGCACGGTTCACGCTGCCATCGCGCTCCTCTTCCTTGAGCAGGAGCCACGTGATGAGGAAGCCGGAGATCAGAAAAAAGATCTGCACTGACAACCGGCCTGCGAAGAAGCGTCCGAGGAAGTCTTGGCGGTTGATCAGCTGGTCGTGCATGCCCACGACGACGAGGGCCGCGATTCCGCGAACCCCATCGAGTCCGGGAATCTTTTTCCGGCGCAGATTTGTGAGCAAGCGTTCGCGGGGATCAGCTTGGTCCCCAAAGCGGATGGCCACCATGCAAGTCCTTTAGTGTTCTTTTAGGTTCTACAGATATAAGGGGATCGTCGTTGTATGTTTCTCTTTTTTAGCCCTGTAACGGATCCAATGCAAGCGAAGACGCGATAGAGCGCCTGCCCCAAAAGTGGGATCGACAAAGCAAGGGATGGGGCCTGTTGCCCGACCCTCGCGAATCGATCCGGCCCCGAGGCTTTAATCGCGCGCCGTAGCGGCTGCCAGATGCGACTCTGCCTCGGACCGGGTGAAGACCCGGCTGATCAGGGGCACTGCCGGTGGGGCCTCTGCGGACCATTGAATCGCATCGCGGATCAGATGCTCCGGTTCGTCAAGCAACTTCGCGCTGGTTGCGTAGAGGGTCGCGAAAGACGCCCCGCGCTTGACTCGCTCTCCTCGCTTGACGTGAAAGACGATGCCTGCGTGGGGATCGACGGGCTCGCCGGCTTTCTCGCGGCCCGCGCCCAGACGCTGCACGGCCCAGCCCAGCGCGGTCGTGTCCATGGCGGCAACATAGCCGCTCGTCCATGCCGGCACCACCCTCGTTGCCCGCGGGCGATGGAATTTCTGCGGGTCGTCGAAAACGCGGATATCTCCTCCCTGCGCATCGACCATCTTCAGAAATCTAGCCAGGCCGGTTCCGTCAACCAGCGCCGCTTCCGCAAGCTGATAGCCCCTGGCCGGTGTCGTGGCTTTACCGCCGAGATGAATCATCCAGCCGGCAAGCTGCAAGGAGAGCTCGCGCAGATCCTCGCAGCCCGCCGGGCGCTCGCCGCGCAGCAACCCGACGCACTCGGCAATCTCGATCCAGTTGCCCGCCGCGCGGCCCAGGGGCTGGCTCATGTCGGTAAGCAGCGCGGCCGTCCGCGTCCCGGCCGCTTCAGCCGTTGCGACCATCAGCGCCGCAAGATACTCGGCATCCTCGCGCTTTTTCAGGAATGCGCCTGACCCGGTCTTCACGTCCAGCACCAGGGCATTCAATCCCGCCGCCAGTTTCTTGCTCAGGATCGACGCGCAGATCAACCCCGAATTCTCGACCGTTCCGGTGCGATCGCGCAGCGCGTACAAGACGCGGTCCGCCGGAACCAGTTTTGGTGTCTGGCTAACGATCGATGCCCCGCATCGCTTGAGGACGCGCTCGAACTTGGCCAGCGTCAGTTCCGTCCGGTATCCCGGGATCGACTCCAGCTTGTCGAGCGTCCCGCCGGTGTGGCCCAGCGCCCGCCCGCTGATCATGGGTACGGCGACACCGCAGGCCGCCGCCAGCGGGGCGACAAGAAAACTGGTCTTGTCGCCCACGCCGCCAGTCGAATGCTTGTCGACCGCCGTCTTGCGCAGCGGTTTGGGATCGAACTTCTCGCCCGAATCCCGCATGGCGAGGGTTAGCGCCCGGGTTTCTTGTAGAGAGAGCCCGCGAATCCACGCCGCCATCAGCCACGCGGCAAGCTGCTCGGCCGGGATCGACTCGCGGGCTGCGCCGCTTGCGATGCAGGCGAGCTCTCGCGCATCGAGCTCGACGCCGTCCCGCTTCTTGCGGATCAGGTCGATCATATGAATCGCAGCAACGTTTTCACTGCGCGCCTTTACGGTTTTTTTGCCGACTTTGCTTTTTGCCACTTACTCGCTCCGCGAACCGCCTGTTGTCTTTTTTTTCAGTTGCATCTCGAAGGCCAGAGGCAGGACCTCGGAAAACGGCATCACCCGAATCCCGTCCCGCGCAGGAAAGGCAACCGGCGCATCGGGCTCGATAAACTCCGCCAAAACCTGCCGGCACGCTCCACAAGGTGGGCTGGCCGCGTTGTTCAGGTTCACGATGGCCGCGGCGGTGACACGGACCTTGGGTCCGAAACGCGAGATCGCCGTTCCCAGCGCTGCGCGCTCAGCACAGATCGTCAGGCCGTAGCTCACGTTCTCCACGTTGGTCCCGGTCACAATCTCGCCGCTGGCGAGCCGCAGCGCGGCCCCGACTTTGAAACCCGAATAGGGCGAGTAGGATTTCCGCGCCGCGGAGCGCGCCAGTTTGAGCAGGACCTTAAGGTCTCGAGGGTGCGGATCGGTCATGAGTGGTTGCGCCTTGCGCGCATGAACGCGAAATTCGAGGCTAACCGATAACCTCGCCGCCTGTATAGAAGGTTCAAAACTGCGGGTCCCTCCTCTCTCAAGTTGTTTCCCGTCCCTCCGATAAGTCTCTTGAGGAATCCCACGACGGTTGGGGCCGCGGGAATCGCCGCGATGGGCAAGATGCGATGGACGAATTGACGAGAGAGTTTCTGATCGAGAGTCAGGAAGGGCTGGACAGGATGGAGCGCTGCCTCACGGATCTGGAGGCGCGTCCTGCCGACGCGGCCCTTCTCGCGGAGATCTTTCGCTCGGTCCATACGATCAAAGGGACAACCGGCTTTCTTGGATTCAAGCGGCTGGAGAAGCTTGCCCATGCCGGCGAGAACCTGCTTGGCCTTCTGCGCGACGGCAAGCTGGCGGCAAGCGCTCCTGTCATCACCGGACTGCTTCATCTGCTCGACGGGCTCCGTTCCATTCTTCGCGTCATTGAAGCCGAGGGCGGCGAAGGCGCGGGTGGGGGTGCCGACCCGGATGCTGAACTGATTCGCAGTCTCGGGATCCTTCAGCTTGCTGCGAGCGCTGAGGCTCCGGGCGCATCGCTCAAGGCGCCGGCGGCGCGCAAAGCGTCGCCGCGACCGCGGCGCTCGCTCAGGCCGTCCTCTGCGGCGGCGGAAGCCGGTCCTGCTCCGGCAGCCGCCGTTGCCTGTGTATCCGCTTCTGCGGAGCCTCCAGCGCCAACGCCCGCGGCCCCTGCGGCCGCTGACCCCTCCCACTCCGCTGTCGAGAGCACCCTGCGCGTCGACGTCGCCCTGCTCAACCGGATGATGAACCTGGTGGGTGAATTGGTGCTGACACGCAATCAGATCCTGCAGGCGGCGTCTTCCGATCCCAAGATGACGCTGCTCTCGCGCCGTCTCGACATGGTGACCGCCGACCTGCGCGAGTCGGTCATGAAGGCGCGCATGCAGCCGGTCTCCAACGTCTTTTCCAAGATGCCGCGCATGGTGCGCGATCTCTCCCAGTCTCTGGACCGGCGGGTGCGGCTGGAGATGGAAGGCCAGGAGACGGAACTGGACAAGAGCCTTCTCGAGGCGATCAAAGACCCGCTGACGCACGCGGTCCGCAACGCTTTGGATCACGGCATCGAGCCGGCTGCGGTGCGCGCGTCCGCGGGCAAGAATCCGGAGGGAACGCTGCGCCTTCGCGCCGCGCAGGAGGGCAGTCATGTCGTTATCGAGGTCTCCGATGACGGCGCGGGGATCGACGTCGAAAGGGTTCGCGCCAAGGCAGTCGAGCGCGGCTTGATCTCGCGGGAGCGCGCCGCTGCTCAATCGGAGCGCGAGCTGCTCCAGCTCATCTTCCTGCCGGGATTTTCGACGGCTTCCTCGGTGACCAACGTAAGCGGGCGCGGCGTCGGCATGGACGTCGTGCGCACCAACGTGGAGAGAATCGGCGGCAAGGTGGAGATTGATTCGCGGGCGGGCAAGGGAACCACGCTGCGCCTGCGCATTCCTCTCACTCTCGCGATTATTCCCGCGCTCATCGTTCGCAGCGTTCAGCAGAGCTTTGCGCTGCCTCAAGGCGCGCTCTCGGAACTGGTTCAGGTGCCGCCGGAGCAGGCTGGCTCGATGATCGAGTGGATCGAGGATGCGCCCCTTTACCGATTGCGCGGCAAGCTTCTGCCCCTGGTCTTCCTCGACCACCTGCTGGCTGCGGGAACTTCCCGTCGCCGTGCCGACGATGCGGAGAGCTTTATCGCAGTGCTTGACGCCGACGGCCGCCGTTTTGGCCTGGTGGTGGACGGGTTGGCGGATCCGGAAGAGATTGTCGTGAAGCCGCTCTCGGCTTCGCTCAAGGGCATCGGTCTCTATTCGGGGGCAACGGTGCTTGGCAGCGGCGATCTTGCCCTGATTCTCGATCCCGGGGCGATCGCTCTGAAAGCAGGGGTCACCCTGAGCGGCGAAGAGGAGGCAGCAGCACATGCCGCCGTCGAAACGGCGGAGTGCCTTGGCGGCAGCTCCGCAGAATATCTCCTGGTTGAGGTCGCCGGGCGTCGCGCCGCTGTTCCCCTCGGCGACGTGCTGCGCATCGAGCAGACCCCGGCCGCGCGCGTGGAATATGTCGGCAGCCAGCCGGTGATCAACTTCGACGGCCGCCTGCTGCCGATCGACGATCCGGGAGGCAGGCTGGCGCAGAGCTCTCCCGACGAACAGATCATTGTGGTGGTTTGCCGTGACCGCAGCCGCCACGTCGGGATCGTCGTCTCTCATGTTCTCGACGTTTCCGGCGGCGCCGAGCTCATCGAAGCTGGAACCAGCGAGCGCACCAGCGGAGTCACGCTGCTGAAAGACTGCGTGACCGGGATCGTACGCCTGTCTGACATCGCTGTGCTTCCCGGGGCGAACGATGGGGCGCTCTCCGGGCAGTTTCTCGAGGTGCTGCAATGAGCGAGTCGGTGGTCGCCTTCGAAGGGAAGGAAAAATGCGCGGCGGCTCTGGTCGAAGTCTGCTCGGTGCGCCTCGGCAAAGCTCTCTATGGGATCCCCATTCGCCACATTCTTGAGATTGTGGGAGGAGCCCGTCCTCAGCCCATTCCGCTGGCGCCGGGATTCGTGGGCGGCCTGGTCCATTACCGGGGTGATGTCCTGACTGCCGTGAGCCTGCGCCACCTGCTGCATCTGCCTCTGCTTGAAGGGCCGCAGGACATCCTCGTTCTGGAGAGTCCGGCAGGCTGCTACGGCTTGCTGGTGGATGCGGTAGGGGAGGTGCTCACGGTTCCCGCCGCCGACTTCGAGCCCAATCCTTCCACTCTCGATGAAACGCGACGCGATCTGATTGCCGGAGCCTACAAGCTTCGCAATACGCTGCTGGTCATGCTCGATGCGGAGCGCCTGGACCCGGTCCGGCTGAGCGCAACCGAGGCAGCTTAACCGTGCGGGGTGAGCTATGCGTGCCTTGATCGTGGATGACTCGCGTTTCGTTCGCAACTTTGTGCGCGGACTTCTGGAGGAGAGGGGATTTGAGTGTCGGGAGGCCGACGACGGGAACTCCGGCATGGTGCGCATCGAGAAAGACGGGCCCTTCGATCTGGCCCTCATTGACTGGAATATGCCCAACATGGATGGGCTCGAGATGCTGCAGCAGATGCGTGCCCGCGGATTCGCGCAGACCAAGGTCATGATGGTCACGACGGAGGCCGAAAATGAATCGATTGTGCGCGCCCTCGATGCCGGGGCCGATGAATATCTGATGAAGCCATTTGACCGGGAAGCGCTTGGGGAGAAGCTCGCCATCCTCGGCCTGGCGGAGTTTTAGGGCATGGCACCGGAACGGCGCAAGCGCATCCTCACGGTCGACGACTCAGCGGTCATGCGCAGCCTGTTGCGCTCGGTGCTCGAGCCGGCTTTCGAAGTGGTCGGCAACGCGGCAGATGGGGAGAGCGCGCTCGCGGCCGTCGAGGCGCTGCGTCCCGATCTGGTGGTGCTTGACGTGGAGATGCCGGTCATGGATGGTCTCGCGACGCTGCGCAAGCTTCGCAGCCTTGGTCATCGCCTGCCGGTGATTATGTGCAGCTCTCTTACGCGGCGAGGCGCGCGTGTCACCATCGAGGCCCTGGCATCGGGAGCGTCCGACTATGTTGCCAAGCCGGAGAGCCAATCCGGCCCGGCCGCGGCAAGGAGAGCGCTGGCCAGCGAGCTTCTGCCCAAGATCAGGGCGCTCACGGTTCCCGCGCAGCCCGTTTCTTCGCGCGCCTTGCGATCTTTGCCGCCTGCCGCAGAAATGGTCGCACCTGCAACTGCCGAATCGATCTCTTCGGCTCCCTCGGTGGTCGTGGTGGGCGTTTCCACCGGAGGTCCTGCGGCTCTCGATCTGCTGCTGCCGTCGTTCCCTCGGGATTTTCCTCTTCCTATTCTCGTGGTGCAGCACATGCCCGAACTGTTCACGCGGCTGCTTGCCGAGCGGCTCTCGCCGCGGTGCCTGATTCCGGTGAAGGAAGCTTTCGAGGGCGCGCCGGTTCGCCCCGGATGCATTGCGATTGCCCGCGGGAACTGGCACCTTGAAACCCGGAGTGCCGGGGGCGCAGGCCAGCCGCCCGTGCTCCACCTGACCCAGAATCCGCCGGAGAATCACTGCCGTCCCGCGGTCGATGTTCTCTTCCGTTCCGCCGCGGCGGTGTATGGGGCGGGCGTTCTTGCCGTGGTTCTTACCGGGATGGGTTCCGACGGACTGGACGGTGCGCAGCTCATTCGCGCGCAGGGCGGCACGGTACTGGCGCAGGACCAGGCGACGAGCGTGATCTGGGGGATGCCCGGAGCCGTGGTTCGCGCGGGGCTCGCGCAACGGGTTCTTCCCATCCAGGGCATCGTGCCGGAGATTCTGCGTCTCGTGAGCCGCGCGCGTGTCGAACACAAGCCGATGAGTGCGGCGGTGATGCTGTGACCGCGGCCTCGGAGGCAATCGACTTCGGCTTCCTGCGCCAGCTTGTCTTTCGCCTGTCGCGCAATGTGCTGGATCCTTCGCGCGATTACCTCTTTGAAACCCGTCTCTCTCGCCTGCTGCGCAATCATGGCATGACGCATCTGGAGGAACTGGTCGAATACCTGCGGCTGCGCAAGAATCCATCCCTCGAACGCGCCATCGCCGAAGCGATGACCATCAACGAAACAAGCTTCTTTCGCGATGGCCGGCCCTTCGAGCTCCTGCGCACCGAATTGCTGCCGAAGCTGATCGAAGCGCGTCACCTGACGCGCAAGCTGCGCTTCTGGAGCGCGGCCTGTTCAACCGGCCAGGAAGCGTATTCGCTTGCCATGCTTCTGCGTGAATCGTTCCCGTCCCTGGTCGCGTGGAATCTGCGCGTCGAGGGCACGGATTTTGCAGCAGAAGTCGTTGAACGCGCTCGCCATGCTCTCTATCACCGCATCGAGATGAATCGCGGGCTGCCGGCGCGGTATGTTGTACGTTACTTCGATCGTGTCGGAGAGGACTGGATGGCCAAGCCCGAGATCCGCCAGCTCTGCGACTTCCGTCAAGCCAACCTTTCCCAGAAGCCGCTCCCTTTTCACGAGCGATTCGACGTCATCTTTCTTCGCAACGTGATGCTCTACTTCTCCCATGAGACGCGGCTGGAACTGATGGCCGGCATTCATCAGTTACTTGCTCCCGACGGAGTGCTCTTTCTCGGCTCGGCAGAACAGCCTGCGGACTCATCGCTCTGGACAGCCGTTCTTGCCGGCGGCACGTGTCATTTTCGCCCGCGCAACTCGCTGTAAACGCGCCTGATGTGCCCAAAGTAACGCTCTTGTGACGCGCGGCATGCGCGCTTTCCGCTACAAAAGTGGGATTGACAGGAGTATGATCCAGCAATGGATAAGTCGTATCTCGGCCTTTTCCCCTCTCCCGGGGCCAGATCGACTTCGTTTTGCGGGTCCCGGTAACCCAGTCGGGGAGTTCCTGAATGACTCTTGCAAGTAGCTCAGTACAAAAACATTTGCCGCCCGATCGCAGACGGAGCGAACGGCGCGCTTCACCCGATCTCGCTGCGTACCACTGGGTCGGCGCACTCGCCAAGCAGGCTCCTGTCCGCGATATCAGCTCGACGGGCGTTTACCTGCTGACGCAGGAGCGCTGGGCGCCGGGTGACACCGTTTCGTTGACTCTTCAGCGCAAAGGACCTCCGGAGGGAAACTTTGATCGCCGTGTTGTAGTGCAGGCTAAGGCAGTTCGAACCGGCGAGGACGGCATTGCCATGTCGTTCGTGTTGCCCGCGGGCATGGACCTCCGACTCTGGGAGAGCCCGCTCAAGAGCGCAGCCGAGCAGACCGCGCCGGAAGATATTCTCCGTGAGTTTCGCATGGCCGGCGCGCTTGCGTTTCTGCGTTCCATCTCTCCCACCGCCATCGACGATGTCGAGCGGCTGCTTCGCGAAGGGCTGAGCAACTTCCGCGTGGCCAGCGCAATGGAAATTGCGCTCACAGCCGAGCGGATTCTTTCCTTTGGTCCGGTCCCGGAACGAATGCGTGCTCCCGCGTCCATCGTTCTGCGCATCCTCGAAGAGGGTTCGTGGGCGGACGCAGAGGCGACTCAGCACTTGTGGGCAGGACTGCTGGCCACATCGTGTTCGCTTTCCGGCACTGACGAGTCCAATCTCATCTTCGTCAACTTGCTCTGCCAGCTCACGTCTACGCACGTTCGCCTTCTGACTGCGGCATGTGCCAAGGCAACCAAGTTTGTGGCCGGTGTCGAGCGGATCTCTTCACGCCCGATCACCCTGACCGCTCGCGACATGCTGCACATCACGGGATCGCGCGACCTGATCCGTATTCATCGCGATCTTGAGTATTTGTCGGATGTCGGTTTGCTGACGGCCGTGGTGAAAACCCAATCGTTTTCGCCGATCGAAGGGACTCAGATTGCACCGACAAGCCTCGGCATGCAACTCTTTGCGCGCTGCAACGGCTATCGGGGAGCGACGCAAGAGCCCCTCGATGTTCCTTCGTCACCCCTGTCGAACGGCACCCCAAAGCAGGAAGTTTTTGTGCCCGATGGCGCGCCGCGACACTAAGCGGGAGCTTTCGGCAAAGCCGAAATTAACCTGATCTGATCATCGATCGATGCGGCCATCACCAGAGATGGCCGTTTTGCTTTTGTGCCCCACCTGGACCGAACCGGCCTCGGCTACTCGGCATTCAGCAGCTTCTCCACCGCGGCGTGAAGCATGGACGTGATCTCGGCCTCGCTCTGCGTGGCAGCGAATCGCATGGGCTTGCCCACGCGAATCTCGATCTTGCCGGACCGGAACCAGCCGCGCCCCTGGACCTTGAGCGCACCCAGACCGCGGATTGCCGCAGGCACAACCGCTGTCTGCGCCTGCTTTACCAGCAGCCCGATTCCCGGCCGGAAAGGCGCGAGCTGGCCGGCGGCCGACCGAGTGCCCTCGGGAAAGATCATCACGTTCATGCCGCGATCGAGGGCCTCGCCCGCATGCGCGAAGCTTCGTTGAAAATCTTTCGCGCGCGGCAACGGAAACACGTTGTAGAACGCCGTCACCAGAAGATAGGCGACGGGGCCGAAGAGCAGGAAACCCTTCCCATCCGGGTCGCGGAAGTGGCGGAAGTCTTCGAGCATCTCCCCCGACATGGCGATCGCCATGCGGCGGCGCATCTTGCCGGGCAGTGCGTACTCGATCAGCGGGCCATCGTAGGCTGTTATGTGATTGCCGATCACGAGGACGGGCTCATCGAGGTTGAGCGCGCCGGCTCGCGTGACGCGCGGCTTTGCAAGGAACCGGGTGAGGGGCCGCGCGATCAGTTCGAGAAAGACTGTGCGCACGAGCGAAATCGGCCAACTCCACGGCCAGTGAGGATAGAGATAGTTGCGCTTTGCCGCCGAAGACCCGCTGCCGGCAGCGCCCGCGGGTGGAATATCGATCGGAGCCGACGGTTCAGGAGGGCGTTGGTCTTGCAGCTTCTCGCCGGCCTGACCGCGGGTCGCGATTCCTGCGCGTTGGATCCAACTTTGCGACGCACGTTCCGCCGGTTTTGCCGTTGCTCCGTTGATCGAAGCTCCGTTGACAAAATGGCGCAACTCTCCAAGGGTCTGAACCGAATCCAACGAGTGCTCCGCCGACAGCTCTCCCAAGCGTTCTTCGAGCGCCGCAGTCAGTTGCACGCGCCCGAGGCTGTCCAGGTGGAAGTCGTCGTTCAGCCGCAACTCGTCGCCTCCGGCGGGACGTTCCCCCGCAACTTCGGAGACAAGCGTTCGCAGCCAGTCGCCTCGCTCTGAAGCTGAGGGCTTCTGCGGCTTTCCGTTTCTCGGTCCGTGAGACGCAGCCCACAGGGCCACAGCTTTTCTGCGCACTTTCCCGGTCGAGGTTCGGGGAAGATCGGGCTCTGGCCACACCACCCACCTGCGCACCCGTTGAAACTCCGCGAGCCGCGTGTTCGCAGCGTCGATCGCGGCCTGCGCCTGGGCTTCGCTTCCGCGTACGGCGAGCACCGCATAGGGTTCAGGACCGTTGGGCGTTTCCAGGGAAACAACCGCGCAGCCCTTCACGCCGGGTTCCTGCTCGATCGCCTCTTCCAGATCCTCGGGATGGACGTTCACCCCGGCCGCCGTCACGATCACTTCGCTCTTGCGCCCCAGGAAGCGCAGTTCGCCGGTTTCAGTCTTCTCCGCAAGATCGCCCGTGGCCAGCCACTCGTCCTCGGCATGCCGCAGTTGTCCGCCGGTCCAGGTCGCGTCAGAAATCATCGGCCCCCGCACCAGAACTTCGCCGTCGGGCCCGAGTTTCACCTCGCGCCCCGGCAATGGCTTTCCGATCGTCCCCCGCGCGACATGAAACGGATGGTTCAGCGTGATCAGCGCCGTGGTTTCCGTCATGCCGTAGCCTTGGACCACCACAAACCCGAGTGCGTTCCAGAACTGCTCGAGCGGACCGGGCAAAGCGCCGCCGCCCGAAATCAACGCCCAGAACTTAAGACCCAATGCACGGTGTACGTCCCGGAATCTCCACCATCGCATCCATGGCGACAGATTGCGCGCAGCAGCCACGCGCTGTTTCAATCCGGGATGCGATGCTTCAAGGTGCGTCTTCAACAAAGCCATCACGCGCGGCACCGAGGCCAGCACGCTGATTCGCTCCCGTTCGATCGTCTCCGCGAGACGGGGCGCAACCAGTCGATTGTCGAAGTGCACTTCGGCGGCAATGATCGCGGGCACCCAGAGCCCCATCGTCTGCCCGAAGACGTGACTCAGAGGCAGCGTATGGAGAATGCGCAGGGGATGGAAGATTCGCTCGTAGCGCATGTACGGCTTCGCGCCTTGCTCAATCGGCGCCACGCTGGCCAGCACGTTGCCATGCGTGTGCACAATGCCTTTGGGCTCGCCGGTTGTGCCCGAGGTGAAGAGAATCTGCAGCGGTGTGTCGTGGTTGAGGCAGGCGATCGGGCCCGCTTCTCGCTCGGGAAGCGAACTCGCCCACTCCTCAAACGCCAGCTGTGGGCAGGCCTGCTCTTCGATCGCGGATTCCTGATCCCTGATCCCTGATTTTTCCAGTTTGCTCAGCAGGCTCGCATCACCGACGACCAGCTTCGGCCTTACGTCGTCAACCACGCGCGCGGCGAACTCCGGGGTGCCATACGCATCCAGCGGAACCGCCAGTACGCCACGCAGCATCATGCCGTAAAACGCCGCGATCCACTCGGCCCCATTTTCGGCCCAGAGAACGACCCGATCCCCCGTCCCGATTCCGCGCTGCTCGAGCAAGGCGGCAAATCGGCCGGCGAGCCGCGCCAACTCGCCATATGTGGTCTCGCGCCGCCGCACTCCTTGGAAACGGACCACCGCCAGATCCCGATCGAAGCGTCGGAAGTCATCCAGTAGTGTGGCCAGATTTGCGCGCATGCTCTTCCCGGCTCCCGTATCGTAACAGTGCTTTCCGGATCACTTCGGTGAAGCGTTATGCTGTGAAGAGACCCGAGCCCGAAGAACAACTGATCGTGGATGGAAACAAAAACTCTCTACCGTCCGGTCGGCAACAAGGAGCTCGCCTTGATCCGCGAAAGCGGGTGGCTCGAATTCCCGCCCCGACTGCCCGAACAGCCCATTTTTTATCCCGTCCTGAACGAGGAGTATGCCACTCAGATCGCCCGCGACTGGAACACAAAAGACGGGGGTACGGGGTACGTGCTTCGCTTTGCGGTCGATGCCGAGTACCTCGCCCAGTTTCCGATCAAGACCGCCGGAGCTCGCGTCCATCAAGAGTATTGGATTCCCGCCGAGGCGCTGAAGGACTTTAATCTTCACATCGTCGGCCTGATCGAGGTGGTGCGCGAATTTGGCGCGTCTGCGTAGTAGATGTTCGCCTTTTCTTTCCTCTCGCGCTGCACTATGCTCAGATTGCGTCAAAGTAAAAATGTCCGACCTTCTCGTTCGTTCGACCTCCGATCCCTTTGCCTGCTTCCATCCGGTCACGGCGGAGTGGTTCCGTGCTGTGTTTGACGCGCCTACGGCTCCGCAGCGTATGGGGTGGCCCGTGATTGCCCGCGGCGAGAGCGCTCTGATCTTTGCGCCCACGGGCACCGGCAAGACCCTGACAGCTTTCCTGTGGTGTCTCGATCGATTGATGCTCGGGGACCGGTCAGTCTCGAACCCCTCAGACCCGGTGCGAGCGGCACGATACGGCACGCGCATCCTCTACGTTTCCCCGCTCAAGGCCCTCGCGGTTGACGTGGAGCGGAATCTTCGCTCGCCTTTGGCAGGCATCGCCAACATGGCTCGACGCCGTGGGGTTCCGTTCTACGAGCCCCTCATCAGCGTCAGGACAGGCGATACCTCTCAGCGCGAACGCGCACAATTCCGCCGCCAGCCGGCCGACATCCTGATCACCACCCCGGAATCCCTCTACCTGCTGTTGACCTCACAGGCCGCCGAGGCGCTTCGCACTGTCGACACCGTCATTATTGATGAGATCCACGCGCTGGTTCCGACCAAGCGCGGAGCCCATCTTGCGCTCTCACTGGAACGCCTCGAAGCGCTCGTTCAGGGTAGGTGGACGCCCGCGGACCGGCCCGCATCGACGGGGTGGAGAAAGCCGCTTCAGCGCATCGGACTGTCGGCCACGCAGCGTCCTCTGGAGGAGGTTGCACACTTCCTCGGCGGTGTGGAAATCTCTGTGGAAAATCCGGTCTCTTCCGAAAGCTCCGACCCAAAGGACGGTCGTAAAAACGTAGGTTTGTCGACAGAACTTCAAGTGCAGGATGAGATCTATGGCGTGTCGCCCGCCGCACTTGACCTTGCTGAGCCGGAACCCCTGCGGTACCGCCCGGTCACCATAGTCAATGCCAGTGCTGTCAAGCAGTTAAAGCTACGCATCGAAGTGCCGGTTGAGGATATGGCGCGCCTCGGCGCACTGGAAGAATTGCCCAGCGGTCCCGCTTCGCAGGTGCCGCGCCGAGTTTCAATTTGGAACGCGATCCATCCTCGTCTCCTCGAGCTGATTCAGGAGCGGAATTCCACAATCCTGTTTGTCAATGCACGCCAAACCGCCGAGCGTCTCGCTGGGGCCCTCAACGATTTGGCCGGGGAGCCGATCTGCCGGGCACACCACGGCTCACTCGCCGCTTCCCAGCGGTCGGTGATTGAAGAACAGCTCAAGGCCGGACAGATCAAGGCCCTCTGCGCCACCTCGTCCCTTGAACTCGGCATCGACATGGGCGCGGTTGACCTGGTCATCCAGATCGAGTCGCCGCCTTCTGTTGCCAGCGGCATGCAGCGGATCGGCCGCGCCGGGCACTCGGTCGATGCCGTGAGCGAGGGCGTTCTGTTTCCGAAGTACCGGGCCGATCTGGTTGCCTGCGCGGCCGTCACCCGGGCGATGCACGAGGGCCATATTGAGTCGACCCGTTTCCCGCGCAACCCGCTGGACGTCCTGGCTCAGCAAATCGTGGCCATCGTGGCACGCCCGCCGGTCAAGACAGAGAGCGGAAAAGCAGGGAACGAGGGGATAAGAGAACAAGGGAGCGCGCGCGCAAACGAGTCAGAAAATGAACCGAGCGCCTCATCCTTGCGGCCGCAGGGACACGAAAAGGCGGATGAGTCTTCTGACGCAGGCGCTTCGGCATCCGAGTCTGCGGCACCGCAGGTGCCTGTCGACGATCTCTACAACCTCGTCCGCCGCGCGGCGCCTTTCGGCGGCCTCACCCGACCCAGCTTCGAAGGCGTTCTCGACCTCCTCAGCGGCCGTTACCCTTCCGACGAATTTGCCGAGCTGCGCCCGCGCCTCAACTGGGACCGCATCCGCAATGTCGTCTCGGCCCGCGAAGGGGCTGGGCGCCTTGCGATTCTCAACGCCGGAACCATTCCCGACCGGGGCCTCTACGGCGTCTTTCTGGCGCATAGCGATGGCAAGTCCGTCCGCGTGGGCGAGCTTGATGAGGAGATGGTCTTCGAGTCGCACCCCAACGAGACCTTCATCCTTGGCGCCTCCACCTGGAGGATCGAGGACATCACCTTCGACCGCGTCCTCGTCGTCCCTGCTCCCGGCGAGCCGGGCAAAATGCCTTTTTGGAAAGGCGACGGTCCCGGGCGCCCGCTTGAATTCGGCCGCCGCATCGGCGCCCTTGTCCGGGAATTGCGCGACTTGCCCAAGCCCGCTGCTCTCGCGCGCCTCGTCGCCGAACACGATCTTGATCCCAACGCCGCCGAAAACCTGCTGCAATTTCTTGCCGACCAGGAAGCCGCCACGGGGCAGGTTCCCGATGACCGGACAATCGTGATCGAAAGAGTTCGCGATGAGCTCGGCGACTGGCGCGTCTGTGTGCTCACACCCTTTGGCAGCCGCATCCATATTCCGTGGGCGATGGCGGTCAGCGCGCGCATTCGCGCCGCCGGCGGCCCCGAAGTCGAAGCTCTCTGGGGAGACGACGGCTTTGTCTTGCGCTTTCCCGACACCGACGCACCCCCTGATCCCGACTGGTTTCTGGTCGAGTCGGCCGAGGCCATGCAGCTGGTCCTGCGCCAGCTGGGATCGACGGCGTTATTCGCGGGCCGTTTCCGCGAAGCCGCAGGGCGGGCTCTGTTGCTTCCGCGCCGCTGGCCCAATCAGCGTTCGCCTCTCTGGCAACTCCGCAAGCGCTCTTACGATCTGCTGAGCGTCGCATCGCGCTATCCCTCGTTCCCGCTCCTGCTCGAGGCCTATCGTGAGTGCCTGCGCGACTACTTCGATATGCCTGCGCTGCTTGAAACCCTCCGCGCCATCGAACAGCGGCAGCTCAGGGTCCACACCGTCGAAACCCGCAAGCCTTCTCCATTCGCCTCGTCGCTGCTCTTCAGCTATGTCGCCAACTTTGTCTACGACGGCGACGCGCCCCTGGCCGAGCGCCGCGCGCAGGCTCTCACCATCGACCAGGACCAGCTGCGCGAGCTCTTAGGCGAAGCCGACCTTCGCGAGTTGCTCGACCCCGACGCCATCGCCGAGGTGGAAGAATCCGCGCAGTGCCTCGCCGAGAACCTGCGCGCGCGAACTCCCGACGGCCTTCATGATTTGTGCCTGCGCCTCGGCGACCTCTCGCCCGATGAGATGGCTCGCCGTTCTGCCAATGCGACACTGCTTGAAGCCCTGCCGCGCATGGTCCGAGCCCGCCGTCTGCTCGAAGTGAAGATTGCCGGCGAGCGCCGCTTGGTTGCCGCCGAGGATGCGGCGCGTTATCGCGACGCACTTGGCATTCCCCTGCCGCCGGGTCTGCCCACCGCGCTGCTTGAACCCGTGGCACAGCCTGTGCTCGAACTGGTCCGCCGCTACGCCCGTACGCACGGTCCCTTCACGGTGCGCGACATCGCCGATCGTTTTGCACTCGACTCAGGCGTCGTGGAAAAGGAGCTTCATCTCCTGGCGCACGACGGGCGCGTTCTGGAAGGCGGATTTCGTCCCGCCGGTTTTCATCGAGAGTGGTGCGATGCAGAGATCCTGCGACAGATCCGGCGCAAATCGCTCGCCAGGCTGCGCCGCGAAGTTGAGCCCGTGGAGCAGCACACGCTGGCGCGCTTCTTCACGCATTGGCAAGGATTGCTCGCGCCGCGGCGCAGCGGCCCCGCCCATCTCGATTCGCTTCTCGACTGCGTCGAAAGCCTGCAGGGCGCGCCCATTCCCGCGTCGCTGCTCGAGACTTCGGTTCTGCCTTCGCGAGTCTCCGGTTACGAGCCCGCCGGTCTCGATACCCTCATCGCCGCCGGAGAAGTGGCATGGGCCGGCGTCGAGCCCATTGGCGAGCGCGACGGCCGCATCGCTTTGTTTCTTGCCGACAAGCTGCCGCTCCTCGCGCAGCAGCGCCCGCAGAGCGAGCCCCTCAGCGAAAGGGAAGTGAAGTTGCTCGCAGTTCTGGAGTCCAACGGCGCGAGCTTTTTCGATCCTCTGCACCAGGCCGTCGGCGGAGGCTATCCCGGCGAGTCGATCGATGCGCTCTGGAGCCTGGTCTGGCGCGGACTCGTCACCAACGATTCGCTCCACGCACTGCGAGCCTACATCACTCGTCCTGAGAGCGCCCGCGCGCCGCGCCGCCTGCAAACAGGCATGGTCTTCCGCTCGCGCCGCACCACCCCGCCCAATGCGCAAGGACGCTGGGCCTTGTTGCCGGCGAAGAATTCCGGCGCGAAGGATGCGGGTGTTGGCCTCCGCAGCGGCGTAGCTCAGGAGTTGGCCGCAAAAAACGTCCCCACTGCGACTGAGTCCAGACATGCGCTCGCTTTGCAGCTTCTCAATCGCTACGGCGTTCTCACCCGCGAATCCGTCGCTGCCGAAAACATCCCTGGGGGCTTTAGTGCCGTCTATGACGTGCTGAAAGCTCTGGAAGAGTCCGGCCGCATTCGCCGCGGCTATTTTGTTGCCGGGCTCGGCGCGACACAGTTCGCGCTGCCCGCTGCGCTCGATCTCCTGCGCCAGCTCCGCACCGAGCCTCCGGCGGAAAGGCCTGAGTTCGTCCAGCTGGCCGCGTCCGATCCCGCCAATCCCTACGGCTCGGTCCTGCACTGGCCCGAACTGCCCCCTTTGGAGGAGGATTCGGATGCAGCTCCACGTGTGCTCACCCGCGCCGCTTACGCAGAGGTGATCCTGCGCAACGGCCGCCTCATCGCCTGGCTCCGCCGCAGCAATCCCAACTTGCTCGTTTTTCTCCCTGCCGACGAGCCGGAGCGCTCCCAGGTTGCGGCGGGCCTTGCGCATTTTCTCTGTGCCCGCGGCCAGGAGCGCATGCTGGGGGCGCGCCATCAAGGCGTGCTCATTACCTCGATCAACGGCCAGCCGGTCGCCGCGCACTTCCTCGCGCGTTTTCTCATGGATGCCGGCTTCTACTCCGGCCCGCTCGGCATGCACCTGCGCCGCATCCCCATGCCCGTCGCTCATCACGACTCTTTCACCGGCGAGTTGCAATGATGGCAATGCATTCGATCCAGAAAAATGCCTGAAGGCGATACCATCTTTCGCACCGCGCGTGCTCTCGGTCGCGCTCTGGTCGGCCATCCCATCACCGGCTTTCGTTCTAACTATCCGCTGCTGACGCGCGCTCACGACGATACCCCCGTGACCGGCCAGGTGGTCGAACGCGTCGAGTCCCGCGGCAAGTGGGTGCTGATTCATTTTTCGGCGGGAGGCATTCTCGCCACGCATATGCGCATGTCGGGCAGCTGGCACATCTACCGGCCCGGCGAGCGATGGCAGCAGCCCGGTCGCGACATGCGCATCGTGATCGAAAACAGCCGCTTCCAGGCAGTCGGATTCCGCATCCCGATCGCCGAGATGCATACCGCGCAATCGCTCCTGCGCGATCGCCGTATTCCGCATCCCGAGACTGACGTGCTCAGTCCGGCTTTCGATGTCGACTTTGTCGCTGCCAGGATACGCGCATGCGCCGGCGAAGAGATCGGCGACGTGCTGCTGCACCAGGACGTGCTTGCCGGTGTCGGCAACGTTTTCAAGTCCGAAGTCTGTTTCGTCGCGGGCATCAATCCATTTCGCAAAGTTGGAGAGCTTCAGCCCATGGAGATCGATGCGTTGATCAGCTGCGCGCAACGCCTTCTTGCGGAGAATGTGCTCGAAGATTCCGGCAATTCCATCGTTACCTATCGCGGCCGCCGTCGCCGCACCACGCATCAAGCGGATCCTGGTGCCAGCCTCTGGGTGTACGGCCGCACCGGAACGGCCTGCCGTCGCTGCGGTGCGACCATTTGCAGCCGCGCGCAAGGTGTGGGGGTGCGCACCACTTTCTGGTGTCCGCAATGCCAGCCCGCATCCGGCAAACCCGGGTCTGACCGTTGAGTCTTGCCCGCGCGAAGCGCGTCCGCCTCGATGGCAGAATCCCTAGTTTCCAGGTTTGCCCAGGCCGAAGAGCTTCTGGAAGATGTTGCGATGATCGGGAGGATGATCGCACGTATCGGTCGGAGCGGTGCCGTCGAGAAATGCCGCGTCATAGGAATCCGGGCATGCTGCGTCGCTGAGCAGGTTGCTCGCCTTGTCGAGGCTCACCACTTCGACGCCGTCGGGCGGCTCAAATTCGTGGGTATCGCTGTATTGCGGCAACTGCACCGCTTTCTTCATGAAATTTGCCCAGATCGGTCCGGCTGCGTCGGCGCCTTCCAGCTTGATGTCGGAGTAGTCGTCGTTGCCCACCCACACCACGCAGAGCAAGTTGGTCGTGAATCCCGCAAACCATGCGTCGTGCGCCGTGCCAGTCTTGCCCGCGGCGGGCGATACAAATCCCATGTTGCGGACGCCGGCGCCGGTGCCGCAGAAGTCTCGCCCTCCAATCCGGCAGCCATCTTTCCCGTTCCCTTGCAGAACCGCTTCCATCAGGGAGGTCGTGAGAAACGCAACACGCGGATCGAGCACCTGCCGCGAAGCGGGGGTATAGTCCTGCATCACGTCGCCCTTGGGGGTGCGTACGCTGGCTAGCAGCCAGGGCTCCAGGTGCAGGCCGTTGTTGGCGAAGACTGTATACGCGCCCGCCATGTCCAGAGGAGTCGCGTCATAGGCCCCGATCGCCATCGCCGGAGTTCCGCGCGCGCTCTTGATGCCGGCGTCGCGTGCCAGCGCTGCCACGCGATCGAACCCCACCATCGACGCCAGCGCGATGGTCGCGTTGTTGTCTGAACGCTGCAGAGCATAGCGCGCCGTGACATCTCCGTAGTACTCACCTTTGTAGTTGCGCGGCGTGTATTCCTGGTTGGTGCCCAGGTCATAGGTGGTTTGCGCATCGCTCAGCAGCGTCACCGGAGAGAAAAGCTTGTCCTGCCCCGGAAGCAACGTGCCCTCGGCCGCGGTCACAAAGGCAGCCGCGTAGACGAACGGCTTGAAAATGGAGCCGGTCGGCCGATGCGCGACCGCGTGATTCACCTGGCTGGCTCCGTAGCTTCGGCCACCCACGAGGGCCAGCACCTGACCGGTGTGCGGATTCAACGCGACCAGCGCCACCTGAGGATAGATGTTGTCGAAGGGCAGTCCGCGTTTCTTGGCGCGCGCATGCAGACGATCAACCTGGGCATCCACCACCGGCATCGTCGACTCCACGGCCTCGGTCGCCAGCGTCTGCAGACCCGGATCCAGCGAAGTGTAGATCCGCAATCCCTCGGCGTTGAAGTCGCGATCGCCGAGCTTCTGCGTCAGCTCGTCGCGAACCAGGTCGACAAAGTAGGGAGCCTCGCTCGCGTCCACGCTACCCGCGGTCAGATGCAGGGGCTGTTCCTTGGCCTGCTCGGCTTGTTCCTTGGTGATGGCGCCGGTCTCCACCATCGAGTCGAGCACCAGGTTGCGGCGTTCCATCGCGCGTTCGGGATGCCGGAAGGGGCTCAGTCGGTTCGGGCTCTGGATGATGCCTGCCAGCAGCGCGCACTCCGGCAGATCCAGCTGCCGCACGTCTTTGCCGAAATAAGCCTGCGCCGCCTCGCCAAAACCGTTGATGGCGAAGCTGCCCCGCTGCCCGAGATTGATCTCGTTGGCGTACATGCCGAAGATCTGCTGCTTCGTAAAACGATGTTCCAGCTGGAAGGTGATGACGATTTCCTTCAGCTTGCGCTTGATGCGCCGCTCGGGGGTCAAGAAGAAGCCGCGTGCCAGCTGCATGGTCAGCGTCGATCCACCCTCCACGTAGCGGTGACCCGGCTTGAGATCGTTCACGATCGCGCCCATCAGGCGGACGAAGTCCACGCCGCCGTGATCGAAGAAGCGCCGGTCCTCGATGGCGACCACGGCGTGCACCAGGTTCGGCGGCAATTCGTCATACGTCACAATTCGCCGCTTGATGCGGTTGGCGTCGCTCAGCCCGGTGATGAGCAGCGGTTCCAGCTCGTAGCTGGCCAGGGGCTGCCCGTGCTCGTCGCTGATCGATTGCACCTGGCCGCCGCTGATGTGAATCGTCGCCGAGTCTTCAGAGTGGTACGACTGCGGTCCGGGCCTGACCGTGATGCCGTCTCCCGCTTCGGTATACGTTCCCAGCGGAGAAGCCTTGGCCGCATCGTCGGTCGTGTACCCGGCCTCGCGCAGCTCCCGCGAAATGAGCGGAAGGCTGAGCTTCTGCCCGGGACGCACCTCGCGCGGCGCCGCGTAGATCTTTGCTGTTTCCGCGAACAGCGGCTGCTTGAGCCGCGCATCCACGATCCCTTCGTACTTGTAGTAGTAGAAGGTGAAGACGCCGACCATCGAGACGGTCAGGACCGCGACGCCCAAAAGCGCCACACGCAGAGCCAGCATCGTCCAGGGGTGATTGCCGGACGGCATCGCCAGTTTGATCTTTAATGCCATCGTGACTCCTGATCGCCGCGCCGCGTGCTTGGCGCCCGGGCCCCGGTTGCGGCCCAGCGAAAGCGATCGCAAACGAATGCGTCTAGCCCTCTACCTCATTCAGCAGAACGTCTTCCTGCACCTGGCTCTTCAAATGTGCGGCCACCTCGCCAATTGCTATCTCCTGCTTGGCTCCGGTTGCGCGCGTCACGAACTCCACCATTCCATTCGCGACTCCCTTGCCCACCACAACGCGAAAGGGGATTCCCACCAGATCTGCATCTTTGAATTTGACGCCGGCGCGTTCATCCCGGTCATCGAGCAGCACATCCATCCCCGCCGCTTCGAGCTCCGCCGCCAGCTTCTCGCCTGTCGTCTTCAGCTTCTCGTCGGTCATATTGGTTACGGTCACCACCACCGTGAAAGGCGCAATCGACTCAGGTAGCCAGAAGCCGTTCGCGTCGTTGGCCTGCTCGACGGCGGCGGTCAGGATGCGCTCGATGCCGATGCCGTAGCAGCCCATGATCGGGGCGACCTCCTTGCCGTTCTCATCCAGCACCCGCGCGCCCATCGATTCCGTATATCTGTAGCCCAGCTTGAAGATGTGCCCAACTTCGACGGCCTTGCCCACCACCAGCTTTCCGCCGTTGGTGCCTTTCGCAACGCATCGGGCTGATGCGCAGGCTTCTCCCTCGTTCACGCTGCGGATGTCCGCGCTCAGGGTCCACGTGAAGTCGCGGCCCGGCGTGACGTTGCGCAAGTGATAGTCGGCCTTGTTCGCGCCGCAGACCATGTTTTTGCGGCCTTCGAGAGATCGGTCGATCACCACGGTGAGTCCGTCGCCCAGAGGCTGATCCCCGTGTGTCAGCCCGACCGGTCCCAGATAGCCCGCCGGTCCGTTGAAATACTGCGACAGCTCCTCGGCCTGCATGGTGCGGAGTTCCGCCCCTCCAATCACGCCCAGAAGCTTGGTCTCGTTCACCTGGTGGTCCCCGCGCAGGAAGGTCGCCACGCCATGCCACGTGTCCTTGGCTCCGCGCGCGCCGCGCTTGAGCGCCATGTAGGCCACGCACTTGATGTCGCTCGCCGGCGAAATTTTGAAGAACTCGGCTACATCGCTGATCGCCGCGCATCCCGGCGTATGGACCAGCTCGGGTTTGCCATCGCCGGTCGGCTCCATTTCGCTGACCGGATCGAGGCGCGAAATCGCCTTCTCAAGATTCGCCGCGTAGCCGCATACCGGGCAGCTTGCAATCAGGTCCTCGCCCGCGTCGGTGTAGACCATGAACTCCTGCGATTGCGACCCGCCCATCGCTCCCGAATCGGCTTCGACAGAAACAAACTTCAACCCGCAGCGCGTGAAGATCGCGCGATAGACCTTGTCGTGCAGATCGAAGCTCTTGTCGAGACCGGCCTGGTTGAGATCGAAGGAGTACGCGTCCTTCATGATGAATTGGCGCACCCGCAGCAATCCGCCCTTGGGCCGCGGCTCATCGCGAAACTTGGTCTGGATCTGATACCAAATCTGCGGCAGCTGCTTATAGCTGCGCAACTCGTTGCGCGCGACTGCGGTCACGATCTCCTCGTGCGTCATGCCCAGGCACATCTCCGCACCTTTGCGGTCTTTCAGCCGGAACATGTTGTCGCCCATCGTCGCCCAGCGGCCGCTCTCGGCCCAGGGCTCTTTGGGCAGGATTCCCGGCAAGTAGAATTCCTGCCCGATCCTGTCCATCTCTTCGCGCACGATCGCAATGATCTTGTTCAGCGACCGCTGCCCGAGAAACAGGTAGTTGTAAAGGCCCGCACTCAGCTGCCGAATGTAGCCGGCTCGGAGGAGGAACTTGTGACTGGCCACTTCGGCGTCTGCCGGGGCCTCGCGAAGGGTAGGAATAAAAAGCTTCGACCAACGGTGCATAGTGAAAGAAGTCAAACGTGCTTTCCCGCCCGTCGTCTCCAGCCAACAGCCCTTTCGGGCCTGCCCGATTCGCGACGGACGCAAGGCGATCAAACGAATCAGATTCCATTCTAAATGTTTGCGGAGTTGGACGGCTCCGCCTCGCGGTGTTCGCGGTTTTGGAGATGTCCGCCGTCTCCCCGCTCGCCTGTCCATGTTTCCGGGCTCCTGCTGCTCCTTTGCGAAGACAGATGTGCAAGCGGGATGCCATTTTCGGCAGATTGAAAACAAACCAGCTGCCGGTGAAAACGAACCATGCGCCGTGTCACCGGCGCCACGGAGCGTGTGCGAGCTGACACGCCGCTCACGTCCTCTCGATTCCGCTGGCCTTCACGATCATTCCTTCAAACCAGCTCCACGGCAGGAATGTGCGCAGGGCCAGCGCCGACCAGGCGTCTGTGCCGAAGCTGTAGCGCAGACGCGGCTTGGGATTCGCAAGGATTCCGGCCAGAAAATCCGCCACCAGTTGCGGATTCGGCCGTGACTTGCGGGCTTCGAGCTTCTTGCGCCATCGCGCGATCCGCGCGCCCTCCGGCGAATCGGGGTCCGCGCCCAAAGCCAGCGTCTTTTCGCTCACCAGCCCATTGCGCGTCCAGATATCGGTCTCGAACGCTCCCGGCTCCAGCAAAACGACGGGAACGCCGAAGGGTCTCATCTCGAAGCGGAGCGTCTCCGCCCATCCTTCGAGTGCAAACTTCGACGCTGCGTAGCTGCCGACTCCCGGGAATCCCACCCGCCCCGAAAGCGAAGACACCATCACAATGTGCCCGAACCCTTGCCGCTTCAGCTGCGGCAGGAACGCTCGGGTCACCGCCGCCGCGCCAAAGAAGTTCGTCTCAAATTGCTTCCGCAGCTCTGCGTCGCTGACATTCTCCGCAAAGCCGGCCATCGCGAATCCGGCATTGTTGACGAGCCCATGCAGAGGAACTGCGCGCTCAGCCACCGAATTGGCCAGGGTCCCGATGTGTTCATGATTGGTGACGTCGAGCTCGCGAATCTCGATCCGTTCGACAACATTTGCCTCTTTAGCCGCCTCGTCCAGCTTTTCGCGCCGCCCGAGATCGCGCATGGTTGCGATCACCTGCCATCCTCGCTTGGCCAGAGTGACCGCGCTCAACAGCCCGAAGCCGCTGGATGCGCCGGTGAGGAGGATTGTCTTTGCAGTGGCCATAAAGTCGTCTTGAGATGGAATCCCGCTCCCCGGCCGTCCAAAGCCTCCCGGGAAGCTCATTCGCGGAGACGGAAAAGGGGCATACAAGCGAACTTGTATACCCCAGATCGTACCCGAAACTCGGCTGGATCCGTTGATCGATCAGTGCGACCGGGCTGCCTGAACGGCCAGGTCAAGCTCGTGTTCGGCGGCGTGAAGGTGCTCCTCCGCCTTAGCGCCGTGGCCTTCCATGTCGTAGTGGTTGGCGGCACGGGCGCGATCCATCTCGCGGATGGCCTCAATGACATGCCGGTGAATGGCGTCAAGGTCGTGCCAGTCGTGGGCCTGGGCAGACACCAAAACGCCTGCAGTGAACGCAAATGCGACAGCAATGACCGCAGTCAATTTCTTCATGGTCCGTTCTCCTGTCTGATTTCTATTCGGGGGCAAACCCGCACCTAACCGTACCTCAACCGAGGGAAATCGGGAAAGTTACTTTTTGTACAAACAACGACCGTCGATCACCGCGACTTTATTCGCTGGCGCCCCCATCCTTGATTAAAATCGTCGCCGGCGCCTAGATCAGCTCCACTCCCCACAGATCATGCAGGTGGACCAGCCCTTCGACTCTTCCCGTTCCATCAACCACGACCAGCGATGTGATTTTGCGCTCTTCAAGAATCGCCAGCGCTTTGGCCGCAAGCTCGCTCGCGGCAATGGTCTTGGGATGCGCATTCATGGCCTCGCCGGCACTCTTGCTTAACGCGGCGCCGCCTTCGCGCTCCAGCAGACGGCGCAGGTCGCCATCGGATATCACCCCGCACAAATGGCCGTCGGCCTGCACCGTCGTGATGCCCAGCTTCTTTGACGACATCTCGAAGATGACGTCTGTCATTGGCGTGGAGGGTGTTACCACGGGTACCTTGTCGCCAGCGTGCATCAGGTCGCTTACCTTGGCGAGCTTCTTTCCCAGCTTGCCGCCCGGATGCAGTTCCGCGAAATCTTCGGCGCGAAACCCCTTCCGCAAACTCACCGCAACCGCCAACGCGTCGCCGAGCGCGAGCATCGCCGTGGTGCTTGCCGTTGGCGCGAGATTCAACCCGCACGCCTCGCGCTCCACGCTGCAATCCAGGGAAACATCACTAGCCTGCGCCAGGGTCGATGTCCCGCAGCAGGTGAAACTTACCAGCGCATCGCCTTTGCGCTTCAGCGTTGCCAGCATGCGCAAGATTTCTTCTGTCTCTCCGCTGGCCGAAAGCGCAATCACCACGTCGCCCGGCATCAATACACCCAGGTCGCCGTGCACTGCCTCGGCTGGATGCAGGAACAGCGCCGGGCTTCCCGTTGAGCTCAGGGTGGCGGCAATTTTCTGTGCAATGATGCCGCTCTTGCCCATGCCGGTCACGATCACGCGACCATTGCCCTCGCCGCAGCGCAGAATCAATTCGACGGCGCGCTCGAAGGCAGCCGCCATTCCGCCTTCCAGCCGCGCCGCCAGGGCTTCCAACGCCGCTGCCTCGGTGCGCACCAGTTCCGACGGTGTCAGGCTGCCTTTATCCTTGTTTTGATTCATCGGTTTCTGATGGTACCACCCTCCTTCGCAACGCTCCCCGCCGGTGCCGTTTACTCGCTCGCCGCGCCTCCTCGTACAATTCCTTATGGGAGGTCGTCGTTTCCTTGAAACGCAATACCTTTGTTCTTTTCTCCGTCTTGTTTATTCTCGCCATCTTTGCCTGGGCAGGATGGGCAAACTGGGAATATCGCAAGCAGGCCGCCCAGAAGCGCGCCGCCATGGAGGCAAAAGCGGAATTGATCCCCGCCTCGTCTTCTCCCGATGCGATGCTCAATTCCTCGCCGCTGCTGGGAAAGACCGCGCCCGCATTTACGTTGCCCGACCTCAACGGCAAGAAGGTTTCGCTTTCGAACTACAAGGGCAGGGCGCTGATGATCAATTTCTGGGCGACCTGGTGCGGCCCCTGCAAGCTCGAAACTCCATGGCTGGTCGCATTGCGTAACGAGTACGCATCCAAAGGCTTTGAGATTCTCGGCATCTCGGCCGAAGCCGACGATCTCACCGACGATGACAAAGCTGCATGGGCCAAGGACAAGGCCGCCATCGCCTCCTTCGTCCGCCAGGAACACATGCCCTATCCCGTCCTGATCAACGGCGACAGCATCAGCAAGGCCTATGGCGGGCTCGATGACATGCCCACCTCATTTTTTGTCGATCGCGCGGGCAAGGTTGTTGCGGTGCAAGTGGGCATCACATCGAAAGACGATATGGCTGCCAAGATTCAGAAAGCGCTGGCCGAATGAGAGCAGGGAAGTTTTTTCGTGGTTTGCCCATCTCCGGAGCCGCCTTGTGCGCCGTCGTCGCGAGCTTCGGCTCGCCTGCGCAATCTCCGCTGGCCGATTCCAATCGCCCGATGTTTCATGGGGCCATCGTCGAATATCTCTTTCCAGAGCAAGTCACCTTGCCCTCGGGCAAGCCGAGCACGGTCACGCTCCACTTTCGAGTCGCCGAAGGCTACCACATCAATTCGCACACGCCCAAGGACGAGTCGCAGATTCCGACGACCTTCTCGGTTCCTGAGAGCTACGGCGTTCGCCTCGAGTCGTCGAGCTATCCCCATGGCGAGGACTACACGCTTCCGCTCGATCCGGACACCAAGCTGAGTGTCTACGCGGGTGAATTCACGATCCAGACGCGGCTTATCGCCGAGCGTGGCAATCATCTTGTGGAAGCGAGACTGCGCTACCAGGCCTGCGATAAAAGCGCGTGTTATCCGCCGAAGACCATCAAGGTGCCCATCGACGTGATCGGGAAGTGAAGACATCTGTCAGCCGTCAGCTGAATCCTGCGAGCTAGCGAGCCTCTGCTCCATGCAATGGCACCATGCAATGACTCCATGCAATGGCGATCAGCGAGCGCCCGCTCCATGCGGGGGGGCCTTCTTTTCGATCTTCGCCCACGAGTCTTTCAGCGGAAGCGTGCGATTGAAGATCAGGCTGCCGGGAGTGGAGTCGGGATCGAGGCAGAAGTAACCCACGCGCTCAAATTGGAAGCGGTCTTCCACCTTCGCAGTTGCAAGCGATGGTTCGAGCTTCGCGTCGCCGACAACCTCGAGCGAGTTGGGATTGAGATTGTCGAAGAGATCGCCGCCTTCCGGGAAGTCGTAGGGATCGGGCTTGGTGAAGAGCCTGTCGTAGAGGCGCACTTCTGCCGATAGCGCGTGCGGCACCGAGACCCAGTGGATCGTCGACTTCACCTTGCGTCCGTCAGGCGAATTGCCACCGCGGCTCGCCGGGTCGTACGTGCAGTGCACCTCGGTGACGGCGCCGCTGGCGTCTTTGACCACGCTCTGCGCAGTTACGAAATAGGCATTGCGCAAACGCACTTCTTTGCCCGGGGACAGCCGGTAGTACTTGGGCGGCGGAACTTCGCGAAAATCATCGCGCTCGATGTAGATTTCGCGCGAGAACGGCACCTGGCGTGTCCCTGCCGCGGGATCTTCCGGGTTGTTCTGCACCTCGACCGTCTCCGACTGGCCTTGGGGATAGTTGTCGATGACCACCTTCAGCGGACGCAGCACGGCCATCGCGCGGCTCGCGCGGCGGTTCAGGTCGTCGCGCTGAAAGTGCTCGAGCAGTTCCAGGTCCTGCACGACATTCGTGCGCGATGCGCCCAGAGCAGTAACGAGGGCGCGCAGAGCCTCGGCCGTGAATCCGCGGCGGCGCAGGCCGGAGAGCGTGGGCATGCGCGGATCGTCCCAACCGGAAACGCGCTTCTCCTGCACCAGCTGCAGAAGTTTTCGCTTGGAAAGAATCGTGTAGGTGAAGTTGAGACGATCGAACTCGAATTGCTGCGAAGGAAAGATGCCGAGTTCGGCAATGAACCAGCGATACAGCGGCTGATGGTCGGCAAACTCCAGGCTACACATGGAGTGCGTCACCCGCTCGATCGAGTCCGACTGCCCGTGCGCGTAATCGTACATCGGATAGATGCACCACTCGTCGCCGGTGCGATGATGGGTGGCGTGCAGGATGCGGTACATCACCGGATCGCGCATGTTCAGGTTCGGCGAGGCCATGTCGATCTTGGCGCGCAGCACGCGGCTCCCATCGGGAAATTCGCCGGCTTTCATTCTCTGGAAGAGATCGAGATTTTCTTCCACACTCCGGTTGCGATAGGGGCTCTCTGTCCCCGGTTCGGTCAGCGTGCCGCGGTGCTGGCGAATCTCTTCGGCGGAGAGATCGTCGACGTAGGCTTTGCCGGCCTTGATCAGCTGCAATGCCCACTCATAGAGCTGCCCGAAGTAGTCCGAAGCGAAGCAGAGGCGTTCCCAATTGAAGCCCAGCCAGCGAATGTCGTCCTGGATGGAATCGACGTACTCCTGCTCTTCTTTTTCGGGATTGGTATCGTCGAAGCGCAGGTTCGTCTTCCCGCCGAATTCATCAGCAAGGCTGAAGTTGATGGTGATTGCCTTGGCGTGGCCGATGTGAAGATAGCCGTTGGGCTCGGGCGGAAACCGCGTCTGGATCACGGCGTCGCCGTACTTCTTCGTGCGCACATCTTCGGCCATCTGCTCGCGCAGAAAATTGGAGGGCGTGCGGACCTCCGGGCTTTCCGGATTCGTCTGGCTCATGGCTGCTTTTGCGTCTGTCATATTCATCCTGATCGTGCTCAACCGAGCGCTGCGAGATTTGTCACGGCCTGTCGAATGCGTGCAAGGCATACCTCGCGGCCAAGCACAACCATCGTCTCAAACAGCGGCGGAGCGTTCTTTCGTCCGCAAACCGCGACGCGAATCGGCTGGAACATCGGGCCTGCCTTGAGGCCCAGCTCGGAAGCTGCCGCACGCAGCGCTTTGTCGAGCGAGTCGTGGTCGAAGGGGGTCTCGGCCAGAACTTGCAGCGCCTTTTCGAGTACGCGCTGGGCCGTGGCCGCATCGCCCTTCTGCGGAATTAACTCTGCCGGATCGTAGGGCGCGAGATCCTTCACAAAGAAGAAATCGGCCGCGGCAGGCGCTTCGCCGAGCAGCTTGATCCGCTCCCGGATCAGGGGCGTGACGGCGAGAAGCTTGTCGGCGGGAGCTTCGAGGCCCGCCTTCGCGAAGAAGGGCGCGAGCTGAGCAGACAGAGCTTCGACCGGCAGCGCGCGGATATGTTCCGCGTTGAGCCAGACGGCCTTCGCATCGAAGGGGTCTGCCTCTGTGAAATTGACCACGGCATTCGCGCGGTTGACGCCTTCCATGGTGAACAGGGAGGTAAGCTCATTGAGCGGCATAAACTCGCGATCGTTCTTCGGCGACCAGCCCAGCAGACAGAGAAAGTTGATGAATGCCTGTGGCAAAAAGCCTGCATCGCGATAGGTCGTCACGCTCACCACAGGTCCGTGCTTGCGCTTCGACAGCTTTGTTCCGTCCGGCGCGACCAGCAGCGGCAGATGGGCAAATTGCGGCGCCGCAACGTCAAGCCCTTCGAAGATCAGCAGGTGCTTGAAGGTGTTGGTTAGGTGATCCTGGCCGCGAATGATGTGGCTGATGCCGAGATCGGCATCGTCCACGCACGAAGCCAGATGATAGGTGGGATTTCCATCCGACCGCAGAAGCGCGAAGTCCTCGACCTCGTCGGCAAGCTTCGACTGCGCCCCATATACGCCGTCAATAAATTGCAGTGTCCGGTCCAGCCCCCGCGGCACGCGGTAGCGCAGGGCGAAGGGCTCACCGGCAGCGGCGCGCCGAGCGCTCTCTTCGCGCGACATCTCGCGCATTCCCGGATTGAAGAGCCAGGCGCCTTGCGCCGACGACGCTTCCCCCTCGGCTGCATGCGCGGGCGTGAAATCCCGGTATGCGAGTCCCTTTTCGAGAATCTCCTGAGCTGCCTTCCGATGCAGGGCCAGCCGCTCCGACTGTTTGTACTCCTCGTCCCAGCCGAGACCCAGCCAGCGCAAACCATCAAAGATGGATTGGACACTAGCCTCAGTATTGCGCTCCACATCCGTATCGTCGAGGCGCAGCACCATCGTGCCCTGGTTATGCCGCGCGTAGAGCCAGTTAAAGATGAAGGTGCGCGCGCTGCCGACGTGCAGAAAGCCGGTGGGCGAAGGGGCAAATCGAACCCGGAGAGCCGTGGAATGGGAGAGATTTTCTTCAGCCATCGATGAAGATTGTTCCTCTTCGATGGTAGCAGTTGCGCGCTACGCTGGCGGCGGTGGTGCAGGCGGATACGGATATCCCATGATCGGCGGAGCAACCGGGGCCACCTTCCAATCGGCAAACGCGAGTACGTAGAGCAGGATCAGATTGCCCGCCGGAACGATATTCAGCAGCGAGAGCCACGGCGAAAAGCCGGCTTTCTTGCAGATGAACCAGCAGGGCACGATGACGATTGTGAGTGCAACGAGAATAAAAATCGGCATGATCGCCAGGAAAGTCATCGCGATCTTCCGGGCCTGCTCGGGATCAATAGGACTTTGCTGCAGCAAAAGGGCGAGGTACATGGCAGTTCTCCCTCGTGAAGGATGGAAACTCAGGTCACAGTAAGTCCAATCCCCTGAAACTGCAATGAAATTCTTGGCCTGGGTAACTCGGCCCGCATCCCTTCGCCCCAAGGCAAGGTCTGTTAACGGCATCTAGGTAATGTCTTCGGTGTCGTAGACCGGCGTAATGGTTTTCTTCTTCGGTACGCCATGCACCGACGACAGCAGGTCGTCGACCACGTCTTCGAGCTGGCGCTGGCTCTCGATTACCGCGCTCATGCTCTTCAGCTCATCGGCATCGGCTGAACGCTCTACCAGGGCAATGGCGTGACACTGCGCCAGGTGATCGAGCCCCAGTCCCTCGGGCGTCTTGGCCTTGATGCTTACCTGCTCCAGCTCCAGGCCGAGCAAGTCAGCGACACGGGCGCGCATCTCTCCGGCGATGGGCGAAATCTTCGGCGCCGCCAGCACCAGCGTCGTATCCACATTCACGATGCGGTAGCCCGCGTTGTGGACCTCCTCGATGGCCAGCTTCAGGAAAATCGCGGAGTCCGCATCCTTCCACCGCGCGTCGCCCGGCGGGAAAAAACTGCCAATGTCGCCCGCCGCCACAGCGCCCAGCAGCGCATCGGTGACTGCGTGCAAAAGCACGTCCCCATCGGAGTGCCCAGCCAGGCCCTCGGGATGATCCAGCGTCATGCCTCCAAGGTGCAGAGGCACGCCCGCCTTGAACGCATGAGAATCCCACCCAAAGCCAATTCTTGTGTCCATCGTCCAGTGCTCTCAGGATGCTTTGCCCCTCGTGAAAGGGGCCGGCGCTTGTCGGGCTCAGTGGGCGCGCTGGCGCAGGTAGAAGGCAGCCAATTCCAGATCACCCGGTTGCGTAATCTTCAGATTAACCTGAGAACCGGGTACAACGGCTACTGGAAGACCGGCCCGTTCCACTACCGAAGCTTCATCGGTACCTATGAAGCCATCCGCCGTAGCCTCGGCAAAGGCCCGGCGCAGCAGGTCAAACCGGAATCCCTGCGGGGTCTGCGCTTGCACAATGAATTCCCTCGGAATGGTGGAGGTAATCAGCGCTCCATGGGCCGTCCGCTCCACCTGCTTGATCGTGTCCACGGCCGGTAACCCCACAATCGCCGCTCCATGCTCGACTACGGCGTCGATCGTCCGATCAATGGTCGCGGCATCAATGAGCGGCCGCACGGCATCGTGGACCAGCACCACGTCCTCGGACCCCGCCGGCAAAGCAGCCAGCGCATGAGCAACGGATTCCTGACGGTTGTCGCCGCCTTCCACCACGTGGACATTGCCGCTGAAGCCGTATTCCGATACCTGCGCTTCCACCCGCTCCAGTTCGGTCTTGCGCACCGCAACATAGATGGCCGTAACTCTCGGTACTGCCGCAAAGGCTCGCAGCGAGTGAATCAAAATCGGAACCCCGTCAAGGGCCAGAAACTGCTTGGGTTGCGGTCCCGCCATCCTGGTGCCCAGGCCCGCCGCCGGAAGAATCGCAAACACCTGCATAACTCGCCGAGTATACATGGCTGGGTGCAGCGTCGCGCACTATGGCCCTTCGCGCCGTACGTGCATCATCTCGTTCGAGATGCAAAATCCCAGCTGCGCATAGAGCGGACGGCCCGCCTCCGAGGCATGCAGCGTGACCACCCGGATCTTGCGCCGCTCCGCCTCGCGCAGGCAAAGCTCTACGAGCGCGCGCGCCAGCCCGCGCCGCCGGTAGGCCGGCTCGACATACACATTCAGCAGATGCGCTCGCTGCACACCCTTGGGGTCGAGTGGATGCGGAGGCATATCGAGGATCAGCAGGCCCGCGGAAGCTACCGGCCGTTTGCCCTGCGCAATGATCCAGCCAAGGTACGTGCCTTCGCGGATCTTCTGCTCCGTCCAACCCGTCGAAGCGCGTTCCAACGTGTCGAGGACAGGTGCGTTGGCCGCCCCCATCTCCGCGAACATGGCTCGTCGGTGCGCCGCGATCAGCGAAGCATCGTCGGGAGTTGCGGCTCGAGTCTTCATCCACTGCAGTATAGGAGCCGTGTCGCTGGGCAGCGGCCGTATCATCGTTGGGGTGCGACCTCCCCAATCGAAAGCGCTTCCGCTCGATGCCACCCATCTCCGGCCCGGCATGCGCCTTGGCATCGCTGTTTCCGGCGGCTCGGACTCGGTCGCGCTCCTGCGGGTCCTCCACGAAAAGAGCAGGGAATTGGGGCTCGTCGTTTTCGTGGCCCATCTACACCACGGCCTGCGCGGCCAAGAAGCGGACTGCGACCTCGAATTTGTACGCAACCTGGCTGCCAGCCTCAATTTGCCCTTGATCCACGACCGCGTCGACACCGCGGCCGAGGCGAAGGCAAACCCGACCTCCGGCAAAGGCGCTGAGAGCATCGAAGAAGCCGCGCGCCGCCTGCGGTATTCCTGGTTCCGCGAACTGATGTCCGAGACTTCGCGCGAAGCAACGGCGCTTCACGCGGTGGCGACGGCCCATACGCTTGACGATCAGGCCGAAACCGTACTGGCCAAATTCCTGCGCGGCGCCTGGACTGAAGGGCTCTCCGGCATCCATCCCGTGCTCGAATTTCCAGAAGGCAATATCCTGCGTCCTCTGCTCGCCGTGAAGCGCGCCGCAATCGAGGCGTACTTGCGCTCCATTGGACAAAGCTGGCGCGAGGATTCCACCAACCGCCAACTCACCTTCACCCGCAATCGCATTCGCCACGAGCTGCTTCCCCTTCTCGAATCGTGGAATCCGCGCCTGCGCGAACACCTCACGCAGATGGCGTCGCTCGCTCGGGAAGAAGAGGCCGCCTGGCAGGTCGAGCTGGAACGCATCGCCCCGCAAATCCTTCTCCGTGGCCGTCCGGTACGCGGAGGCGGTCGGGCTTCCGCCGAGGGCCTGGCGATCGACCTCGGCGGCCTTGCCGGCTTGCCGGTCGCTTTGCAACGGCGCATCCTTCGCTATGCCGCCGGCTCTCTCTCCGCAAGCCTTGACTTTGATTCGACTGAATCGATGCGCGCCCTCGCCCTGGGGGGTCGCGCCGGACAGAAACTCGAGCTTGCCCAGGGCCTCCGTGCGGAGCGCTCTCACCGGGAAGTGCGCCTGACTGCGCGCCCTTCAGGTTCTTTGTCTGCAAACAGTACCAAAGTTGCACCCGAGATCCTTGTTCCCGTTCCGGGATACGCCGATGCGCCGCAGTTCGGATTGCGTATTCGCATCGAAGTCTCGCCTGATCCCACCGGCCCTGCTGAGCCTTCGGGATCCGCCCTGCTGCGCTCGTGGAGACCCGGCGACCGGGTGCGGATCGCGCACTCAAGCCGCTTCCACAAGGTCAAGGAAGTGCTTGAACGCATGAAGGTTACAGGAACTTCTCGAGCCGCTTGGCCGGTGATCGAGTGGGCCGGCAAAATCATCTGGATGCGTGCCATTCAGCTCGAGCCCGACTCCCGCATCCATGTGATCGCGACCGAACTTGATTCCCAGCCGGCAGATCAGTCTACGGCTTCCCGCCGCCCGGTCGAAGGCTAGCTATTTGTCGGGCAGAAACCAATTCCCGTCGCGCACATCTTCCACCGTTCAGAGGCGCCGCTTTTTTGTAGCTTCGGAGTACAATCTAGGCTACTGCTCATCCCGGCAGATACTGTTCGTGTCTGCGGAGTCGGTCGTCAACACTTTCTGTGACTTGTAGGAAAGCGTCGGCGTCTAAATAGGGATGGAGTGGGCGGTGACGGAGGTCGTCTTCAGCGGCTTCTCCCCCGCCGGGAAAGAGGAATCCTGGTGAATTCGACCGTCAAGACGATCATGTTCTGGGTTTTCATCCTCATCTGCTTGATGTTGCTCTGGGGAGTCGTCCAGCGCGGCACCAACATGGGAGGAAAAGACACTGAGGTCTCTTATTCCGACTTGCTCGACCGCATCGACGCGCAGCAGGTGCAGGATGTGACCATTCAAGGCACGGAGCTCCACGGCCACATGAAGGCCAACCCCAAGGATCAGTTCCACACCACGATCCCTGCGAGCACCGACACCCTGATCAATAAGCTTCACGCAGCCAAGGTTTCCTTCACGTTGAAGGATCCGCAGAGCAATATCCTGCTGCCGCTGCTGTTCAATATCGGTCCGTTCGTCTTGCTGGGCGCAATCTGGTTCTTCATGCTGCGGCAGATGCAGTCAGGCGGCAACAAAGCCTTGTCATTCGGCAAGAGCCGCGCCCGCCTGCTCTCGATGCAGCAGAAGAAGGTCACGTTTAAGGATGTGGCCGGTGTCGACGAGGCCAAGGAAGAGCTGAAGGAGATCATCGAGTACCTGCGCGAGCCGCAGAAGTTCCAGAAGCTCGGCGGACGCATTCCCAAGGGCGTGCTGCTCGTCGGGCCTCCGGGCACCGGTAAGACCTTGCTTGCCCGTGCGGTGGCCGGCGAGGCCAACGTCCCGTTCTTCTCCATTTCGGGCTCCGACTTTGTTGAGATGTTCGTCGGCGTCGGCGCGAGCCGCGTTCGCGACCTGTTCGAGCAGGGCAAGAAGAATGCTCCCTGCATCATCTTCATCGACGAAATCGACGCCGTCGGCCGTCACCGTGGCGCGGGTCTCGGCGGTGGACACGATGAGCGCGAGCAGACCCTCAACCAGTTGCTCGTCGAGATGGACGGTTTCGAGTCCAACGACGGCGTGATCCTTGTCGCTGCGACCAACCGGCCTGACGTGCTCGATCCGGCGCTGCTGCGCCCCGGCCGTTTCGACCGCCGCGTGGTCGTCGGGCTGCCCGATGTGCGCGGCCGCGAAGAAGTCCTGCGCGTGCATGTCAAGAAAGTTCCCGTCGGCGACGACGTCAACCTCAACGTGCTTGCCCGCGGCACACCGGGCTTCAGCGGAGCCGACCTGGCCAACATGGTCAACGAGGCTGCGCTTAATGCCGCGCGCGTCAATCGCAAGCAGGTTTTGATGTACGACTTCGAACTCGCGAAAGACAAGGTCCTGATGGGCGCCGAGCGCAAGTCGATGCTCCTCACCGACCAGGAAAAGCGCGTCACGGCCTATCACGAGGCCGGGCACGCCATGGTTTCGTTCTTCCGCGAAAACTCCGATCCCATCCACAAGGTAACCATCATTCCGCGCGGCATGGCCCTCGGCGTTACCGTCTATCTGCCCGACGATCGTCACAACTACACCCGGGAATACCTTGAAACGCGTCTTGCAACTGCCTACGGTGGCCGTGTGGCTGAGGAGATCTTCCTCAACCAGATGTCCACAGGCGCAGGCAGCGATATCGAAACGGCAACCGACCTCGCCCGCCGCATGGTCTGCGAGTACGGCATGAGCCGGCTCGGCCCGCTGACCTTCGGCAAGAAGGAAGAGCAGATCTTCCTCGGCCGCGAGATCGCCCAGCACCGCGACTTCAGCGAAGAGACGGCTCGGCAGATCGACCTGGAAGTGCGCCGCCTCATCGACGACGCCTACCAATCGGCGCATTCGATTCTCGAAGCGCACCAGGACGCCATGCATCGCATGGCCGCTGCTCTGCTCGAACGCGAGACGATCGACGCCGAGGAGGTCAGAATGCTGATTGAGGGCAAGGAACTGCCACCGGTTCGCTCCGTGCTGGCTTCGCCCAGTGACGGCAACAACGGCACACCGCAGCAGGTTCTTAAACCAGAGAGCCGCGGCGGATCCGGCGGCTTCCCTGAAGGTTCACCTTCGCCGGCATAACCACCTGCGGTCGGGCTTGCGCCGCAGACCGACTCAAGAAAAGGCCGCTCATCGGAGCGGCCTTTTGATTTGGAAGACGCGAAAGCGCACCAATCAAGGAAGAATGAGATTGTGCGCAATTTCATCGGTCGGAAAGCGCGAACGCAGCTTCCTAGGTTATCGGTCCGTTGACGGTCTCGAACCTCCTTGGGTGTCCTCGACCACCGTCCCCTGGTGGAATACAAGCTTCCACTCCCCGCCTTCACGCCGCCACACTGTCGCCCGTCGCGTGATTCGCCCCTGCTGGTCCAGCGTGTAGGTCAGCAGATACGTCGCGGGTGCGAGCTGCTGGACCCTGAATTCAGAGCACTTCCAGCCTGCGGCTTCCGCATTCTCCGGCGGATGCGCTTCCAGATGCTTCAAGATAAAGGCGCGGTCATACCGTCGGCCCGATGCTCCCACTTCCCAATACTCCGCTGTCATTCTCCGCGCGAACTCTTCCGCCGTGTTGCCGAATGCCATGCGATGAAAAATGGGCTCCAGCTCCATCAAATCGTTCAAGACCGGCTCAAGCTCGTACCCCGCATGCTCATCCCGTGAATCGTCCACCATGCAGCGATTCTATGGCTTGTCCGATGTCGCGGTCTGCGTCGACATCTAGAATCCAAGCATGGACAAGGCCGCGCACCAGGCTGAGATTCTCGACCAGTTCACCCGGCAGGCCGACCCGTTCCTCAAGCGGCATGCACAGGGGCACGACGCCTTGCTCGCTCTCATGGCCCACTGCGCTGCAACGCGCGCCGAAGACCGGATCCTTGACGTTGCTTGCGGTCCCGGCATCGTCTCCTGCTTTTTCGCTGCGCATGCTCGTCATGTCACCGGACTCGACATGGTCCCGGCAATGCTTGAGCGCGCCCGGCGCCTGCAAGCCGAACGCTGCCTGCAGAACGTCACTTGGCAACTTGGCGAAAGCACGCGACTGCCTTTTCTCGACGAGAGCTTTGACCAGGTGGTGACGCGTTTTTCGTTTCACCACTTCCTCGATCCACTCGCCGCTCTCTGTGAGATGAAGCGGGTGTGCCGGCCGGCTGGAACCGTGCTGGTCTCCGACGTGACTCCAGGCAAAGAATCGCAGGCTCGCTTCAACGAATGGGAAACCCTCCGCGATCCCTCGCATACGCGCGCACTCACCGTCGCCGAGTTTCGATCTCTCGGACAAGAGGCAGGCCTGAACCTGGGTCGCGAAGAGCCGTTTGCGATGGAGATGAATCTCGATGATCTTCTAAAGGGTTCGTTCCCCAAGCCCGGAGATGACGAGCGCATTCGCGCCCTCTTCGACAATGAGATTCGCACCGGATCGGAAACCCTCGGCGTCATAGCCCGCCGCACCGAGGCCGGCATCGTCATCACCTATCCCGTCTCGGTCCTGGCCTGGACCCGCTGAGGTCGGCGCGTCTCACGCACAAAAGCAAAGCCCCCGCGTCGGGACGCGAGGGCCGTTGCCGACTGCCTTGCTTAGAAGATGGTGTAGGCCAATCCCACGCTGCCGCCATAGGGCTTCAGCGTCCCGTTGATCCAGTTCGGCCAGAGCTGGTACTCGAAGTCGGCCGCGCGCACCGTGAAATGCCGGTTCAACGGCATATCCACCCCGCCGCCCAGCGCCAGGTCAGTGAAGTGGCCGTAGGCGAAGTTGTATTGGAAGTTCATCTTTCCCCAGCCCACCAGCGCCTTGGCATAGGGCTTGAACCGCCGCGTCTCGTGGATCGGCACCCGCGGCCCGATCAGATAATTGTCTTCGTAGATGTTCTCAAACTGATTGAAGCGCAGCCAGCGGCCTTCCGCCTCAAACTGCACCCAGTGCCGCAAGCGCAGATCGACATAGGTGCCAATTCCAACCAAGGGTGTCGATGACTGCTGCGGAACACCGGTTCCGTCGTAGTCGGGTTCGAAGACCGACCCCATGCCGCCCACTGACAACGAGATCGGCGATCGGGTGGCGGATTCCACAACCTGTGCGCGGGCTTGCGTTGCCCAGACGAAGATCAAGCAGCAAACAAAAAGAACGACGATTTTCTTCATGCTCGAGGTCTATCCAATTCTGGTGAAGCACTTAAAAACAACTCGGCTTCGTTTCAAAATCCAGCGGTTTCAGTTGCAGCCGGGCAGCGATCGTAGGCTGCCTGGCCCATGGATTCAACAGCAGGCCTATTGCGGAGTGGGCGCCGGCGCATTCGCCGTGGGCTGTGGCGCTGTCTGTTGGGGGTCAGCATTCGCAGGAGCCGCCTGGTTCGGCGGGGGAGTCGCCGCAGGCTGGTCTGTTCCGGTTTGCGCCGCAGGGGCCGCTCCCGGAGCTGCCGGTGGATTCGCGTTCGCCGCCTCATAGCGTTGCAGCTTGAAGTAGATCGGCGTCACTTCCAACGGCATCTTGTCACGTGCATTCAACGGTGCATAAATCTTGGCGTTCAGCATATGCACCCGGTCGTCCCAGGGATCGGTCTTCAGCCAGCTTCCCAGCGGCGAAGCCGGAATCTGCGCTAAATCGTCCCAGTTGATCTTCGGCGCCTGCGCGGCCAAGTCCGACATCCAGGGCGTTCCGTCAGCCTTCAGAAGCGAGTCGCCCAGCATCGGTGTGTTCAGTGCTTTCAACTGATGGCCGCGATCGGCCAGTTGCTCCCAGAACAATCCCGCATCCGGAAGCTTGTCTTTGTACATCGAAGCCTGCAAGTACTCCATCCCCTTCTTTGCGGCCGTCGCATCATCGATATCGCTGTGGTTCATGTCGATGCGGCGGAAGGTCGCTTCATCGGGAAAGAGAAGGCGGTCGTTGAAGGCATAGCGCGTGTCGATGTGGTGTCCCATCGCGATGTGCGCCAGCTCAATCGCAATCACAGAGGCAATCGCCGATTCGCTGGAACTGCTGCGCGGCAAGCTGTCAATCAATCCCTTGCTCAGCAGGATCGTGTTCCCCACCGTGGTCGCTTCCACAGTCGTCGTCAACAACACCCGGCAATGCACCGGGCTCGAAAGCGCGATGTTGCTGGGCACGGCCAGGTTGATCACAATCTGGTCAAGCACTGTTGTCTCAAAGCCGTTCGGCGTCAGCGGCGCCACAAGTCCCGCTTCCTCCAGGCGGTCGATCACGTTATTCTCGGCCTGCGTCAGCCAGTCGCGAGACGCCTGCAACGGGCTCACGTCCTGCGAGTCGTCGCTCTTGTCTACCGCGTCTTCAATCTTCATGCTCACGTTTTCGCTGTCGCGTGTGGGAAGCTTCAACGAGTAGCCCCAGAAGTGTGTCTGCGCCTTCAGTCCGATCTGCTTGTCGCTGTCGCCGCGGTTCGTCTCCTCCACATAGATCGCCACCGGCAGCCAGACTCCCGGCTGCACGTTCATGCGCCAGCTGTCAAAGTGGAAGTAGTACCGCGAATCGTCTTCAGACGATGGCCCGGTGTAAGTGCCGTTGAAGCGCACCACGTTGCCATCCTGGTCTTCGATCCAGATGCGGCCGTAAAAGCGGCCCATTCCCGCAACCTTCGGGTGCACGTCGAAAACCCAGGTGCGCACCTGGCCCAGAAACTCGCGCCGCACATAGCTGAAGACGTAGTGCTGCTGGTCGAATCCCGTCGGGTCAAGGAACATCATTTGCATGAAGCCCGTCGGGTTGTATGTAAACCGCTTGTCGAGTCCCAGAGACTTGGTCAGTCCCGTAATCGCTGAAAGCGATCCCTTGAAGAATCCATGCTTGTTATTGGCGTTTTTCGGTTCGTAGGTCTTGTCAAAAAATCCCTTTCCAAAATCCACGCGGCTCAGGGTGTATTGGTCGTCGATGGGAACTTCATATAGCTTTACGTCGGGCCGGGTGTCCTGGATGTAGGTTTCCACCAGGGGCGTGCGCTCCTGAATTTCCTTGATCAGCACCTTCTCCTGGCCGATGGCCTTCTCCACAAGCGCGTTCTGCTCGGGAGTGAGCTGGTGTGCCTGCTCGTACTTCGGCGCTTTCTTGGCTTCCGCGCTCATCGCGCCCAACGCCAGCATGAGCAAGGTCAGTTGTATCTTCCGAAACGTCATTTCAAGCTCCTGGTGTCCGTGTTGCTGTTTTTATGGCCTCTGGCATCGTGCGGCGATCCTGGGGGAAGCCTTGGCCAACTCAAAAAGTCCAAGTCCTGCTTCTATGCCAACTGGAACGTGATGGTGATATTCGTCGTCAAATCCACTGCCTGCCCGTTCCGTGTGGCGGGACGAAAACGGATCTGCTCGGCGACGCGGCGCGCTTCCTCATCCAACCCATGTCCCAGCCCGTGCACCACCCCGTCGACTACCACGTGTCCCGCAGCCGTGAACGTGACCCTCAGGATCACGTCGCCCTGCACCTTCAGCTGCCGGGCCTCCGCGGTGTATTGCACCGCCGGCTTCGAGATCACTTCAAGATTGGTTGACGCCGGAGTCGCCTTCATCATCGCTGGTGGCGTTGCCGCGGTCATCTGCGGAATTCCCGCTGAACCAACTTTGCCCGTGAAGGTTCCCTGGGCCGTGGAATTGCTCGGTAGTCCGGCGGAAGCGACCTTGCCGGCCATTCCCGCATTCGAACCGGAAACCGTTCCGCCCATCCCGGTCGACCCCACCACGCCGTGCGGAGCAACTGCCGCGCCCTGCATGCCTCCATAGGGGTTCCCGATCGCCGCGACCGTCGCCGCTTTCACCGCGTTCGGATTCGGAGTGACGCCCTGCATGTCGCCAAAGTGGACAGCCGCCGTGGAGGGATGTTGCTGGGGCGTCTCCGCCGGCGCCGCCGCGGCCAGAGCCGCCTTCGGTTGTGGCGCAAGCGTGATCGCCGGCTTCACCAGCTTGATCTCCGGCATCTTCAGCTTCGCTTCCATCTCGATCGGCTTTTCTGCCGGCTTCACGATCTTGGGAAGATTGATCTTCGGCGCTTCCAGCTTTACGACTTCAGGCTTCGGCGGCTCAGGAAGCTTGGGCGGCGGCGTGACCTTCACCTTCACTTGAGGGGGCGGAGGTGTAGTGGGAAAGATCAGCTCCGTTTGTTCAAAGCGATGGGCCTGGATGACATGCCGCGCCATTAAACCGATATAGAGCACGCTCGCCAGGATCATCAGGTTGATGACTGCGCTGGTGACGAAAGATGCCGACCTGCCCTCCGGCTCCGGGAGCAGGCCAAAACTCATACGACCTGAATATGTGTCTATCGGCATATCTCAAAATCCTCGAAGTATGATGGCCTAGGGTGTAAGGAGCAGCTCGCGCATCCTGGGGTCGGCAGATCTGCCGCAAACGACATCACGCAAGACTAACCCACATCTCATTCGTCATCCGTGACCAAACTTCCAAATCCTTAATTCTCCAGAAAGAGCCTCCGCTCTCCCCGTTTCCAGCCTCATGAACCTTGGATGGTTTACCCCTCCCGGAAAGCAGCTCTCTGGCGGCATCCGTGCTGCACTTACGGCTGAATTCGGCTCCAGCTTGTGCGTCTTCTTGATTGCTTGTAGGGGGGACTGAGACCGACCCAACCTGGCGTCCTCGCCATGCAGACCTCTGAAACCAGCAGGAAGGCATGGCTTCCGACCTCGCTGGGTGAGATACTTCTTCTCTCACCGTCACCCTGGACATCCAATTGACTCCGATCCGTGTCCAAGGCAACAGAACTGCTCAAACGCAAACTATCCCTTTAGATGAAGGGAAATCTGGCTCTAGTTGACCTCGGCTTCGCGTCTGTAAGAGGATTCGCTCAACGCATCGGGGAGGTCAGGGCAAATATGGCCCAGGGCCTGCCGCATGTTCGCGGTCTCTGGGCGGTTTCACCCGCCATTCCAGCCCTGCCTAGTGTAATAGACTTACCCTAAACCAAAGTGCTCACGAAAGGACAGTATTTTTGTGAAGATCCTGGTTACCGGCGGTGCCGGATACGTCGGCGGAACGGTCGCCGCACTGCTCGCCGCCAAGGGCCACAATCCCATCATATTGGATAACTTGAGTCACGGTCGCCGCGACCTCCTCCCTCCAGGCGTCGAATTCGTCGAAGCAGAATTGGCGGATCGATCTGTCCTCGAAAACCTCTTCGCTTCCGCCGCGAAATCCGGCTCCGCTTTCGACGCCGTTCTCCACTTTGCCGCCCTCATTGAAGCCGGCGAATCCATGCAGAAACCGGAGATCTACTTCCGCAACAACACAGCCTCGACCTTGAGCCTTCTTGAGGCCATGCTCGCCTGCGGTCCGAGGCGTCTCGTCTTCTCGTCCACGGCAGCCGTCTACGGCGAGCCGGATTCGGTTCCAATCCCTGAAACCGCCCAGCTTCATCCCACAAATGTCTACGGCGAGTCCAAGCTGCTGGTCGAGACCATGCTCTCCTGGTTCAACCAGATTCATGGCCTGCGGTACGCGTCTTTGCGTTACTTCAATGTGGCTGGGGCGCCGGAAGGCCCCGAAGGCATCACGCGCGGCGAAGCCCACGAGCCCGAATCCCACTTGATCCCCCTCATTCTCGACGTCGCCCTCGGCCGGCGTGCCTCCATCCGTATCTATGGCGACGACTACGCGACACCCGACGGCACCTGCGTCCGCGACTATATCCACGTTTCCGACCTGGCCGATGCCCATCTGCTCGCTCTCGATGCCCTCCAAAAGCACAGCAAGCTCATCTTCAATCTCGGCAATGGACATGGATTCAGCGTGCGTGAAGTCATCGAGTCAGCCCGCCGCGTGACCGGCCGGCCCATTCCTGCCGAGATCCATCCCCGGCGTCCGGGCGACCCCGCAGTCCTGGTTGCCAGCTCCGACAAGGCGATCCGCGAGCTGGGCTGGAAACCCCGCTACACCCTGCTGGACGACATCCTTCGCACTGCATGGACCTGGCACCAGAAACGCTACGCGAATTAGAGTCGGCCGGGCGCCATCCCTGCCCCCGCGACTCCAACAAACCTTCAGTTCTGGGGTCCCGTCTTCTGCTGTGTCCCACTCTGCTGGTTCGCCGGTTTTTGCGTCGACTTCGCCGGCGTAGATGCCTGAGGCTTTGCACCCGCCGGCGGTGCCGTCGAAGATGGCTTCTGCTGGTTGGTTCCTGGCTTGGCTGCCGGCCTTCTCCTCACAGATCGCTTTGCCGGCGTCTGCGGGCATGCCGGGGGCGGCGGAGGGGCGGGGCACTTGAACGCCGCCTGCTTTTCCACCGTGACTCGCAGTTCGGAAACCTGTTTCTCCTGCGCGGTGGCCGTGTCTTGCATGCGGTCGTCGAGCGCCAGACGGGCAGTGCTGAGACTGCTCAATGCCTGGCGCAACTGGGTGGCCTGTTCATCCGGCGCTGCCATCCGCGCCGCCTCGACCACCCGCAGCAGCACGTCATAGAGCGCATCCACGTGCTTGGCCAGCGGCAGCATCTTGCTTAGGGATCCAGGACCGCCGTCGGCCTCCTTCAACAGCGGCGGCATGTTCGTTTGCATGTCGCTGACGATTGAATGGATATCGTCGCTGGCCTCATCGCGCACCGAGCCGCGCTTCCATTTCTCTACCCGCAGGGAGTCGAGCGTTTGCTGCACGGTGTTGAGCGAACCCTGCAGAAGGCTCGAAGGCGGAGGCAGCGGTGGGGTTGCAGGCGCCGGGGGCGCCGCAGGCGGCGATGTCGCCGGAGCTGTCGCAGGTGCCGCCGTGGATGTCTGGCGAGCACCGATGGGCGTAACCTGCGCCAAGCTTCCAAGCGGCAGAGCACCCAGAACCGAAACCATGAGAGCGGCAGTCGTAATGCGCATCATGTGCTTTGTGTTTCCCTTATACCGTCCCTGCAGGATAGCCGAAGACTCCTCGTGCCTTCCAGGGGGCGCTCTCTGCAGTTCAATCCGCCCTGCTGCTTTCTTTTTGCGTTGGATGCAAACAGGACTTGGCGTGCATCGGATTCCGGAGCATACTGCCTTCAGAGCCGGTCGTCTCTCGCACGCGATCTCCCTTGATGCAAGTTTCGCGTGTCGTCATCGTCCAGCTGCGAAAAGAACAGCCAGGGATGGAATTGTGGGCGGTACGCAATCCCGGGTTCCCTGAACCGAAACGCCTTTTTGCGCGTCTACTCACTACGCGCCTTGGTCGGTCGACGGTTTTACCAGGAGATATCGATGCCAGCATCCCTTCCCCAAACCCTGGGGGAATTGCGCACCAGCACTCATTTTGCCGAAGCCTGTCTGAAACATCGCACCGTCAAAGACGAAATGCGGCGCAACCTGATCGCGCGGCTGCGTTCGCGCCAAACGCTCTTTCCCGGCATCGTCGGCTACGACGATACGGTGGTGCCGCAGATCGTCAACGCCGTCCTGTCGAAGCAGAACTTCATCCTGCTTGGGCTGCGCGGCCAGGCCAAGAGCCGCATCCTGCGTGCCCTCACGGCGCTGCTCGACGAATGGCTGCCCTACGTGGCCGGATGCGAGATTCGCGACAACCCCTACCTGCCGCTGTGCAAGCGCTGCCGCGACCTGATCGCCGAGCGGGGCGATGCGACCCCGATTGCGTATCTCGATCGCGACGCTCGCTACGTCGAAAAGCTTGCCACGCCCGATGTCACCGTCGCCGACCTTGTGGGCGACCTCGATCCCATCAAAGCTGCCCGCGGTTCGCAGGATCTTTCGAGCGAGCTGACGATGCATTACGGGCTGCTGCCCCGCGCCAATCGCGGCATCTTTGCCATCAACGAGCTGCCTGACCTCGCCGGCAAAATCCAGGTTGCGCTGTTCAACATCATGCAGGAAGGCGACGTGCAGATTAAGGGCTATCCCGTGCGCCTCGCCCTCGATGTCGCCCTGGTCTTCAGCGCCAATCCCGAGGACTATACCGCGCGCGGCAAAATCGTGACGCCGCTCAAAGACCGCATGGGCTCCGAGATTCGTACCCATTACCCCGAAACCCTCGAAGAGGGAATCGCGATCACCGCCCAGGAAGCCTGGTCGAATCGCGGCGCCGCCCCCATCGAAATTCCACAGTACATTCGCGAAGTGGTCGAGCAGGTCGCCTTTTCGGCGCGCGCCGACAAGAAGGTAGACAAGCGCAGCGGCGTCAGCCAGCGCCTGCCTATCTCCACGATGGAACTGATGATCTCGAGCGCCGAGCGCCGCGCCCTGCTCAACAACGAGCCCGTGGTGCTGCCGCGCATCAGCGATCTCTTCGCAGCGCTCCCCGGAATTACCGGCAAGCTCGAGCTCGAATACGAAGGCGAGATGCGCGGCGCTGATACGGTTGTTCGAGAGCTCATCCACAGCGCGGTCGGCAAGATCTACGACCGCTACTTTTCCGGCGCCGAAACCCAGCAGATCGAGCAGTGGTTCAACCTGGGTGGCACCGTCAAGCTCGACGACAATCAATCCACCGAGGCCGCCTTTGCCGACCTCCAGCAGATTCACGGCCTCTTCGACAAACTCGACCCGCTGGGAACGCACTCGTCCGATTCGCCCCACGCAGGGGTGGTGGCGGGCGCGGAGTTTTTCCTTGAGGGACTGGTCGCGCATCGAAAGATCAGCCGCAGCGAGGAGCGCGTCTTCAAGGCACAGGACAAAACCGGCCGCTCGCAGGAGCGGGTCGATGTGGAGCGCGAGTTTGAAGAGTGGGAACGCGGCCGCCGCAGCCGCTCGACGGGGCGCGGAGGCTATAACTGATGCTGCTTGCAGCGTCTTGAGGCTCCCATGAAGGGCGTTCGCTACACCAAGTACAACGGCGACCTGGCCAGCGAGATCGATCTCGAAGGCTTGCTCGACGCGCTCTCGGATTTTTTCCTCGACTCGGGCTTCAACGACCCTTATGGCGGCTTTCAGGAGATGGACAACTCCATGGAAGCGCTGCGGGAGGCGTTGCGCAGCATCCTTGAGTCGGGCGAGTCCTTCGACGAAGACACGCAGCGGCAGATCGACGAGATGTCGGCCCAAGGCAAGCTCGACGAACTGATCGACAAGCTGATCCAGCGCATGGAGCAGGAGAGCTATATCTCTTCGTCCGAGCGGATGGACCCCAATCAAACCTCGCCAGGCGGCGGCCACATCGGCGACGTCGAAGGCGAAGTGCGCTTCGAAGTCACCGACAAGAGCCTCGACTTTCTCGGCTTCAAAACGCTGCGCGACCTGCTCGGCTCGCTCGGCAAATCGAGCTTCGGCCGCCACGACACGCGCCACTGGGCCACAGGCATCGAGGCCAGCGGAGCGCCGCGCCGCTACGAATTCGGCGACACGCTCAACCTTGACACCAACACCACGCTCAGCTCGGCGATCGCGCGCGAAGGCATCGGGCTGCCGCTGAATCTTGAGTACGACGACCTGCACGTGCATCAGTGCGAGTATCAGAGCTCCTGCGCCACCGTGGTGATGCTCGACTGCTCCCACTCGATGATCCTCTACGGCGAAGACCGCTTCACGCCCGCGAAGAAGGTCGCCATGGCGCTCTCGCACCTCATCCGCACCCAGTATCCCGGCGACTCGCTCTCTCTGGTACTCTTCCACGACTCGGCCGAAGAACTGCCCGTGTCGCAGCTCGCGCGCGTCAAGGTCGGACCCTATTACACCAACACGCGCGAAGGCCTGCGCGTGGCCCAGCGCATCCTTGCCCGCCAGCGCAAAGACATGAAGCAGATCGTGATGATTACCGACGGAAAGCCTTCGGCGCTCACAATGCCCGACGGCCGCATCTATAAAAACGCCTACGGCCTCGACCCGCTCGTCGTCAGCGAGACGCTCGAAGAGGTCGCGCGCTGCAAGCGCTCCAACATCCTGATCAACACCTTCATGCTGACCAACGAATATTCCCTCGTCCAGTTTGTGCACAAGGTCAGCGAGATGTGCCGCGGCAAAGCCTACTTCACGACGCCCCAGAACCTCGGCGAATACCTGCTCATGGACTACATGCAGCGCAAGTCGAGGATGATTCATTAGGGCAGGAACGCTGCCTTCGTCGCGCCGGATGCCCTTCAGCTCTGAGCTATCCACTTCCAATCTGGTCGAGCTCGGGAAGGAACGGGCCAATTTGTGACGCCCGTCACGAACCAGAGGGGGCCTCGTTTCAAAAACCTGAAAGGCGCAGCCGAACCTGCCGATAGGGTCTCTTGATTGTCTCTGCACAGGCGACAACCGAAAGATTGTGACCACACGACGACAATTCGCGACGACCCTGGCTGCCTTAACTGCGGGTGCCATCGTCGGCGGCCGCAGCCGGGCCTATGCGGAGGGTCCCTTGCGTATGGCCTTCAGCATCGATTCGCTGGCGGGCGTGAACGTGAACGATGCCCGCGCCGCATACAAGGTGTGGGAGTCTGAGGTCATTGAAAAATTCGGGCTGAAGAACATGGAGTTCTACTCCGACATTTTTTATCCCTCGGCGCAAATCCTGCAGATGATCCGGTCCAGGCAGATCGAGTGTTTCACGCTCACTACGCTGGAATACGCCAGCATCCTCAATTTCGCTAATCCAGAGGAGATGGTGCTGGTTTCAGAGGTTGCCAACGGGGTCGACTACCTTCTACTCGTCCACCAGGACAGCCGCTTTCATACGATTGAAGACCTGAAGTCCGCAAAGTTGCTGATGCATCATCACCGCGACACCACTCTCCTGAAAACATGGCTCAACGTAAAGCTGGCCGAGATGGGGCAACGCGGGATCGATCAATTTTTTGCCTCCGCGGAGATGCGGGACAAGCTGAATGAAGTCATCCTCCCGGTTTTCTTTCGCAACGCCGACGCGGGAGCTATTTCGCGGCGAGTCTTCGATATCGCTGTCGAACTGAACCCCCAGCTTGGTCGGCAACTGCGCATCGTGGCCACGTCGCCCAAAGTCATTCCGGTTGGAATCTGGTTCCTGAAAGACTGCGATCCCGAAACCATGCGCGAGGTGATGAATGTCGTGACGAAATTCGGCAGCATCCCCGCGGGAAGGCAGATCCTCGCGCTCTACCAGTCGTCCCGGCTGGTGCAGTGCCCATGTTCGGTCATGTCCGATTCGCTGAAACTGGTGCGCCAGAGCGAGCGGCTTCACCAGGCGTGAGGCGACTTCCAGATCTTCGCGGGGTTCTCTGCCTTACACGTGCTGCACCGCCTGGGCCAAATGGCTCAGGCTGGACTTGGCGTCGCCATACAACATCGACGTGCACGTCTTGAAAAACAGCGGGTTCTCGAGGCCCGAGAAGCCGCGCCCTTGTCCGCGCTTGAGCACGATCACGCTCTTGGCGCGGTCGACTTCGAGAATCGGCATTCCCGCGATCAGCGACTTGGGATTATCGCGCGCATCGGGATTCACCACATCGTTGGCGCCGATGACGACGGCGACATCCGTCGAAGGAAACTCCGGGTTGATCTGCTCCATTTCATACAGCGAGGAATAGGGAACGTTGGCTTCGGCGAGCAGCACGTTCATGTGGCCCGGCATGCGTCCCGCGACGGGATGAATCGCGTACTTGACCGTGACGCCGCGGCCTTCGAGAAGTTCGGCGAGCTCGCGGACGGCGTGCTGTGCCTGGGCGGTGGCGAGTCCGTAGCCGGGAACAAAGACAACCCGGCTGGCGAAGGCAAGCTGCATGGCCGCGTCGTCGAGGGTGATCTCGCGCATCACCCCGCCGGTTTGTGCCGCCGACTCAGCAACCACAGCGCCGAAGCCGCCAAACAAGACATTCGTGATCGACCGGTTCATGGCCTTGCACATCAGCACCGAGAGGATGAACCCCGAGAAGCCATCGAGGGTGCCGGCAATAATCAGCACGTTGTTGCCGAGCACGAAGCCGGTCGCCGCCGAAGCCAGGCCCGCGTAGGAATTCAACAACGACATCACCACCGGCATGTCAGCCGAGCCGATGGGGATGACGAGGAGCACGCCGAAGACAAAGGCCACGCCGAGCATGGAGTAGAAAACCGTCGACGCATCCGGGTGCATCCAGAAGAAGGCCGCGCAGCCCACCATCACGAGGAAGGTGCCGAGGTTGACGATGTTCTGACCGCGGAACTGGACCGGCTTGCCGTAGATGATGCCCTGCAGCTTGCCGGCGGCGATCAGCGAGCCGGTCGTAGTGAGTGAGCCGAGCATGATCTCGAAGCCAAGGGCGCCGCGGGTGACCGCGCTCATCTCCTGGCCATGGACGACGAATTCGCCAATCCCCACCAGCGCGGCGGCGAGCGCGCCGAAGGCGTGCGAGAGCGCAGTTCGCTGCGGCATGGCGGTCATGGGCACCCAGATGGCCATCCATGCGCCCAGGATGGAACCAACCGCGAGACCTGCGATGATCCACACCCAGGTAACGATGTGCGCGCCAATGAGCGTGCCGACGATGGCCGCGAACATGCCGCCCTCGGCCAGAAACATGCCGCGGCGCGCGGTCTCGGGATGCGACATGCCCTTGAGCGCGAAGATGAAAAGGATGGAAGCGACGAGGTACGTGGCTTCCATGAAGTAGGAGGTGAGCGTCACTTGGCTTCCTCCTTCTTCGCGGTGCGGCTCTTGAACATCTTCAGCATGCGGTCGGTGAGGCCGAAGCCCCCGACCACGTTAATGGTTGCAGTGGTGACGGCGACGAAACCCAGAATGTGTGCGGGCAGCGGGTAGCCCTTGGCGCCGGCCAGGACCAGCGATCCGATGAGCGAGATCCCGGAGATGGCGTTGGTGGCCGACATCAGCGGCGTGTGCAGCAGGGGAGGCACACGGCTGATCACCTGGTAGCCGAGAAATGCCGCGAGTGCGAATACGTAGACCGAAGCGATAAGAACTGCTGGAATCATTGCCTGCCTTCCAGGGGTGCGGAATTAGCGGCGCGTTGCGCCGGTTCGCGGTGCTAGCTCACCGGTTGAGGTACCTCGAGCAGCCTGGCGACCCGCGGATTCACCGGCTTGCCCTCGTGCGCCACGCAGGCTCCGGCCAGGACCTCGTCCTGGAGATCGACCAGCAGCTCGCCTTTTTTAACGAGCAGGCCAAGAAGGTTGACGATGTTGCGCGCGTAGAGCTTGCTTGCGTCGACAGCCACAGTGGCGGGCAGGTTGAGCGGGGCCATCAGGGTCACGCCGCCGATCACTTGTGTCATGCCGGGCCTCGTCAGCTCGCAGTTGCCGCCCGCCGACGCTGCCAGGTCGACAAGAACGGAGCCCGTCGGCATGGCTTCGACGGCGGCGCGGCGGACCAGACGCGGCGCGGGCCGTCCGGGAACCTGCGCGGTGGTGACAATCACGTCGGAGTGCGCGGCGGTGCGCGTGATGAGGTCGCGGCCGCGGTCAAGGGCTTCTTCGGTAAGTTCGGCTGCGTAGCCTCCGCCGCCTTCGGTGTTGATGCCGCCGAGATCGACGTCGAGAAACTTTGCGCCGAGAGAACGCACCTGTTCACCGGCTGCGGCGCGCACGTCGTAGGCTTCAACCACGGCGCCCAACCGGCGTGCGGTGGCGATAGCCTGCAGACCGGCAACACCAGCTCCAATAACGAAGACCCGTGCCGGCGGAACCGTGCCCGCCGCGGTCATCATGAGCGGAAACATCCGCGGTAGCAGGGCCGCCGCGTCGACGACAGCCTTGTAACCGGCGACGGTGGCCATCGACGAGAGCGCGTCCATCGATTGAGCGCGGCTGATGCGCGGCACCAGCTCCATGCTGAAGAGCGTTGCAGGGCGCGCGATAGCTGCGGCCAGATCGCCCGGGGCGTCCAGAGGCTTCAGGAAGCCCAAAACGATGGCGCCTGGTTTGAGTCGCGCCTGCTCTGAAGCCGCCGGCGCGTTGACTACCGGAAGAATGTCGCAGTTGGCGAGGATTGCAGCGCGGTCGGCGGTAACGGTCGCGCCTGCATCTCGGTAATTGGCATCGCTTGCCCCGGCCGCCGTGCCTGCGCCGCTCTCGACCCGCACGTCCACCCCTTGGATCGCCTTGAGACTCTCGGGCAGCAAAGCCACACGAGTTTCGCCGGCAGTTGCTTCTTTCAGGATGCCCAAAAGCAATTTGGCCAAGCTGTCCTCCTCGCAAACATGCCGCACCCACGGGCGTGGGGATTTCTGCGATCTGTCTTCAGAGATTGCCCAGAGTATATCTGCCGGTAAATGGGGTTGGGTGTGATCTTCCGCACTTATTCCGCGCGGAATTGACGCAACAACCGCGCCGCACAGGACCGCGACCGGCGACAAGGCTCGCGAATTCCCTTGACACCCGGCGTCGCCGGCAAGCATGGTGAAGGCCTGACTTAGAGGCTCCAAAGCGTCGCAGCCTCTTGCGTTCTTAGCAAGTGACTCACTTCGCGAGGTTGCGCGGCGATGGCAGGCTCTTCGATGTCCCCTGGTCCTCAGCAGCAGCCGGTGAGTCTCGCCAAGGTGATCTTCGCGGCTTCGACCGGGACGCTGATCGAGTGGTACGACTTCTTCATCTTCGGCTCGCTCACCACAATCCTTGCCGTCAAGTTTTACCCGCCGGACAACCAGACCTTCGCCCTGGTCGCGTATCTGGCGACGTTCGCCGTCGGGTTCCTGGTGCGGCCGTTTGGAGCGCTGGTGTTTGGCCGCATCGGCGATTTTCTTGGGCGGCGCATCGCCTTCATCGTCACGCTGACCATCATGGGATTCGCGACCGCCTCCATCGGGCTGCTGCCGACCTACAAAACCGCGGGTTGGTTTTCACCAGTGATTCTGATTGTGATTCGCGTGCTGCAAGGCCTGGCCCTGGGTGGGGAATACGGAGGCGCCGCGGTCTTTGTTGCCGAGCATGTCGCCGACCGCCGGCGCGGGTTCTACACCAGCTTCATCCAGCTCACCGCGAGCCTGGGCTTCGTGCTGTCGCTGGGGGCAATTCTCGCCACGCAGCAGAGTATGCCTCCCGCGGCCTTTGAAGCATGGGGCTGGCGGCTGCCTTTCCTGTTGTCGATCGTGCTGGTTGCCATCTCGCTCTATGTGCGCGTGCGCATGAAGGAGTCGCCGATCTTCCAGCACTTGAAGGCGAACGGCATGCGTTCAACCAAGCCGCTGACCGAGGCCTTTGCCAACCGGGCCAACCTCAAGCAGGTGCTCGTCTCCCTCTTTGGCGCAACGGCCGGCCAGGGAGTCATCTGGTATACGGGCTCGTTCTACGCGCTCTTCTACCTGCAGACAGTGCTCAAGCTCGATACCCACTCCGCGCACATCGTCGTTGCCATCGCGACGCTCCTGGCAATTCCGTTTTATGCGGTCTTTGGAGCGCTGTCGGATCGCGTGGGACGCAAAAAGCTGATGATGGGTGCGATGGTGCTCGGCGCGGTCTTCTACGTGCCGATCTACCACGGGATGCAGGCCGCCGCAGGCAACAACGTGGTCACCGTGAGTTCGGGAAAGGATCGGGTGACGGGAGCGATCCGCCTGACGCCGGAGACGGTGGATGCAAACGGCAAGCTGGTTCCGGCGGCGGACGCGGCGAATGCAAACCTGGCGGCGCTGGTCTTTTATGTATGGATCCAGGTGGTGCTGGGTTGCCTGGTCTATGGTCCCATCGCCGCGTATCTCGTCGAGGCATTTCCCGCCAGGGTGCGCTACACGTCGCTGTCGCTGCCCTATCACCTCGGCAACGGCGTCTTCGGCGGGCTGCTGCCCCTTACCGGGCTCAGCCTCTGCGCCTCGACGGGGAATATCTACGCGGGCCTCTACTATCCCATCGCGGTGTGCGCATTCTGTTTTGTGTGCGGGGCGTGGTATCTGCGCGAGACCCACGGCACACTGATCTGGAGCGAAGTGGGTGTAGCGGAGGCGTCGACTGAGGTGGCGTGAGCGCGCGGGATTTGTTGTGGCAGGCCTGGCCTGAGACTTTCGGGCGCTGGTCAAGTTTGGGAACTTGACCGCTGCCAACTCCGCCGCCCCGAGCAACCCATCCCCTCGCTGCGCCATAATTGAAGATGAGTGCCTTTTACCATTTCTCACGCTGCAGCAGCATATCCCTTCCGGCGCACACGGCTCGTCCTCTCCGCGCTGATCATCGGCACGTTTGCTCCTGACCTTGAGTTCTTTGTGCGCTTTGCGCCCAAGGGCCCCTTCGGCCACACCGAGCGCGGGGTCTTCCTCTTCGCGCTGCCGGCAGCGTTCATGATGTTCTGGCTTTACGAAGAGGTGGTGAAGCAGCCGCTTGCGGCCCTGCTCCCGCTCTCGTTTCGCCGGCGGCTCTCCGCCGAGCCCTACCACATCTCGCTGGGCCGTCCCCGCCAGCTCGCGCTCGTCGTCGCCTCGCTGCTCATCGGAGTGGCAACCCACATTGTGTGGGACTCGTTTACCCACGAGCGCTCCTGGCCTTGGCACGCCCCGCCCGTACTGCTTCACACCATGACGCTGCCCTGGCTGGGGCCTGTGCATTACTACCGCCTGCTGCAATACTTCAGCTCGGTCTTCGGGCTGCTCTTTGTGTTTTTCTGGATCTGGCAGTGGCGGCGCACGGCTCCGCTGCAGCCGAGGTGGGCGGGAAGCTCGGTCCCCGCGTCGCAGGTACGGCTGGCACGGGTCTGGGTTCCTGTCACGGCGGTTGGCCTGGCGTTTCTGCGCGCCTTCTTCGGCACAGGGCACCACGTCGAGTCGCCGCGCGGTTTCGAATACTGGACGGCCGAGTTTGTCGTTACCCTGATTTCTATCGTCTGGCTCGAATTGATGATCTGGGGGTTCACGCTCCCGCACCCCAAACTTGCTCCCGCGGCCCCCGGCTCGATAAAGTGACAGCCACGCCGGCTTCGTGCGTCGCCACCCCTGCCCGCGCCCGCTCGCGGCTGTTTCTCTAAAGGAACTCCATGTCTTCGATTCCCGTTTCTTCGCTCGCCAGCCAGGATCTCGACTCCATTCTTCGCGAAAATCGCGTGTTTCCGCCGTCGCCGGAGTTCAGCGCCAAGGCCCACATCAAGAGCCTCGAAGAGTACGAGGCGCTCTACAAGAAGTCGATCGAGGATCCCGAGGCGTTCTGGGCAGGCGTGGCCAAAGAGCTCCACTGGTTCAAGCCTTGGAACAAGGTGCTGGAATGGGATCTGCCGTGGGCTAAATGGTTTGTGGGTGGCAAGCTCAACCTGAGCTTCAACTGTCTTGATCGGCAGGTTTCTGGGGGCCGCGCCGGCAAGACCGCGATTATCTGGGAGGGCGAACCGGGTGAAATCCGCCGCCTGAGCTACGCCGAGCTGCACACCGAAGTTCAGAAGTTCGCCAATGCCCTGAAGGCTCTCGGCATCAAGAAAGGGGATCGGATCGCCGTTTACATGGGCATGACGCCCGAGCTGGCGATCGCTCTGCTGGCCTGCGCGCGCATCGGCGCGGTGCACTCGGTGATCTTCGGCGGATTCGCGGCCAACGCGATTGCCGACCGAGTCAACGACGCCGGTTGCGTCGCCATCCTGACCCAGGACACCAGCTACCGTCGCGGGACGGAAATCCAGCTGAAGCGTACGGTGGACGAAGCGCTGCCGGTTTGCCCGTCGGTCGAGCACGTCATCGTCTACAAGCGCACCGGATCGCCGGTACACATGGTCACCGGGCGCGACCGCTGGTGGCACGACCTGGTTGCCAATGCGCCCACGGAATGCCCGGCCGAGCCCCTCGACTCGGAAGACCCGCTTTACATCCTCTACACCTCGGGCACGACCGGGAAACCCAAGGGGCTGGTGCATACCACCGGAGGCTACGCGGTCGGCACCTATCTCACTTCGAAGTACGTCTTCGATCTGCGCGACGACGATGTCTACTGGTGCACGGCCGATATCGGCTGGGTCACGGGGCACTCCTACGTGGTGTACGGGCCGCTGCAGAACGGCTCGACCGTGCTGATGTATGAAGGCGCGCCCAACTATCCCGATTTTTCGCGCTTCTGGAAGATTGTGGACGACCACAAGGTGACGGTCTTCTACACGGCTCCGACGGCGATTCGCGCGTTTATCAAGTGGGGCGACGAGCACGTGGAAAAGCACGATCTCGGATCGCTGCGCCTTCTTGGAACGGTCGGCGAGCCCATCAACCCCGAGGCGTGGATGTGGTACCGCGAGAAGATCGGCCACAACCGCTGCCCGATTGTGGACACGTGGTGGCAGACGGAGACGGGCGCGATCATGATCGCGCCGATTCCCGGCGCGGTGCCGACCAAGCCTGGCTCGGCGACGCGGCCGTTCTTCGGCATCCAGCCCGAAGTCGTCACCCGGCCCGACGCAAATGGCAATTTCCATACGGTTCCCCAAGGCTCGGGCGGACTGCTGGTGATTCGCAAGCCGTGGCCGTCGATGGCGCGCACGGTGTATGGCGATCCCGAGCGCTTCAAAAAGACTTACTGGTCCGATGTGCCCGGCTGCTACTTCACCGGCGATGGCGCCCGCCAGGACGCCGACGGATATTTCTGGCTCATGGGACGCGTAGATGATGTGATCAACGTCAGCGGGCACCGCCTGGGGACCATGGAAGTGGAGTCGGCGCTGGTTGCGCACTCCAAGGTTGCCGAAGCTGCGGTGGTTGGCCGACCCGACGAGCTGAAGGGCCAGGCGATCGCCGCATTTGTGACCCTCGAGTCGGGCAACCCGCCCTCGGATGCCCTGAAGGACGAGCTGAAGAAGTGGGTCGCCAAAGAGATTGGGGCACTGGCGCGTCCCGACGACATTCGTTTTACCGAAGCCCTGCCCAAAACCCGCAGCGGCAAGATCATGCGGCGACTGTTGCGCGAGCTCGCCACCCATGGCGAGATCAAGGGCGACGTGACCACGCTCGAAGACTTCACTGTGATCGCCAAGCTGAGGGAAGCCGACGAGGGCTGATCCGCGCGCCCTCTCACATTTTTAAAAAACTTTGCGATCTTCGATCCATCTAATGGGTGGTATTGCGATCGAACCGCCGAACAGGAGCTCCCGTGCCCCGCATGTCGGCAGAGCCTCCTGTCATTCTGGGTACTTTGGACGGAACACCCAGCCGGTCGGCCGGCTCGCACCGGTCGTCCCCTCGCTACAATCAGGGCATCCGGGGCCTTCGCGCGAGGATCCGGTTATGGCGGAGGCACGATGAGCATTCGCAAAGGCTGGTTTGAGAGGCTGCTCGCACCCGAGCGCGCCGACCGCCGCTCTGCCGGGCACTTCGCTGCTTATCGTCTGAAAGGCGAAGCGCTGATCCAGGAAGGCGTCCGCGACGTGAGCACCACGGGAGCTTACCTCGTGACCGAGGATCGCCTTCCGCAAAACACCCTGGTCTTTCTCACCATGCAGCAGGGGAGCGCAGTTGAGCTCAACCCCTCGCGCCGGATCACGGCCTTGTCCCGCGTCGCGCGTCACGGCGAGGACGGCGTGGGGGTCGAGTTTGTCCTTCCCGCCGATGCCGACGCCCGCGAGTGGGCCAACCTCGTCGAGAGCCTCATCCAGCAGACCCGGCCCAACGAGATGCTGGCGCTGCTCCGCATCTGCACGGCAATCCACTTTTTGAGCCGTATCTGCCCCAAGGCGACCTTCGAGATGGAGCAGCTCTTCCGCGGGCGCCTCAGCAACCACAAGATCGCCAACGCGGTGAGTATTGCGAACAAAGCCGAACAGCTGCTTGGCTCGCAAGCGAACCCCGCCGACCCCGAGCTCACCATTCGCTTGCTTGAAGCGGGCGCCTGTTCCGACGAAGAATGGCTGCGCAACCAATGGGCCGGCTTGCTGGCCTCCTGTTGCAGGTCGAACCGCAACTACGAAGCCAACCTCAGCTTCGTCGATCTCTTCAGCCAGCTCACCGCCGCGCAAACGCGCATCATGAACCTGGTGTGTTCTCGGGCCGGCGCGAAAGAGGGCGCCACCTCGACCTTCAGGACCGACGACCTTGCCTTCGGCATCAGCCTGCGCGAGGCGCAGATCGAACGCGACCTCGAGATTCTGTGCGACCACGGTCTGCTCAAGAAGGGATTCTCTGATTCGCGTGCGCTGCTGTTCACCGATACGGTCGAGCTTGCACCCACGCGGCTTGCGCTCGAACTGCATGCGCGTCTTCAAACAGGCACGGCGTAGAGCAGGGCTTCATCCAATGAGAAAACTGCCGGCTCTTACCCGGTTTGCGCCTGGGAGTTTTGCGCGTTGGGAGAGCTGCGCTTGGTGAGGCCGCCGCGAATCTGGTTCACAGTCACGATCCACGGAACCGCGAGGGAAAAAACCAGCCGCGCCAGCAGCACCTGCGGCTTGAGCGTACGCGGGAAGAGCCAGTCCTGGTGAAAGGCGAAATGAAGCGCCAGAACGGCGACGACCGCCAGCGGAATCCACGTCCAGGGCAGCGCGGCCACAGCGGCCACTTCGCCTAGGCAGCGTCCAGCGTTGCGGAATAGGCGGTTCCTCCGCGCGCCCAGAATTCCATCGCTCACCGCATAGCGGGCGAGTTGCGCGCACGCCGACTTGAAGGTGTTTTGCGGGCGGTAGATTGCCTTCGCATTCTGCACAAAGGCCGGTTGCGTGGCGCGGCGAGCCTCCAGGTCAAACAACGTGTCTTCGCCGTAGAAGACCGTTTCCGGAAATCCGCCGAGCCGCTGCCATAGCTCCCGTGTAAAGGCCATGGAGCGCGCGGTGCACGACTTGGTGGGCGCCGAGGGTGAGAACTTCACACCGAAAAATGGCGCCGAGGCAAGATCCCACACCGTGGGGTCGGTCATGTCGAGGCACGATCCGCCCAAAGCGTATTCGGCTTCACCGCGAGCGAGCGGCGCAGTCAGTTCCGCCAGCCAGTTGGGCGCGTACGTGCAACCGGCGTCCACGCAGGCGATCAGGTTTGAGGTAGCGGCGGCGATGGCGACGTTGCGTCCCTTGGAGATGGGTCCCGGCGTGAGTCGCAGATTGCACGTTTCGTCGCGAATCGGCCTGAGCGCGCAATGCTCTCGCGCCGCTTCGGTGAGCCACTCCCAGGTGCCATCGCTGGACCCGCCATCGACGATGAGGATCTCGGCGGCCGGTGGCGCCTGGTGCAGAAGGCTCGCGACCAGCCTGGGCACGTTCTCTCGCTCATTGAGAACCGTGGCAATCACACTCACAGCCTGCATGGCGAAAGTATAGCGGTGCGAGAAATTGTTGCGCAGACGACGAAGCGCCTCATCTGGTCGGCGCGCAGAAACAGAGGTTGTTCCCGTCGGGGTCCGTCACTGCAAATTCGCGCAGCCCCCAGGTCTGATCAACGGGCGCCATGTGAATGGGAGACTCAGGACGTTGCGTCGTGTTCAGACCCCGCGCGCGAAAGGTCACGTATCGCTCATCCACATCGTCCACAAACACGCGGTTGACCGAGCCGAAGACCCCGTCTCCTGAGTGACGCGAAAGCTGAAGCTCAGCCCCGTTCCGAA
>DATJMC010000111.1:0-7558 GCA_035508975.1 Occallatibacter sp.
AGCGGGGATCGCGTCGCAGGGATCTTCATGCAGAACTGGATCGACGGTCCGGCCTCCCCGGTGAAGGTCAAGGGGGCGCTTGGCGGGGACATCGACGGCGTTTTGGCCGAATCGGTCGTTCTGAATGAACACGGTCTGGTCCGGGTGCCCCGGCACCTGGGCTTCGAAGAAGCTTCGACTCTGCCCTGCGCCGCGGTCACCGCGTGGAATGCCCTGGCCTGCGCAAATCTCAAGCCTGGATCGACGGTCCTTGTGCAGGGGACCGGCGGTGTTTCGATCTTCGCGCTCCAGTTCGCGCGATTGATGGGAATGCGCATCCTTGGCGTCTCGAGCAGTGAGGAAAAACTGGAACGGGCACGGCAGTATGGCCTTGATGTGGGGCTCAATTACCGATCCAATCCAGAGTGGGACCGCTGGGTTCTGGATCAAACCGGAGGCGAAGGCGTGGACCTTGTGATCGAGGTGGGCGGAGTGGGCACGCTGCCCCGCTCTTTGCGCGCAGTCCGCATGGGCGGAGTTATCGCGCAAATTGGTGTGCTCTCTGCCCCTGGCGAGGCGATTCCATTGCCGCTCATCCTTCACAAGCAGACGACGATCCGGGGGATCTATGTGGGCTCTCGCTCCGACTTTGATGACATGAACAGGAGCATCGAGCTTGCCCAGCTCCGTCCGGTCCTGGCCAGCTTTTCCTGGACCGAAACGCGCGAAGTGCTGCACCGGATGGAAGCCGGCGAGCACTTCGGCAAGCTGGTTGTCACAATCTAACGAACGACTGATCTCGAAAAAAGAACACTCCGCCCTCGCATGGAAGTCGGAGCATTCCTTTAATTTGAATTTCGACCAGCTGAAGATCGAGCTTAGGAATTCGCGGTGGAATGCTTTCCAGGCTTGACCTCGATCTCGTTCACGACTTGCTGCACGTTGGGAACCTTTTTGGCGAGACTTTCCGCCTCGCGCTTCTGTGCAGCGGTTTTCACGGAGCCCTTGAGCATCAGGGTGCCGTTCTTCGCGCTGCAATCGATGCTTTGATCGTTCAGGTCGTGGTGGGCTTTGATCTCAGCCTTGAAGTTATCCTCGATCGCGCTATCCCGATCGGAAGCCACGGCCCCGGCTTTTGCTTCCTGCGGCGGCCTTACACCGATTTCGTCGGCGATGGTGTAATCGGGGGCAGCTTTTTTCGCCACTGTTTCCGCCTGATCCTTCATATCCTGCGACGCCACATTGCCTGTCAGCGTGATCACGCCTTTGTCGCGATCCTGTGACACATCGACGGCACTCAGATTATTGCTGCTCAGCGCGTTGGTCACCGCCGACTTCTCATCGGGATGCGTTGCCTTCTGACATCCCGCAAATACCAGCGCGGCGGACAGCACACTCGCTGCAACCAGTAAACGGGGACAAACTGATCCTGCCATTTTCTCCACCTCCGTGGCCCGCATAGCACGGGTTCACTCATCCGCCTGTGTGATGTATTCGTCTCGGATTGTGGTTGTCTCGCATGTATTGTGCGGATTGGATCAGGCCGCAAATGGCTCGCTCAATTGGCTTCGATCCGCTCCTGTCCAGTCGATTTCGATTCAGAGGTGTAACAGCAGGCGCTGATAAATGGCCAGTGTTTCGCGATCGAAACACACAAAATCGACAGTCGCAACGCCGCTCTCCGCGAGATGCGTTGTGACCGTATCCACCGCAATGGCGGCGGCGCGCTGAGGGGGGAAGCGATACACGCCGGTGCTGATCGCAGGGAAGGCAATCGAAGAGACTTGGTGCACGCGAGCCAATTCCATGCAGCGCCGATAGCAACCGGCGAGCAGTTCGTTTTCGCGGCGATTTCCGCCCTGCCACACTGGACCGACGGCGTGAAAGATCCATTTGGCAGGCAGGAGAAACCCTGGAGTCGCTTTGGCGTCGCCGGTCGCGCAACCGTTCAGCTTTTTGCAAGCCTCCAGCAGCTCCGGTCCCGCGGCCCGATGAATTGCCCCGTCAACACCGCCCCCACCAAGCAGGGATGAATTGGCCGCGTTCACGATTGCTTCGACACGGGATGCTGTGATGTCTCCCAGCATCGCGATCAATTGTGCCATGCGATCGAAGCTCCGCTTTCCGGGAAGGAGAATACCATTCGCGGGTACAGCTTTTTCAGGCCCGAGAGGCAGGAGCGGCTCTGTGCAGTCCAACTTCTCTATTCCCTATGATCTGCGGCCATTCACGACACGCGAAGGTAACGGCCACCTATCCAGAAACACATGCCGGAAGGGGAGCCATATGGCACCCTAGTAAGAAGGGTTTCGTTTGATCGAGGGAATCGGGTGCCGCGCCTCCGTTTTCCTGCTTGACTTGATCGTCAGCTCTAACTTCTTGTGAATTCAGACTTTTTCAAGCCGGCTCCCCTGAGTCACGGATCTTTCAAGCGGATCGGATACGCTTGATCTTGGGAAGCTGCGCTGCAAACAGCCTCGGCCTGGGCCGAAATCGAGTTGATCGCGCGTGAACCAAGAGAACCCAGCTTCAGAGAAGCAGTTGCCAGCCGCCGCAGGGTCGGGAGACCTCCGGGCAGCGGCCGCGCGCTGGAGTGCGTTTGCGCTCGTGCCACTGCTGCTTGCGGGTTGCGGCGGTCGTGCATTCACGGCCAATTCCGCGGGGACTTCTCTGTCGATTGAACCAGGCACGGCACACCTCGATACCAACTGCACCGGGTGTAACGCCACCACTGCTCGAGGCTCCGCCGCCTATCAGTTCCGCGCCTCGCTAGCCGGCGGTGAAGCCGCCGATGTCATCTGGTCAGTTTCCGGCGGAGATCGAAGTGCGGGGCCGGGCGCGATTAGCGCGAAAGGCCAATACATTCCTCCTGGATATCTCAGTTCCGATCACGTCGAAGTGTTGGTGACTGCTTCGCTTCGCAGCAACCCCGCGGTGCAGGCCACCTCCCTTTTGAACCTGACGCCTGGATTCCTTCAACCGCTCACGCCGGAAAACGTCGCAACCGGAGCGGGCCAAACCATTCCTGTCACTGGTGTCATTGCGGAGGCTGGTGGAGCGAGCGAGATTCATTTCGCCCTGGCGGACACGCCGGCAGGGACAGGCACTGGCCTGGGCTCGCTGGGCGCAACCGATTGCCAGCGAACCGAGCGCTCATTCACGACCTGCACGGTGACTTACACTGCTCCAGCGACGCTTCAGGCAACAGCGGTCACCTACATCATCGCCACCGCAGGCGACGCGGGGACGAAGACGCAGGCCGCGATTCTGCTCAACGCGGAAGGAGTCGAGAGCAACCCGGCGGGTCATCAGGCGCAACTCGAGACGCCGATGTTTCTCGGTAGTTCCGGCGGCAACAACAACGACTTCGATGCTCGCGGCAACAGCATTGTCGACTGCTGCAGCGGCACACTTGGCTCGCTGGTCCAGGACAACCGGGGAAGGCAATACCTGCTGAGCAACAACCACGTTCTCGCGCAAAGCGATCATGCGAGCGTCGGCGACGCAATCGTTCAGCCAGGGCTGATCGACAACAATTGCACGCCCTATGGCGAAGGTTCGGGGACGCTGCCGGTGGGCGCCCTGACCACCTGGCTGCCGCTTAGCTCAAGCCAAACCAACATCGATGCAGCCATCGCGGAAGTCGGTTCGCACACGGTGGATCCCGCGGGCAGCATCCTCGAATTGGGCGCACGCCGGGCAGATGGGACGCTCGCGCCGGCGCCACCCGGCATCAGTTCCAGCGGCGGTAAAGGCGAAGCGGCGACGCTGGAACTGCAAGTGGCCAAGAGCGGCCGAACTACCGGATTGACCTGCGGGAGCGTCTCCGCAATCGACGTCGATGTCTCGGTGGACTATTTCCGCGATTGCGCCGAGACGCGGCCGTATCTGACGAAAGTGTTCAGTAATCAGGTAGCTGTCAGCGGAGACCAGTTCAGCGATGCCGGAGATTCCGGCGCTCTCCTGGTGGATACAGCGAATGCCGAGCCGGTCGGCCTCTACTTCGCAGGCGGAATCGATGCTTCCGGGGTGAGCCAGGGAATGGCGAACCCCGCACGCGACGTCCTTGAAGGGCTGAGCGCGCAATCGGGCGGAGCCGGTTTTACATTTGTGGGCGGACAGGATCATCCTGTGAGCTGCCTTAGCTACGGTGATCGCTCGATTGCATCCGCGCAATCCCGGTCACTTCCGGACGCAGAGCTCGAGCGCGCGCAGCAGGGACTCGCGGCGGCGCGCTTCCTTGTGAATCCGGCGGCGGGCATTCTCGGCGTAGCCACGGGCAAGAGCAGCGATCATCCCGGCGAAGCTGCCGTCGTGGTTTATGTGAGTGAGAGCGTCCCGGCCGCGGTTCCACCGTTTATTGCCGGCATGCGCACGGTCGTGATTCCGACGACTCCGCAAGCAGTGGCCTCGGGTACGGCGCCGGCTTCCGTCTCCGTGTCGGACGCGTCGCTGACCCAAGACACCCTGAACGCCGCGCTCTCGGTAAAACAGCGGGTTGCCGGGCGGCTGATGCAGCAGAATCCTTCGTTCTTTGGCGTCGGCGTTGGCCAGAGTCTCGACAACCCCCGGGAGGCCGCCCTAGTCGTCTATGTGGATCGCAATCGCGTCCCCGCGCAGCTTCCCGAGACCATCGAGGGGCTGCGAACCCGCTACATCGTGATGAACAGGATGCATGTCACACGGTCCTACGCGACAGTCTTTGCCGCCAGAGCGCATTGCACGCCGCATGCTCTTCCCGCAGAGAGCGAAGATCTCGATCTCGACCGCAGCCTGAAGTCGGACGGTCTGGGCCTTTTCAAGCAGCCGTGATTCGCTCGGGCGAAAATCGGCAACCTATCCCGCAAGACCGTGACGGCCAGAAAGTTTCGGGTGGCGAGCCTTCGAGTGATTTCTTTCCGGCCACCTAGCTAGCGCAACAACTCCTCGAGCGTTGCACTCAAGTCCGTTTTTTCGTCGCGGTATTTGACAATGACCGGCGCATAAAGGCTGAGGCCCCACTCGTGCCCTTTGCCCTTTGCTATGGCGCGAGATCCCGGGACGACGACCGCTTTGGGAGGAATGATGAGCGGCAGTTCGCTGCCGGCCCGAATCACGGTACTGTGGACCAGATCGAAGACCGGTGTTCCGCGCGTGAGGATCGTCCCCGCGGCAAGAACCGCTCCCTGGCGCACGATTGTGCCTTCATACACGCCGGTGTTGCCGCCTACGAGCACATCGTCTTCGATGATGACGGGACTGGCGTTCACGGGCTCGAGAACGCCGCCGATCTGCGCCGCCGCGCTCAGGTGCACGCGTTTTCCAATCTGCGCGCACGAACCGACGAGCGCATGCGAATCCACCATAGTTCCTTCATCCACCCAGGCCCCGGCATTGATGTACATGGGCGGCATGCACACTACACCGCGGGCAAGATAAGCGCCGGAACGAACCGAAGAACCTCCGGGAACGAGCCGCACGCCATCCGCAGCGGTGAAGCGGCGAACCGGGTAAGTGCGCTTGTCGACGAAAGAGAATCCGGCTGCGGAGTAATCCTCAAGCGCGCCGATGCGGAATCCCAGAAGGATGCCCTGCTTGACCCAGGCATTGACGCGCCATCCTGTCGCGGTTCCGGGATCCGGAGAGGCTGCGCGCACTTCACCACGTTCGAGCGCTTCCCGCAGCTCCAGAAAAATCTCAGTTGCTGCAACATCCCCTGGGGCAGCGGAAGAACACGCCTCCAGAGCTTTCTGTAGCTTTTCGATAGGCATCTTCTATCGAGTTTACCAAGCGGGAAGCTGGTGGTCCTCGAACGAGAGTCCTTCTCTGGGGAGGTGAAACGATCTGCAATCCCCGGCGAGGAGGACTGAACAGGGATGTTAGAAGGGAAATCGGGAAAGGATGAGTAACTTTGATGCTAAGTTTGCTTGCTCACTTCTGAGCCACTTACGAAGTAATCGTTTTCAGGCTCTAACAGATTCAAAACGCACACGAATTGCGCGAACTCTTCCGCGGACGATTAGCTGGCCGCGTGCTGCGATACTTTGACCGCGGCTCCAGTGCCTGCCGCAACTGGTCGAAGCCGGAAGGAGTTTTTTCCGGACGGGATCAGAGCGAGGGAGATGGGTCCTTTGCCGGGGTGTGCGTTGAAGTGCTTGGACTCAAGCCATGCGCAGAGGCGGGGATCGTAAATCTCCGGTTGTCCCTGCCAAAAGTCTGGTGTGAGGTCGCACTGGATCTGAAGATGATCCAGCTGCAGTTCCACGCTGTGCACGCCGCGCGGGAAGTACCGCTCGACGTTGTTGATGCCCACGTTCAACCCCGTGACGCCGCGTCCTTTACTTTGTGTTTTGACGACCATAGTTTCGGCTCGTTGTGCTGGTGTGAGTGGTGTCAGTTTAGGGAGCCGGCAGTTGAAAGTCATCACGGAACCCTGAGTTCTGGAAATGGTGTTTCCGCAATTGAAACTGACAGGCGAAAAAACCCAATTTGGCTCGATAGTGCGCTGCTTTTCCTCGCGTGTCAAGGATCGGTACAGAAAAATTGGTATACGCTGCTTCAGATGCACAAAGGCCTGATTAAGTTTTCTAAATCTGATCAAATGCGCAAGAATTCTGTCCCCCGAAAGAGGAGTTGACGATAACTTGGAATCGCGATCCAGTAACTCGCCGAGTTATCAATCTGGAGAAAGACTTATAAACGTTTACAGGCGGCTAATTGCCTTCGAAAGCGATTTAGCAACCAACTCTTGCTGGGCGGCCGTGATGCGATTGAAGAAAGGCAGGGCCAGAACCCTGGTTGCGGCCGATTCGGTAACGGGCAGATGGCCATTTTTCGCATGGAGCGTATTGCGCCACGCCGGCTGCATGTGCACTGGGGCGAAATATCGCGCGGTCGCGACGCCCTCAGCCGCAAGCGTCGTTTGTACGCGATCGCGGAGAATTTCTGCCTCTTGTGGGGAACCGGCCGCCAAGCGCACGACGTAAACGAACCAGCTGATGGTGCGGCGAGGGAGCGTCAGTGCAGGGCGGTCGAGCCGGGGAATTCCGGCGAGCAGGGCGTCATAGCGTTCTGCGGCAGCACGGCGCAAGGCGAGAATCTCTGTGATCCGCCCGAGTTGAATGCGCCCCAGGGCGCAGGCCATTTCGGAAAGCCGGTAATTGAAGCCCACTTCGGCATGATCGAGCCATCCGGCTCCGGGGATGCGGCCTTGGTTTCGAAGGGAACGCAGACGCGCGGCGCGTGCGGGATCGTGGGTCAGGATAGCTCCGCCCTCGCCCGTGGTGATCTGCTTGTTGGGATAGAAGCCGAAAACCGCGCAGTCGCCAAAACTGCCCACGCGCCTTGAAGCGAATTCCGCTCCCAGAGCCTCGCAACTGTCCTCGATCAAGGCGAGACGATGAGTATTCGCAATTTCCGCCAACCGGTCGACCTCGGCGGGCACGCCAAACGTGTGGACAACAAGAATCGCCCGTGTATGCGGAGAAATCGCCCGCTCCACCAGCTGAGGATCGAGATTCAAGGTGACGGGATCGATGTCGACAAAGACCGGCGTTGCGCCAACCTGCATCACGCTGTTGGCCACGGCAATAAACGCAAA
>DATJMC010000112.1:0-4595 GCA_035508975.1 Occallatibacter sp.
TGTGATTCTTCATTAATGGCGTGCTCCGCAAGTGAATATGCCTCGCGGTCTGGCGGCATGTTTTCGTAGCGATAGCCAACGCCGCGATTCTGATAAAGGCGCTCGTCCAAGGGCTCAACCAGAGGGACACGCCGTTCCGGGATGCGATCGTCCTGTGGGAGAACATGGTCGAAGACAGCGCGCCAGAAGTGCGCCTGCTCCGCATTGAAATATCGAATCGACGGTGGTTGTTCGACCCTCATGGTCACGACATTGCGTGTCGCCGCATCCCAGAAAGACTTCTGCGCCAGCGTGCTGAAGCCCGGATAGTAGCCCGGCTGTGACGTGGGCGCGAGAGGTTCGTCTGTCGATGGGTCGCGAGGCAGCAGCGCGGTATCGGGAATGGTGTGAGTGTTCATCCAATCATCTCCCCTCGAGATGGGCCGAATCATCCGCGCTTGCGGCGCAGAAAGCTCGCGAGCATGCCAAGCATCCCCGCAGCTCCGAAGAGCAGAGGCGCAAAGATGGGCGGCCCGTACATGATGTTGTAGAGCAGGTGCTTCCGACCGCCCGGGCGCCGTAGCACTCCGCGGGCGTGATAGTAGAACCCAACAGCAGCGTCGGCGCCGGCGACTGCCGAAAGAGCGGGAAGAACTGTCGTCGCGATCCTGCGGCTTTTGACCGCACTGAAGGCCGCTCCAGCCAGCAACGGTGCGATTACAACCGGGCTCCATTGCGCCTTGTAGCGAAAGTTGTTTTTGTAATGGGAGTAGTAGGCTTCGAAGCCGCTCAGAAGCGCGCTCACACCGGCCACCACCGCCACTTGCAGCTGGAATTTACCCTCCCGAATATCCTGCTCATCAGAAATAAGCTCGCGCCCGGCATTCCGGGGAAGCAGGCGCGCCAGCCATCCATCATTATCTTGGCCGTCTTTCCTCTCGAGGGCGCTCGCATCCTCGCGCTGAAGAAACGATGCGATGAGACCCAGATAGGCGCTGGTCCCGAACAACAGAGGAGCGAAAATGGGAGGCCCCATGATCATGTTCGTCATAGGTAGCCTCCATCCTCCAGGCTTGCGGGCTATGCCGCGGATATGGAAGTAAAATCCCACCCCTGCGTCGATTAACGTTACAAATGCGGCAAAACGCAGAACGGTTCGCGCGGCCCGGCGACTGAAGAACGCTGTGATACCAGCTACCGCGAGGACTCCGCTGAGGATGACCGGGGTGTACATGACGCGGCGGCTGTAGCTGCCGCGGTAATGCTCGTAGGCCACCTCAAGGCCGCTGATGATACTGGAGGCCGCCGTAAGCAGCGCGAGGCTGCGCTGAAAGCGGCCCTCACGAAGTCGATGCGCTATGTCCTTCGCATCTTCCACCGGATTTGCAATCGCCAGACCGTTGTTGGTCATGCCTGTTTGCCTAAATCACTTCGCGCAACTGATCTTCCGCGACGGTTTTGAGAATCTTGGCCGCGTCCTTCTGTCCTCGGGCGAGTGACTTGGCAAACTTGTACGCCTGTTCAGTCGTCACGTTGCCCGGCATTGGAGGCTCGTGGGGATCGACGATCGCCTGCACAACGGTGGGGCCTTCATGCGCGAGAGCCTCGCGCAGAATCCGCTCGGCATCTTGTGGTCGTTCGATCGTGTATCCACGGGCGCCGCAAGCCTCTGCCACCATGGCGAAGTCGATCGGCTCAAGCTCAACCCCAAACTCGGGATTACCCTCGAGGATCATCTGCTCCCACTTGATCTGGCCGAGAACATTGTTCTTGATCACGATCACCGTGACGCGGAGTTTGTATTTCACCAGGGTGGCGATCTCACCCATGAGCATGGTGAGCCCCCCGTCGCCCACCACGCAGACAACTTGGCGTCCTGGATACGCGATCGCTGCGCCGATGCTGTAGGGAAGTCCATTCGCCATAGTCGCCAGCGAACCCGAAAGCGAGAACTGCATCGTCCCGCGCATATCCACCTGCCGCGCTGTCCAGGTCGCAATGGTTCCACTGTCAGAGGAGACAATCGCATCGTCCCTCAGTAGCTTGTTCAATGCATACGTTACGACTTGGGGCTTCATCGGCATGTCGGTCCGTGTGCCGCGATCTTCCATCAGCTCGTTCCAGGTCTTCATGCGTTCCTGGGACTTCTTGAGGAATTTATTATTTTTACGCTTCAGCAGCGGAACGAGAGCCTGGAGGATTGTCTTGGCGTCTCCCACAAGCGCCGCATCAACCTGATGGCGAAGGCCAACGCGGGTGGGGTCGATCTCTATCTGCACACACTTCGCCTGTCCCGGCTTAGGGAGAAACTCTATATAGGGGTAGCTGGTGCCAATCAGGATGAGGGTGTCGCACTCCTTCATCGCATCGACCGAAGGAGCAGTACCCAGCAGCCCGAGTCCGCCTGTAGTGTAGGGGCTGCGATCGGGCAAAACGCCCTTGCCGAGCAGAGCTTTCACAACAGGCCCGCCCACTGTGTCGGCCAGCTGCGCGACCTCTTCGCGGGCGGCCAGCGCTCCCCGCCCGACCATGATGGTTACACGGGAACCGTCGTTGATGATGGAAGCGGCCTTGCGAAGGAGGACGTCTGCTGGTTTGGCGGTAGAAACATGAGCCCAGTCGCCGCTGTGGCCTTTCACATTCGCGTTGCTGCGCATCTTGTCGGAAACCGGCCATTCCTGAATGTCCTTGGGAATGCAAATATGCGATACGCCGCGCCGACCGTAAGCGCTGCGAACGGCCATGTCGACCACGTTCACTGCGTGAGCAGGTCCCATCACGCGCTCGTTAAAAACCGCGACATCCATGTACAACTTGTCGAGATCGACATCCTGCTGGTAGTCCATGCCTATCAGGTCGTGAAATGTGTGACCGGTGATGGCCAACACAGGCTGCAGGTCGCATTTGGCGTCATATAGCCCATTCAGCAGGTGAATGCCGCCTGGTCCAGAGGTTGCGCAGCATACGCCCAGGCGTCCGGTGTATTTCGCATACCCACAGGCGGCGAACGCAGCCGCTTCCTCGTGTCGCACCTGAATGAATCGGAGTTGATCCTTGTGTGTCCGCAGCGATTCGAAGAATCCGTCCACGCCATCCCCGGGGAAGCCGAAGATCGCGTCGACGCCCCACTCGATGAGCCGCTCCACGATTAGATCCGATACCTGCTTCGCCATTTACGCTCCTTGATTCCTGCCCATCTCGCGGGCGACACATTATGTAAGATGCGGCCATCCGCGATTCATTTGTCGCGGCGCTAGGCTTTGAACTTTTCCGCGTCCTTTTCTTTCAGTTCGAGTCCCAGGCCGGCCCGCGACAGGTCAGGGAACATGCATCCGTTGACGGGCTCGCAGAAGCCGTCGAAAAGCATCCGCTCAATGCGGGCATGATCGTGAAAAAACTCCATATGGACGGCGCGGGGGACAGAGCAACACGCGTGCAGATGCATGCTCGGGCCGCAGTGAGATGACAGAGGAACATTGTGTGCCCAACACAGGGAAGCCGCGTCAAGGAATCCGCTGATGCCGCCGCAGCGCGTGCAGTCGGCCTGCAGCACCGTAACCGCGTCCGCCTCGAGCATCGACTTGAAATACCACGCGGTATAGCCGTATTCACCGGCGGCGATGTCCATTCCCAGGGGGGCGCGGCGACGAATCTGATCGAGCCCGATGAGGTTATCTGAACTGACTGGTTCCTCAAACCAGCGGACGCCATGCTCAGCGAAGCGGTACGCCAATTCGATAGCCTGGGTCACGGTGTAAGCCCCGTTCGCGTCGACAAATAAGTTACATTCACTGCCGATCGCTTGCCGTGCGACTTCAACGCGGCCCGGATCGAGATCGGGATTCGTCCCAATTTTCATCTTCACGCTGGTAAAGCCATTGGCCGCCCAGCCGCCAAGCTGATCGGAAAGGCGGCCGTTGGTATAGCTGGTAAAACCCCCGCTGCCGTACACCGGGATACAGGAACGGACCTGCCCTAGAAGACTGACGAGCGGCAAATCAGCCAGGCGTGCACGAAGGTCCCAGAGGGCATTGTCAATTGCTGAGACTGCCATCATCGCGATTCCCGTTTCACCCAGGTTGCGTATGTGGCGCAGCATCTTCTGGCGGGTGTCGGCGTGGCAGAACGGATCGGAGCCGAGCACAACATCCTCAAGAAGCTTATGCGCGGCGGATGCCGTCCCGGCGTCGGCGTACGTATAGCCCAGCGACCGAGTGCCTGCACATTCGAGTTGCACGAGCACCATCGAAGTGCTGTCCCATGAGATGGTGCCATCGGATTCCGGCGAGTCGGTCGGAATCGTGTAAAAACTGACAAACCCCTTCGTGATGGAAACTTCAGGCTTCATAGATAAAAGCATCGGTCAGAAATCGGTGAGCACTTCTGCTCCCGACCCGGTACACGCGACTACATCGCAATGGCGCATGCCCCCGACTCCGTCAACATAGATCGCCGGCTCGATGTTGAAGGTCATTCCCACCTCAAGAATGTCCGGAGAGTGGGGTTGAATGCGAGGCATTGCATCGGGATTCGCCGCCGCGAAGCCCACACCGTGCCCGGTGGAATGCTTGAACTCGTTGCCAAAGCCATTTTTCGCGAGCACATCTCGGGCCGCA
>DATJMC010000113.1:0-5266 GCA_035508975.1 Occallatibacter sp.
CGCCTTCCCAGGAGACAGCCTGGGACGCCACCCCGCGAACCCGCCGCCCCCGAGCCCTGAAGGAGGACCCGTGTCCACCCAGCCCATGCCCGAACCCATTCCCGTCCCGATCGGCGCCTTCGATCCCGACCGCGCGCAGCCCGTGCCCGCCCGCCGTCCCCGTTGCCGCGCCCTCACCGTCGACGGACACCGCTGCAAGAACTACGTCGTCGGCGGTCTCCACCTCTGCTACTGCCACTACCGCAACCGCCGCCCCGCGCTCCCTGAGCCCTCCCAGGTCTCCGTCCCCCTGCTCAACGACCATGCCTCCATCCAGCTCGTCGCTACCCAGGTCGTGCAGGGGCTCCTGTCCCTCCGCCTCGACCCCATCCGGGCCCGATCGGTGCTCGCCGGCCTGCGCATCGCCGCGCTCACCCTCCCGCGACCCGCCAGGCCCCGCGTTCCCGAGCCCGTCGAGGACACCGTCTTCCGCATCGGCCTCGATAACGGAGACTTCATCTGCGTCGATGGCGACCTCACCGACCCGCCCCTCAATCCCTCCTGCTCCATCCCCGAGTCGGTCGACGCCGCGCGCCACCTCCTCGAGACCTTCGAGCCGGTCAGCCACTGCCACCCCGAGGATTCCGAGCCTGACCGGGTCCACGTCGATCCCACCCATAACCCCGAGACCTGCCCCTGCTTCACCTGCGCCGACGCCCGCGCCGACCGCGCCCGCTGGCTCAAAAACGCCCACCTCCGCGAGTCTGCCCGCGAAGGGTAATACCCGCAGGGTATTACCCAGCATCCCCTATGGATTCAGCGATTTGTGCTGATCGCCACCATAAATTTCTGTTCTAACCAGCGACCGTAGCGTCGCGCCAGAGAGCCCAATCCGGCAAGCGTGCCGCCCCGCGGCGCCCATTCAACCCACAAAACCGACCAGTCAGTATGCGGCAATGGTGAAGCGAGCGTTCGCGCGAGCACAAACCCGGCGCCGCCTCCCCATCGTCACGTCCCTGCAACCCGCAACCAGTATCCTGAAGACTGCTATGGAACCCTGGCTCAGCGGCACCCACACCGATCTCCCCGCCGTCCTCCGCGCGGTCGTTCACGCTCTCGAAATGGCTCGCGAAGACATCGACGCAGCCGTCGCTCCACTCCCCGATGCGGCGCTCGACGCGCGCCCCGGCAACGCCGCCTCTATCGCCTTCCATCTCCGCCACATTCCCCGCAGCCTCGACCGCCTGCTCACCTATGCGGAAGGGAACCAGCTCAGCCCGGCCCAGCTCGACGCGCTCAGGTCCGAGGGCGAGCCCGGCGCCGCGAAGGCCGATCTGCTGGCCGACCTCCACGCTGGCCTCGAAGCCGCGACCCGCCGCGTCTGCGCCTTTGCCGGCGCCGATCTCGAGCAGCCCCGCGGCGTGGGCCGCAAGGCGCTGCCTGCCTCCGTCGCAGGCCTGCTCGTCCACTGCGCCGACCACACCTTGCGGCATACCGGCCAGATCGTGACCACCGCGAAGATCCTCGCCGGAATCTGAGGTCCGCGCGGCGGGCCAGCTGCGCTACTCTGGTACGCACCATGACCCCCAACATGATCCGCGCCCCAATCCTCACCCTTCTGGCCGCGCTCGCCTGCGCGCCTCTCGCCGCATCGGCTCAAACCGCAACGCCGGTCTACACGATCGAGGCCATCCGCTACGCCACGATCCAGGGTTTCCCGGTCGATGGCCTCGTCGCCGGCGCCGATCCCGCGCGCAAGATGGACATCGCCATGATCTTCTGGCTGGTGCAGGGCGGCGGCCACAACGTCCTGGTCGACTCCGGCTTCTATCGCCCCCAGCTCTTCCAGGGATGGTCGATTGCCGATTACCGCAAGCCGACCGAGGCTCTGCGCGCCGCCGGTCTCGCCCCCGCTGACGTCACCGACATCGTCATCAGCCACATGCACTGGGATCACGCCGACGGTATGGACCTCTTCCCGAAGGCCCGCATCTGGATCCAGCGCGACGAGTACACCTACTACACCGGCGAAGCCTGGCATCACGCGGACACCCACGGCGGCATCGAGCCGGACGATGTTGAGGCGCTGGTGAAGGCCAACATCGCGGGCCGCGTCTCCTTCGTCGAGGGCGACGATCAGGAGATCCTGCCTGGCATCCGCTGCTACATCGGCGGCAAGCACACCTACCAGTCGCAGTATGCGACGGTCCACGCAAAGGACGGCACTGTCGTGCTGGCCTCCGACAACGTGTATCTCTACGAGAACCTCGACAAGCATGTGCCCATCGCCGAGACCCTCGACGCGAAGTCCAACCTGCGAGCGCAGGATCGCATGCGGACGCTTGCCTCAAAGCCAGGCTTCATCATCCCCGGCCACGATCCGGCCATCTTCGAGCGTTTCCCGGCCGTCGCGCCTGGGGTTGTGAAGATCGACTAGGACCGCGTCAACGGGAAGGGCGATGCAGGCGATAGCAGATGCCCGCGTCGTAGGACATCACGTCAAGCCCCGGGTTGGACGGAACGATAAACGAATTCGAGAAGTGAAAATCGCCCATGCCGAGCCGCAGATTCGTCCGGTCGGTCATCCGAACCTCAACCCCGATCTCCGAGTGCAGGATGAAATCCTCATACGACCCGTGCGGCGAAAGCACCTTCTCGGTGAATCCGAACATGCCGCCTTTGGCCATGATGTAGGGGGCAACCGCATGGCCGTCGAGCCAGAGCAGCCGGAACCCGATCGGCAGCACGCCGATCCCCGGCACGTACTGCCGGTTCGTGCTGCGAGGCACCCCGTAGTAGTTCAGCTTCGCGGGTTCGTTGAGAATCGCGACCGGCAGAAACTCGCCCACATAGAACACTCGGGAGCCCAGAAAGCTGCCCCACGAATGGCGCTGGTACTCCACCCCGCCCGTGAACAGGTGGCTGCCCTCGCCGGCCGCGAAGATCTTGTAGTTGCCGAACGATCCCTGGCCCTCGAAGATGAGCTCGCTCTCCGGCGACGGCTTCGCCGGCGCCGCGTCCTGCGCGTACGAAAGCACGGGAGCGAGCAAGCTGAGAGCCGCCAGCATAAGGACGGCGATTCGCCGCAGCCCGCGCGAATCGCGGCGCCAGTTCGGGATGCTTGCAAGTTCCAATCCGGGGATTGCCGTCACGCTGAAGTCCTTATCGAGAGATTGGGCCGTCTGGGTCAGAAACGCCAAACTACGCCCGTCGACACCCGCCCGAAGTAGTTGGGCAGATGCGGAACATACGTTGGATAGCCGTTGACCCCGGTTGTCATGGATTCGAACTGCTGGAAGTACGAATAGTGGAAGTCGCCCTGCACGCGAAACGCAAACTGGCGCGAGATCCGGGTGTCGAGACCTCCGCCCATTTCCACCGCGAACGATGCCGTGTCGCCGGGGAACTTCGCCAGACCGCTGGACTGGTTGTTCGCGCCCCATGTCGCGTTCGCAATCCCCATGCCGAACATGGTTTCGACAAACGGCGCCTCTCGGCCAAACGTCCGGCCGTACTGGCCGCCGCCCATGATGAAGTAGGGATGCTGCGGCGCGCCGAGGTTCGTTCCGCGATAGGAGAATGCGTTCAGCTTGAACCGCAGGTCGTGCCACGGCGGAATCGCGAAGGCGAATTCCCACCCGTTCAGAGACTGGTGGGCTCCGGCGACGCCGTTGATCGAATTCGACAGCAAGCTGTAGCCGCCATACATCTGATAGCGGTTGGCGAGCGAGGTTTCCTGTCCCAAGAGTGCGGGGGCCGCGAACAAAAGGGCTATCCCCAGATACCTGCGAAACGACATTCAGCCTCCCAATCGAGGTACGCTGCCTGGTGCCGCTTTCCTGGTCTGCGCATACTCCGCTCGTGCTGGCCGGGTGCGCCGACTCATTTCCGGCGGGCCAGGGAACTCGTCGAAAGCCCCTCCGGTTGGTTTGTTGCGGGATGCTGCTCTTACCGGCTCAGATCGAACAGGATGGACGGTTGTATGTGTGGTTTGGGATCCATCCTAAGCTGCTGACCCGGAGCCACTTGCTTATTTCCAAGGCAAACTTCCGCAGGCGCCAGTCTTCCGGCTGAGCAGGGGAAAAGGAAGCAATCCGATTCGCATACCTTCTCATTTTCCGGCAGGCCGCGCAAGCAGGAGCGGCTGAAGCTCACTCCCGGGCGGCACGCGGAACCGCCCGTGGGGCTGAGATCCCCGCGGCGCGTCCCGGAAAGCGATGCGCGCCAGCGGCACGTATCGTTGCGCTGACGCTCCGCACACGTTCGACAGGCAGATGGTCAGAGTTGAGACGAAGCTTGGGTTCCGGTCAGTCTTCCGGATTACGAAGCACGCTTGCGCAGGTCGGCTTCCGCGCGGGCCCAGTCTTCGTGCTGGTGTCCCTGGCGGTGGCCGCCTTCGATCCAGTATTGATGCGCGAGCTTGCGGATCTCTTCGTGAGAAACGGTAACTGGCTTGGTTTTAGTGGTTTCTGTTATAACCGGCGTGGCCTTCGCTGCTGTTTTGCGGGGCTTCGCGGGCGTCTTCCGGGCTTTCGTCGTTTCTGGCATGGAAAAAAGTCCTTGTTGGAGGGTTAGAGCGCGACGTCCAGGCGGCTCTCCTTCCAGAATACGGAATTTTGGGCCGATTGCGGCCATGAAAATTGATCGCAGACGCGTCGAAGTCAACCGCAAGTCACTCGCGGGTCCATGCTGAAACCGGACGTTGGCTTGATTGGGGTTACGCCCTTCACCCTCCGCGCTCTCCTTCTCCACTGCGGGTATTGCTGGTTGGGCTACTGCCCGCGCTGTCTGGCCACGCCGCACTCCTGCCCCAGCAGCGCCAGCAACTGTTCCATGTGCTCGGTGCGGGTGCGGAAGTTGACCGGATTGATCCGGAACCAGGTTTTGCCTTTCAGCTCCGTCGTCGAAATCCAGAACTTGCCGCTTTTCTCCACGCGCTCCACCACATCCGCGTGGAGCTTTTTGGCTTCCGCCTCGTTCAGGCCATCTGCTCGATACCGGATGCAGATGGCTGACATCGGAGGCTCGCCGGCGGCTTCGAACTCCGGGTGCTGCGCCACCAGGTCGTACAGGTGCCGGGCCTGGCGGATGTTGTTGTCGATCCACTCCCCGATCTGCCCGGTGCCGTAACGCTTGAAGCTCATCCACACCTTGAGCGAGCGGAATCGCCGCGACTGCTCGAGGCCATGAACGTAGTACTGGTAGCGCTCGTCGGCACCCTGCATCTCGTCGGTGAGGTACGAGGGCTTCATCCCGAACGACGCGGTGAACCGCCGCTCGTCCTTGC
>DATJMC010000114.1:0-61488 GCA_035508975.1 Occallatibacter sp.
CGCGTGGACCTCGGGGCTTTCCATATTCGTGTCGGTTTCAGCTGGCATACCTATATTCTTCCACGTCGGGGCCCGCGGCGCGAGCCGCTAAGCGTCCGGCAAAGAGCTTGCACCTGGCAGTCCACCGAGGTGGCCGATTCCGATAAACACCGGCTCTGCTGGCTGCGGCGCAGCGGCTTAGTTCACCCGCTGCCCGGCGATGAGCGATGCCACGAGTTTGCCCTGTGCATCCACGGCAACGAGGTTGGCAGCGCGGCCCGGAGCGATGCTGCCGGCACGATGATCGAGGCCGGTCATGTGCGCCGGGTTCGACGACAGCAATCCGAGACCCTGCTCCACCGTTGCGCCAGTGAATTGCACGAAGTTCGACAGCGCGCGATCGAGAGTGAGAACACTGCCGGCGAGAACACCCCGCGCGGTGGCCCGGCCATCCTTGACCTGAACCGGGAAACCGCCCAGCTTGTATTCGCCGTCGGGCATGCCGGCGGCCGACATGGCGTCGGTGACGAGGATACCGCGCTCTGCACCCTTCGACCTCCACCACAGGCGGACGATTGCGGGTTTGGAGTGGATGCCGTCGCAAATCAACTCGGAATACAACTCGTCGGTGGTGAGAACCGTGCCCAGGATGCCGGGCTCCTGGTGATCGAGTGCGCGCATTGCGTTAAAGGTGTGGGTGGCACTGGTGGCGCCCGCAGCAATCGCAGATTTGGTTTCCGCAGCAGTCGCATTCGAATGCCCGAGAGATACTCGGATGCCGCGCGAGACGGCATGCCGAATGAGATCTTCAGCACCGGGCAATTCGGGAGCAATCGTAATGAGGCGCACGTGACCGCGCCCAGCGTCGATCATGCGATCGAGAGTCGCGGTGCTCGGCGCGAGAAGATGTTCGGCCGGCTGCACGCCGCGCTTTTCATGCGACAAAAATGGGCCTTCCAGGTGAATACCCAGCGGCCGCGCGCGACCCGGCTCGGGCAGCTTGGCGATTTCGTTGGCCAGGCCGTCGAGCGAGCGCAGCGTCGCATCGAGCGAGGCTGTTACGGTGGTCGCGAGATACACCGCGGTTCCGCGCGAGGCGAGAAAACTGCCTGTGCCGCGGGAGGCGAGGAACGAGCTGATGGTCGAGAGCGCGCCGGGAGTTGCTTCCATCACGTCGTGGCCGGCGGCGCCGTGGAAGTGCACATCGAAGAATGCGGGGGCGAGGATGGAGCCGGGAAAATCGAGGACCGCGCCTTTGGGCACTTCGGAGGAATCGCGACGATGGATGGAGTGGATGCGGCCGTCTTCGAGGGTGACGATGGGATGATCGATGAGGCTGCTGCCGTCGTAGAGCATTTCAGCCGTGATGACTGTCTGCATACGCATTGATTATTGCAGGCGGGTGTGACGGCTTTGACGGTGAGAGGGCGCGCGACGGGCTTGCGGCTGTAACCCTGATGTAACGCCCAGGGGAAGGCGCCCTGCTATCGTTCTAACCATGCGCCTTGCGGCTTTGATGACCTTGTTCCCCATGGCCGTTGTGATGACAAGCGGCCAGCAAGCAGCTCAAACGCACGATCTTTCCACAAGCAAGCAGTTGATGGAGCCGGTTCCCGGGCACCCGCAGAAGCTGAACAGCCTGCCGATGACGATCGCGGTTTCGCCGGACCGGCGGTATGTGGTGACGGTGAACGCAGGCTACGGGACCTATGAGTCGCGCTATATGCAGTCGCTGGCGGTGTTGGACACGCAGTCGGGAATGGTGGCGGATTTTCCGGACAATCGGACGCTGGCGCGATCGGACAAGCAGACGCTGTTTTCGGGTCTGGCATTCAGTCTTGACGGCAAGCACCTGTATGCGTCGATGGGGTCTTTGACGGATCCGCTGGGCAAGGAGAAGAACGATACCGGCAGCGGGATTGCGGTCTACCGATTTTCTGATGGAAAGGTCGAGCAGGAGCGGTTTATTCATCTGCCGCTGGATCCGCTGGCGCCGGGCCGTACGACGCGGCTGATTGGCGACAAAGCAGGCGACCAGGGTGTGCCCTTCCCGGCGGCGATCGCGGTGGTGGGCAGCGCGGGTGCCGAGAAGCTTCTCATTGCGGACAACTACTCAGACATGGTGCTGGTCGTGGATGCGACAACGGGTGCCGTGGAGCACAGGTTCGACGTGTCGGAGAGCGACGCGGTGCCGTCGACGTTTCCGGGGAGTCTGGCGGTTTCGCGGGACGGACGGCGGGCTTTTGTGGCTTTGTGGAATGCGTCGGAGATCGTGGAGCTGGATCTGAAGAAGCAGACGGTGGGGCGGAAGCTGGCGCTCTTGAAGCCGGAGAGCCCGGTGGCGCCGGGGACGCATCCGTGCGACTTCGCCCTCTCGCCGGATGGAAAGACGCTCTACGTGGCGCTGGCCAATCGCGATGCGGTGGCGGCGGTGGACGTGAAGGGCAAACACTTTGCGGTGAAGGGCTACTTTGACACGCGGCTGCCGGGGCAGAGCTACTTTGGGGCCGAACCCCTGGCGGTTGCGATGAACGGCGATGGGCGGCGGCTCTATGTGGCGAACATGGCCAGCGACGCGGTGGCCGTCATCGATACCGAAAAGCTGAAGGGGAAGAGCGCGCGCAAAGGGATGGTTGAGCCGGATGGATTTGTGCCCACGGAGTGGCTGCCCTTCTGCCTGGCGTTCATCAACGCGCCGGGCGGGGGGAAGCTGTACGTGGCGACTGGGAAAGGGCAGGGGACAGGGCCGAACGACTACGCGCAGCGGCAGACGGAAGAAACCAAGGCGCATCGCTTCCACTCGGGGCGCACCTATATCGCGACCTTGCTCTATGGATCGCTGGCGGTGATTCCGGAGGCGGAGATCGAGAAGAATCTTGCGTCGTGGACGGACGAAGTGCTGACGTCGAACCGGATGAAAGCGGCACAGGAGAAGATCGCGTTTGTCGGAACCAGCGAGAGCCGTATCAAGCACGTCATCTACATCATCAAGGAGAACCGGACGTACGACCAGGTTCTCGGCGATCTGGAGCAGGACGGAAAACCGGTGGGCAACGGCGATGCCAAGCTGACGATGTATGGCGAGTCCATCACGCCGAACATGCACAAGCTGGCCTTGCAGTTTGGAGTGCTGGATAACTTCTTCGACTCCGGCGAAGTGTCGGGCGACGGGCATGTGTGGTCGAATGCGGCGATCGGTTCGGACTACCTGGAGAAGACCTGGCAGCAGTCGTATCGCAGCAGCGAGCGCACCTATGACTTTGAGGGTGTGGTGGCCGAAGGGTATCCGCTGTTGCAGAAGATTCCCGATGTGAACGAGCCGGCGAGCGGATACCTGTGGGGCGATCTGGCGGCACACGGCAAGACCTACTACCACTTTGGCGAGTTCATCTCAACGATCTTCTGCGACCAGCCCGCCGCGACCGATCCGCAACTGGGGCCGGTGCTGCAAGGGCGCAGCTGCGCGCAGAAGGCGATCGCTCCGGGTGAGCCTTTACCCGAGGAATGGGGCGGCGGGGTGAACAAGTGGCCGTGGGCGATTCCGCGCATCGCCGCCAACACGGCTACCAAGCCGGAGCTGGTGGGACACTTCGCCGAGGAGGCGCCGGACTTCAATCTGCTGGTGCCGGACCAGATTCGCGTGAACATTTTTATGCGGCACCTGGAGAAGTGGGTCGCGGATAAACAGCAGGGCAATGACACCATGCCGAGCTTTGTGATGCTGCGGTTGGGCAACGATCACACCGCGGGAACGAGGCCGGGCGGACCTACACCGAAAGCTTCTGTCGCGGACAATGACCTGGCGGTGGGGCGCGCGGTGGAGGCAATTTCGCATTCGCCGTATTGGGATGACACGGCGTTTTTCATCCTGGAGGATGACGCGCAGGATGGAGCGGATCATGTGGATGCGCACCGCAGCTATGCGCTGGTGGTGAGCAAGTATGCGCCGCATGGGCCGGAGGGTGGAGCATTTGTCGACAGCCATTTTTATTCGACGGTAAGCGTGGTGCGCACCATGGAATCGCTGCTGGGGTTGCCGCCGATGAACAACAACGATGCCTTCTGTTCTCTGATTGCGAGCCTTTTCAGCGGGCCGGGCGATCAGCCGGCGTACGAGGCGGACACGTCGAATCGCGACAACAACCTGATTTACACGGCGAATGCGAAGACCGCGCCGGGCGCCAGCGAAAGCATGAAGATGGATTTCCGCCATGCCGACCAGGCTCCGGCCGAGAAGCTGAACGTCATTCTCTGGAAAGACGCGATGGGCGATAAACCGGTCCCGGCGATGCTCACCCAACGGCACGTGAAGGCGCGCAAAGGCGACGACGATTAGGCGCGGGTTCGAGCCGGCTTCAAGATCGCATCCACACGGAATCAGAGCACCGCTGCTGCAATCCACTCTCGCGCGTGTATGGTGGTATGCGTTGGAAATTTCCCGCGGAGGTGTGTGTGAGCGCGTTGAACCGTAGAAGCTTTTTGAGGGCAACCGGCGCGGCCACGGCCAGCACGGTGATCGGAAGAAGGCTGCATGCTTTGGAGTGGCTGCAGAACGAGCCCGGGCAGGCTGTTTCAGCGAACGACCACATTCAGATCGCGTTGATCGGGGCTGGAGGACAGGGGCAGTTCGACACCAAGACCGCAGTGCAGGTGCCGGGAGTGAAACTGGTGGCGGTGGCCGATTGCTACAACGGCCGCCTGGAACACAGCAAGGAGATCTGGGGTCCTGATACGTTCACGACCCGCGATTACAACGAGATTCTTGCGCGCAAAGACATTGACGCGGTCATCATCGGAACTCCGGACCACTGGCACAAGCAGGCGTCGATCGATGCGATGAAGGCGGGCAAAGACGTTTACTGCGAGAAGCCGATGATTCATCTCTATTCCGACGGACCGGAGATGATCGAGACGGCGCGGCAGACGCAGCGCATCATCCAGATCGGGAGCCAGCGCGTGAGCTCGATGATCTATGCCAAGGCGAAGGAAATCCTGGCTGCGGGCACGATCGGCAAGCTGAACATGGTGACCGCGCACTGGGATCGCAATTCCGCGATCGGCGCGTGGGACTACACAATTCCGCCGGACGCGTCGCCGGAAACCTGTGACTGGCCGCGCTTCCTGGGAACGGCGCCCAAGATTCCCTTTAGCGCCGAGCATTTTTTCCAGTGGAGAAAGTGGAAGGCCTACGGCAGCGGCGTAGCCGGCGATCTCTTCGTTCATCTCTTCAGCGGAACGCATTTCATTACCAACTCGCACGGGCCGACGCGCGGCATGGCGACGGGCGGTTTGCGCTATTGGACCGACGGGCGTGACGCGCTCGACGTGATGCTGGGTCTGTTCGACTATCGCGAAGGGTTCAACCTGAGCCTGCGTGTGAACTTCGTGGATGGCGGCGAGGAAAGCGAGGGGCTGACGTTTACGGGATCGGAAGGCACGATCGATATTGGCTGGAACGGCGTGACTGTAAACCGGGTGCCCCGCGAAACGGAGCCGGGATTGACAGTCGAGACCTTTCCCGACGCGATGCAGAAGCAGATTGAGGCCGCCTATCGCAAGAAGTATCCGCCCAAGCATCCCGAGGGCGAGCCTCCCGTGGGTACGGAGCGCTACATGGCGCCGGAGGGTTATAGCGACAGCTACGACCATCTCAAGAACTTTTTCGCTTCGGTGCGCTCCCGGCAGCCGGTGGTGGAAGACGCGGTCTTTGGCTACCGCGCGGCGGGTGCGGCCCTGCTGAGCAATTTGAGCGTCGAACGGGGCCAGGTGGTGCGCTGGGATCCCGATGCGATGAAGCTGGTGTGACGGGGCGGCGAGTGGCGGCAAAGCGGATCGGAGTGCATCTTGGCACGGCGGGCGGCGCATCGAACGCGATCGAGCGCGCGCGTGAGATTGGCGCGAATACGCTGCAGATCTTCACGTCGAGCCCGAGAATGTGGAGGGCGCCGAAGCCCGATCCCAAGCAATGCGAGCGGATGAAGGCGCTGCGCGCGTCGCTGGATGTTGGGCCGCTGGTGATTCACACCAGTTATCTCGTCAACGTGTGCAGCTATACCGAAACGGTCCGCAAAAACAGCGTGATCGCGTTTCGGGGCGAAATCGAGCGGGCGCTGGCGTTTGGCGCGGAGTACCTGGTGCTGCATCCCGGATCGTGGAAGGGCATGACGCGCGACGAGGGATTGAAGCTGGCGGCGGAGTCGATCGAGCGGGCGATTGACGGTCTCCAGTGGCAGGGAACTCCGTTCCACATACTCATTGAAAATACTGCCGGCGCGGAGTGCTCGCTGGGCGGGAGCTTCGACCAGGTGGCGGAGCTGGTGACGCTGCTGCGCGCGCATGCGCCGGTGGGCGTCTGCCTGGACACGTGCCACACCCATGTCTCGGGCTACGACATTGTGTCGCGCGAGGGCTATGAGAAGACGATGCAGGAAGCAGCCGCGACGTTCGGGTTTGAGGCGGTGCGGGTGTGGCACTGCAATGATGCCAAGGCGGCGCGGGGATCGAAGCTTGACCGGCACGAGCACATCGGGCAGGGTATGATCGGCGTCGAGCCGTTCCGCTGGCTGCTGAACGATGCGCGCTTTGCCCATTGCGCGTTTGTGGCCGAGACGCCGGTAGATGAGCCTGGCGACGAGGAGCGCAACGTGCGGGTACTGAAGAGCCTGGTGGAGGCCAGGGCCAACTAAAAGGCGCTTGGATCGTCGACCCCGGATGTTCGTCACCGCCCATTTACACTGAAGAGTGATGACGGAAGAGAAAGAGCAACGGTACGATCCCGCGACAATCGAAGCGAAATGGCACGAGCGGTGGTCTGCGGATCCGGCGATGTATGCGGCCGAGCCCGCGTCGTCGCGCAAGCCGAAGTATTACGTGCTCGAGATGCTGCCCTATCCCAGCGGTGCGCTGCACATGGGCCACGTGCGCAACTACTCGATCGGCGACGCGCTGGCACGCCACATGTGGATGCGCGGCTACAACGTGCTGCACCCGATGGGGTGGGATGCGTTCGGGCTTCCGGCGGAGAACGCCGCCCTCAAGAACAACACGCCCCCGCGAGAGTGGACGCTGAGCAATATCGCGGCCATGAAGCGGCAGATGCAGCGGCTGGGCTTGAGCTACGACTGGGCGACGGAAGTGACGACGTGCCTGCCCGACTACTACCGCTGGAACCAGTGGTTCTTTTTGCGCATGTACGAGAAGGGGTTGGTGTACCGCAAGAAGAGCAAGGTGAACTGGTGCCCGGAGTGCTGCACGGTGCTGGCGAACGAGCAAGTGATCGACGGCAGATGCTGGCGGCACGAGGACACGCAGGTGGAACTGCGCGATCTGGAACAGTGGTTCTTTCGGATCACGGCGTATGCGCAAGAGCTGCTGGACGCGCTGGACAAGCTGGATGGCTGGCCGGAAAAAGTGCGGACGATGCAAAGGAACTGGATCGGCCGGAGCGAGGGGACGGAGGTTGATTTTTTCCTGTATGAAGACGTGAACGAGGCGTCGGAGGTGCGGGGTCAAGGACTGGAGAAGGCGGGCTCGGCGCCGGAACCGGCGTTCAAGGGCGAGCGCATCCGCGTCTTCACGACGCGTGTAGACACGATCTTTGGCGCCACCAGCGTGCAACTGGCGCCGGAGCATCCTCTGGTGAAGAAGCTCAAGGCATCGGATGCAGCGCTCGATGCGCAGGTGGCGAAGCTGATCGAGGAGCAGAAGCGCGCGCGCGAAGCGGGCGATGTAGGGGGCATCGAGAAGCACGGCGTACCGACAGGGCATTTCGCGGTGAACCCTTACAACGGCGAGCATGTGCCGATCTGGGTGGCGAATTATGTGCTGATGGATTACGGGACGGGCGCGATCATGAGCGTGCCTGCGCACGATGAGCGCGACTTCGAGTTTGCGAAGAAGTATGGGATCCCGATTAAGCGGGTGATTGCGCCGGCCGGTCTAAAGGCTGAGGAACCTGAGCTGCCGTTCACGACTGAGGACGGCGTGCTGTTGAACTCGGGCGAGTACAACGGGTTGAGTTGTGCCGATGCGCAGAAGAAGCTGCAGAGCGTCGCCGCGCGCAACGCATTTGGGGAGGCGAAGGTAATCTTTCGCCTGAAGGATTGGGGCGTGAGCCGGCAACGGTACTGGGGCACGCCGATCCCGATGATCTATTGCGAAAGGGACGGGCTCGTGCAGGTGCCGGACGACCAGCTGCCGGTGGTGCTGCCCGCGAACGTGGAGATCACGCAGCAGGGCGGTTCGCCGCTGGGACGGGTGCCCGAGTTTGTGAATGTGACGTGTCCAAAGTGCGGGGGGCCGGCGCGGCGCGAGACGGACACAATGGACACGTTTGTGGATTCGAGCTGGTACTTCTATCGCTATACCGACGCGAAGAACGACCGGCAGCCTTTCGATCCGGCGCGCGTGGCGTACTGGTTTCCGATCGACCAATACATCGGGGGCGTAGAGCATGCGATTCTGCACCTGATCTACTCGCGTTTCTGGACCCGGGTGATGCGCGACCTGGGTCTGGTGACGCACAACGAGCCTGCGGACCGCATGTTCACGCAGGGCATGGTGATTAAAGACGGCGCGAAGATGTCGAAGTCGAAGGGCAACATTGTTTCGCCCGATGACATGGTGGCGCAATATGGAGCGGACGCGACGCGGATGTACGCGTTGTTTGCGGCGCCGCCGGATCGCGACCTCGACTGGCAGGAGGACGGCGTCGCCGGCGTGAGCCGTTTCCTGGGGCGTGTGTGGCGGCTGACAACCAAGTATGCGGCACGCGCGAAGGAAGGGCGTGGGCAAGCGGTCGCTCATCCGACAGGAGTGTCGTTGAAGCTGCTGCGCAAGCTGCACCAGACAACGGCGAAGATCACGCTGGATTTTGAGGGGCGGTGGCACTTTAATACGTGCGTCGCGGCCATCATGGAGCTGGTGAACGAGATCCAGGCGGCAGATGCGCAGCTGGCAGCGGGTGAGGCGCCGGCTCCGGTGATTGCGGAGTTGCTGCAAACGCTGGTGCTGTTGCTGGCGCCGTTCGCGCCGTTCCTCGCGGCGGAGCTGTGGGAAGAACTGGGCGGAGACGCATCTGTGTTGCGCGCGTCGTGGCCGAAGAGCGACCCCGCGTTGGCGAAGGAAGACGAGATCGAGATTCCGGTGCAGATCAACGGAAAGCTGGTCGCGGTGATTCGCGTGGCGGCTGGTACGGATGCGCAAGCGATGGAAGCGGCGGCGCTTGCTGAGGAGAAAGTGCGCGCACGCTTCGCGGAGAAAACGGTGGTGAAGGTGATTGTGGTGCCCGGCAAACTCGTGAACCTGGTGGTCAAGTGAACCAAGAGCCCACGATGGCTTGGCCCGTGCGCGGGACACAGACACTCGTGGATCAGATGGGATGGGTGTTTCGCCGTCCTTGGCTGACGGCCCTGGAAATCGCGTGGCGCTGGATTTTCGGGCTGCCGTTTCTGTGGATCTGCTGGCAGCAGGTACAGCGGCTCCTGACGCTGCTGCCGCCCACGTCGACCGGACTGAGCGATCTGAACACGCAGAATCCCTGGATTGGGGCTGTGCAGATGGCCGACGTGTGGGCGCGCTATGCGCCGCATGTCGCCACGGTGCTTCAGTGGTTCGTGCCGGCGGCTGCATTTGCCTGGATCGTGATCTCGGGAATGGGCAGGGCAGTGGTTCTAGCGCGCCTCGAACCGGGAGCGAGGCTGCGTCCGCTCGGCCTGATGTTTTTGCAGGCCGCGTGGCTGGTATTGCTGGGCGCGGTTTTCTGGGCATGGTACCGGTCGATCCAATGGACCGCGGCGACGCACATCAGTGCGACGGGTGAAGCGGACCTGGTGGGGTACTCCATGTGGGCGATCTTCCTTTCGCTGGGCTTCTTCACGCTCTGGGCGCTGATCAGCTGGCCTTTTGCCATCGCGCCGATGCTGATGGTACTCGAGCGCCGCAATGTGTGGTCGGCATTTGGGGCAAGCTTTCGCCTGGGCCGGCCGTTTACGGGCAAGCTGATGGAAATCAACCTGGTGATGGGCATTGTGAAGATTGCCCTGATTGTGCTGGCGATGGTGTTCTCGGCCGCGCCGCTGCCCTTCAGCGATGCATTAGGATCGAGCGCGCTGCACGTGGTCTGGGTGGGCGCAAGTGTTTTTTATCTCATCGCCAGCGACTACTTCCAGGTGGTGCGGATCAAGAGCTTCGTCGAGTTCTGGCGGACGTATCGGGGGCACGGCGAGCCGGCGTAGGTTCAGCTCAGATCTGGGTACCTTTGTGGCTCGCGAGCCTCACAACCTCATTGCAGGACAATGTTTTACGTGATTCAATCGCCTTGATCCCAACGCAAAAGCGCAACAGCTTCTTACGATTGCCGGAGCGATTCGCGGGCGGACATCAAGGGAACTGAATGGGCTGGTATTTCGGATTCTTTTTTCTCTCGGGCTTCTGCAGCATCCTCTACGAGCTCGTCTGGCTCCGGTTGACGATGGCGCAGTATGGCATGACCACAGCGTTGGTTTCGATCACGCTCTCGATGTTCATGCTGGGGATGGGCGTGGGGTCGTGGGGCGCGGGGGTTTTGGTGCGGCGTCACAGCAGCCGAATGCCGGCGCCGCTTCGCGCATATGGGCTGGCAGAATTCTTGATTGGATGCTCTTCGCTTGCCGTTCCCGCGGAGTTGCTTTTTGGGCACAGGATTCTCGAGTCGTGGGCGGGAAATGCCACGATGTCCTCGGCCTCCTACTACGTGGTTTCGGGCACGTTCGTTGCGATCACTCTGCTCCCCTGGTGCGTGTGCATGGGCGCAACCTATCCGCTGGCGATGGCGGCGATCCGGAAAGATGCCAGGATCGAATCACGCCGGTCGTTCAGTTATCTCTACCTGGCAAATGTGATTGGCGCAGTCGCGGGCGCGATCATTCCGCTGCTCCTGATCGAGCTGTACGGATTTCATGGCACGCTGCACGTTGGTTCGGTGTTGAATGGCATCATTGCGGTTTCGGCGTTCGCGTTGTCGCTAGGAAGATCCGCGAGCAGCGAGGACGCGACGTCCGCACTGGATACAGGCGCATCCGCTCCGGGAGCGGGCCCGGGTGTACTGGTTCTGCTATTTCTCACCGGGCTCTCTACGATGGGCATGGAGGTTGTCTGGATCCGGCTCTTCACTGCGTATGTCGGGCCCCTCGTCTACTCGTTTGCCTTGATTCTTGCGAGTTATTTGCTGGCTACGTTCCTGGGCTCGATTTTTTATCGGAGTGCAAGCAGGCGGGGCGACCCGGAGAATTCTCTCTCGTGGGTTCTTCTCGCGTTTGTCGGGCTGTTGCCCCTGCTGACGGCGGATCCGCGCGTTCCCATGGTTTCAGGGCAGCGGGTGGCGCTGGGCATTGCCCCGTTTTCGATCCTGATCGGCTTTTTGACGCCGATGCTGGTCGATCGCTGGTCGGGAGGCGACCCGGACCGCGCCGGCAGAGCGTACGCGGTCAATGTGGCGGGATGCATCGTGGGGCCGCTTCTGTCAGGTTTTCTTCTGCTGCCATTTATGGGAGAGCGGGCATCGATGCTGCTTTATGCGGTGCCGTGGATGGTGATGGGAGTTGTTCCGCCTGCGAAGGAACGGCTTCGCGCTTCGCAGCGCATCGCGGCTTTTGCGATCATCTTGTGCTCGCTGGGAATCTTCGGCGTGACCAAGAGCTTCGAGACGACCTTTACTCCGCGCGAAGTGCTGCGCGACAGCACGGCCACTGTCATGGCGTATGGCACTGGACTGGACAAGAAGCTGGCGACGAACGGCGTGGCGATGACGCGGCTGACGCCGATCACGAAGATGATGGCGCATTTCACGCTGGCGTCACTCGACAGACGGCCGCAAAACGCGTTGATTATCTGCTTTGGGATGGGGACGACCTACCGGTCGGCGATGTCGTGGGGAATTCCGACGACCGCGGTGGAGCTGGTGCCCAGCGTTCCGCAGCTCTTTCCTTTCTTCCATAGCGATGCGGAACGATTCCTGACGTCGCCACGGTCGCGGGTGGTGATCGACGACGGGCGCCGGTATATGGAGCGCTCGAATGAGAAATTCGACGCGATCATCATCGATCCGCCACCGCCGATCAATGCCGCCGTCTCGAGCCTTCTGTACTCAAAGGAGTTTTACGCGATCGCCAAACAGCGGCTTGCGCCCGACGGGATCCTCGAGCAGTTTCTTCCCACAGGCGATGACGCGATCGAGTCGGCTGTGACCAAATCGGTGACCGAGTCCTTTCCGTTTGTGCGCATTTACCCATCGGTTGAAGGGCATGGCTGGCATTTCTTTGCAAGCAAGAGCCCGATTCCGGAGCGGAGCGCGGCAGAGATGGTGGCCCAGATGCCTGCGGCGGCGGTCGCAGACATGATGGAATGGGGGCCGGCAGCGACTCCCGTGGAGCAGTTTCAGCGCATGCTGTCGAACCCTGTGGCAAATGAGGAGCTGATTGCGAAGTCTCCGGCCTCGCCGCCGATCAGCGATGATCGCCCGATCAACGAGTACTTTTTCGTGCGCGGCTTTGAGGCGGCGCATCGGAAGGTCGCTTCAACTCAACAGTAGGCCGGGCTGTGGTGGCGGAGGTGCTTATTCCTTTGTGGCGCCTTCTTCGGCGATCTCCTTGCGGAAGGCGTCACTCAATGTACCTTTGGCCTGGGCGAGCGGCAAGAGCGTTGGATAGAACTGCACGAAGGTCGTGTCGACCGCGCCATAGGCGGTGTGGCAGGTATAGCACGGCGCGCCCTGGGGAATGAGAGTGCCGTTTTTCGCGGGTGAGTCGAAGTCAAAGAAAGCCCACTTGCCGGGGAAATGGGATTCGTCTTTCACGTGCGCTTCAAAACCCATGAGGTCGGCACCCTGGAAGTGGCCACGGTTGTTGATCGATCCTTTGGAGCGCGCCTCGCGTACCTCGAGCACCAGGATCGTCTTATCGGGCCAGGTTCCGGTGGCGAGGAAGCTCTTGTAGGCTGCGGGATTGACGAAGACGTTGTCGAACATCGAGTGATCTTCCATCCCGGCTTTGGGCGAGTAGCTCATGTCGATGCCGGAGGTGAGATATACCCACTCCCGGTAGTTTTTCAGGGGCAACAAATCGCCGTTGGGGGCGTAGGCAGGCGCTTCCGAGATGGACGATGCAGCGACCGTAGGATGCGAAGAAGACACAAGCAGGCAAAAGAGGACAAAGGTCAGGCAAAAGACGCCGGCGAAGACAGATTTTCTGATCATGATAGGGACCTCCAAGGGCACACTCCGCCAGGGGTGAAGGTGCATATCGGTAAGATCTTCAAAAAATCTTGAGACGAATGATGAAGTACTTCTTCGGATCTTGGCGGATTGCTTTCAGCAATTCCTGCGCCTGGTCCATCGACTGGTCGGCATGATCGTAGAGCGAGCGGTTCTGGATCATCTGTCCAACCGTGCCTTTGCCTTCGTCTACCGCTTTCAGGATCGAGTCGAGCCGCGTGACCGTGTCATCGACTTTGCGCGCGAACTCTGGATCTTTCGAGAGCTTTCCGAGTGTGCCCTTGCCCGCGTTGATTTCGGCCAGCAACTGGCGGGCGGAAGCAACGGTGGCGTTCAAGTTGTTATAGAACGCTTCGTCTTTGAGGAGCTTTCCCGCCGTGCCGTGGCCCTGGTCGAGGCCGGTGGTGATCCGATTCAAGGTGTCGATGGTTGACTCAGCCTTGGTGTAGAGCGCGTCTTCGGTCACCAGCTTGCCCAGAGTGCCGCGGCCCTGGCTGATGTCGGCGGTGACGGTTTCCAGGTTCTGGGTGATGCGCGAAACCTTGGCGAAGAAGGCGGGATCGTTGATGAGGGCGCCCATGGTGCCCTTGCCGGAGTTGAGCGAGTCGGTGAGGATCTCAAGCTTTTTCAGCAGGGCGTTAATCTCTTCGATCGAGACTTGGCTGGAACTGATGACGGACTGAATGGTCGGAGACTGGGTGGCCTTGAGTTCGGAGTTGTTGGCGGGTGGCGGGCCGAACGCATGGCTGGAGTCGATGTCGACGTAGCTGTCGCCGAGAACGCCGGCCTGGGCGATCGCGGTGGTGGAGTTCGTGTGGAGGTCGTGAAGGAACTCTCCGCCCACGCGCATGGAGACTTCAACCGGGGTGGGGTTGCGCTCGGAGACGACGCGAATTTTGAGAACGCTGCCGATGGTGACCCCTTCGAGGGTTACAGGGGCGCCTTCTTTGAGGCCGGCAGCGTTGGTGAAGTAGGAGCGCAGGACGAGCTTGGGGGCAAAGAGACCGCCGGAGGAGCCGGTCATGAGGAAAATGAGCCCAACCAGCACTGCGAGTGCCGCCAGGACCAATGCTCCAACTTTCAGTTGTGACCACTGAATCTCTTTGCGGCTCGGCACGGCACTCCTCTTGAAAATTGTCCGGCAACAGCTAGCCTCAACGCCTTGAGGATAGCAGAAAGAGGCCGCTAGCGCCGGTCTTCCAGGGTGACGCTAGCCATGGCCAGGTCGGCGCTATGGGTAAGGGAAAGAGCCACATGGGCGACGCCCATGCGGGCGGCAATTTCAGCGGCGCGGCCGTGAAAAGTGAGGGTCGGTCTTCCGCCGGGTTCGCGGGAGACTTCAATTTCGAGCCAGTGAACGCCGCGGCTCATGCCTGTGCCGAGCGCTTTGGCGCCCGCTTCTTTGGCTGCAAAGCGCGCGGCAAAGCTTTCGTCAGCTCGCCGTTTGCGCAGGCAATAGGCCTGCTCGGCCGCGGTGAAGATGCGGTTGAGAAAGCGCTCGCCGTATCGCTCGACCGATTCGTGAATCCGGCCAATCTCGACGATGTCGATGCCGCTGCCCAGAATCATGCTGCTTATCAACCTAAATCATCGGGCGGGCAAATCAGGCTGTTTGACTCCCGCACAATCGTCAAGGGAACGGACGGGTGCTCCGATAAGGTCAGCGTGAGACAGCTTGCCATTACCCCTCATCGGCCCGAGATGGCTGTTCTTCCATGGGCCATCCAGATCGAGGCGATTGCGGCTGATGCGCCCCACCGCCTCGTGCAAGTGCTTACGGGCGCAATTCTGGGTTGTGGGGGCTGGGTGTTGAGCAGATCTACCAACGATGCGGGTGTCGTCAACCTGGTATTTGAATTCGAGCGTCATGCCTGTCTGGATGTGTACACGGTTCTAATCGCCGCGGGGATCGAACTGAACCGGAGCGGGCACGAGCGTTTTACAGAACTCTGCCAATGCACGCGCTTGAGGACCCCGGAGTGCGACGCGGACATCGCCAGTATTGAGCTTGAGATCCAGACGTTTGCGTTCGGGGATCCCAGCTTATCTGCCGGAGTCGAATAAAACCCGCGGAATTCTCGCGGTTCACTTTCCTGCGTAGGGATCAGGGACAGGCTTTGCGCTTTCAAGCCACGCGGAATAGATCATGTCGCGGAGCATGCTGGCGCCGGCGGCAAGGCGCTCCGCGGTGAACTCGCGGGATTCGGGAGAGCCGGCGTTCTCGAAGCCGCCGGCCTTCTCGAGCTGATAGACCCGCTCGACATAGGTTGCCGTGTGGCGGAGGTAGGCCAGGTAAGCGGGGAAGATGGCGCCCTCGATGGGATGAACGGGTGTCATTTTCGCCTCGACCTCGGGGGCGTGCAAGTTCGCAGCGACAAAGGGACCTTCAAACTGCCAGTGGATCGTGTGGGCCGTTGTATAGCCGTTGGGGTTAGGGCCGACCCAGCCGTTGTATTGAATGGTGGTGTGCAGGGGCTGCGAGCCGTCGCCGACGTAGTGGCCGAGCCAGCCGGCATAGAAGATAGCCGCCTGCTCCACGGGCGCGGTGTTCTGGCCTGTCGCCGAGAGGTTGCGGTACTCGCGAAACGCAACCTTGAGGCGCTCCCAGACTTCGGTGGCTTCCCAGGGTTGCAATCCGATTTTGTCGGGTCGCTGGCCAGCGGCAAAGGCCTTTGCCTCGAAGTCGAACCGGTTTGGCGGGAGCGGTCCGAGCGCATCGGCGAGTTCAAGATCGATGAAGTGCTCCGGGGCTTGCGCGGCGCTCAACTCAGGTTCGGCGTGCGAGCGCCAGCGATCGGGCTCGGGCCCGAGGTACTCGATCTCGGTAATGGCCGCTTCGCTGCGCAGGAATAGGGGCGCGTCGGCGGGCAGATTCCTGATTGCCAGCCGGTTGATGAGGCGATGGCCCTCATTGCCCCATGCGTAGGCCGCGGAAACGGGCATGAGAGCGAGGAGCGCAGTGACAAGAAAACCCATCAGAGTGTGCGAGGAGCGGACAGAAGACATGGCGCCAGTATACGATTTGGAAAGCGGATGGATTCGAGCGATGGATCTGGTTTTCGCCACTGCCAAAAGGCACGTCACTGCGGTAACCGACGACGTTCCATTCTGGGTTCAACCCGGCCTTTTTTGAGTAACATACAAGTACGGCAGGCGTATCGTAATTGATACGACCTGCGCCGACGTTTTGCCTCGGAAATCGCCTGATCCGGCTTTCTGGATGCGGATTGGACGGGCGATGAGGCTTGCTTGTCCAGGCGCTCGCAGAGTCCATCCGGGTTCCACGGTTGGTTGCCACTTGATCTTGCCGCGCCCTGACCCTTCTGGGGCTGCACTCATGCGGAAAGGATCCCAGCGGGATTGAAGGAGCGGCACGGCATGGTCGCAGGTTGGACCACGCGGGGCGCCGGCGATATTGCAGGAGAGCCGCAAGGCATGGAGACCAGCGGAGCCAAACGTAAAAGAGTCTCGGTACGCGACACCTCTCCTTCGACGTGGTCCGCGCTTGCCGTTCTCTCGCTTGCCATGGCGGCGGGCGGCATTACCGCGCGCCTTGAGGCAGGCCCGCGTTTTGACTGGCTGCTGCTGATGACCGCCATCGGCCTGACTGCGGCCGTGGCGATGCGCCTGCTTGCCGACAACTCTGCGGAGCGGGAAGCGGCCAATCGCTATAGTGGCGATCCCCTGAAAGACATCCTGGATTCCTCAGGGCCCATGATTCTCTCGGTCGGGCTCGACGGAAGGATCACTTACGTGAATCCGACGGCCGAGAGATTGCTGGGATATCACGCGGCCGAATTGATCAATAAGTCGCGGACGGTGGAGTTGCTCGCGCCGGGAGAGGGAGTGCGCCTGGTAACGGAGTTGCAGAAGCTCTGCGGCCTGGACGGGAATGCCGAACCTACGCTGGCCGGCCGCCTCGCCGCGTATGGGGAAGTGGTTCGCTCCATGCCGCCAAGCCTGTCGCCGGGATTTGAAACACATCTGCGCCGACGGAACGGAGAGCTGTTTCCGGTGCGGCTGCAAGTTTCCGCGCTGCGCAACCAGGATGGCGAACCCACCGGTCTCGTCTGTGTTGCGCAGGACCAGAGCACGACCATCCGGAAGGACCAGTGGAAGCGGGAAGCGCGGGAGCGCTATCGCGATGTGTTCGAAAACTCGAGCGAGATGATCGCGACGCTCGACCTGACGGGCCGCTTTCTCTATGTCAATCCCGCGTGGAAGCGGTGCTTCGCGCAGAACCAGCCCGCCGAGAGCGAAGCGGAGTTCTTTGAGCAAGCCTTCAGCCAGGACTGCCGGGCGGAGGCCGCGTCGTTGCTGCGCCGGGTCATGAATGGGGAAACGATCGATCGCGCTCCCATTCGCAACGAGGCGACCGACGGTCACGCCCAGGATCTCGAGATCAGCCTGCACCAGCGGCGCAGGGCAGGCAAGCCGATGGCGGTGCAATGCCTGGTCCGCGACGTGACCCAGCAGAAGCAGCGCGAACACCGGCTTGCGTTGCAGTTGCTGGTGACGCAGATCGTGGGAGAAAACGTCTCGTCGGAGATGGCGGCGATGCGCGTCCTCGAGGCGCTTTGCGTTTCGCAGGGTTGGGATGTTGCCGTCAAGTGGGAGATCAACGCCGAGGAAAAGCGTCTCGAGTTCAGCACAGCGTGGGGCGTGCCGGGCAAGGAAGCGGAGGCTTTGATCCAGGAGAGCGTGAGCACCACGCTGTCGCCAGGAGGAAGCCTTCCCGGGCGAGCCTGGTCCGAAGGCCGGCTGGTGTGGCTCAGCGACCTGTCGAAGGCCGGGGGCGACCCGCGGGCGCGCAGCGCGATGCGGCATAAGATGATCTCGGGTTGGGCGACGCCGGTTCAGGTGGGCAACAATGTGCTGGCGGTTCTGGAGTTTTATTGCCATCTGCGCCTTCGAGAGGACCGCGAGACGACGGCCGCCATGGAGACGGTGGCGGCTTCGCTCGGCCAGATGCTGGCGCGGACCCGGGAACGCGAACGCGCAGAGGAACTGAGCAGACAACAGAAGATCCTGCTGCACTCCGTCGCCGACGGCATTTGCGGCGTCGACAAGAATGGGTTGGTTCGCTTTGCGAATCCTGCAGCCACGCGACTTCTGGGAGCCCCGGTTGCAAGCCTCATCGGCAAGCCGGTGCACGAACTGGTACACGGCTCGGCGCCGGAAGGCAAGAAATGCCCCAGCGATTGCGCCCTGTTGCGCGCGGCGCACGGACGCGTGCCCTCGACCGGCGAAGACACCATCTTCCGCGCCAACGGAGTCGGGTTTCCGGCGGAGTACTTCCTGAACCCGATCCTCGACATGGGCCGGTACTCGGGGTCCGTGTTGAGTTTTCGTGATATCAGCCAGCGCTATGCGCTCGACCGCCTGAAAGACGAATTTGTTTCGACGGTAAGCCACGAGCTGCGCACACCGCTGACCTCGATCCGCGGCGCGCTGGGACTTCTGTCGTCGGGGATCCTGGGCGAGATCTCGGACAAGGCGACCAACCTGCTGCGCATCGCCTTGAGCAATTCAGACCGGCTGGTGCGGCTGATCAACGATATTTTGGACCTGGAGCGGGCCCAGAGCGGGCGTGAGCCGCTCGTCTTCCGGCCGGTGCAGATGGCTGACCTGGTTCGGCAATCGATGGACAGCATGCAGCTGATGGCCGAATCGGCGGGCGTCCTGCTGATTCACGACAAGACGCAGGTAGAGATCACCGCCGACGCGGACCGGCTGCAGCAGGTGCTCACGAATCTTCTTTCGAACGCGATCAAGTTCTCGCCTCCAAACTCTGCGGTTTCGATCATGCTGCGGCCGGGATCGAGCGGCATCACGCTTTCGGTGATCGACCAGGGGCGCGGCATTCCGGCAGACAAGCTGGAAGCGATCTTCGGGCGGTTCCAGCAGGTCGACGCTTCCGATTCGCGGCAGAAGGGTGGAAGCGGTTTGGGTCTGGCGATCTGCAGAGCGATTGTTGTGCAGCACAACGGCCGGATCTGGGCGGAACGCAACCCGATCCGGGGTTCAACATTCCGCGTGTTTTTGCCTTACCATCCGGCGGCTTCTGCGAAGGTCAAGAAGGCCGCGAACGATTCGCCAGGGCAGGGCGTGGTCTTGCTGGCAAGCGACAACGGGGCATCGCGCCCGCTGCTGGGCGCACAGCTTGCGGCGCACGGCTATCAGATTGTAGAAACCTCGAACGCGGAGCAGACCCTGGTTGCAGCTCACGATGGAGTCGAGGCGATCGTCGTGGATATGGGATCGCACGGGCTCAATGGATGGGAGCTTCTGCCGCAACTGAAGCGGTCGAGCCCTGAAGCCCACACCCCGCTCATCGTATTAAGTCTCGACACGCAGCAGAGCTCTGCGGAGATGGGCCGCAACGGAAATATGCGTGCGACGAATTCAAAAGAAATGATCGCAGAGCTGGTTCGCGCGATCGGCGCTGCCGGGGAAGCGATCCGGGTTCTTGTCGTCGAGAACCATGAAAAGACAGCGAAGATGGTGGGGGATGTCTTCTCAGGCGATAACGCCAGCGTAAAGACGGCGCGGAGCCGCGATCAAGCCATCAGCGAATGCGCCTCGTTCCGGCCCCATCTGGTTGCTTTCAATGTTGAGCTTGCTGAGGATGAAGCCCTGGGTCTGGTGGCCTGGCTGAAAGAACGCGAGAGCTTGACGCACATTGTCCTGGTGGCCTACTCGGGACGCGAAATTGCCAGTGCCGGGGGCGCCGCGCAATTCGGCATGGAACCTGCCACCTTCCTGCGGCGCGCTCGCGTGCAGCCGGAACAACTGGAGCAGATCGTGCTGACCATTCTGCGCGGTTCGCGGCACATTGAAACGGAAATGGAAGATGTGTCCGGGGTCCAAAGTGCTTAGAAGCGGTAATACAAAGAACGAAGTCGTGCCCGGGGTGAAGCTGCCCGGGCGTGTTGTGAATAGAAGCTAATGCTTTTTAGATACGGTAGCCGTTCGCGGCTGACCTGGGAGATACCGGAAAATGGCGCATCGCATTCTCATCATCGATGATGAAGACGATATCCGTGAGGTGGCTGCGATGAGTCTTGAGACCGTGGCTGGATGGGAAGTCATGGTTGCAAACTCCGGGGCTCAAGGCCTGACCCGGGCGGCCACGTACAAGCCGGATGCGATTTTGCTTGACGTGATGATGCCGGGAATGGACGGCCCATCTACCTTTCGGGAACTGCGCAAGAATCCCGTAACGGCGAAGATCCCGGTTTTATTTCTTACCGCCAAAGTGCAAGCCACAGACAGGCGCCGTTTTGCTGATTTAGGAATTCATGCAGTTCTTGTAAAGCCTTTTGACCCCATGACCCTTTCGACCCAGATCGCGAATGCCCTTGGCTGGAAGTAAGGAGGCATCTTGGGAATCGCAGATCAGTCCGCGCTCGCCGAAGCCATGAATCGCTTGTGGGCGCAATTCAGGCCGCAGATCGAGGAGAGGATTGCAATTCTCGAATCGGCTGCGGTTGCATTGAGTCAGGGCGCGCTGTCAGCTGCCCAATGTGAAGAAGCCTGCGCAGCAGCGCATAACCTGGCGGGGGTTCTCGGCACTTTTGGGTTGGAGGAGGGCACGGTCCGGGCTCGCGAAGCGGAAGCGTTCTACGCGAACGGACACGCGCTCGCGGTGCCGCGAACCGGTCAACCCACGGCGATTGCAGCTGACCTCAGGGCAATTCTCTCAACCCGGAAAACCGTCTGAGCAGGTAGACTCGTCCTTGGCAACCGTGCGCGATCTCTCCACCCAGCAACTCGACTTCACGTTCGAGGAAAGCCCTACGCGACGCATCTGGCTCGTGCACGAGCTGGTGGCGCAGGTGCGGCAGCATGTCGAGCGACGCTACATGGAACTGTGGGTGGAAGGAGAGATTTCGAACTTCCGGCCCGCGCCTTCCGGACATCTCTATTTCAGCTTGAAGGATGCCGAAGCGCAGCTTCCGGTGGTGCTGTTCCGCAAGCAGGCGTTGTTGCTTCGTTTCCGTCCTGAAGACGGGCTGCACGTTTTGGTGCGCGGCAAGGTCAGCGTCTATGAGCAGCGCGGCCAGCTTCAGCTTGTGGCTGAAACCATGGAGCCGGTCGGCGCGGGGTCGCTGCAGCTGGCGTTTGAGCAGCTCAAGGAAAAGCTGAAGGCGGAGGGCCTGTTCGATCTCGAGCGCAAGCGTCCCTTGCCTGCGTTTCCGCGGACGGTTGGCATTGTGACCTCGCCGGCCGGCGCAGTTATTCGCGATTTTCTGAACATCGTCGGGCGGCGCCACTCTGGTTTGAACGTTTTGGTCTGCGCGGCGTCGGTGCAGGGCGACTCGGCGGCTGCGGAGATCGAGGCCGCGATCGCGCAGCTGAATGCCTGCGGCCTTGCTGATCTCATCGTTCTGGCGCGCGGAGGTGGATCGCTCGAGGATCTGGCTGCATTCAATAGCGAACGCGTAGCGCGCGCCATTCGTGCATCGCGGCTGCCGGTAGTCTCTGCGGTAGGGCACGAGACCGACTTCACAATTGCGGATTTTGCCGCGGACCTCCGCGCGCCTACGCCGTCCGCAGCCGCCGAACTGATTACCGAAGCCCAACACAAGGTGGCCGACCGGGTCGCGACGAACAGCATGCGGCTGGAGCGAGCAGCCCGGTTTCAGTTGCTGATGGCGCGGCAGCGGGTCGACCGTCTGCGCGTCGATCGCGCCGAGGCACGCATAGGGTCATTCCTGCACCGGCAGGATCAGCGGCTCGACGATGCGGCTTACCGGCTGGAGCTTTCGCTCAGCGACCAGCTGCGCAAGAAGCGAGGGAAGGTGGAAGAGCTGCATGGGCAGGTTCTCCGCCACGATCCGCGGCGGCTGCTGGGACAGATGCGCGAGCGCCTTGCCGCGGCGCGCGCCCGTCTCGAGCGCATCCCTGAGCGGGCGCTTCACATTTCGTCGATGCAACTGGAAGCAATCGAGGCGCGGCTTCATGCGCTTTCGCCCTTTGCCGTGTTGCATCGGGGATATGCGCTGGTCCAGGACGCGAACGGAGCGATCGTTCGTTCGTCGGCGCAGTTGACGGTTGGGGAGCGCGTAACCACGCGCCTGAGCGATGGCTCGTTTGCGAGCCGGGTGGAAAACAGAGAATTGACATCCCCGCACGAGAGCGGCGGTGTCCAGGGTTCTTGACAAGATGAAAGCAGAGATAAAGCGCAAACTTTTCGGGACGGATGGGATTCGCGGCGTTGCCGGCAATCCGCCGCTCGATCGCCGCACGGTTTTTGCCGCAGGACTTGCTCTTGGGCATTCGCTGCGCACGATGTCGTCGCACCCCAAGGTGATTCTTGGCCGCGACACTCGTGAATCGAGCCCGTGGATCGCCACAACGATTGCTGCCGGTCTGTGTGAGTCCGGCGGGACGGTGGAAAGCGCCGGAGTTGTTCCCACGCCGGCGATTGCTTTTCTGGCGCGCACCAGGGGATTTCAGGCAGGCGTTGTCATTTCCGCGTCCCACAATCCCTGGAGCGATAACGGCATCAAGCTTTTTGGCGGCGACGGTTACAAACTGCCCGATGCCGTTGAACTGGAGATCGAAAGCGAGATCGAACATCACGCTGCTTCGACAAGCGCGCCGAGTCCAGAGAGACTTCCAGGACTTGAGGACAACGCAGCCCTGCAGGCGGACTACATCCAGTTCCTCCTGGACTGCGTGCCTGGATTGCAGCTGGGCAAATTGCGCATCGTTGCCGACTGTGCCAACGGCGCGGCTGCCGCGATTGCTCCGCGCCTGTTTAAGCGGCTTGGCGGCGATGTCACTCTCCTGAATACCTCGCCGACCGGCCGCAACATCAACGACGGATGCGGAGCGCTTCACCCTGCGTGGGTCGCAAAGGAAGTTCAGCATCGTAAGGCGGAGATTGGCCTGACGTTCGATGGCGACGCAGATCGTTGCATGCTCACCGGCTCACGGAACAATATCATCAACGGCGACGCAATCCTGCTGATGGCGGCACGGGATCTGAAGAAGCGCGATCTGCTTACCGGAAATCTCGTGGTGGCGACCACGATGTCGAACATGGGCCTCGAGGCCGCGCTGAAGCGATCGGGCATAAGCATGCTGCGCGCGCCGGTGGGCGACCGCTACGTTCTCGAAAAGATGGAGGAAAACAAAGCGGCTCTTGGCGGGGAGCAGTCCGGCCACATTCTTTTTCCGCATTTGGCGACAACCGGGGACGGGCTGCTGACGGCACTCGTTGTCCTCGACTTGATCGCGCGAACCGGCAAATCTATCGACGAGTTGAGCGCCGATTTAAAGGTTTTCCCGCAGACGATCGTGAATGTGAAGGTCCGCGAGAAAAAGGCGCTCGAGTCAATTCCTGCGGTCGCGCAGACGATCCGGGCCGCCGAAGACGAGTTGCGCGATTCCGGCCGCGTCGTGATTCGATATAGCGGCACCGAACCGCTGGCCCGCGTGATGATCGAAGCGGAAAGCGAAGACGCGATGCGCCGTCATGCGCATGCGATCGCCGATGCAATTCGCGATGAATTGGGAGCCTAGCTTGACCATTTTTGTGCGTATGGCTCCCCATTTCCTGTGCGAGACCAAAGAATGACGAAAGCGCGGCAGGACGGGCTCTACCTGGCGATCCTAGGGGCGCTGATTTTCGTGCTCATTGGAACAGCTTTGGAGAATGCTGCGCCGGTATCAACGGTTGACTTTCGTGTGGTCTATTACAGTGCTCGTTGCCTCCTGGAACACCACGATCCGTATAACATCAGCGAACTTCAAGGGACTTATCAATCCGAGCACGGAGAAACGGCGAAGGATACCCCGACGATCAGGCTGACGGAAACTCAATATATCTATCCGCCGACCGCGTTTTCAATTACCGCGCTGTTTGCATTGCTTCCATTCTGGCCTGCGCACATCCTTTGGCTGGTCATCACCGCCTTCAGTGTGATGACCGCCGCGTTTCTCATGTGGCATTCCGGGGCAAAACACTCCCCTCTCTGCTCCGGAATCTTGACCTGTTTGATGCTCGCTAACAGCGAACTGTTCCTGATTCTTGGGAATCCAGCCGGTTTGGCAATCAGCTTTTGTGTGATCGCAGCATGGTGTTTTGTTGAACGACGCTTTGTGGCGATAGGTGTCGTTTGCCTTGCGCTTAGCCTGGCACTTAAGCCTCACGACTCTGTCTTTGTTTGGGTCTACTTTTTCCTGGCTGGAGGCTTCTACCGGAAGTGGGCATTGCAGAGCCTTGCGGCCCTGTTTTGCCTCGCCCTTCCCGCTACGCTCTGGGTCACGCATATTGCCCCGCACTGGATTCATGAGCTGAGCTTGAATTTGGCAGCCAATTCGGCGCACGGTGGCCTGAGTGATCCGGGTCCAGCGTCGATGGCGGCTCATGGCATCGGCATGGTCATTAGCCTCCAGTCGGTGTTCAGCATGCTTTGGGATAACCAGGGTTTCTATAACCTTGCCAGTTATCTGGTGTCGGGAGCGCTCTTGCTGTCCTGGTTTATTCAGACGCTCCAAACCCGGGCAAGAGCGATGCCTTGGTATGCTCTAGCTCCAATCGCGGCCCTCACGATGCTGCCGATTTATCACCGCCTGTACGATGCGAAGCTTTTGCTGCTGGCCGTTCCTGCATGCTGCATGCTCTGGGAAAGGGGGCAGGTCGCAGGTCGCGTGGCTTTTGTGCTGACAGCCGGATCTCTCGTGCTGACCGGCGGCGTGGCGTGGGCGTTTCTTCTTCAGGTGATCGCGCATCTACGGCTGCCTGCGAATCAGGTTTCGCGCGCCTTCTTGATTGCGGTCCAAGTATTTCCGGTGCCGATGCTGTTGCTGGCGGTAAGCATCTTTTATCTCTGGATCTATATACGGCTGTCTCGCGGCTCAGTTGCGAGACAGATCGATCCAAAGTTTGCTCGAGAGAGTCACTGAAATGAAAACACAATCGACGAGCGACCCAAGACCGAACGCAGGAGCCAGAGCGCGGCACGATGGGCTATATCTTATGGTGCTTGGGTGTGCCGTCTTTATCTTCGGCGGAGCCGCACTGGAACATGCCGCGCCAGTGACAACCCAGGATTTCCGTGTTCTCTACTTCAGCGCTCGGACCCTTCTGGAGCACCGCGATCCCTACAATGAGAAGGATCTCGACTACACTTACCAAGTCGATGGCGGGGAAACCGCGAACGATACGCCGAAATTGCGCCAGACTGAAAGGCAGTATATTTATTTCCCCACAGCATTCGTTGTGACGATCCCCTTCGCAATGCTCTCGTGGGGGGCATCGCAGGTCGTATGGTCGCTTTTCACTGCTGTAGCCATGGTCGTAGCCTCGTTGTTGATTTGGGATCTCGGGGCAAAATATGCCCCGATCCTGTCGGGCGCATTGATCGGATTATCGTTTGTGAACAGCATCCTTTTTCTTCCAATCGGAAATCCCTGTGGTATCGTCGTTGGGCTCTCAATTGTCGCCATCTGGTGCTTTCTTAAGGAAAGATTCGTCTGGGCCGGTGTTTTTTGCCTTGCAGTGAGCCTGGTTTTGAAGCCGCATGTGGCGGGTTTGTTCTGGGTCTACCTATTGTTTGTCGGAGGAAGCAATCGAAAGCGCGCGCTCCAGGTGTTAGCCCTGACGATCGCCGTATGCCTTCCCTATCTATGGTGGGTTAGTCACGTAGCACCTCATTGGGTCGGGGAAATGCATTCTATCCTGTCGAGTTACTCGGCGCGAGGCGGGATCAACGATCCCGGTCCATCTTCTGCGGCGGGTCATGGCATTGGCATGATTGTAAGTTTGCAGCCGGTCTTCAGCTACTTCTGGGATAATTCTGGCTTTTACAATCCGGCGAGCTATCTTGTGTTTCTTTCGCTCTTTTGCGCGTGGGCCTGGATCACGCTCCACGCGCGCTTCTCAACGCGGATGGCCTGGTTGGCAGTTGCACCGATCGCCGCGATGTCGTTGCTTCCCGTCTATCACCGCCTGGGAGATGCAAAGCTCCTGTTGCTCACCGTACCCGCTTGCGCGATGCTTTGGTCCGAGGGGGGCAGGTTAGGGAGGCTGGCGGCTGCGGTGAACGTTCTCGCGTTCTTTCTTACCGGTGAACCGCAGTGGGCGATCTTTCTCCGGGTTCTCAGTTTAGTGGACCTTCACGGGTGGTTGCCGGCAGGCCTTAAGACGGCATTACAGATGTTACCGGTTCCCTTATGTCTTCTTCTGGTTTCACTGTTTTATTTGCGGGTATTCATGATTTGCCGCGCCGAACCCTCACCGGAACTCTCGGCGGAATAGCAACGACGAGTACTGCGAGCGCGGTTTGCTATGCGGAGAGAGAATTATATTTGCAGATGCACCAGAGAGCTCGGACGCCATCGCGCCAGCCGATCTTCTTCCCCTCGGCGTAGGTGCGGCCGTTATAGGAGATGCCGACTTCGTAGATGCGCGCTTTTGCTTTCGCAACCTTGGCGGTGATTTCCGGCTCAAAGCCGAACCGGTTCTCCCTGATCGTGATCTGCTGAATGATCTCACGGCGGAATGTCTTGTAGCCCGTTTCCATGTCAGTGAGATTCAGATCGGTAGCCATATTCGAGCAGAGCGTCAGAAACTTGTTGCCGACAGAATGCCAAAAGTAAAGAACGCGGTGCGCGCCGGTCCCGCCCAGGAATCTCGATCCAAAGACGACGTCGGCTTTCTCCGCCAGAATGGGAGCGAGCAGCAGGTAGTATTCTGCCGGGTCGTATTCAAGATCGGCGTCCTGGATAAGGACGATTGGGGAAGTGGCATTGCCGATGCCCGTGCGGAGGGCTGCGCCCTTGCCTTGATTCACTTCATGTCGAAAGAGCTTGATTCGCGCGTCGGCGTTTTCCAAAGCCTGCAGCTTTTGCCACGTTCCGTCTTTCGAGCAATCATCGACAACGATGAGCTCGCGCACGGGACGCTGTGCCAGCACTGCACGGATGACTAACTCGATCGTCGCCGCCTCGTTATAAACCGGCATAACAGCGGTGAGGCAAGGTTCTATCTCGCTGTTTGAGGTCATCTTAGAAATCGTAACATTGTGAAAGCTGCAGGCAGCCAGGACAAAAGAAGCACGCGGCTCACGATAGTACCTGCTTACAGGTCGCGCCAATTGGGGCCGAAGCCAAGGTCGACGAGCAGGGGAACCTTGAGCCGGATGACGCCTTCCATTTCGGTTCGCACCAGTTGCTCGACCTCGGCAATCTCGGACTCGGGAACCTCGAACAAGAGCTCATCGTGGACCTGGAGCACCATGCGTGTTTTTAAGCCGCGCTCCATCAGCTTGCGGTCGAGGGCGATCATGGCCAGCTTAATGAGGTCGGCAGCAGTGCCCTGCAGAGGGGTGTTGACCGCGGTGCGTTCGGCGAACCCGCGCAGGTTCGGATTGCGGCTTTCGATGTCCGGGATTGGCCTGATCCTTCCGAACATGGTGCGTACGCTGCCTTCTTTGCGGGTGGCTTCCAGCGTTCTCTCAATAAATGCCTTCACCCCGGCATAGCGAGCAAAGTATCGGTCGATGTAATCCCGAGCTTCGGCCTGGGGAATCCCAAGCTGCGCGGCAAGCCCGAAAGCCGAGATGCCGTAGACGATGCCGAAGTTCACGGCCTTGGCGCGATTGCGTGTTTCCTTGTCCATTGACCCAGGAGGCACGCCGAAGACCTCGCTTGCGGTGAGGGTATGAATATCGTCGTTGTTCTCATAGGCTCGCACCAGAAGCGGGTCGCCGCTCAGATGGGCGAGGAGCCTCAATTCAATCTGCGAGTAATCCGAGGAGAGCAGCTGCATGCCCGGCGCGGCAATAAATGCCGCGCGGATCTCGCGTCCGAGCTCTGTCCGTATAGGAATGTTTTGCAGGTTGGGGTTCACAGACGAGAGCCGTCCGGTTGCAGTGGCCGCGGCCTGAAACGTTGTGTGGACTCGGGAATGCGCATCGGCCTGGGCCGGCAACGAATCGATATACGTTGACTTGAGCTTTGCCAGGTGCCGGAATTCGAGAACGAGGCGTGGAACCTCGTGCTTCTCCGCAAGCTGCTCCATCACATCCTGGGCAGTGGATACGGTCTTGCCTTTGCCGCGCACGTTGGGGACCGGCAAGCCCAGGTGGGTAAAGAGCACTTCGCCGAGCTGCTTTGGCGAGCTGATGTTGAAACGACGGCCGGACAGCTGGAAAACCTGTTCACTGACCCGCTCGATCTCGCCCGAAAAACGCTGTGAGAGCTGGGCGAGCGCAGCGGTGTCGATGCGGATTCCCGCCTGTTCCATGCGGTAGAGGACCGGGGCCAGAGGAAGGTCGATGTCGTGGTAGATCTTCGACAGGTGCATTGCCTCGACATCTTTGCCGAGGTCGACGACCAGAGTCTCGACGGCGGCGGCGGCGGCAGCGAGCGTTGAAGGCGGGTCCAGGCCGTGGCGGGCTGCCACGTCAGCGAGCGTTTGTGATGCATGCGTGGGGTTCACGGCGTAGGAGAGCAGCATGGAGTCATCCACGTTACCGCGCAGGTCCACGCCCAGATCGTGAAAGACGTGCAGCGCCAGCTTCAAATCATGAATCCGCTTGGGCACGGATGGATCCTGCAGAAGCGCGCCCAGTTGCGGGTCGAGGGGGATCCGCAGTGCGATTCCTGGTTCCGCGGAAACACCCACGTTTCGGAGTGTTTGCTTTTCCGCTTTGTCGATCAGGTCGAGCAGCGAGGCCGTTTGCGGCGCCGTATCGTCGGTCTCCTCAGTCACCGGCTCAGCCGCATCGATCGCAAGCGAGAAGCCATTGTTCGCTGCGGAAGCGAAAAATGCGGCGATTTGTTCGTCGCTTGGATCTTCGAAAAGCTGCAGGGATGTTTTGGAAAGGGACGGCCCCAAGGCTCGGAGCAGCGTCGTGAATTCGAGCTCGGTAAACAGTTCCCGGCACGCTTCCACATCCGGCGGCTGTGTTTCCATCACGGTCAGGTTAAGCTCCAGAGGCACGTGGCAATCGATAGTGACCAGCTCCTTGGAGAGGAGCACGGCTTCACGGTTTTGTTCGAGGGACTCCCGATAGGTTTTTCTCTTGACCTCCGCCGCCCGGTCAAGGACCGCCTCCACGCTGCCGAATTGGACGATCAGCTCGACGCTGCCCTTGTCGCCGATTCCTGGCGCACCGGGAATGTTGTCGACGGTGTCGCCCCGCAATGCCATCACGTCAATGACCTTCTCTGGCGGCACGCCAAGCGTCTCGGTCACCTTTGCAGGATCGAGAATCAAGTTGTCCTTCTGCGGATTGAGGACTTTTACGTTCGTGGTCACAAGCTGCATCATGTCCTTGTCACTGGAGACGATGAAGACTTCGTGGCCGCGCTCGGCGGCTTCGCGTGCCAGAGTGCCGATCACGTCGTCGGCCTCGAACCCAACGACTTCAAGAATAGGAATCTTCAGCGCATCGAGCGCGCGACGAATGTAGGGGATTTGTCGCCGTAAGTCGTCGGGCATAGCTTCGCGATGCGCCTTGTAACCCGCATAAGCGACCTCCTCATAGGCTTGCAGCTTTGCGTTCCACTTGCTCAGCTTTTCGATGGCGCGCGCACGCTGATCGCGAAAAACTTCTCCGCTGGGGTCAAAGACCGCGGCCAGGTAGCGCGGCGCGAAGTCGTCGCGCAGCTTCGCAATCATGTTCACGAAGACGTAGGTAGCCGCTGTGGGTATTCCCGATCGCGTAGACATGGGGCGACTGCGCTGCATCGCGTGGTATGCACGAAAAATGAACGACATGGCATCGAGGAGGAATACGGGGGGCTTGGCTTGGTCTGGCACGCTACCGAGTCTAACAGGTCAAATTCTTGCCGCTGTTCGCCTTCCAAGTCAGGCAGCCGGCTGGTTGTTGAGCGCCGCGGAGTGGTGGGTGATCCTGTCGAGCATCGCGAATTGAAGAGAGCCGAATGCGGCAAAAAGCACGGTGAGGATCTGAACGCCGGTAGCCCGGCTCACCGGGACCGAGAACCAGGAGCAAAGAAGGATCAGGATCCAGTTCACGGCAAAACCCCACTGCATCAATCTCACGCGAATCCTCGGCAGGGCTGCGGCGGTGAGGAGGACAGAGAGGACGATGAGGATCGAATCGTAGATGGGCACGTAGACGTTGATGAGCAGGGTCCAGCTGAGAGTAGTCGCCCAGAGAAGGATTTTATCGGCGGGTTGATGTTGTGTTGATTTCCACCAGAAACGGAGGAGCAACGCGAGCGCGCCAAGCCCGATTGCGCAGAAAGTCAGAAGTCCCGGCCAGGAACGGCCACCGGGAATCGCCGACGAAAAAGAGGTCAGGTCGACATATTTTGCGAGAGGCAGAAAAGAGTGATTGTTAAGGCCGATCGACGAGTTTCCAAAGGAGTGAAGGAATCCAAGAAAATGGGGCCAGACCGTGAAGCCCTCGAAGGTTGTTGTGATCAGCACCAGTGCGGCCATGCCAAGGACGAATCCAAGGAGGGCTTTGAATCTTCGTGTGAACACCAGCATGGGCAGCACGAGAACGAGGAGAGTGGGTTTGTAGAGACAAAGGCAGAGGGCGAGGCCGCTCCGGAACTCGTGGCACAGATCGTCTTCGCGAATGGCGAGAGCCAATGCAAAGAAACCGATGGCCGCCAACTGCCCGTTTCCGATGGTGAACCCGATGAACGGAAAGTAAGAAAATGCGAGGGCATAGATCAGCGAAGAGACAAGAGGCGGCTGGGGGAAGAATCTCTTGAGGGCGATGTGAATGCCGAGCGCATAGAGAAGAATCGAGATCACGATCCACAACGAATATGCGGCCCAGTAGGGGAGCAGGGTGAACGGGCGGAAGAAGAGCGCAACGTACGGAGGGTAGGGAAGTGGACCGTATTCACCGCTCCGAGGGTGAACCTCCTGGCAGACGCGTTTCTGAAGCTGGTAGTCGTAGAGTTGGCTGGATGGATATTCGTTAAGAATGCGTCCCAGGCTATAGAAGCCTGCGAAGTCGGCATCGGGCGGTCGATGGCTTCGGAACACCACGATGGAAAAGGGCAAAACGAAGCAGACAAACAATAGCCCCCAGAGGATGAAGTTCAGTTCCTTGAGTTTTGGCCGAGGGCCAAGACGGCTCGGCCATGCGGGAAGCATTGAGCTCATCGGTACGCTCTCATGAAGACAGCAAGTTTATGTAACGCATTCGGCGCCAACCGATCCCGGTTTTTCTTGAAGCCCTGTCGGAGGTTCAGTAAGGTTATTTTATGACTATACAACCGGTCGAGCAGAAAGGCTCTCGGGAAGAGTCGTTCAAGGCCCCGGGCCAAGCTCGGTGGTCACGTATTCTGCACCGGATCTTCAGCCGGCACTTGATGGATCTTGCAATTCTGTCGCTACTGCCGATCATTTTGTCCGGGATGCGCGACGCATCAGGTGTATTGGGTGATCCGGATATCTGGTGGCATCTTGCCGACGCGCGCATACTCACCGACTCGCATCATTTCATTCATATTGAGCCTTATTCCTATACAGTGGCCGGGCAGCGTTGGGTAGATCCGGAATGGCTCTCAGAACTGCCCTTTTGGCTTGGCTACCGGCTCTTCGGTCTGGTTGGGATCTATCTCTGCGCCTCGCTTGCGCTTTGCGCGAACCTTTATTTCATCTATTGGCGCAGCTATCTACGGGCAAGAAATCAGGCAGTCGCATTATGGATGACCGCCTTGTCTCTGATCCTAATGTGGGTGAACGCAGGCGCCCGTACAATCTTATTCGGCTACATCATCCTTTCGATAGAGCTAGGTATTTTGGAAGCCGCGGAGCGAAAAAAATCGTGGTCGTTATGGCTGCTACCGCCGCTTTTTTCAGTGTGGATTAATCTTCATGGCAGTTGGATTATCGGACTTACATTCTTTGCCGTTTACATTCTCTGCGGACTTTTCCGCGTCAATTCCGGAATTCTTCATCAGGAACCATTTTCACGCCAATATCGCACTCTCCTGCTTGGAGTGTTCGGGGCATGTTTGCTGGCTCTTTTCGTCAACCCGTATGGGTGGCGATTGATATGGAATCCCTTCGACATGGCGTTGAACCAGAAGCTGAACATCGCAGATGTCCAGGAGTGGCAACCGCTCAATCTGGAGTGGTTCATCGGCAAGGCAGCAGTCGGTTTTATCGTCCTGGTGATCCTGGTTAATGTGCTGCGTCCGCGCACGTGGAAGATATTCGAGTTCGCGTTTTTGTTCATGGCATGGTATGCGGCCTTTGATCATGCGCGATTCACGTTCCTGGCAGCGGTCGTGACCGTTCCGGCAGTTGCTTTCGACTTGGCGCGCGGTTTGTTCGCTCCCACGGCAGATCAGAAAACAATCCCATTCATGAACGGAGTCGTCGCGGCAGCGGTTATTGGAGTTGTGGCTCTCTATTTTCCTCGCGGGGATTCATTGCAAAAAGGACTGGCGGCAAACTTTCCGCTGCAGACCATCGCCATGATCGAGCTTGACTGGCGCGTTCTGAATGAGGAGCATATCGGTGGGATCATGGATTTTCGATCCAAACCCACATTCATCGACACCCGCTGGGACACCTTTGAACATCACGGTGTAATGAGGGATTATCTCGGCATAATACGTCTCCAAGGATCATTGGATTTGCTCGACAAATACAAGATTGACCACGTGCTAACTCAAAAGGGTGCGCCAATTAGTTATCTGCTCGAACACACGTTGGGCTGGAAAATCCTGCGAACGGAAGGTTCGGGAAGCAAGCAATATGAACTCTTCGCCAGGATGCATTGATCCCAGCTGACTTCGCATGCAACGGCCAGGTCGCGTCATGGAGTTGCGGGAGGGACGCCGCCCTTATTGCATCCGCGATCAAGGTTTGGCGCTTTCCGAATCTGGCCGGGGACTGAGTCGAATCGTTGCAGAAATGTAGAACACGGCGAGAGCCAAGAGAATCAGGGGAACTGGCCTGGCCACAAAGGCGAACAGGATCTTCTGGCTGACACTCTGTCGAAAGATCAGCATTTTGCTTGTCAGGTGGGTCCAGGCTGCCATCGGAATATCTCCCGTGATCAGGATGCCGCCCATGGTCAGCCCGAACGCCCACCAGCGCACATGCTTGAAATTGGACCACAAGTACGCGCAGGCTGGAATTGCCAACAGCAGGAGCTTCGAATCGTAAGAGCGATGATAGGTTACAAGCATGGACAATGCGGAAGCCGAAACCAGCGCGCAGAAGGCGTGGGGCCCATCGGGTCTGAGACGAACGACAGCCAGCAACCAAGGGACAAACACCGCCACGCAGATCAGGTAGGAGAGTAGGTTGTAGATTTGTGGCACCGCAACAAAGCAACTGATCACGGTCTGCAAATCGATGATCATGTCGGGGCTGCTGACACCGATTGAAGCAGGTCCCGGCTCGTTGATGCCGCCGGGAGCGGAGATGGCTGCGAGATTTTCGCGAAGCTCAGGCATCCAATGAGGCGCGACAACGGATACCCACAACCCTGCAACGATAGCCAGCGCAATTGCCAGGGCGCCGGACCGGATTGCGTTTCGACGGGTTGGACGGCTGGCGATAAGGAAGTAGAGCCAGATCAAACCTGCGTCATGCGGCTTGATGGCGAGACTGGCGGCCAGACAGAGTACCCCGATCGCGACCAGGCGCTGCTGAAGAAAACACCAGACTGCGATGACGCACAGGCCCACGACCACTCCGGCAGTGTTGCCGCCTGAAAAAATGATCTCGCAGTTTGAGAGCATGACAAACGCCAGCAGGACGGAGAGGTTTGGTGCGTAGCTTGAGCCAAGTTGCCACATAAGAAAAGTGGCGAGGCAAAAGCACCCTACGGTGATTAGAGTCCAAAGGGTTTGCGCGATTGCCAGGGGTAGTATCGCGAAGGGTGCAACGAAGAGGAAGGTGGTGGGCAGGTTGACGTAGAGAGTTACAGACTGGCGACGAGCTTCAGAGTCGGCGCCGCTGGATGCGTCTTTATGCTCATAAAACGTCTGCAGTGCGCTTGGGTTGTAGGGATCGCAATGCTCTATGAGGCAGCGCGTTCCATAGTAAATCCCGGGAAAACCCATCACTCCGCCATGGGAGCCATGTTCGAGAGAGAACCCCCAGAGAGCGGAAATGAAGCCACCCAAGAGCAGCACAAACGCACGTACAAGCTGTTTCCATGTGGGGCCGGTGATCATGATTCGATCACTTTGAAGCGGTTCCCAGGCGTGCGTAATAACTCTGCGTGATCTTTCTGCCTGTAGGGTCATATCGGGGCAACTTGCGAATTCCCCATTTATGCGCGACAAAACCGGCGGTGGTTGTCAGGACCCCAATGCCATACTCCACGCTGCGTTTGAAGTTGATGGAGGAAGCTTCTTCGAAGTATTTGGTTGGGCATGAGATTTCACCGATCCTGTACCCGAACATGACAGCCTGGGCAACCATTTGATTGTCGAAGACGAAGTCATCGGAATTTTCGAGCAGTGGAAGGGTTTCAAGAAGCTGGCGCGAGAAGGCGCGAAACCCGGTATGGTATTCCGACAATTTGATGCCCAGGAAAATGTTCTGAAAAGCAGTGAGAAAGCGGTTGGACACATATTTGTAATAGGGCATGCCGCCCTTGAGCGCGCCGCCGCCGAGAATGCGCGACGCGAGCACCATGTCGTAGACGCCGCTTGAAATCATCGCAGCCATGGCTGGGACCAGCAATGGGGTGTACTGATAGTCGGGGTGAACCATGACAACGATGTCAGCCCCCGCGGCGAGAGCTTCCCGGTAACAAGTCTGCTGATTGCGTCCATAGCCGTAGTTGCTGTCGTGAATGAAAGTCCGCACGCCAAGCTGCTCGGAAAGCGCGGCAGTCTGGTCTTTGCTGGAGTCGTCGACGAGAATCTTGATGTCGACGATGTCGGATAGTTCCCGCACCGTGACTTCGAGGGTCTTCTCGGCATTGTAGGCCGGCATCACGACGGCGACGGACTTCCCGTTGAGCATGATTTCTCCGCGACAATAGAACTATTCTTCATCCTGCCGCGCTGGACTTAGCCGATTCTGACGCAGGTGTTACCTAGATTGACAAGAGCTATTGACCATTGCCCCGTTGGGACTGGGACTGCGTCGCAAGTTCGATGCAGCAGCACTATTATTGACGCAGACGGGAGGCGACCGACAGATGACGAATGGGAACGAGTGTTGATCGGAGGTCGGAGCAGCGCCGGAATAGGCGACACAGAATCAAAATCGACTGGTTCCTGCCGGAAAGAGACAGTAGTTCTGCGGACAGAGTCAATCAAAACGGGATTGCAATGGAGGAGTATATGGGGGGCAGAGGCGCAAAGCCCCCCGCCATAGATTCGAATATAGGTGAAGCGACAACTTTAACTACACTAAGTTGAACACCAGGCGTGTGGTTGCACGTTTGGTCTAGGCTTCGTTGGATTCCGTTCTCAGCTTCTTCGAGCTTTGAAGACAACCGTAGAGGCTGAGATTACAGCAAACATTTTTCGTGCGTGATTGGACAATCTTCAACTTTGATGTTCGAAATAATCAACCCGATCTAGCGTTTCCCGGAGGGGTTTAATCGAAGAGCTTGGGGAACAAGACCTTCATCGATCCTCCAAGGAACCAATTTCCAATGTAGTTTATGCCCACCGGCAATCGAACCGATAGGACTACAGGGAGGTCGCCAGATCGCTGCTGATGGTATTGAAAGCAAGGTTGATTTCAGAGGACAGGCTCTTCATCGCGGTGACCGCGCCAAATGCAATCAAAGCGACGACGAGGGCATACTCAACGAGATCCTGACCTTCTTCACGAGCCATCAAGGCCTGCATCTTCACATACGCCTTAAGCATCAAATCGTTCATATTTGGTTTCTCCTAAGCATGGATTGTTCCAGCAACACGCTGGGTTAGCCTAGTTATAGCAACTGCCTTGCCAATCTGATCTCACGCATCCCTTCCTTGAAAATCAATAACTTACGGGGGGTTGGATCCCGGCGTCTGTAAACTGGAGTATACAGTTCGGAGCTTCTTTCAGCCCCTCTCGTTTACATGACACAAAGGTGTTATGCGTCACTTAAGTGGACTTGCCGGGTTTTTGTCCCCTCGTCGTTTGAGGTGCGCGGGCCTGAACCCTTTGCGAAGTTGACTCCGGGCCGGCCTTGTCGGCGGCCGTCTTATTCGGTGTGTTTTGCCGCTCGTTTTTGCGGGCAGGCAAGAACTCGACGACTTCCCCGACTTCCGCATTTCTGGGATGGATGGTGCCGGCAGGCAGTTCCACAACTGAATGAGCTGTAAGGCAAACGGAAATGCGCCAGGGCGGGACATTGCGTCGGATCTTTCGAATTCGCAGATGGCGATCGAGGTACACAAGGTCGATGGCGAACTTCATGCCGAATGTATGCACAGATTCGCAGGGTACAATCCAGAGCGCTTCTCCCGGCAGGAATTCCGTGCGCCCAAGTAGCCCCTTCGAGCGCTTTGCAGTGCTCGTTGCAACTTCGGCACAGGTGGCAATTTCGACGTCTCGCGTCACATTCAACACCCGATAGGTGGTCTCCGGCGCATCGGGATGTCTGGATTGAAAGAGCTGCCGCATTTTCCGCCATATCGAAGTTGGAGGAGTGGTCATCTTCGCGTCCTTAAATGGAGAATCCAACCGTCAGATGGTATGCCGAGGTAATACGGCCATCATGTACTTCTTTCATCTCAAAAAGAGCGGCCCCATCCAGTGTGGATGAGGCCGTTACAACCCTGACCGAGCATCGAGCGGCTCAGCCTGAGAAAACTGCCCTACTGCGGTGACCCTCCCCCTGAACTCCCTCCTCCTGAGGACGATCCGGAGCTGGAATCCGAAGACAGGGGAGTCTCGGGTTTCATGCTCTCAATGAGCTGTTCAACGGGCATTGTCCCCGGTGCAGGTTGCTGGCCAGCCGACGCAGCATCAGGCGTGTGCATCGGCGTGTTCGAATTCGGCGGCAAGAACCCTTGCGGGAATTTCGGAAGGGCGATGTCCGTCCCCACGGGTACAGGCGATACCAATTCCGGTGTGACGATCACGATCAACTCGGTATCGTCTTTGGTCCTGGACATGGACTGGAAGAATTTACCCAGGATGGGAATGTCGCCGATGAACGGGATTTTCTCGAAGGTTTCATTTTCCGTTTTGTTGAGCAGTCCGCCAATGGCAAAGCTCTGACGATCGCCGATCTCCACTTCGGTCTTCACTCGCCGAATCGTAATTGCCGGTTCGACGAATCCCGCGATTTCCACGGCATCGGCAAAGTCGAGCGCGCTGACCTCTGGCGCGACTTGCAGGCGGATGGTATTCCTCGGCGTGATGGTGGCGATGAACGAGAGCCGAATACCATATTCCTTAAACATGATGGTGACTGCGCCGCTGCCGCCAACGCCGGCGCCCTGAACCATGGGGAACGGATACTCACCGCCGGACAGGAAGCTGGCCTGTTTCCCGTTCTGAGCAAGGATATTGGGCTCGGCAAGCGACTCCAGCAGTCCACGCTGTTCCATCGCTTCAATGGTTGAACCCAGGTTCAACCCAGGGTAAAAGGCGAACAGGTTCAGCTGGTTTGTGATCAGGAGCGTCGGCGAGCCACCAACCGTCGGCGAGACCGTGGGCGGACTAAACTGGCCTGTCGATTCACCGCCGATGGTGTTTCCAAACCCCGTGCTGAACAGGTTAATCCCGAGTTGCTTTTCTTTGGTCCGATCGACGCTTGCGAAGCGCACCTTGAGGAGGATCTGCCGCTCTGGCTCGGGAATCTTGACGTTGAGAAGGTTGACGACCTTGCCTGCTGTGGAAGCAATCAAGACGGCCCGGCTGGAGCTATTTAAGTCGGCGACAGTTCCGCGGAGATAGACGTTGGTTCCTTCGGTCGTAACACTCACATCCTGCCCCGGCAGCTCGGTCCGCAACTGGCGCCGCACAGCTTCGAGCTGGTCGTGAGTAGCAAACGTGCTGGCTCTGACCGTGACATTGAAGAACTGGCGAGCCCCGCTGGTGTCCCAGAGAATGAGAGTGGTTTCGCCAGGAGTTTTGCCGTTCACCAGAACCTGCGTCGGACTGACAGCCTGCGCCTCAGCGAAGTCGCCAAGACCAACGACGATTCGTGTGATCGGTCGAGCAAGGTCGAGCACGACGGACTTGCCCACTGTGACGGAGAGGTCATTTGCGGAGTCCTGGGTCGCGGGCCCAACCGGCTGCTGCAGAACAGTCTGAACAACCGGGGGAGGCGGAGGAGTTTGTGTTTTCGGGGCAGGTTCCTGAGGATTGGGTGTCGAAGCTCGACCCGTGATTGGCACCGCCTGTGCCCGCGCGAGAACCGGAGCGCAAAAAAGGAACGCCAAGACACTCAAACCAACAAAACGATCGCGGGTTCTTACCTTCACTGTTGCCCCCCGGGAGTTGCGAATTTTTCTTGTGACGTTTTCTCACCATTCATGACCGTGATCGTGAACGGCGGCGGGGCAGCGGGCTTGGCCTTTCTGGGCGCGCTTGGAGCTGCCGGTTGGGGCGGCTTGGCCCCATTGAACAAATTGGTCATTGCGGTTTCGGGGACCGGCGCAACGGAGGTGTCCAGCGGATTGCGAAGCACCAGCTGAATCTTCATCTGGTTGCTGGCCAGCGCGAGGATCTGGGCCTGTTCCGGTGTCACCAGCAGGTTGACGACCTGTACCTGCTGCGGCTTTCCTTCCGCGTCCTTTTGAATATCGGTGCCGGCCGACAACACTTCGATGTTCTGCAGGATTGTGCGTGTCTGAGTTTCCTGGTTATTCGACTGGTTTGGAGGAACTCCTGAGACCAGCACGTCGACCCGCATTCCCGGAGTTACAAATCCGGCGACGCCGACGACTTCGTCGACCTTGATGGCGCAGGCCCGGAAGCCCTCCTTAATCGTGGCCGCCAGACCGCCACCGGACCCCATCGGAGCCAGCCGGTTATCCAGAATTGGCTCGCCGGAGTAGATGCTTGAAATTACGCCGCGCCCAATCGCATTTTTCGGGTCGAGGATTGCACCGGTTGGCGGCTGCCCAACAACCTGGATCGTGGTCAAATCAGCCGGTGCGATAATCATGCCGATTTTGAGGTCCTTTGCCGCGGCAACTAAATGCGTCGACGCCTGGGGCTTCGCGACTGAAAGGCGAGCGCCTACCATGCGCCAGACTACGTAGGTGCTGATCGCAGCGATCACGAAAGCACTGAGGAGGATAATCAGCAGTCTTCGGTTCATTCAGAATCCTGTCTTCGTCATCTTTAACGGCCAAACATCTCGCCCCATTCCTTAGCACGCCGAGTTACTAAGGTAGCGGCGGGGGACTTTTCGCCGAGTTAGGGATTCACTTGGTTATGCCCCAAATGAGGATTTATGACGATGAAGTATAGCATCGATGCATCTGCGCTTCGCCGACAAAAACCCGAACAACTAACCTATAGTACCTGCCGTGTTACACGGCATTTGATCAGAGAAAAACTCAGCGGCAATGGCTCCCATGTTCCCGTTTACAAGGGCCGCCCAATTCCCAAAACAAGTCACTCCGGAGTCTCACGAAAAAGTGAGTCACTTTCGGAGTTTTGCGGATCAGTGTTACTGCAAGTTGATCTGTCTCACTACTATGCGCAATGACTCTAACCCTGTCTAGTTACTTTCGGATTGGCGTCAATTGTGGCGCGTGATTGGGTCAAAGGCTCTGCTGCCCGGCTCAGCGATGAGCTGCGTATTTTGTTTTGCATCTCCAATTGGCTTCCCGGCTGATTTCTGGTGTCGTAAAAATGAGAAGGGAAAGAAGGCGAATCGGGGTAAACTGGGTTGAACAGCAGCACGAATTATCCCATTCGACCACGTAACAAAAGGCACCCCTCCCGGCACCCGGCTCGTGCTCAAAAATGGTCTAGATCCATGTAGAGTAAGAAAAAACTGCGCAAAAGAGAGGAAATCCGATCCCGCCATGGGGAATCCTCAACCGATTTCGCTTTTTGCCCGACAAGCGCCGACGCACCAGAGACCGTCCTCCTTTATTGTTTCGGTCCTGACGCATATCGTCGTTGTGGGGTTGATTGCGTACGGATTCATCTTTGCTCCGCGCATCAACATGCGCGCGGCTGCGGACCGGTACACGCTGCGCGAAGTCGATATCGACCTGCCGGATCCGGTGCGCAAGGTAAATTCGGCCGACAGCGCGATGTATCCCGGGCAGAAAAACACAGCGGCGCAAACCCCAACCGCGCATAGCCTCGCTGCTGCGCCCACATCGAGTCCTTTACAGGTTCCGAAACTGCATATAGCGGACCGCACCGTCGTGCAGCCTGACATTCCGCCCAATCAGCTTGTGGTGAAGTCAAAGGTCCCATCGCTTCTTCTGTGGTCGGCCCAGAGGCCCAACGTAAAGCTGATTGCGCCGCCGCAGCCGCAGAAGATCGCGATCATGAACACGAAGCCGACGTTGACGCGTCCGACGCCGGACTCGCATATCTCCGACTTGCCGATCACTTCCACTCCGTTTGAATCACGACTGCCGATGCCATCTCCCAGCAGCTCGACGCCGGTGGTGGTTTCGGGCGCGACGGTGGGCGATCTGATTCCTGAGACTACGTCAAAATCGTCCATCCAGCCGAGCTCCGCGGCCATGCTTTCCATTTCAGAAGAGGCGATGGCGAAGGGAACGATTGCGCTTCCAGCCGTAAACCAAACGGCGCCGGGCAACGAGAACGGGGCAATGCGTCCGGGCAAGACCGGGAATTCCGCACAAGCCGGCCAGGGCACCTCGAATACGGCTGGCGCCGACAAAGGCATCCAATCCAGCCAGGGTGCGGCAGGTAATACGCCCGGAGCTGCGGGGAATCGCAATGGAACAGTCGCCGGCAACGGCGGAAATGTCGGCAAGGCGCCCGGCAATGGCGGATCGACGGGCGGAGCGGGAGGACAGGGAACTGACCCTTCGTTTACGCGAGTGACTCTACCCCAGAACGGCACATATGGTGTGGTGGTTGTCGGCTCCTCAATGGCTGAAGAGTTTCCGGAAACGCAGCGCCTTTGGGGCGGCCGCCTCGTCTACTCGGTTTATCTGCACGTGGGGCTAGCCAGGAGCTGGATCCTGCAGTATTCGCTGCCTCCCAAGGGAGATGCCATCGCCGCGGGAGATATGAAGCATCTCGAAGCTCCCTGGCCGACTTACATCGTGCGTCCCAGCAATGGCCCCGGCAATATCAATGCGGATGCCCTCATGATTCACGGATTCGTCACGGAGACAGGGCACTTTGAGGCGCTGGCCTTGGCGTTTCCGCCGACCTTCTCGCAGACGCAGCTTCTGCTGCAAGCCTTGAAGCAATGGAAATTTCGGCCCGCGAAACACGACGGGCAGATTGCGCGCGTGGAAGTGCTCCTCATCATTCCCGATGAGGCGGACTAAGCCTCTGAGAATCTTAGAACGAAGAAGATGGGGCGGATGCTATCGAGTAAGTCTCTATAACTCGGTTGCGCCCGCGCGCATAGGGCCGCCCATCGTTTTGCGAGCGCGCTTACTTATCGCCCTACGGCACGCAATTCCTCTGAGGCCTCTTTGAGGCGGTCGAGGAACCGTTCAAGCGTCTTCTTATCGGCTCCGTTTTCACGCAGGGATTCTCCGCTGTTCGGGTCGAGAGCCTTGGAGAGCACAAAGGAAAGCCCAAGGCCGTCGCTCCCCCAGCGCACCACGCGGGATTGGACCGCGATGGAATCATCGAGGTTTTTTCCGGCACGGTCGGTCCTTTGCAGAGTCATGAGAACCATCGTTCCTGGAAACCACCGCTCCTCCGTCAGCACGTAGAACCCCGTATTGCTGATATCCGCGATCTGATAAGCGCGGGGAGTGCTTCCGGTCCAGTAATAGGCAACCAAGCCTGGCAAAGGATGTCGATCGGCGCGCCGACGATCCGAGGAAAGCCAGTTCTGGAGCCACTTGAACAGCGAATTCCGTTTTCCTGTTTTTGGCTCGAAATCATTCATCGTATCTGACCCCTGAAGAGTAATTTTCCTCTCAGTGGAGGCGAGGGGAAGCGATGTTGAACTTGAAGCTCCATTTCCTGACGACTTATCTCTGCCGGAATGGACAGCTTGCGGACTCGACGCGTAGGAGAACGAGGTTGAAAGCCGCTCCAGGCGCCGTTCCATCTCTTCGGCAACGCAAATCACCATCTGATCACCGGGCTGCGTTTGCGAAGAGTAAATGGTGTGCGCAGGCAGTACCAGAGCGCTCGCGGCCTCATCTTCGAACAGCTCGACAGTCGAGGTGGGGAAGGACTCGATTTCCTGGATAACTCGGTAGTTACTGTCCAGATAAACCAGATCGATGGGGGAATGAATGCGTGCCGGTAAGACTCCTCGATATGGGTTCATCCAGAGGCCGCTATCCGGTTTGATGGTGACTTTATCGATAAGTTCCAGCACATGATTTGTTGCTGCATCCGCCACCATAACTCCCAGGCTCAGGAAGCTCTCGCGCGTTTGGTTATATACGCAGTATTTTTGACCTTCCATAACTCCTCACCTCTCCTGAGAGGTAGCCGGCGTGTCGCAATTCACCTCACGACTTGGCACGTAACTTGACTCAGCCCGCTCTGCGATCGCTGCAAATCTGGAAATGGCCGAACCCCGGTTCGGCGCCTATAGCCTCGCGGGCGAAGGCACTATGCAATACTCCCTTGCCCCGGAGCAACGTGTTGTCCGGTCGGCGAAGGCAAAGGGTTTGAAGTCGCCGACACGACCTCCATCCGGCTACTCCAGCCATCCGAGCTGTTTTTGTACTACTTCACCCGAGTGCGGCGGCGCTGGATCAGGATGACCAGCACGACTACGAAAAGCACCCCGGAGACGATCCGGATGATTGTCGTTGTGTCCATTGCGATTCCCCCTTTTCTTGTTTGGATCCAAGACGTCGACAGAGTGCGGGCCTCTGCGGGCTTCGCGGCTTCTGTCGACGAGCTGAATTACTTGACCTGAGTGCGGCGGCGCTGGATCAGGATGACCAGCACGACCACAAAAAGCACTCCGGAAACCACCCGAATAATCGTCGTCGTATCCATCGAATTCCCCCTTTTCAAAGGTTTTGGGTCTGACTCGCTCGTTGCCTCGCGAGCGGTTGATTACTCAGCGCATTTGACCAATGCTGAGTTACTTGACCTGAGTGCGGCGGCGCTGGATCAGAATGACCAGCACGACAACAAAAAGCACTCCGGATGCGACGCGGATGATTGTCGTTGTGTCCATAGCGACTCCCCTTTCTTTTAGTGACCGAACAGCGATTTGAACGAGTCTCCCATCAGAATCACTGCGGGTCCGAGAACGACAACGAACAGAGAGGGGAAAATGAACAATACAAGCGGGAAGAGCAGTTTGACAGATAGCTTTGCTGCTTTTTCCTCGATTTCTTGAACTCGCTTCGTCCGCAACGTATCGGAGTGAACACGCAAAGTCTTGGCAATACTGGTTCCGAATTGCTCCGACTGCACGAGCATCGAAACCAGGTTGCGGACGATGTCCAGCCCGGTACGGTCGGCAAAGTGTTTCCAGGCTTCGGCGCGGATACTGCCGGCCCGTTGTTCGAGCGCGACCACGCTCAACTCATCGCTAAGGACAGGCTGAGCGTGGTGTAACTCCTGTGCGGTTCTGGCTGTGGCCTGATCAAGGCTGAGACCTGCTTCGACGCAGATCACCAGCATGTCGAGCACGTCGGGAAGGCCGCGGCGAATCTTGGCCTGGCGGTTGGAAATCTGGCGTCCCAGCCAGAAGTCCGGGGCGATAAACCCAAGACCCAGGCAGGCGATGTAGATGAAGAACGGGTTCTGGCTTGCGAAGCCGGATACCATCGCGAGCAGGCAAAGGGCGAGCGGAACGATGACCTTGGCGCCATAGAAGATCTTCAGTGCCGAATCCTCGCGAAAACCGGCGCGAATCAGGCGCTGCTGCACAACCGAGACCTCGGCCGCGCTCTTGGGGATGACCTTCTCGAAGCGCTCAACGACGCCTTCCAGCACTTCGCGGGTGTCAAGGATCGTCGTCTTGAGGGTCTTTTGCTTGACCTGCGGATTGATCGCCGAGCTAATACGGGCCTGGATCGTCTCGCGATAGAAAAACAGGAGACCGCCGCTGAAGATCAGCACGAACACCGCGAAAAATGAAGCGATTGCTACGCCCATAAGTCCCCTTTACACGTCCATGTTCACGATCTTGCGAATAACGAGCCCGCCGACGATGATCATTGCCCCTGCCGCATAGAGAAGCTTGATCCCGATTTCGCGGGTCCAGAGAAGGCTCATCATTTCGGGATTGACAAAGTAGAGAGCGCAACCCAGAAAGATCGGCAGCAGGGTAAGAATGATTCCGGTCAGCCGTCCCTGCGCGGTGTGGGTCATGATCTGCCGCTTCAACCGGAAGCGCTCGCGGATGACTTCGGCGGCCTTTTCGAGAACTTCGGCCAGGTTGCCGCCGCTTTCCTTCTGAATCAGGATTCCGGTGACGACGATGCGAAGGTCCTGCACCGGCACGCGGTTGGTCATATTCTCGAGCGCGGTCTTCAATTCGAGGCCATAGTTCTGTTCGTCAAAGCAGACGCGAAACTCAGTGCCTACAGGGTCAGGGCACTCCTTGGTGACCAGGCCGAGTGCGGAATTGAGGCTGTGCCCGACGCGCAGGGCGCTGCAGATCAGGTCGAGCGCTTCGGGCAGGCCCTCTTCGAACTTGGACATACGCTTGTTGCGCTTGAACAGGACATAGCCGATCGGGCCGAAACCACCGGCGCCGCCGATCAGCAATCCGAAGATGATGTTGCCGGTGCGCAGGTAAACCAGGTAGCCGGGAATCGCGAAAGCGACCAGGCACATCAGCATCAGCCCGCCGACGGTCCATTTCACGTCTGCCTGATAGAGCAGGCGCCGCAAGCGAGGCGTCAGTTCCAGCTTGCGCAGGATCTTGTCGATCCAGGGAATGGTGCTGAGCAACTCACTCTTGCGGACGTCGACAAGCAGATCGGACATGTCGGACTTCGCTTTGCCTGTGGCAAGCGCCGAATCGAGACGCGCGAGCATCTCCTTGTCCTGCTTGGAGGCGCCTGCTCCCGTCGCGGCGGCCAAAAGGGCAACCACGGCGAACACCGCAATGAAGACGACTACAACGATCAGACCCATAACGCTGCCTCTTTTCCGTTAGCTGACCTCAGTCACGCGCTCGAACAGGCTGGGAGGCAGGAAGATGCCTGCCGTGCGCAGCTGCTCGAGGAATCGCGGACGGATCCCGCTGGGCTTGAACACACCAAGAACTTTCCCGTTCGGACCAATGCCTTTTTTCTGGAACGTGAAGATTTCCTGCATGCTGATCACGTTCTCTTCCATGCCCGTGATTTCGTGGATGCTTACGCATTTGCGCGATCCATCGCTCAACCGCGTGCACTGCACAACGATGGTGAGCGCGGCCGAGACCTGCTGGCGGACAGTCTTTTCCGGCAGATTCAGGTTGCACATTGCCACCATCGATTCAAGACGGGTCAACGCGTCTCGAGCCGTGTTGGCGTGGATCGTGGTCATCGATCCTTCGTGGCCGGTGTTCATGGCCTGGAGCATGTCGAAGGCCTCTTCGCCGCGGCACTCGCCGATGACGATGCGGTCGGGGCGCATACGCAAGCAGTTGATGAGCAACTGGCGCTGGCGAATGGCGCCCTGGCCTTCCACGTTGGGCGGCCGCGTCTCCAGGCGGACGATGTTTTCCTGGGCCAGTTGCAGTTCGGCCGCGTCCTCGATGGTGATGATGCGCTCGTTCTGCGGAATGTACTGCGAGAGGATGTTGAGGAAGGTGGTTTTGCCGGCGCCGGTACCGCCCGAGATCAAAATGCTCAAGCGGGCGCGCACGGCCGACGAAAGCAGCTCCATCATCTCCGCGGAAATGCTCTTCAGCTGCACCAGCTGATTGGCAGCCAGCGGGCCGGTGCCAAATCGGCGGATCGAGAGCGAAGGCCCGTCAAGAGCGAGCGGGGGAATGATCGCGTTCACGCGCGATCCGTCCGGCAGGCGCGCGTCGACCATGGGCGAGGACTCGTCCACGCGCCGGCCCACGCGCGATACGATGCGGTCGATGATCTGCAGCAGGTGACGGTCGTCGCGGAACGATGCGTCGGCGCGCGTCATTAAGCCGCCGCGCTCCACGAAGACGTGGTCCTTGTCGTTGACCAGGATGTCGGAGATCTTCTGGTCCTTCAGCAGGGGCTCCAGCGGTCCCAGCCCGAAGACCTCATCCAGCAGATCGGTCTGGATCTTTTCCTGCTCGTCGAAGCTGAGGGGAACGCGTCGATCGCTGATGATCTCGCTGATGATGCTCGACACCGCCTGGCGCGCCTGGTTCGAATTCACGCGCGACAGTTTCTCCAGATCCAGCTTCGAGATCAGGGTGCGGTGTACTTCCGATTTAAAGTTCTCCAGGTTTAGATGTTCCACAGTGCAACCTTCCAATTACCGTGATTTTTGCTGAGCCCTTTGTTCATCCGAATAAGCTGAAACCCTTCTTCTTTTCTGGTTTTGCAGGCATGCCGCATGCCGTTCTGGCCATATCCTGGATCGCCCGGGCGATCATCGAGTCTTCGAGGGCCAGCGGCGTGGCTTCATTCTGCATGCGCCGTACAGTCACATAGTCGCTGGGAATCTTCCATTGCACGGGCCGCGTCAGGGCCTTCGAGATATGTTCTTCGTCGACGCCGCCCGAGCGCGGCATGAAGCGGTTAAGGACAATCTCGAGATTCGAACCGCCGTTCTTGAAGTATTCCGAGATGACGCGGTGCGAGTTGCGCAATTCCGGGATACCCGCCTGCATCACCAGGTAAACCGTGTCGGCCTGGTCGACGAGGGTGGTGCCGCTCAGGTCGAAGCGCGAGCCCGCATCGACAACCACGAAGTCGTAGCTGGAGCGGGCAACCGCTACCAGCCTCTCCACGGCTTCATTGCTCACATCCACCTGCGGGAACTTGCCCGGAGCGGCGAGCACGAAGAGCCCGGAACTATGCTTGGTCAGAAGCTTAGACAGGAAGTTCTGATCCATGCGCGTGAAGTTCTGCAGAGCATCCACGGTCGAGAACTGCGGACTGATGCCAAGGTTCAGAGCCGCATCGCCGAGAGGAAGGTCGAGATCGATCAGGACCGCGCTTTGCGCGCACTCCTGCACCAGCGAGACCGCGAAGTTGCAGGCGACGGTAGTGACGCCTGAGCCGCCCTTGCCGCCCAGAAAGACCAGCACCTTTCCGCCGGGCTTATTCGAAGGCACGGTGCGCGCCGAAGGCCGCCGCGTCGAAGCGCGTTGCAGGGCTTCATTCAACGGGCCCAACGCAACCGGCTGGGCTAGAAACTCGCGGGCGCCGGCCCGCATGCAATTCATGAGCAGGTTGGGATCGTTGCTCATCGAAAAGACCATCACGGTCACAGCCGCGTTGGCTGCGATCTCTTCCACTAACTCGAGTGCGAAGCGCTGATCGCCGTCTAAATCGATGATGAAAACATCAAAGCCTTGCTCCATGATCCGGGGAAGATCATTCGACTTGGATGGGTACGAATTGAATTCGCGTACCGAGGAGCCGCCAGCTCCAGCCAGGGCGTTGGCAACAATCCTGCGTCGATTTTCATTGGGGCCGATTAATGCAATCGACAGATCGCTTCCGCCGCCGGCTTCCATGTCTTGAAAATGATTTTGCATTACCGGTCTGAGACTCCTAGCTTCTTGCCTTTTTCTCCGCGCCTATCTTTAAGTCTTGTAGTTGAGCGGTCGCTAATCCCTGATTTTTTTCAGCCCGCAAAGAAAGACATCAGAGTCCCAATTGCAATGGCTGGTGCATACGGCATTTTTCGCGCGTGAGGATTGGAAAGTGTAAGCTCCGGATCTCCACGCAGTCCATGTTTCTTCCATCCAAAAAGCAAGCGACTCGAGCCGGTGAAAAGCTCCCCTGCAAAGCCTCCCGCCAAAGCCCAGATCACTGCCATCACGCCACCGACAATTCCCGTTAAAACGAGTGCGACAAACAACTGCTTTGGACCTACCCAAGCACCGATGGCGGCACAAAGTTTCACGTCTCCCATTCCCATGCCGCCCATCCATGCAAGAACACCGAAGAGCAGTAACCCCAGCCCCATACCTTCCAGACTTTGCACAATCCCGATCACGTGCCAGCTTTTTGGCCCGAACGAGACGAGCAGGCCCGCTGCCAAAAAGGGCAACACAAGCCAGTTGGGAATCCGGCGGCTGCGCAAATCGGTGAAGGTGGAGACGGCCAGAACCAGAACAGTCGGCCACCACGCGATTGAGTGCAACTCAGACCCCCAGCGTTCTTGTGAATACGAGTGACTTCTCTATATATGCAATTGTCACTCCAATTCAGGATAAGTCAAGGTGTATTAATTCAATGCGATACACTGAAGTTGTACCGCTCAGGTGTACACGGATGTTTACGCGATTTCGTCGATTGTGAAGCGATGCGGTTACACTTTTTGACCCTGCAGGAAGGCAATTCCAGCTTGTAATCCGCCGCTTTTTGCGCGAATCCGGCGATTCGGAGCGGCCAAATTCTTCATCCGCGGCCGAAAACTCGGCAGAGAACTCGGCCGGTCAAAACTTCCAATTCGTTCCGTTGTTCTGACTCATTCTAACTCCCGCATGCCGACAGGAGTTTGACAGGAGTTACCCTGTCACGCGCCTGTCTTACATCACCCCGCCATCCAGGAGTTAGCAAACGGAGTTTTATCTGAAAGGGCAAGTCGGACCCTGACTCATCGTCACGTTACTTAGGTCAGGAACATGCAGTCGCCATAACTGAAGAACCGGTAGCGCTCGCGAACGGCGTGCGCATATGCCCCGAGGACGTGCTCTCTGCCGGCGAAGGCGCTTACCAGGATCAGCAGGCTCGATTGCGGCAGATGGAAGTTGGTGAGCAAACCGTTCACGATCTTGAAACGGAACCCGGGAGAGATGAAGATGCTGGTCTCCCCGGAGTGCGGCTCGATCGGAGTATCGTTGGCCCCGAACGCCGCCGATTCGAGGGTCCGCACCACCGTGGTGCCCACGGCAATGACCCGCCTGCCTGCGGTGCGCGCTTGGTTGAGCGCCCCCGCAGCCTGCTTGCCGATGGTGTAGTGCTCGCGGTGCAGCCTCACGTCGTCAACGCGGTCCACTCGCAACGGGGCGAAGGTTCCCAGGCCCACATGCAAGGTCACCCGGGCAATCTCGACGCCCCGGCGCTCAATTGCGTCCAGCAGCGCCGGCGTGAAGTGAAGCCCGGCCGTTGGGGCGGCCACCGACCCGCGCTCGGCAGCAAAAACAGTCTGGTAGCGTTCCCGGTCGCCTAATACATCTTCGCGACGGATGTAAGGCGGCAAGGGGATATGCCCGACGCGCTCGAGCACACCGAAGAAATCTTCGACTGGCTCAAAACGCAACAACCGCTCGCCAAAAGGGCCGCGATCGATCACCTCGGCCTCGAGAGCGATTTTGCCATCCGGCGCGGGAAACACCAGCCGCTCGCCGATCGCGATCTTCCTGCCAGGCCGCACCAGCGCATGCCAGTGGGCCGCGCTCTCCTGCTCGGTGAGCATCACCTCGATGCGGCCTGTCGGCTTCTCTTTTTCGCGCCGCAGCGTGCGCCGCGCGAACAACCGCGCCGGGATCACGCGGCTGTCGTTCAACACCAGCAGGTCTCCGGCCCGCAGATGGGAAGGGAATTCTTCGAAGCTGGAATCGCGAAAGACGCCGCTGGCCCGGTCCATCACAAGCATGCGGCTCTGCCCGCGTTGCTCGGGCGGTTGCTGCGCGATCAACTCCGGGGGCAAATCAAAGTTGAAGTCGGCAACCAGCAGATCGCTCATCCCGCCTGCTTTCCGAAGTGGGCGAGAGCCCGCAGGCGAGCCCGTTCGATCGCGGCATTCAGGTCTTCGCGCCGCGGCTCAAACTGCCCTTCGTCCAGGTCCGCCGGCACCCTGGTCCACTCGGCCCAGCTCACGCAGATGCGGGTAAAAGGCTTGGGTACGAGAAAGCGGTCCCAGGAGTTGATGGTCCAGGCCCGTTCCGGCTCAAGGTGAAAGGCCCCAATGGGCGCGCCGGTCATCTGCGCTAGTTTGATCGGCCCCATCTTCGTCTGATAGGCCGGGCCGCGCGGCCCGTCGGCCGTGAAGATCGCGGTGCGACCCGATTCGAGAATGCGGGCGAGGCCGAGCAAACCCTCCCTGCCCCCGCGGGAGCTCGATCCGCGCACTGCGTCAAAGCCGAACAGGCGGAGGATGCGCGTAATCAGCTCGCCGTCGAAGCTCCTGCTGATGAGAATCACCGCGCCGGACCGGCGGAAATAGAACGTGCAGGGCAGGACGCACTGGTGCCAGAAGCAGTAAATCTCAGCCCCGGCCTTTTGTCCCTCGAGCACCGGTGTGACGCCTTCTTCGCTGATGACTTCGAAGCGCCAGGTGCGGCCCACGAGCCACAGGAGCGCCCAGACCATCGGCGGAACCGTGGCCAGCATCAGGCGTTGGCCAAGCGAGAAACCAGGGCTGTCTTCAGCGGTCACTTTCTCGATTTTATGAGGTTTTAGCTGTAGCGGAGCCAGCGCATCAGCTCCGGCAGCGTGGCGCGCTTGCCGTACATGAGGATTCCCACGCGATAGAGCCGCGAGGAGAACCACAAGACAACGTAGATGCTCAGCACCAGCAGCCCGAGAGACACTGCGAACTGCCACATGGGGGGAATTTCCGAGGCCATGCGCAAGAACATGATGATCGGCGCGGTCGGGGGGAAGAACGATGCCGCGATCGACCAGACGGAGTTGGAGTCGTTCATGATCAGCACGATCAGGGCAAAGCTCAACCATGTGGGCATCGCCGCCAGCGGCATATACATCTGCAGTTCCTGCTCGGTCTCGCAGGTTGCGGCGAGGCCCGCGAAGAGCGAGCTATAGAGCAGGTAGCCCAGGACAAAATAGATCGGGAAGAGAATCGTCTCGGTCCAGGTGAAATGGACCGCGTACTCGCCGGTGAGGATGGCCGCGGCGAAGGGCGAAAAGAGAATCACCGCTCCGGCGACGAGCCAGATGGCGATTTGCGTCAGCCCCACGGCGCCGGCTCCGATGAGCTTGCCGGCAAGCAGATCGCTGGGCTTCGCGATCGCCAGCATCACTTCGAAGATCCGCGAGGTCTTCTCCTGGATGATCGACCGGGCGACGTTCATGCCATAGATCATGGTGGTCATCGAGAGCAGCAGGGCCATCACGTAGCCCTTCCAGAACGAGGCTTGCGCGTTGCTCTTGACGACGGTGCCATCCTTTTTCACCTGGTAGGTGTCGAGCGTGATGCCATCGACGAGGGCATTGGCTTCTTTCTGGGGCATGCCGCCGGAGGTGAGATGCGCATCGAGCATCGCGTGCGTCAGGGCGGTTTGCAGCCGAGATGCGGTGATGAAGTCGCCCGAAGACGGTGAGGAGTAGGTGGCTGTCGGCAGTTTTCCCGGGGGGGCGTCGACCCAGAGCACGCCGTCGAGTTTCTTTTGCGCAACCTCGGCCACCAGCGCGGCGCGCTCTTCAGGTGTTGCCGGTGCGACGATATCCACCTGGGCCTTGGCTTCCTTGTCGCCCACGAGCTGGTCGCGAATTTCCCGGGCGAGCGTCGGATCCGCGGCGAGAACAGCCATGTGCCGGTTGGAGCCCAACCCCAGACTGGAGAGATAACCCACGCCAAGAACCAGCGCAAAGATCGCGGGCAAGCCGATGGTGGTCATGCGGAAGGCGCGCCCGCGCACTTGTTCCAGATACTCGCGCCTGGCGACGAGCCACATGTTACGCATCGGCTTTTCCTCCCACCGTCCAGATGAAGATCTCCTCGAGAGAAGGCTCGACCAGCTCGAAACGGAAGATCTTCGCCATGCTTGACGCTTCGTTAAGCAGCTTCTGCGCATTTCCGTGCGGTTTGAGCCGGATCTCGGCGTGGCCCGAGAAGTTCTTGGCCTCGGCAATCTCCGCGCTGCGAAGGAAGTCGGCATTGCCCTCGAACTCGACGATCACGTGGTTGCGCTCGTAGCGCGACTTGATTTCGCGTACTCGGCCGGCGAGCACCGCCTGGCCGTTGTTGATGAGGCAAATCGAATCGCAAAGTTTCTCCACCTGGTCCATGCGGTGGGTTGAAAACACGATCGCCTTGCCTTCATCCTTCAGGTCGAGCAGAGTTTTTTCCAGCAGCTTTGCATTCACCGGGTCGAGTCCGCTGAAAGGTTCATCCATTACGATCAGACCGGGATCGTGCAGCAGCGAGCCGATGAACTGGATCTTCTGCTGCATGCCTTTCGAGAGCTCTTCGGTTTTCTTCCCGAGTGCTTCGTCGATCTCCAGCCGCTTGGCCCAGTCCGAGGCACGCTTGCGGGCTTCGTCCGCGGCAAGTCCGTGCAGTTCGCCAAAGAACACCAGCTGCTCGAGGACTTTCATCTTCTTGTAGAGACCGCGCTCTTCGGGCAGATAGCCGACGCGCTCGAGACTCTTGCGCTCGAAGGGCTTTTCGAAGAGGCGCACCGCGCCCGAGTCGGGCAGGGTAATGCCCATCATCATGCGGATCGAGCTGGTCTTTCCGGCGCCATTCGGGCCAAGCAGTCCGAACATCTGGCCCGCCTCCACCGACAGGCTCAGATCGCGCACGGCAACCTTGCTCTCGTAGGCCTTGGTCACTCCTGCGAGTTCGACAACGGGCATCAATTCTCCAGCCGCTCTTGTGGATTCGGAACGATCGCGTGGGCGTCCTGATCAGGGAGCAGTGTAGCAAACCGAGGCGCGAGCGCCCTGAAAGCCGCGTGCCAGAGCGGCAGCCCGTGCCTTCGGGCGCTAGCTGTGCTTGTTGTACTCCGGCGGTCCCGCCATGACCAGGGCGCTGTTCTTCTCCCCATGGATGTAGCGGCAGCACCAGAAGGTCTCGTGCATCTTCGAGTCACTCACCGAAGCTAATTCCAGGTACTGGATGCGGCCGTAAAGGAACAGCGTCTGCTGCCAGCGTTCGACCTCCTTCAGTACCTCGGGGGTCTGGCAGATGGAGGGCAGATCTTCGCGGTTCAGTGCCCAGATTCCGGTCGCTTCGCCGGGGAGCAGGACGATCGGCTCCGGCTCATCACCGGGCGCGATGGCTTCAAACTCGGGCGTCTTGGGTAGCTTGGTTTCATCGCTGGCCACCTTGACCTGGTCGAGAGACGAAATAATGCGAGCCGGGCTCCGCCCCCGGTTCGACGCCATCACCTTAAAGCTGTTTTCCATGGTCAGAAAAGGCTCGACGGTGACCACGATCCATGGCCGCTCTGAATTCGCGATCGCCTGGGCAAGAGCGAGCGCGGCGTTGGCGCTGTCCATGGCAGCCTGCGATGTTGAGTTGACGGCGACCAGATGACTGTCAATGTTCTTCAATGTGCGCAGGGCGAGAAGAATCCCCACGTAGGCAAGGACGGCGAGGACAACCCCGGCGCCCCACGCGACGCGATCATGCCAAGCCCACTCGGGCTGAGGCGCGGCAGGCGGGTTCACGATGATCTGCGGCTGATTGGGACTGGATTGTTGATCGGGCGATACGGCGGCGTCGGTCGCTGTTTCCCCTTGCGTCGCGGTTCGATGCGGAGCTGTCTGGGTGACCGTCGGCTTCGGAGGCGCTGCGCCGCTGTCGTCGGTCTCCTGCGCGATTGCCTGCGCCGCCAGCGGGAGAAGCGCTGACAGGGCAAGAAGAACCGGCAATCGTTTGATCATGATGATTGACTATAGCAGTTCAATCGCTGCGATTCGGCGTGACGACGGGACCATCTGAATGTTTACCTTCAAGCTACCTGCGCCAGGGAATCGCGCGCTGGTCGCACGTTGCACGCAAGCGCAAGCCAGGCTGCGCCGGCGGGTCCCACAAACTTTCTACGCGGAAGCGGACGCGGAGTTGACGTTGTCGTGCTCGAAGAGGAGTTCAGGCTCGGACTGCCGGATTAGGCGATGCAGATAGGCACGGGAGATGCCGAGGCTGCGCGCGGCCAGCGTTTTGTTGCCGTTGTTCTCGCGAACGGCGTCAACCGCCAGCTTGACTTTGTACTCCCGCAGCTGCCGCTCAAACGACCCGTCGGGATTGTATTCGCTGATGTCGACGACCTTGTCCGCGTGCATATTCAGCGGAAGATCCTCGTGACGAATCGTTTCTCCGGGGGCGAGGATGATGGCTCTCTGGATGGTGTTTTCGAGCTCGCGCACATTGCCCGGCCACGAATAACTCTGCAGCATCGCCATCGCGCCCGGCTCGATGGATTGCATCGGCTTCTGGAAGATCTGCGAATAGTGCTTCAGATAGTGGGTGGCGATCTGCGGAATGTCTTCGGCGTGATCGGCGAGCGCCGGCGAGACAATCTTCATGACGTTGATGCGGTAGTAGAGATCCTGGCGAAATTTCCCCTCCGCGACCAGCTTGGCGAGATCCTGGTGCGTCGCGAAAATCAGGCGCGCCTTGAGGGGAATCAGGCGATTGCTTCCCAGGCGGCTGAACTCCATCTGCTGCAGGACGCGCAACAGCTTGACTTGCGTGTAGAGGCTCAGATCGCCAATTTCGTCCAGGAACAGGGTTCCGTCGCGGACCTGCTCAAAATAGCCTTCGCGCGCGCCGACGGTTCCGGTGAACGCGCCTTTTTCGTGGCCGAACAGCTCGGCTTCGATCAATGTTTCTGGAATGGCCCCGCACGATACCGCGACAAACGGCTTTTCCGCGCGCGATCCCAGGTTGTGAATTGCCCGGGCGATCAGCTCCTTGCCGGTTCCGCTTTCGCCGGTCACCAGCACCGAGGCATTCAGGTTTGCGACGCGGTGAACGAGTTGATAGACCTGGCGGATCTGCGGGCTCGAGCCAATCAGACGATCGCAATTCGTGGGCGCTTCCGGCCGCTGCTGCACCGTTTGCAGTTGGCGCCGGAGCAGCGAGTTCTCACTCGCCCGGCAGAGCATCGCTTTCAGCTCGCGAATCGAAGGAGGACGGCGGCAATAGCCGTAGGCGCCAAGCCGGACAAGCTCAACGGCAGTGGAGCGCAGACCATCGTCTGCCATGACCAGCGCTGGGACCTGAAGGGCAATGATGCGGCGCGTGCATTCGATCCGCTCTTTGGTCGTCCCGTTGTTCGAATTCAGATCGAGAATCAGAACATCGCATTCGCTGGAATCGATCAGGCGCAGGAGATCCCCTTCGCTCATCGCCAGTTCAACTTGGAACTCTTTCCCCAAGGCTGAAGCAAGAAGCGTCTGTAGTGCACGATCTTCTGAAAGTAAACCGATCCGAATCATACTGATTCCGTCTCTTTTCCTCTTTCACCGGCTCCCCCTGCCGGCACTGCAAAACCAACCTCGAGGACGTGCCAGACTCTCTCGCCCACCCCGCTGCTCGAAGAGCCTGCATGGATGCTTCTACTAGAAACTATTCAAGTTAATCGAATTCCCCGTAGTTCTTCGAAGGCACCACGTGCTGCTGATTCTCGTCTGGAGGTACTCTTCGGTCAATACCCCTCCGGTGCAAACAGGTAACACGGAGGTAACTCGAACCTCTGAAAGTGCGCCCGTCCGCCCCTTCGAATCCTGAAGCAAAAAGCATCCCACCGATGACCCGGCCTGCGCGAACGGGCACGTGCCAAGCCAACGCTGCAGTGACCGGTCGTTCGAACTGGCTCCCATTGAAGCACAACCGCAAATTGGCGGGAAGTGATCATCCGTACGCCTGTCGGGTTTCACTTCGGCATCGTCCGCAAATTCTTCCAATGCGTACGTTCCAAGCCGGGAATCGCAATTTCCTGAGCACGTTACCATCGGTGCTCCGATCCCCGACTTTCTCCGCCGCCAATATCCAAATTCGGCCGCTCGAACGCTACTGTATTGCTTATGGACGCCACCGCCGCCCCGCCTGCCGCTGTGCCCGAAGGCGAGGTGTCCTCGTCGACTTCTCCACGCCTCCGCGTTTTTTCGCGGCACATGATGAATGTCGCGATTTTGATGATGGTGCCCACTATTGCGTCCGCCACCCTCAACTTCGCCCACACTTTCATCGTTGATCCGGATATCTGGTGGCACCTTGCCAATGCGCGGATCCTGATCACAATGCACCATATGATCCACACCGATCCCTACTCATTCACGGTCGTCGGGCAGCGTTGGATCAACTGGGAGTGGCTCTCGGAGATTCCCTACTGGTTCAGCTTCCAGGCATTTGGGCTGCGCGGCATCTACCTGGTGACCTGGCTTGCGCTCTGCGCCAACATCGTGTTTGTTTATGCCCGCGGCAACTGGATGGCGCGGAGCGCGGATGCGTCGCTCTGGACTGCCGGGCTGGCGTTCGTGCTCATGACCGTGAATGCCGGACCGCGCATGATCGAGTTCGGGTACTTGGCCATGTCGGCGGAGCTCGCCATTCTCGAGGCCGCCGATCGTGGAAACAAGCGCTTTCTCTGGTTCCTGCCTCCGTTGTTCTGCCTTTGGATCAACCTGCACGGCTTTTGGTTTGGCGGCCTCGTGCTCCTGGGAATCTATATCGCGTGCGGGATGTTCTCGCTGCGCCTGGGGGTCTTTGAGCAGGCAGCCTTTTCGCCAGCCGAGCGCAAGCAGTACCTCACGATTTTTGGAGTCAGCATCGCCGCACTGCTGGTGAATCCCTATGGCTGGCGCCTGCTGTGGAATCCCCTCGACATGGCCATGAACCAGAAGCTGAGCGTGGCCACCATCGCGGAATGGCAGCCGCTGAAGCTTTCGAGCATGCAAGGCGAGGCTGCGGTTGTGGCGATCGCCGCCATGGTTCTGGCCAACTGCATCTCCGGCCGCAAATGGAAGCTGTATGAGATGTGTTTTGTCTTCCTGGCCTGGTACGCCGCGGTTTCGCACCTTCGTTTCTGCTATTTCGCCGCGATCCTGACCTGCCCGATGCTGGCCAGGGACCTGGCGCGCACCATCTGCAAGGATCCCGATGCGAACACCATTCCGGCAATGAACTTCCTCCTCACCGCAGCCTCCCTGGGTGTCGTCCTCTACATGTTTCCGAACGAGGCATCGCTCGAAAAGATGCTCGTGAAGATGTTCCCCGTCCAGGAGATCGCCGCCATTCAACCCTCCTGGCGGACGCTGGACACGGATTATGTGGGCGGGCGCATGGCCTTTCAGTCCAGGCCCAGCTTTATCGACTCGCGGTTCGACAGCTTCGAGCACGTCGGCGTCATGGCCGACTATCGCAGCATCATGTTTGCGAACCATGCATTCGAGCTGATGGACAAATACCGCGTCGATCACGCCCTGGTGAAAGACGATGAGCCTATCGCCTACCTGCTCGAGAATTCTCCGGCGTGGCACGTGGAAATGCGCGAAAAGGCCTGGGAAGGCGAGTACCTTCTGTTCGCGAAGACCGATGCACCAGCCGGTCGATCCCCAACCTGCCCGCCGGCCAGAGCCGTGCAGCCCTAAGACGGAGACTCAACTCGCCAAGAGGGCGGAAAACCTGAAGTCCTTTCAGGTTCGAGACTCAAGTGACGTGCATCACAAGAACGATCTGCGCCGTATGAAACCATGAGTTGAGTTGCGCTGAATGCTTTTCCGGCCATCCGTTCATTCCTGCGACGCACGGAGCGTATTTCTTGAACCTTGATTCCTCCGCTTTTGTTGCCGATCCCGACCTGCTGGCGGCGCTTGGGAAACGTTCCACCAAGGTTCTCTGCCAGGAGGATCGCGTCTTGTTTCGGCAGGGGGAGACATCGACCTGTCTCTATGTTCTTAACTCCGGCAACGCCACGCTCACCATGACTTCGCATAGGGGTGAAACCATCATCGAGACCGTGGTTTCTGCCGGATCGCTGCTGGGCTTGCCGGGATTTGTCGGCAACCATCCTTATTCAATGACTGCTCGTGCGCACAAGGGGACAGAGGTCGGGGTGGTCACTCGTGAAGATTTTTCCCAACTGATGCTTGCCGAGCCGGGCATCTCGCTGCGCATCCTCAGCGTTCTCGCGGCGGAAGTCCGAAGCGCGCGCGCGGCAATTTCCGAAGACTGAGCGGAGTTTTCACGCCTGACTCTGACTGCAGTAGTTCTTCGCAGGTTTTCCACCCTACGACGCGGCTCCCATGCTGGAATCGTGCGGTGATGTTTTAGCATCCAGTGTGTGCCCGAGCTGAAGACCGAAATCAAGTTTGTGCGCGGTGTCGGCCCGCGCGTCGCCGAACTGCTCAAGGCCAAAAATATACTTACCGTCGAAGACCTGCTCTACCACTTGCCTTTCCGATACGAAGACCGGCAGCATCCGCGCAGCCTTGATGAGCTGAAGCCGGGCGAAACCGCCAGCATCATCGCCGAAGTTCGCGGAGCCGCGCTGCTTCGCACCCGGCGCATGCCCATCTTCGAGCTCACCATCGGCCAGGGCCGGCATGCGCTCAAATGCCTCTGGTTTCACGCAACCTGGCTTCAGGGCAAGTTTCAAGCCGGCCAGACCATCGCGGTCTACGGCAAGCTCGAACCCTCCCGCTCTACAAGCAACCTCAAGATGATCCAGCCACAGTGGGAACTTTTGCCCGATTCGAGCGACGATGCGGAGACGCGTCTGCTCGAAGTTGGCCGCCTCACGCCGGTCTATGAGTCGCTCGGCGGAAGCCAGTTGGCCTCACGCTGGCAACGCAAGGTCATCTTCCACCTGCTCGAGTCGATGCGCGGGCAGGTGCCGGAATGCCTGCCGCAGGCCATGCTTGCGCGCCTCGATCTGCCCGCCCGCGAGACAGCCTTGTGCCAGGTGCACTTCCCGCCCGAAGGAACGTCGCTGTCGCAACTGCAATCGTCTGCCACAGCCGCCCACCGCCGTCTGATCTTCGAGGAGTTGTTTTTTCTTGAATTGGGCCTTGAACTCAAACGGCGTCGCATGCGCGAGCGCGCCGGCATCGGCTTCGCCACCACCGACAAAGTGCGCGAGGCGATTCGCGAGGTCCTGCCCTTCCATCCCACCGCGGCGCAGAAGCGCACGCTGGGCGAAATCGTCGCTGACATGCGCCAGCCGAACCCCATGCGCCGCCTGTTGCAGGGCGATGTCGGCTCCGGCAAAACCATCGTGGCTCTGCAGGCGATGCTGGTGGCGATGGAAAACGGCTTCCAGGCTGCGCTCATGGCTCCCACCGAGATCCTCGCCACCCAGCACTTTCTCGCCGCCCGCAAGCTGCTCGAGCGCTCTTCGCGTAAATATCGCGTCGTCCTCCTCACCGGCTCGCTCGACGAGGACCGCAAGCGCGCCAATCGCGGCCTCATCAACCGGGGCGAGGCCCATCTCGTCATCGGGACGCACGCCTTGATCGAAGAGAAGGTCGAGTTCGACAACCTCGGCCTGGTCGTGGTCGATGAGCAGCATCGCTTCGGCGTCATGCAGCGTTTCAAGCTGATGAAGAAACCCAACCAGCCCGAGCCTGATGTCCTGGTGATGACGGCAACCCCCATTCCCCGCACCCTCGCGCTGTCCCTCTACGGCGATCTCGACATCAGCGTTCTCGACGAGCTCCCTCCCGGCCGCACACCCATTGTCACGCGCCGCGTCGCCGGGGAGAGGTCTTCCGAGGTCTGGGAATTCGTGCGCAAGCAGGTGGCGCAGAAGCGGCAGGCCTACATCGTCTATCCGGTGATCGAAGGCGCGCGCGACGACCAGCCCGAGCTGGACTTCCCCCACGACGACGCGGCGGCAGCAGTAAATGCGGAGCCTTCTCCTCAGAAGAAGGCACCGCGCCGGGCGAAAACCGCAGACCTGTTCCCCGGGGGAGCCGGTTCGGGCCCCGCTCGCGCTTCGAAAAGCAAAACGCCGGAACTCAAGTCTGCGGTCGAGATGTATGAGAAGCTGCGCACCGGTCCGCTCGCCGGCCTCCGGCTTGGCTTGCTCCATGGCCGCCTCGATCCCGATGAGAAAGAAGTCATCATGCGCCGCTTTCAGCGTGGCGAGATCGACGCGCTCGTGGCCACCACCGTCATCGAAGTGGGCGTCGACGTTCCCAACGCGACCGTCATGGTTGTCGAGCACGCCGAGAGGTTCGGGCTGGCACAACTCCACCAGCTTCGCGGGCGCGTCGGTCGAGGCTCCGCCAAGAGCTATTGCATCCTGATGACAGGGAACCGCGTTTCTCCTCTGGCTGAAGAGCGGCTGAACGCCATGGTGCGCACTCAGGACGGCTTCGAGCTGGCCGAGTTGGATCTTGCCATGCGCGGCCCCGGCGAGTTCTTCGGCACGCGCCAGGCCGGCCTCCCCGAGTTCCGCGTGGCTAATCTCGTGCGCGACCGGCAGTTGCTCGAACTCGCTCGTCAGGAAGCCGCCCGCTTCGTGAACGCCAGCCAGGAGAAAGGAAAAGCCGAGGGGACCGATGCGGAACGCGCCCTGGTGCGCGCTCATTTGAAGGAGGCTTGGCAACGGCGCTACGGCCTTGTCGAGGCTGGCTAGCCGATTGGTCGCCGGACCAATGCGGCCTCATGCCAGGATGCCGCAAAGCGACTGCCCACCATCGGCGGATGGTTATCGCACCGAAGGTGGGCGCTTCAGGGTTTTCCTTTATTTATGTATCAGAGAACGTGCTCTAATCTAAGCTTGCTTAAATCTGCCTTTCCCTACGATCTCGAACTTTGCGCAGCCAGAGCGGGCATGCGCTGAAAAACCGCGGTCAGACCCAGTGTCATCACCAGCACCATCGGGCCGGCGATCACCAGCCATCCCGCCAGAGCGTGGCTTGCGGTGCTCCCCGATGCGGATAGCATCTGCATCGGGGACCCGTGCAGCAGCGCGCTCTCCAACGGCTGCTGCGTCCCTGAGGCAAACATCCAGCCACCCAGACGGACAAACGGAAGCATGAGCGTCAGCTGCAGCGGCATGGCCAGATAATTCGCTGCCTGGATTGCCGGAACATTCAGCTGCAACACCATTGCAACCCCGATGCACAACGCCGTCGGGATTCCAATCACCGGCAGACATCCGATCGCGAAGCCGAGAGCAAGAGTCAAGGCCAGCCGTCGCGGCGAGATCCCGGTCTGCAGCCAGCCTGCGACCTGGTTTCTCGATGCTGTCATCCATCGGCTCATCATGACTCTCAACCTATCGGCAGTTCGTCGGAAAATTGTTGTTCCCGGTTGAATCTTTAGTAAGGAATCAAATCCATCACTCGCCCCGAGAATACTTCTGAATTGAACAAGATGGCTGTACCACCTTTGGCGTAGAAGGGCCCATCCAAGGTGGAATAGAGCGCACACTGCAAAGTGCAGAGAGGGCCTTACCGCTGAAGCA
>DATJMC010000115.1:0-15634 GCA_035508975.1 Occallatibacter sp.
CTGCATTCCAATGTGAGTTTTGGCCTCGTTCATGATCTTCCGCGTCTGGGCCGGCGTTTCAATGGCGAATGGGCGCGTGGTCCGTGGTTTTCGAGAGCGAGTAGGACGTGCTACGTCCGCCAGCTGAATCCCTCATGAGGACACCTTCCTTGACGAGATCTTCAATGTCACGCAATGCCGTATCTTGTGAGCACTTCTCAAGCTTTGCCCATTTTGAAGAGGTCAGCTTGCCTTCAAAGCCATTCAATAGACGGTTGATCATGCTGCGTTGCCGCCCGTTGAAATCCGTTCTAGTGAAGTGGTCCCAGAATCGGGCCTTGCTGAGAACGGCAGCTAAGATCGTCTCCGCGCGATCGAACGCACGCCCCAGGCATAAGAGAAACCATTCCAGCCAGCGGGTAATATCGAGATCACCTCTCTGGGTCGATTCGAGGATCTCGTAATACTCTCTTCGCTCTTGGCGAATCTGCGAGGACATGCTGTAGAAGCGTTGCGAACTTCGCTCCGAACGCGCAAGCACCATATCTGCAATCGCGCGTGCGATGCGTCCATTGCCATCTTCGAACGGATGTATTGTCACAAACCACAGATGCGCAATACCTGCCTTCAGCACGAGGTCAGTCGAACTCTCCTTCTCAAACCATTCGAGCATTTTCTTCATTTCTCCGCATAGTCGACGTGCCGCTGGGGCTTCATAATGAACACGCTCCTTTCCGATCGGTCCCGAAACGACCTGCATTGGACCCTTCTTATCATCCCGCCAGGAGCCTACGTTGATTCTGGACATGCCGCTCCGTCCGGTCGGAAACAAGGCGGCGTGCCAATCGAACATACGATCCGCTGATAATGGCCGATCGTAGTGTTGTATCGCGTCCAGCATCATTTCGACCACACCCTCGACATCGCGATCGGCGGGCGTCAGACCGCCGATATCAATTCCCAGGCGGCGTGCGATTGACGAGCGTACCTGATCCCTATCAAGCTTCTCCCCCTCAATTTCGCTGGATTTGAGGACCTCTTCAGTCAGGCTGTTTAATACGGCTTCAGTGCGAAGTTGAAAACCGAGTCCCTCCATCCGACCAATCAGGCGTCCCTGCCGATGTCGCACCTCAATCAGTTGCCTGGAGACGGTCTCGTTGTGCCAGTGAAAAGCCGGCCATTCTGGCCGCTCGTGGATGTAAGTTCCGGCCGCTATTCTCCGCATCATTTGCGGATAATATAACCTCTATTCACCGCAATTTCAATGAGTAATCTACGCATGGAACGCGGTGAATATCGCTCCATTCGCCGCAGGCGGCGGACAGCCGACTGAACCGGTATAGGGGTGGAATCTGTCAAACGCCAATCAATAGAGTGCAAGACACTCATTCTATGGAATTGGTCGCCAAGCACATGCACGTTAACTTATTTGGCAAGCGAGCCGAAATTCACGTCAACCCGCTATCCAGCCCGTGAACGAATTTGCCCCTATGTATTATCAAGGACTTAGCAGACCTTAGGCATCCAACCGAGTCCTTTTAACCCATTGAAAATAAATATCATACATCCCTTGACACGGAAGAGGTCGTTGGTTCGAATCCAATCGTGCCTACCATTATTCTCAATAACTTACGGCATATCAGCAGCTTAGCTCCAATCCGCTGACCGACTCCTTGTCCGTTTCTGCTGCCCATCGATACGTCTGTCGCAGAATGCTCGAATTCCTCTCACGTGAGAGTGATTGAGGATTCCGAGTCGCAAAAGATCGCTGCGGGAGTGTTGTCGCCCACCGTGAAAACTTCGATACAAGAAGGAAGGTGGGTTGTTGCCGGAGGGGGGTACTTCCCACGGGTCAACCCGGTTTCACCTCGGCTGCTCCCCTGGCGGCGATGGGCGCTTTCGTTGGCCCTTCCGGTTCTACGCCGGTTGTTCGCGCGAACAGGCGTCGCCATTCAATGTCTTTCCGTTCTTCTCCTTGACAGCTTAGGAAAGATGGGCTAATCTCCTAATTATTTTAGGAGAGCACCCATGAACGGTCAGGCCCAGATCTTACCCGGCACGCTCGATCTTCTCATTCTTAAAGCCGTTTCGCTCGGGCCGCTGCACGGCTATGGAGTGCTGCTGCGCATCCAGCAGATCTCCGGGCAGGCGTTGCTGATCGAACAAGGAGCTCTCTACCCCGCGCTTTTCCGGCTGGTCCGCCAGGGCTGGCTGAAAGCGAGTTGGGGAACGTCGGAGAATAACCGGCGTGCCAAGTTTTACGAGCTCACGGCAGCTGGGCGCAAACAATTCCGCGAAGAAACCGAGGGCTGGAATCGCCTGGCGGCTGCCATGACGTCGGCGCTGAAGGCCAGACTGGAGGAAGTATGACTTTCGCAGCCATACGCGCATTTGCTTCCCGGTTTCTGTCGCGTGCGCGCGTTGCCGCCGAGCTCGAGGAAGAGCTTCGCTCGCACATCGCGCTTCGCGCCGACGATCTGGAGCGCCTGGGCGCTAGCCGCGCAGAGGCGGAACGGCAGGCGCGCGTCGAGTTCGGCGCAGCGGAACGCCACAAGGAAGAGAGCTTTCAGGCCCTGGGTGGGAGTTTTCTCGACGGTCTCTTCCAGGATGTGCGGTTTGCGATTCGGGTTTTGCGCAAATCTCCGGGCTTCGTTTTCTCCGCGGTCTTCACGCTGGCACTGGGAATCGGCGCCAATGCCGTGGTATTCGGGGTGATGGATGCTCTGCTGCTGAAGACGCTCAACGTGCCCGATGCAAAGAGCATTTACGGAACGCAGTATGGCGCCGATCCCGAATTTCAGTCCTATCCCAGTTATGTGGATCTGCGCGACCGGAATCACAGCTTTCAAGACCTGGCGGCGTTCAACTTTACTCTCGGCACGGCGCTCGATCCGGGCAAGGATCCAAAAGCGGCGAGCGGATTTGCGACCAGCGGGAATTATTTCACGGTGCTGGATGTGCATCCTTATCTGGGGCGGTTGTACACGGCGGTGGATGAGCGCGGGCCAGGCAGCGCGCCCGATCTTGTGCTGAGTTACGGCTATTGGCACTCGCGTTTCCAGGACGATCGCAGCATCATCGGGCGCGTCGTACGCGTAAACAAGCATCCCTTCACGGTGATCGGCGTGACACCGCCGGACTTTCGCGGAACGATCATGTTTGTCTCACCGGATTTTTTCATGCCGATCATGGAGCAGGAGGTGGTGGGCGGAAATTCACTGACCGACCGAGCGAATACAGCTGCGATCTTTGAAACCTTCGGGCATTTGAAGCCGGGCGTGACGCGGCAGCAGGCCGAAGCGGATGTGAATCGCGTGGCAGCGGAGCTGGCGAAGGCGTATCCCAAAGAGGTTGGCGCGCGACACGTGGTGATCGGACGGACCGGGCTGTCTGCGTTCGGCCCTGCGGTGCATGGATTCGTGGCCGCACTGGTGGCCCTGGCTGCGATGATTCTGCTGGCGGCATGCGCAAACCTCGGCGGATTGTTTGCCGCGCACGCTTCGGATCGCGCCAGGGAAGTGGCATTGCGGCTCGCGCTCGGCTCGACGCGCCGGCGGATTCTGCGGCAGTTGATGACCGAAGCGATGCTGCTGGCGTTATGCGGAGGTACGCTGGGAGTGCTTGGAGGCATGCCGCTGCTGGAAAGCCTCAGTACGTGGCATCCGTTTGCAGGCGCGCCGATCCACATCCCGGTGACCATGGACGCGCGCATTTATGTGGTGGCTCTGGTGCTGGCTTTGGTCAGCGGTTTTTTGTTCGGGATCGTGCCGGTGCGGTTGGTGATGCAGGCGCACCCGTACGAGGTTGTGAAGGCGGGCTCGACGGGCAAAACGGGACGCAAGCTCACGGTGCGCGACGTGCTGCTGGTGACGCAGATTGCTATCTGTGCCCTGCTGGTGACGGCTTCGCTGGTGGCGGTTCGCGGGCTGGTGCGAAGCGTAAACGCAAGCTATGGCTTCGAGCCACGCAACACGATGCTTGCCGGGGTGAACTTGTCGACGGCGGGATACGCTGACCAGCAGATTCCTCAGTTCAACCGCAGGATGATCGACGCCATGGCCGAAATCCCCGGTGTGGAATCCGTCGGCCTGGTGAACAACTATCCTCCGCTGGTCTACACTGCCGCGTTTCGCGAGAAGGTCTTTACCGAGCAGACGCGTGATCTGACGGCATCAACCGTGGCGATTGAACCCTTCCGCTTCAATGTTTCGCCGGGATATCTGCAAGCGGCGGGAACCACGCTGCTTGCCGGGCGGGATTTTACGTGGAGCGACGGCCCGACTAAACCAACTCCTGCGCTGGTCAACCGCCAATTTGCGATGCGGATGTTCGGGAGCATGAGCGGCGCGATGGGAAGGCGCTTTCGCATCAGCGATGGAACGATGGCGGAGATTGTGGGGATTGTGCAAGATGGGAAGTACCTCTCGCTGACCGAAGAACAGGAGCCGGCGATCCTGATGCCGTCGATGCTTTACAACGATCCACAGAGCTACCTGATCGTGCGGTCGAAGGCTGACCCGCAGCAACTGCAGGCGCTGATGCGGATGAAGCTGCGCGAACTGGATGCGGGACTGCCGGCGGATATCCAGAGCTGGAACCAGCTGCTCGAGGTGGTGCAGTTTCCGGCGAAGGTGGCGACGATGGCCCTTGGCGTCCTGGGGATGATTGGCGGGATCCTTTCGATCGCCGGGATCTTCGGCATGTCTGCCTCGTCTGTTTCGCGACGCATGAAGGAGCTGGGCATTCGCGTCGCGCTGGGAGCGTCGCGCACCGAGGTGCTGCGCACTGCATTGGGCAGATCCGTGCGATTGCTCGCCACGGGATCGGCCGGGGGGCTTGTGCTGGGGATCCTTGCAAGCCGCGTGCTATCGAATATCGTTTACCAGGCCACGCCCCGCGATCCGGTCGTGCTGGCGGGTGTTGTCGCGGCGATGGTTATATTGGGGCTGGTGGCGACTTGGATTCCGGCGCAGCGTGCTCTTTCGGTCGATCCGCTGGTCCTTTTGCGCGAAGAATAACAAGCGCGCAGGGAAATGCAGCCGGCAATCAACGCACGTTTGTGATGCGCGCCGGATCAAGACTCGCGCACATATCTCAGGTATTTCGGCTCCCAGACATTCGCGTCCACCGCCGCCTCGACGTCGCCGCCATTGAGAGCCGACAACCCCTCGACGATTGCCTGCCGCGCAACCGCTTCTGCGATGATGCGGCTCAGCTTGCGCGAGTCTTTCAGTGGCGGCAACAGGTTTGCTTTCGCATCATGCTCCACTGGCGATAGCCTCGCGAGCGTCCGGGCAGCCGTCATGATCATCGAGTCGCTCACCCGCTGCGCCTTCGACGCCACAATGCCGAGCGCCAGGCCGGGAAAGATATACGAGTTGTTGGTTTGATCGATATGAATCTTGCGGTCATCCCAGTTCACGGGCTCAAACGGGCTGCCGGTTCCGATTAAAGCTTTGCCGCCGGTCCACTGGAGCAAGTCACTGGGCGTCGCTTCGCTCTTCGACGTTGGATTCGACAGGGGAAAGATCACGGGACGCTCGGTGTTCTTCGCCATCGCGCGCACTGCGTCTTCGGTAAACATCCCCGCCTTGCCAGCGACGCCGATCAGCACCGTGATCTTCGCGTTGCGCGCGACTTCTTCGAGGCCGATTTTCTTCGCATCAGCGACCTGCCATCCTTGCACGGCCTTGCGTGGATGCACATATTCCATCTGCTCGGGGTGAATCCCGTCGGCGCCCTCGACGAGCAATCCAGGCCGGCCCAGCGGATAGATCCGTGACTTAACCTCCTGCTCGCTCAGGCCCTCTTCCTGGAGTGCCTTGCGCAGCAGGTTAGCGATCCCGATGCCCGCCGAGCCGAAGCCGACAATCGCGATTCGCTGATCCACAAGCTTCGTTCCAGCCGCTTTCATCGCAGCCAGCAGAGTGGCGAGGACCACGGCAGCCGTTCCCTGGATGTCGTCGTTGAACGTGCACAGCCGGTCCCGATATTTCTGCAGGAGCCGCGCCGCGTTCGATCCAGCGAAGTCTTCCCACTGCAGCAGCACATGCGGCCAGCGTCTTTCGACCGCCGAGACAAACGTTTCTACAAACTCGTCGTACTGCTGCCCGCGTACCCGTTTATGCCGCCACCCGATATAGATCGGATTGGCGAGCCGCTCTTCGTTATCGGTACCCACGTCGAGCAGAATCGGCAGGCAATACTCATGATGGATTCCGCCCAGCGCCGTGTAGAGAGCCATCTTCCCGATCGGAATTCCCATGCCGCCGGCACCCTGATCGCCGAGCCCCAGGATGCGCTCTCCATCGCTCACCACAATCGCGCGCACGTGATCATAACGCTTGTGCGAAAGGATCCGCTCGATGCGCGATTGATTGGGAAAGCTAAGAAACAGCCCGCGCGGCTTACGCCAGATCTCGCTGAATCTCTGGCAACCCTCACCGACCGTCGGCGTATAGACGATGGGCATGTACTTCTTCACGTCAGACAGGATCAACGCGTAAAACAATGTTTCGTTAATGTCCTGCAGGTCGCGCATAAAACCGTACTTCTCAAACTCCGTCTCGTAAGCATCGATGGCGCGCGTCCGGCGATGGATCTGCTCCTCCAAAGTTCCCACGTGCGGCGGCAGCAGCCCGTGCAGATCGAAAGCATCGCGCTCCTCTTCGCTAAAGGCTGTCCCTTTGTTGTAGCGGGGATGATTGAGGAGGGTGAAGCCGTACAACTTTGTTCGGATCACCGCTTCGGTGCTCGGCTCGCTCATGGGCGCCTCACTGTGAAAGGCAATGGTATGCCGGCGTTAAAAGCCAAACAGGAAGTATAGGCCAATTGGCGCGGCCGCGGTGTTCTGTAGGAAAACGGCTCATTCTGTCGACCCGAGGGCGCTCAGGGTCGCTTTGACACTCAGCCCGCCATCGACGCGCGTGCGTCGCGCGTGGAGTAAGGGACAGGCTGGCACTTCATCAAGGCAAGGGGAAGTTTCCTGGTGAGGTTCTGCGCAACGATCGACAAGCTCGGCTCGCTCAGCAGAGAGGAGTGATCTGTCGGGATCGGACACATCTCAAAGCCTGAACAATCCAGGATGCCCCACCCAAAATAGGGATCGTCTTCACTCTTGCCGAGAATATCCTGCCGATGCTTGCAGAAAATATGCAAGACGCTGCCGCCGTAAGGTCCCGGACTATAGGAGGCGAGCTCGCAAAAATTCTTCTTCTCCTCCAGAGCCTTTCTCACTCTGCGGGGACGCGGGCAGCCTATCGATTCAAGGACCGATCCGGCGACGCAGAGCAACTTGTTTTTCCCGATGCGCGCCCAATAGTCGCGCTTATTCCTGGCTTTCCGGGCTACATACCGAAATCCTTCAGCTCTTGCATTCTCCCAGAAGAGATTGGCTTTTCTCTGGAAGCAGACGCTCGTTCTGTACCCGGGGAGAAAGGTATCGAGCATCACGACAAGAGCTGGGCTCTGCCCTTTTGCCTCAAGTTGTCGCGCCATTTCGAAGGCGATCAGCCCGCCAAACGAGTAGCCGCCGATCACGTGCGGCCCAGCGGGGTCGAACGCTTCTAAGTCACGCACATAGATCGACGCCATCTCTTCGATTCCGTACGCGTGCCCCGCATCTTCCGACGCCGAACGAAACGCATAAAGCGGCTGGTCCGGACCTAAAGCCCGCGCTAAATCCTCGTAGCATCGAACTCCGCCAAAAATCTCATGGACCAGATAGAGGGGCGGGCGTCGGCCCGAGGGTTGAATTGGCACTAACGTAGACTGATTCATTCGTATAGAAATGCTCAAGGGACCTGGAATTTGCGAACCTCAGAGGGATCCTAAGCAAAACGCCGCACGACAGCGGGGATTAGTTGTGTTCCATTCTACTTGGATGCGCTTGTCAAAGAGCTTAATCATCTCGACTAAAGTTCATGTTACAAAGTCTACTTTGTGGCTGTTTCTTTGTTAGACGCATCTTCGGCTCAAAAGGAGCGCGCTGAAATCTTCCGGTTGCAGGCATCTCCACCGCGACATTCTGCATCTAAGGTCGGCTTCAGCAGTAAGAAGCTGGTGCGATGCCCCATAACTAGGGCCTGGCGGCAATCGGCTCATAGAACCGCCACGAAGGCGCTTCCGAGGCATTCAATGTCTCCCGCGTGAGGATCGCGCGCACCATGACGACGGGCATCTGCCCCTCCTGCAGGATGGCGTCATGAAAGGCACGGTTGGTCATCTTGCCGGAGTCGACCAGTTCTTTATGCAAAGCGCGAAACTGAAGGGCGCCGAGTAAATAGGCGCATTGGTAGAGCGGGTCCGGTTCTTCCTGGAAGGAACGCCTCACTTCGGCTCGCGCATTGTCCGGCTCGTGCCCGACGTCGCGCACCAGAAAATCAACGCATTGGGCCGGGGTCATCTGGCCCAGATGAAAACTCATGGTGAAGATCACGCGCGCACAGCGATGCATCCGCCAGAACAGCATGCCCACCCGCTGCTCCGGCGTCTTCGCGAACCCGAGGTCCCAATAGAGCATCTCCCAATAGAAGGCATTGCCCTCGAGCCAGAAGGGATTGGTAAACAGCTCGCGGTAGCTCCGATACCGGTCGTTCATAAACTGCTGGAGATAGTGACCGGGAATCAGCTCATGAAAGACTGTCGACCGCGAAAAGTAAATGTTGTTGCCGCGCATGCTCATGATGCGCTGGTCGTATGTCATGGTATCGGTGGGATAGGAAACGCTGATCGTGTCGCCTCCGGTGAAAAATGGATTCACCAGCTGGCGCTCAGGCGTCATCATGTCCATCGTCCAGGTCTCCTTGGCCAGGGCAGGAATGGTCACAAGGTCGTGGGCCTCGGCAAACTCGATGCCTTCGAGCGCAAGCTTGTCGATCAGCTCTGGCTGCTCACCCGGAGGAACATACGAGTTCTTCACCTTTTCAAGTGCCTTGTGCCAGTCATCGCCGTCTCCCATCTCGCGGGAAGCGCGAATCATCTCCTTGGTGCACCACGCCATTTCGTTCTTTGCCAGGCCGATCAACTCTTCCGGCGTGTAGGGAATCATGGCATCGCGAAGGGCAGCCATCAGGGCATCGCGCCCGATCGGCGTGCCAATGATCGTTTCGCGATCGTCTGGCTTCAGGCCGGCAACTTGCTCCTTCAGAAAGATCGAATACTGCTCCAGTTCCCGATCCACCTCCTTGTAGGGTTCTGCAACCCACCATGTGAAGGCGGGATCGTAGCCGTCATAGAAGGTGAACCAACGATGGAGTTCGCGGCGAAGCTCGCTGACGTAGGCCGCACTGCGATAAGCGACAATTCGATCCGCATGCAGAGCTCCGGGGCCAGGCTGCGGCTGCAGACCCGCTTCCGCCGCTTTGCGCGTGTCTCTGATCGTCTTCGCCATCTTCGAAAGACTGGCGGCATCTTCTTGCGGCCTATCCACCGCATGCAGCCGCTGCGCCTCGGCCAGGGAAAAGATGACCGGCGCGAAGGGAATCAAGGGATCGGCTTCCTCGAACTCTTTCTTCTCTCGGTTCAGCGTATGCAGTTCACGCTCGACATGATTTTTCAGCAGCAGATAGTCGACCTTGCCTTCTTCGTCGAGCGTCTCGAAGGGCAGTCCTTTCAGTGCCCCGAGCGCGTCCTCGTTCAGCCGTGTAAACCGCTCAAGGCTGGCCGGTGACAGGGCCAGCGGATACGCGTGCGCGAGGCTTGCGGAATCGGCGGAATAATGCTCGATCAACACCGTCATCGGCGCGGTCTCGGCAGCCAGAGCGGCCGCCGCGGTACAAGCGCAAAGAGCCACAGACAGTACCAGATTTCGTTTCAGGTCAGCCATAGTCGCCATCTCCACGATGAATGCGGGTTCAAACCAACGCGCAAAGACGGATCAAAAGCGGGTCTCGCCAAACCCTACCAGTTGCCCCGCTCGCCGAACATCTGGATTACTCCGGCCAACCGCCGGCAGCCATTCTCCCAGTTTGCGCGTAATGCCTGCTCGAGCCGCTTTGCCTGCCCTTCTGCCAGAGCTGTGATGATTGCGCAGTGCTCGGCAACCGACTCCTCCAGGTTGTTCACAATTGCGCCCGAGTAGAGACGCCAATACCGTTCGGCCTGAGGCTCGATGGCCTGGTGAAGCCGCTTGAGCCGCGGTCCGGCCCCCGCGGAGACCACCAACCGATGAAATTCGCGATCGAGGTCGAAGATACTGGCACCGGCTGCCGTCCGGCTGCGCGCAATCTCGTCGAGCGCATTGTTGATCTTCTCCAGCCGTTCCGCAAGCGCGTCACGCTCTGTGGCCGGCAGAAGCGCGGCCCGGCGACCGGCCAAGCCCTCCAGGCTGCCAATCATGGGATACAGTTCCTCCGCATCCTCGAGCGTCAATGGCGCCGCCACCATCCGCGACTTTGACGCGTTGCGCTGCTGCAGCACGTAGCCCTCGCGCTGCAACAGGTAAAGCGCGCCCCGCACCGGCGTTCGGCTCATGTTCAGCTGCGCGCACAGTTCGCTCTCGGGAATCCACGCGCCCGGCGCAAGCTTGCAGTGCACAATCAGCTCGCGAATCCGCTGGAACGCGAGATTCACGCTGGAGCCGTGCTCCGCCTTTGCCCCCGAATGGCGCGACGATTCCTGCTTGCCCGAATTCGCCCGGAGCCCTCGGGAGCGCGCGGCCGTCACACGTCTCGGGCTCAATGGCCACCCTTCCCTTCCGCGTTCGCCGGCTCCTGAGCCTCCTCCATCGCGTTCCACGCGGGCGTGGGCTGGTTCAACAAATTGCGCACAAAGAAATCGAGCAGCCGGCGCTCGCCGTATTTTCCCCCGGCTCCGTGCCCCGCTCCCGGTACGACGAGAAGATCGAAATCCTTCTTCGCCTTGATCAACCGGTCGACGACCTGCATCGTCGACGACGGATCGACGTTCTTATCCATCTCGCCCACCACCAGCATCAGCTTGCCCTTCAGCCGCCACGCGTTGTCGACGTTCGATGACTCCGAATACTGCGACCCGATGGGCCATCCCATCCACTGCTCGTTCCACCAGATCTTATCCATGCGATTGTCGTGGCATCCGGAATTCGACACAGCGACCTGGTAGAACTCCGGATGAAACAGCAAGGCGCCCATCGAACTCTGCCCGCCCGAAGACGTCCCAAAGATGCCAACCCGCGAGATGTCGTACCAGGGATACCTGGCCGCCACCGCCTTGTGCCACAGAATGCGATCGGCAAATCCCGCGTCTTTCAAGTCGTGCCAGGTCACGTCATGAAACGCCCGCGAGCGATTGTTCGTGCCCATGCCGTCGATCTGAACCACAACAATACCCAGCGCCGTCAGCGGTTCCGCGCGCGTTGTGAAACTCTTGGGCACGAACGAGCCCTGCGGTCCCGCGTAGATGTCCTCGACGACCGGATACTTCTTCGCCGGGTTGAAATCGAGCGGCCGATGAATCACGCCCCATATTTCGGTTTTCCCATCGCGCCCCCTTGCGTGAAAAGGCTCCGGCGGCTTCCATCCCGCGGCCTGCAGGCGCGAAATGTCCGTCTTCTCGATTGTCGAGACCAGACTCGCGTCCGCGGTGCGGTGCAACTCCATCACCGGCGCGAGATCGATGCGCGAGTACGTGTCGAGATAAAACGCGCCGTCCGACGAATAAGCCAGCGAGTGATTCGCAGCCACGCTGGTAAGCTCTGTCAGCCCTGTTCCATCGAAGCCCACTTTATAGCCGTGAACATAATAAGGATCTTCGCCTGCATTTCGTCCGCTGGCGGAAAAATAGATCGCCTGCTTCGCCTCATCGATGCGATCGACGCCGCGCACCACCCACGCTCCGCTGGTGATCTGGCGTTCGACCTTTCCCGCGATCCCGTCATAGAGGTACAGGTGTTCCCACCCGTCGCGCTCCGATGCCCAGAGGATCTCTTTGCCGTCGTTCAGATCCTTCCGCCAGATTTTGCCCGTGTCGTATTGCGTGCTCACCAGCGGCTCGTAATTGACAAAAGTTGAACTCGTCTCATCGATCAGGGTCCGCGCACGCCCCGTGGACGCGCTCACCTCGATGACGCGATACACCTGGTGCCCGCGCTGGTTGTACTCGAAGGTCAATCCACGGCTGTCTTTCCACCATTGCAAGGTCGTGAGTTCGTAAGGGTTGGGAAAGAGGGCGCTGTCGATCGCTATCTCGCGGCGACCAGCAACATCGAAGAGCACCGGCTGGTAAAGGTCCAGCACATCTCCGGGCTTGGGATAAAGCATCATCGAGTGCTTCGGCTGCAGCTGGTCTTGCGGCGACGATTCGACGTAGTGCACGTAGCGCTGGTATCCAGGGCGAATGCGATAGATCGCAAGAGATCGCGAGTCCGGCGACCACGCCAGCGTTCCGATCGCGTAGTAGTTATCCTCCGATCCATCCCGACTGAGAACCATGGGCGCGTCGGGATGGTCCTGGTTCGCCGGTGCGGGCCGCACCACCACGTTGAAGTTTTCAACGTACGCTTGCCACTTCCCGTCGGGCGATGCCTTAGCGTGCGCATCGCCATTCAAGGCTTTGGGGGTGGAGTCGTAATCGTCGCCTTCAAAATCCGGATCGTCGGGCGACAGCGCGCTCTTCTTTTCGCAAAAGTAAGCGATAAGATCGCACCGCCAGCGCACATCGTGAAAAAGAAACTCCAGCGACTTCTCATCGCTTGCGATCTTGAGATGCGCGAGGGGGATGCTGTGCGGCTTGATCTCCGTGCCCGTCGTCTTGCTCATCGCGGCCGCCAGCTTCACATGATCGAATGCGAGCCGCGACTCGCGCGTATCGGCGTCGACGCGCACAAACTCATGGCCCGCTTCCACTTCGTTCGCCGCTGCAGTCGTGCGCGAGTAGATAAAGCGATGCGTGCCCTCAATCCAAACCGGAGCGGAAGGCAGGTGCACCGCCAGGCCGCGATACTTCTCCTGCAGGCCCAGGGCGCGCGCATAATCGGCCGGAGTCGGTTGCGCGACGCCTTGCCATGGCCACGCCGCACCGAAGACCAGAGCGGCTAAGATCGCGAAGAGTTGCCGGCGCGTGAAGAAATGGGGAAGCATCGCAAACCTTTCTCCTGGTCTCAGACTGAAGTTGTTTCCTTCTGCATCAACGCCAGCGAACCCACCTGCGCCGGCGACAGTGGCGGCCGCACGCTCGCTTGCTCCCAGCCAAACAAAACTTGAACCGCAGGCCCGCAGATCCTTCCCTGGCATGGCCCCATGCCACAGCGCGTATGCAGCTTCGCTTCGCGCCAGTTGCGCATCCCCTCCAGCGTCGCTCGCCGCACGTCTTCGCAGCGGCAAACGAACGTCTCCGGCGCGGCGAGGTCGCGTAACTCGCACCGCGGCGCAAAGGCCGCATCGAGCCGGCGCGCGAAGCCCGCTAAAGCATCCCGCTTGCGCAACAGGTGGTCGATGGGCCGTCCCGCGCAAACCAGCCCAGCGATCTCGCCTTCGACGAGCGCCTTTTCCAATCCACCAATGCCGGTCAGCTCTCCGACACAGTAGATACCGCTCACGCTCGACTGCTGCGTCGCATCCACGCTAACGTATCCGGAATCGATGCGGCATCCCAGCAGCATGGGCAACTCGAGATTCGGAACCAGATGAAATCCGCAAGCGAGATAGTCGCATGCAATGTCTCGCCGCGAGTTGCCCATCACAACCGTAACCGAACGTAACCGCTCATTACCCTCGGCTCGCACCACCCAGGCTCCGGTGCGATACACAGCCGACGGCGTCTGCGCGCGATAGCGCACTCCCTCGACAAGCTTGGAAGGCGTGCGCAAGAGCGAGACGCCAAATCCAGCCACCGCCTTCAGGCTCGCCTGCTCGAAGATGCCCGCAATCGCCGCCCCTCGTTTCGCCAACCCCGCCGCGACTGCCAGCAACAACGGACCGCTGCCGGAGAGCACGACGCGCTTGCCGGCAATCGGCAAGCCGGACTTGACCAGCGCCTGCAAGCCGCCCGCGCCCATCACCCCCGGCAACGTCCAGCCATCAAACGGAAGGAATCGCTCACGCGCGCCGGTGGCCACGACCAATCGCTCGTAGCGCACTTCGGCGGCTGGACTCTCCACCCGCAGCACGCCCGGAGCGGGCTGCGAGATCACGGACACGCCGCTGCGAATCTCGACGCCCGCAGCACGCAAGCGCCCGTTCCAATCCGAGAAATCTTCGCTGTGCGGCTCGTGGTCGGCGGAAGACCCGCTGTATCCCCGCCAGATCTGCCCTCCCGGCGCCTGGCTTTCGTCGATAAGACACACGCGGCAACCTGCCTCAGACGCAACCGCGGCGGCGGCCATCCCTGCCGGGCCTGCGCCCACGATCACGACATCGTAGGCCACGCTCATCCCGACACGATCTCCATCCCCGGCTCCACGTTGCGCTGGCAGGTTCGCACGTGGGCTACCCCGTTCACGGTCGCGCAGCATTCCATGCAAATTCCCATGCCGCACAGGGGAGCGCGCGGCTCCCCCGAAACTGAAGTGCGGCTGGATTGTTCGGCCAGGAGAATCGCCGCGGCTACGTTCGTCCCGGCCGCAACCTGCACAACTTTGCCGTTTACTGAAACGACAATGGTTGTGCGATTTGTTCCGCGATCCGGCGTAATGTCTCCGTCGTGAAGCGCCTCTGATTGTATCCGATTATGTATACTTTGCAAGACACAATTCTCGACGGCCAGGCAGCCATGAATCAAGCCATGCAGATCTCCGTGATCGATTCGCACACAGCCGGCGAACCAACCCGTTGCGTGGTTTCCGGCGGCCCCGATTTCGGCGATGGCTCGCTCGCCGACCGACTCGAACAGTTCCGCAAGAATCACGACGATTTGCGGCGCGCCATCCTTTGCGAACCGCGCGGATCTGACGTCGTCGTTGGCGCGTGGATCTTGCCGTCTACGTTGCCCGACTGCGCTGCCGCGGTCATCTACTTCAACAACGCCGGATACCTGGGAATGTGCGGACACGGCACCATCGGCATCGCCGCGACCCTTGCTCATCTCGGCCGCATCGCGCCGGGTCTTCACTCCATCGAAACTCCGGTCGGCGTCGTCCGCGTCGCGCTGCACTCCGCCAACCTTGCCACCATCGAGAACGTCCCCGCTTATCGCCACACGAAGGCAGCAGGCGTTGAAGTTCCTGGCTTCGGAACCGTTACCGGCGATGTCGCTTGGGGAGGGAATTGGTTTTTTCTCGTTGCCGAGCATGGCTTTGACCTTGCATTGAGAAATGTCGAACAACTGACCGCCTTCACCTGGGCGATTCGTCAGCAACTCGACGCAGCCGGAATTCGCGGAGCTCACGGCGCCGAGATCGATCACGTTGAGCTCTTCGGGCCGCCTCACGATCGCGCCAATCATAGCCGCAATTTTGTCCTGTGCCCCGGCAAAGCCTACGACCGCTCTCCCTGCGGAACCGGAACCAGCGCGAAGATGGCGTGCCTGGTAGCCGACGGCAAGCTTGCTCCCGGCGAGCCCTGGCGGCAGGAGGGCATTCTTGGCACCGTCTTTGAAGGCAGCGTCCGCATCGAAGGCTCCCGCGTGATTCCCAGCATCACCGGTTCAGCGTTTGTCACCGCCGAGTCGACCCTGCTTTTCGATTCGCACGATCCCTTCCGGCTCGGCATCGGCACATCGTCATGAACAGGCCTGACTT
>DATJMC010000116.1:0-24955 GCA_035508975.1 Occallatibacter sp.
CACGTCGATGATGAGACCCTGGCGGTTGAAGACGGGATAGAACTCGCGAGCCCACTGATCGATGTCGTCCGGTCCCATGGCTTGCAGGTGCACATAGCCGATTTTTTGGTCGGATCCGGAATCGACCAGAAGCCGCCGCGAATATTCCCACTCGCGATAGCGCATCTTCGCGTCGTCGTCGGCCGAGATCGGCGTGACCAGTACATCGCGAAATTCGCCTTTCGCGGATCTGACGTGGAGAAGCACTTGCGTGCCCGTTTTGCCGCGCAGCAGGTCGCGTTCGTCGGAGATGCTGAGCAGGTCTTTTCCATCGATGCTGACAATCGTTTCGCCTTCCTTCACAAGCGAGTCCGGCCGGGCAAGAGGAGGCGCCAGATTTGGCAGATCGGGATCGTGCTGGTAGATGTGCTCGACGACGTACCCGCCGGCCTTCTCATCGCGATGCAGGCGCGCGCCCAGCGTGGCGAGGTCGATCTGGTCAGCAGGCTTGCGATCGTCTCCGCCCACAACGAAGGTGTGCAAGGCCGAAAGCTCGCCGACCATCTGCGCGATCACCTCGTTCAGCTCGTCGCGGTCGGCAACGCGGTCGACGAGGGGAAGGTAGCGCTCGCGCATGGCGACCCAATCGACCCCATGCATGTTGCGGTCGTAGAAATAGTCCCGCTCGAGCCGCCACGCGTCGAGAAAAATCCCCCGAAACTCTGCGCGAGGCGTGGTGGACATTGTCCAGTGGGAGAGGTTGACGGCGAGCTTGGGGAGAGCCTTGGGATCGGCGAGCGATGCGCCTTTCGCGTCGCCATCGAGCACATAGAAGTCGTCGCCCTTCTGAACCATCATCTGTTTGCGGTCGAGGGAGATTTCGTAGTTCTTCACCTCGGGCAGCACGGTGTCGACTTCGTCGCCTTTGTTGGCGATGTCGAAGCACTGCAGCGAACGATGCTCGCGCGTGTCATCGCTCGCATTGAGCCAACAGAGGCGTTTGTCGGTTGCCTGGAGCAGATCGTAGTTTCCGGGCGGCACCGGAACCTCGGTGAGCCGCGAGGCCAGATCCGTGAAGTCGATCTTCACCTCGGGCGGCTTGTTTTCTGCGGTCTTCTCGTCTTTTTTCTCATCCGTGGTTTTGTTGCTGGCGTCTTTCTTGTCGTCGGACGGCTTTGCCGGCTTGTCGTCGGATGCTTTCTTCTCGTCGTCCTTCTTTGGCGGCGTGTCGGGGTGCAGTTCGTCGGCTGGCAGGAAGGGCGAACGCAATCCCGGCACCAGGGCCAGCTCGTAGATCTTGACGGAGTGGTCGAAGTGCGGCTCGGGCTCGCGCGGCCCCCAGGGCGAGCGGATGGAGGTTTTGAGCATACGATCGGAGAGGAAGTAGAGCCGTTTGCCGTCGGAGCTCCACACGGGCTTGTCGTTGTCGTAGCGGTCCGACGTGAGGGCCTGAATAACGCCCGACTCGACGTTGAGCACCTTGATCTGGTCGAACTGGTCGGCCGCGGTCTCGACGTAGGCAAGCCAGCGGCTGTCGGGCGACCACGAGAGATCATTGAAGTCGCCTTCCATTGATTGTGCGATGCGTTTGTCGATTTTTGCTTTCAGGTCGTAGATCCACAACTGCTGATCTTTGTCGCGATGGGCGAGCCAACGCCCGTCGGGCGAGGGCACGCCTTCCCAGCGCAGGACGTGCGCATCGTTGGTGACCTGGGTTGGAGCGCCGACACCGTTTGCGGGGAACTGCCAGAAGTCGGTTTCCCCGCTGGCGGTTGAGAGAGCAACAATGGACTTGCCGTCGGGCATGAAGCGGGCTTCCCGGAACCGGATGCTGGAGTCGGCGGCGACCTTGATGATACGCCCGGTCTTGGCGGGCATGGTGAAAATCTCTCCACGCGCAGTGAACACGATGCGGGATCCATCGGCCGAGATATGCGCCGCGGTGAGATAGTCCAGCGGCTTCTTCACCCAATGCTCGCGCATCTGGTCGAAGTCCGAGGCAAGCGTAACGGGAATGATCTGCTCCCGGCCGGATTTCAAGTCGAGCAGCCACAGGTCTGAACCGCAGGCGTAGACGATGCGGCCGTCGTCGATCGATGCCGACTCGATGCCGAAGATGTGCTGGTGGCTTTCTTCTTTCAGGTCGTGGCCGTCGCGGTCCATCGAGTAGACGTTGATGATCCCGTCGCGATCGGAGAGGAAGTAGACGCGCCCATTCCAGAACATCGGTTGTGTCGAGGTGCCGGGCCAGTCAGCAGTGAGAGGAACGGCCTCGCCGGAGCCGTCATATCGCCAGATGCTCTCGTTCCATCCGCCTTTGTAGCGCTTGGTTTCGCTCCACTGCCGGGGCCAGCGGGTGAAGAACAAGGTCTTTTTATCGGTGGACCACGCGGCTTCGAAAGCCTGCGCAAGCGGGAGAATCTCTCGCGCGCCGCGTTCGTCGACGAACACAATTTGCGACTCGGGCAACGTCGAGTAGCGCGCGGTGCTGATCATGAGGCGGCCGTCGGGCGCCCAGCCAACCGGCTGCGCGTCGCCATCCCAGCTTCGGCGCTGGGGCAGCCCGCCGTCGATGGGCATCGTGTAAACCTCGGTCGGGCCCTCGTAGCTGGCGCTGAAGGCGACAGTTTTGCCGTCGGGGGAGATGGTCGCGTTGGTCTCGCGGCCCGGATCCGACGTGAGCCTGTGGGCAATTCCGCCGCCGGTGTCGACGGTCCAAAGATCGCCTTCGCTGGTGAACACGACGGTGTTTCCGTGAATCGCGGGAGTGCTGTAGTAGCCGTGGTGCAAAGCCGGCGCATCGGCCGCGAAAACGGCGGTCGGGAGGATCAAAGCTGAGAGCAGGACGGCCTGGTGTAGAGCAACCGCATCGATCGAACAGCGCATGGATTCTCCGCCAGGATCGGGTAGATCGCCAAAGGCAAAGACGTCTGCAGGGAGATCAAACCGCGATCGAGAGTGAAAGGATATCGAACTGCAGGAGAATCATACTACCCGGCCGAAACGGGTCAGGAGATTGGGGGGTAGTGGCAACTTTGGCAGAAAGTGGCCCAACACCGATTCGGGTGCTTGGCACGATCTTGAATCCGCTGTTCGGGGAAGGAATGTGGCGTGGGCAAACTTGGTGAGGCTCCCGGCCCTCGCGCGAAGACCGGGAACACGATCTGATCAGGCGACGCGTTCGATCACGAGGGAATCGAGAATTACAGGCTTGTGCGGCTTGTCCTGCGAGTTGCGTGCGACCTTGGAGATTTTATCGGCGATATCCTGGCCCTCAACCACTTCACCGAAGATGGTGTGGTTCCCGGTCAGCCAGGGCGTGGGCGCGACAGTGATGAAGAACTGGCAGCCATTCGTGTTCGGCCCGGAGTTCGCCATGGCCAACTTGCCTGGCTTGTCGAATTTGTGCGGAGAGCCCTTGGTCTCGTCCTGAAATTTATAGCCCGGGCCACCCATGCCGTTCCCGGCGGGATCGCCGCCCTGGATCATGAAGTCGGGAATGACGCGGTGAAAAATGGTGCCGTTGTAGAGTTTGTCGCTGGACTTGGCTCGCGTGGTCGGATGCGTCCACTCCTTGCTGCCTTCGGCGAGTTCGATGAAATTCTTAACGGTGATGGGCGCGTCCTTTTCAAAGAGGCGGACGGTGATTTTGCCTTCCGTAGTCTGGAAAACAGCGTAGGTTCCGGATGCGAGTGCCATAGAAGCTCCTGGTTCTTTGGGTGGCCGTCGTCGCTTTTGCTCGAGGCGGACGGCGATTCGTCCCGCGACGACGGCGCCCGGGATTTACTGGTTGGATGAAGCAGCCGGCGGTGCCGGGACGGGCTGGCCTGCGGGGACAATCGTGACCTTCTTCAGGACAACCGGGACCAGCGGCTTATCGTTGCTGTCGCGCTGCACGCGAGCGATGGTCTTTACGACCAGCACGCTTGGCTCATCGCACTGACCGAAGATGGTGTAGTGCTGGTTGAGCGAGTCGTAGGGCAGTTCGGTAATGAAGAACTGGCTGCCGTTCGTGTTGGGGCCGGAGTTGGCCATTGCCAGGCGTCCGGGGACGTCGAAGTTAAGGTTGGGATCGACTTCATCGTCGAAGGTGTAGCCCGGGTCGCCCATGCCGGTACCCTCGGGATCGCCGCCCTGGATCATGAACTCGGGAATCACGCGATGAAACGTGGTGCCATCATAGAGCGGCTTGTGGTGCATCTTCTTCTTGGTTTCAGGGTCAGTCCAGTCCTTTGTGCCTTCAGCAAGCCCGATGAAATTCGCTACCGCGTTGGGCGCCTGCTTCTGAAAAAACTGGCAAGTGATGCGGCCCATCGAGGTGTCCATCACAACGGTGGGACCATTGGGCTGAATGAGGGCCGCCGCCGTCGCTTGCGGAGCGTCCGGAATCTCTTGGGCCGGCTTGCTGGTGTCCTGGGCGAACGCCGAGACCACGAAGGCCGCGGCAAATGCAGGGGCAAGAAAAGTGCTCATGAATCTCATGCCGTGTTTGAGGGTAAATCATCCGGCGGCGGCCCTGCCAGTCGCGGCCCGTGTATCGTGTTCCCATGAGTGTCTTCCCATGGATGTCTTTCCTGAAACGGTATGCCACGGCTCTGGCCGTATGCTGTTGCCTGGCTGGTTCCGGTGCTCTCGCGTGGGCGCAAGCCGATAAGCCGCAACCGGCGAGCACAAAGCCCGCCGAGAAGTCAACGGATGACAAGTCCGCTCTGCCGCCACTGCCGGCCGACGCGCACACACAGCAGTCGATCCAACTCGACGGGAAGACACTGAAGTACACGGTGACGGTGGGTGCGTTGCCGGTCCGCGACAACGACGGCAAGGTTGCCGGTGAAGTCGTGGTGACTTCGTATGTGGTCGAGGGCAACGATCGTCCAGTGACGTTTGCCTTGAACGGCGGCCCAGGCGCATCTTCGGTCTATTTGAACTTCGGCGCGATTGGGCCGAAGCATCTGCAGGCAGGGAATGAGGGTGACAGCCCATCGGATCCGACGGCGTTGTCTGATAATCCCGGAACTTGGCTTGACTTCACCGACCTGGTGTTCATCGATCCCATCGGTACCGGATTCAGCCGCGCAACCGTGCCCGAAGCGGATGCCAAGAAGCTTTTCTTTACCACCGTGCCGGACATTCATTATCTCTCCCGCGTGATCTACGACTGGCTGGTGAAGAACGATCGGCTCGGTTCGCGCAAGTATCTTGTCGGGGAAAGCTACGGAGGCTTTCGCGGGCCGCGGGTCACCTATTATCTGCAGTCGCAGCTGGGTGTAGCTCTGAATGGCGTGGTGCTTGTATCGCCCTATCTGAACCCGACAGTCGAGGATAACGGGGACCTGTCGCCGCTGCCGTGGATGATGACGCTGCCGTCGATCACGGCGGCCCATTTGGAGCGCGAGAAAAAGCTGACACCGGAAGCGATGGCCGATGTCATCAAGTACACGCTCGGCGATTATGCAACAACCTTGCTGAAGGGCCGATCGGACCCGGACGCAACAAAAGCTATGATTCAACACGTGACGGAACTGACGGGATTGGACCCGGCATTCGTGAAGTATTCAGGAGGAAGGCTTGAAACCGGCGCGTACCTGCGCGAGGTGTTTCGCGAGGAGGGCAAGCTCGGGTCGGTGTATGACTCGAATGTGACGTCGTTCGATCCGTTCCCGTTTGCTCCCGAGCAACGCGCCAACGACCCCATCCTGGCGAGCATCATCGCGCCGATGACCACGGCAATGGTCGACTTCGTCACACGCACGGTCGGCTGGAAAATCGACGCGCGCTACAACGCGCTCTCGTATGATGTGAACCGCGCCTGGGACCGCGATGAGGACCTGCGGTCGGGCTCCGTTTCGCAGCTGCGCGAAGCAGTTGCGGCCGATCCCAAGCTGCGTGTGTTGATCGTGCATGGCTGGAACGACCTTTCCTGCCCGTTCATGGGCTCACTGCTGACGGTAAATCAGATGCCCGTGATGGGCGATCCCACGCGTGTCGCCGTCCATGAATTTCCCGGCGGTCACATGTTCTATACGCGCATGAGCAGCCGCCTGGAACTACGCAAGGACGTGATGGCCATGTACGGGAAGCACTGAAAAACCGGGAGCCCGGGAACAGAGAACAGAGATAGGCCGGCCCGGGAAAGATCCCGGGCTGTGTTGTCTTATGCCCTCTGAATTCATTCGTCACAAGGCCATTGACTTTCTATCCATAGACAATCTATGGCTATAGGCATGGCCAAGAAACCGGAGCTGCTGCCCGGCACGCTCGACATGCTGATCTTAAAGACGCTGACCCGCGCTCCGCTGCACGGGTATGGCATCGCGCAATCGATTAAACGGCTCTCAGACGATGTTCTGACGGTAGAAGAGGGTTCGTTGTACCCGGCGTTGCAGCGCCTGCTGCTGCAGGGATGGGTAAAGGCGGAGTGGAAGATGACCGAGACCAATCGTCGCGCGCGCTTCTACACGTTGACGGCTGCTGGCCGCAAGCAGCTTGGTCTTGAGCTGACGCAATTTGAAGAGATGATCGCGGCCATCGGGCGTGTGCTTCGCGATGTGGAGGCATAGATGAGCTGGGCGAGACAAGTTCTGCGCAAACTGGCGGTTGTTTTCGCACGCGGGCGCTTTCGCGCGGAGCTCGATGAGGAGATGGCCTTTCATCAGGCCGAAGTAGAACGGGAATTGCGCTCCAAGGGCGTGGATGCCAACGAGGCTCGTTATGCGGCGATGCGGCAGTTGGGGAACGCAACGCTGCTGAAGGAAAAGAGCCAGGGCGTTGTGGGTTTTGGTTTTGAAGGGGTGATGGCCGACCTTCGCTATGCTGTGCGCCAGTTGTGGCAGAGCCCGGCCTTCACGATCGTGATGCTGTTGACGCTGGCGCTGAGCATCGGGGCCAACAGCGCAATCTTCAGCGTGATCAATGGCGTGCTGCTGAAGACGCTGCCTTATCCGCGCGCCGATCGCCTGGTCCGGATTTTTCTCTCCAGCCCAAGCTTCCCGAAATTCCCGCTGAACCCCTTCGACTTCCGGGATTTTCGCGCGCGCAGCCATTCGTTTGAATCGATGGCGATCTTTACCCGCGGCGACGTGCAGCTATCCGGCTCTGGACAGCCGGTGCGCATCAATGGGTTCGGGATCACTTCGGGCTACTTCCATGTGCTCGGGCTGCAGCCTGAACTTGGACGTGAGTTTGATCGAAATGCGGAGATTCAGGGAAACGGTTTTCAGGTGATCCTGAGCGATCGCCTATGGCGGACGCGCTTTAATGCGGACCCCGGGATCATCGGCCGCAAGATCACGCTCGATACGCATCCCTTCACCGTGATCGGGGTAATGCCCGCGGGAACGGAGCATCCGGGCAACGAATATCACGCAGTGGCTTATGGCGAGAGCGTGGACGTGTGGTGGCCGTTCTCGTTTGGAAACGACCCAAACCAGAGGGGGTCGCACTACACGGAGGGTATCGCCCGGCTGAAAGACGGGGTAAGCGTGGATCATGCGCGCGCCGAGTTGAACGCGATCATGACGCAGCTGGGACATGAGCATCCGAACGGCGACCGGGGATGGACGGTGCTGGTGATTCCGCTTTCTACGGAGATCGTCGGCAAGAGCCGCCAGTTGCTCTATGTCCTGCTCGGCGCCGTAGTCCTGGTGCTGCTCATCGCATGCGCGAACGCCGCGAACCTGCTGCTGGCACGCGCTTCGTCGCGCCAGCGCGAGCTGGCCGTGCGGATGGCAGTGGGGGCGCCGCGGTCGCGAGTTATGCGCCAGCTGTTGACGGAGAGCCTTGTGATTTCGTTCGCGGGCGGAATTCTGGGGCTGGTGCTGGCATTCAGCGGCGTGCGCGGGCTGGTTTCGCTGCTGCCCGCGGACTTCCCGCGCGCCAACGACATCCACGTTAGCGCGCCGGTATTCGCCTTTACCTTTGCCATCTGCCTGCTGACGGGAATCCTGTTTGGCCTCGCGCCGGCGCTTCAGGCGGCGCGCACCGATCCGAAACAGGGCCTGCAGAAGGGTGGGCGGACCACCACCGGTAGCGGCCACCAAAGCCGTTTGCGCAGTGCGCTGGTGATTTCGGAGGTCAGCCTGGCCTGCGTATTGTTGATCGGCGCGGGGCTGATGCTCCGCAGTTTGCTGAACCAGATGCATCTCGATCCCGGATTCCAACAGGAACATGTTTTGACGGCCAACTTGGCGCTGCCCCACGAGGAATACAAAGCAGGCGCGGCCATCGGACATTTCTACGATGAGCTGGTTGCGAATCTGGGCAAGCTGCCGGGCGTACAAGCGGCAGGGGCGGGAAGTGATCTGCCGTGGACGGGGTGGGATGAGAATGCCGGCGGGTTTCACTTTGAGGGCAGGCTGCCGCCACCGGGACAGGAGTTCCACGCGCGCTACCACATGGCGACGCCGGGCTATTTCCGCGCGCTCGGTATACCGCTGATCGCGGGGCGATTTTTCAAAGAGAGCGATACCCAGACGGCGACGAATGTCATTCTCATCAACCGCGCCATGGTCGACCGCTATTGGCCTGGGGAGGACATGGTAGGCAAACGCATGACCTTTGAAGACAACCCCAAAGAAAAGGACTGGATGACGATCGTGGGGGTAGTGGGCGATGTCAAGGATCATCCCAACAGCCCCAGTGCCGAGCCCGGCTTCTGGATGCCAGAACTCCAGGCCGCAAACTCCGACATGTCGATCGTGATTCGCAGCAGCGCGAATCCGGCGCTGCTGGCCGATGCGTTACGCAATGAGGTGCGTCGCCTCGATCCGCAGTTGGCCGTGGGCGATGTGCAGGTGATGGATCGCATTGTAGACACCGCGGTCGCGACACCGCGTTTTGCCTTTGTCCTGGTGGGAATCTTCGCGGCGCTTGCCATTGTGCTGGCGGCGATCGGAATCTACGGGGTGATTGCTTACTCGGTGAGCCAGCGAACCGCGGAGTTCGGCTTGCGCATGGCGCTGGGAGCCCAACAGGAGGACGTGCTGCGCCTGGTCCTGGGGCAGGCTGGCGGTCTTACGTTGATGGGAACCATGATTGGGATTGCGGCTGGCTTCGCTTTTGCGCGGGTCCTTAAGAGCCTGATCTTCAACGTCAGCCCGCAAGACCCCGCGACATTTTCCGCGGTAGGCCTCATCGTGGTCGCCGTCGCATTGATCGCATGTTACATTCCGGCGCACCGGGCAACCCAGGCGGATCCGATGGACGCGCTGCGTGCAGAGTGATTCCTGCGTTGGGTGGCGATGATGTTGGAAAAGGAGAAAATCCGATGCGCGGATTCTTTCGCAAACTTTCGATTCTGTTCACGCGCAGGCTTTATCGCGCACAACTGGAAGAGGAGATGGCGTTTCATCGCGAGCAGGCAGAGCGGGAGATGATTGCGGATGGAATGTTGCCGGGAACAGCCCATATTGCTGCTGCACGGCAATTTGGGAACCCGACTCGGCTCCGCGAGCGGAGCCATGAAGTCGTGGGCTTTCGCGCGGAGTCGGTCTTGCAGGACCTGCGCTACGCCTTTCGGCAAATTCGCAAAAACCCGGGCTTTGCATTGACTGCCATTTTCATTCTCGCCCTGGGCATGGGGGTGAGCGTCGGGATTTTCGGCTTTGTGGACGCGGCGCTGCTGCAGCCGCTGCCTTATGCCGATCCCAACCGGCTGATGGATGTTGCAGAAAAAGCACACTCGCATCCACGATCCAACCTTTCTTATCAAGACTTCAAGGACTGGGCGCGGATGAATCGCTCATTCAGCTCACTGGACGCTTATACAGGCGGAGGCTTGTTAATGCGTTCGTCCTCGGGAACGGAACCTGTACCTGTCGAACGCGTGACCGACGGATTCTTTCGCACGCTTGGGGTGCGGCCTGCGCTGGGACGGGATTTTCGAGCCGAAGAAGGCCGCCCGGGCGGCGCCAAAGTGGTGATGCTCAGTTATGGCGCGTGGATAAACCGCTTTGGCGGACGAAGCAATATCGCCGGAACGAGTGTGACACTCAATGGCGACAATTACACGATTGTCGGTGTACTGCCGCGCTCATTCTCATTCGTGCCTCGCGGGAATGCGGAACTCTGGGTGCCGATTGCGGACCCCAGTGACTGCGAGACGCGTCGCAGCTGCCATGATCTCTTTGCTGTCGGGCGGCTTCGCGACGGGGTTACACCGGCTTCCGCGCTTGCGGATATGCAGGCCATCGCCAAACAGCTGGAACGCATGTACCCGGGCTCCAATCAGGGCCAGGGTGCCAGCGTGATTCCATTCGCGGAAGCGGTGCAAGGTGACATTCGTCCGATTCTGTTAACGTTGCTCAGCGCAGCGGCGCTGCTCCTGCTGATTGCGTGCCTCAACGTGTCGAGCCTTGTGCTGGTACGGTCTGAAAGCCGCCGGCGCGAGATTGCGGTACGCGGGGCCCTCGGAGCGAACCGGACGCGGATCGCACGCCAGTTTGCCACGGAAGGCATGCTGCTGGCGGTTGTGGGGTGTGCGGCGGGACTGGCCGAAGCGATGTGGCTGATGTCGATGCTGGTCCACATGGTGCCAAAGGACACGGCCGAGCGGCTGCCGTTTCTTGCTCTCGTGGGATTGAACACACACACGCTGCTGTTTGCTGGCGCTGTTGCCTGCGGGGCTGCGCTGCTTCTGGCAGCGATGCCGACGCTGCGGCTGAGTTTTTTGCCGATTCAGGCGGGGCTTGGCGAGGGCGGACGCGGGGGGGCGGGCCGACTGTGGCAACGGCTCGGTGCGAACCTGGTGGTGGCGGAGCTGACCGTGGCTGTGGTGTTGCTTTCCGGAGCCGGGCTGCTGGGCCGGAGCTTCTACAAGCTGCTGCATGTCGATCTTGGGTTCGATCCGGCTCACCTGGCAATGGTGAATGTGCAGTTGCCGCCGAACCCCTATTCGACGCCGCAAAGCCGGATCGACTTTTATCGCGAAGCGGAGCGCCGCCTGTCCGTCTTGCCGGGCGTGCAATCGGTGGGCATCACTTCGGATTTGCCCGCCCAGTGCCTGTGCGACACCGACTGGATCCGGATCGTGGGAAAACCGTTTCATGGCGAACACAACGAAGTTGACGAACGAGATGTGAGTCCGACCTATCTCGCCACGTTGAAAGCCCGGCTGATTCGTGGGCGATTCTTTACAGAGCAGGAGGACCAGACGAAGCCGCAGGTGATCGTGATCAACGAGACGCTTGCCCGCAAGTATTTTCCGGGCGAAGATCCAATCGGCAAGAAAATCGCCGATGGTGGGTTGACGCCTGCATCGATGCGCGAAGTGGTTGGCGTGATCGCCGATCTACGCGAAGGCGCGCTGGACGAAGAGATGTGGCCGTCAGAATACTTCACCCTGTACCAACAGCAGGACTCGAATTTCACGGTTCTCGTACGCACCACGCAGGATGAGGGCGCGATGCTGCCGACATTGCAGGGCGCGCTGCGCGCGATCAATCCGAACATCGGGCTCTACAGTCCGCAGACGATGGAAGGGCTGATCGACTCGACGGAGACGGCACTGCTGCACAGATTTTCAACGTGGCTGGTGGGCGGATTTGCGGTAGTAGCCTTTCTTCTGGGCGTGGTCGGCCTCTACGGCGTTGTGGCGTATTCGGTAAGCCAGCGGACGCGCGAGATTGGGGTGCGGATGGCCCTGGGAGCGCAGCGTGCTACCGTCTATCGCATGGTGATGCGGCAGGCGGGATGGTTGACGCTGCTCGGTGTCACGATTGGCCTGGCGTGTGCGATTGGCGCCTCGCTGGCCATGCGGAAGCTGCTTTTCGGGATTGCGGCGTGGGATGTGCCGACCCTGGCGGCAGTGGCAATTGCACTGGGAGCGGCGTCGCTGGTCGCGAGCTATCTGCCGGCGCGGCGGGCAGCGCTGGTCAACCCGATTGAGGCGCTCCGCACAGAGTAGCGCAGACTAGACCAGTCGCAGAAAGTTCCTTGGAGATAGTCGCGCGCCGGGAAAAACTACGTCGAGATTGCTCGCCCCAAGCGTGCTGGAGACCACTTCACCCAGGACGTCGCGAAAATCAGTAGTCAGCGCAAGGTCACGTCCTTCGTTGAGCTGATCGTTGTCGAGGCCGGGCCACTTGCCGTAGACCTTACCGCCCTTGACTTCGCCGCCGAGCACGAACATTGCATTGGCGTGGCCGTGATCGGTGCCGCCAGTGCCGTTCTCTCGCGCGGTGCGGCCGAACTCCGACATGGTGACGACGGTGACGTTGCCGGCCCCGTCGCCAAGATCGCGCCAGAACGCTGCGATGCTGTCAGAGAAATCCTTGAGGCGATTGGCGAGTTGCCCATTGACGCTGCCTTGGTTCTGGTGCGTATCCCATCCGCTTATATCCGTAAATGCGGCTTCGACGCCAAGGTTGGCCTTTAGCAGCTGCGCAATCTGCTTCATGTTGTTTCCGAATTCCGAATTCGGATAGTCTGCGCCTGCGCTCGGTGTGTATTGGCCGGGATCCGCTGCACGCAACATCTTGACGGCTTCGAAGGTTTCCTCGCCCGCGGGATGAAAGATGCGATCGCCGCTGTCGCCGTACATGGCTTCGAACGCGCTGGCCGCTGCCGAAGGAGCCGGACCGCGTCCGCCCACATTGAAGTTGTTCACGTTGCTCAGCGCAATCGCTGGCACTGAACCTGCCAAGGTACGCGGCACGTCGGGACCCAGACAAACTGCGCGAAATGGCGTGTGGTTGCAACGACAGCGCGTGTCTTCGGCCTGTAACGCGCGGTTGAGCCAGCCGTCCTGGGTGCTTTTCACCCCGGGCGTGCCGGATTCCATGTAATCCTGTGCATCGAAATGCGAGCGCGTCATGTCGGGCGAGCCCACCGCGTGCACAACCGCGAGATGGCCCTGATCGTAAAGCGGCTTGAACGAAGCAAGCGACGGATGGAGCCCGAAGAATCCGTCCAGGTCGACGACCTGATTCTGCGGGATACCGATGCTGGGGCGCATCGTGTAATAGTTTTTCTCGCGATAGGGCACGACTATGTTGAGGCCGTCGGCAGCCCCGCGTTGAAAGATGACGACCAGCCGGCGAGCCGGCGCAATCGCAGTCTGGGCCAGCACCGAACGAACGAGAAAGCTCGGGATAGCTGTGGTTCCTGCCAGGGCAATCGCGCCATTATGAAGAAAGAACCGTCGAGATGTGTTCATCAGCTAGCTCCGTTTAGCGGCGCTGGAACTCCGGCGAGCCGAGCAGGAGTCCGGCGAGCAATTGATCTTGCCGTTCGAGCGGGGAAATGCCTTGTTGCCGGCCTTGTGCCCGAGCGGGTGCAGCCATGGGTTGCGTTGAGGCCACTTGCGTTTGCGCAATCTGTTGCTGGAACTGCTGCAAGACGGCGGCCCGGGTGGACTCGCTGACACCGCCGGCCACGATGAGCGCTTCAAGGCGCGACTCCTCCGCGTCAGGACTGGGAGCATCGGTGGCAAGCATCGTGGTTGAGCTGTTGTCGTCCTGCGGGGCCCACGAAGAGGTGATCCCCGGCAGGCGGTTCGCGGCGAGATTCAGCGAGAAGTTCATGCGATCGACTAGAGCGCCAGTGCTGACCCACGTGGAAGCTTGCCAGTTATAGCCTGTCGGCGGGACGCATTGGTAGAGCGGCATGCCGAGATTGCGCAGCTCGTTGGCGACGGGGCGCAGATTGTCAACCTGTGCATCGCTGGCACGCAGCGCTGAGACCACGAACTCAATCGGCGTCTTGACCTTGGCTCGATAGACACTCGCCGACCAGAACTCCGGTGAGTGATAGAGGGTTCGCAGCATGGCGGAGATATCGCCGCCGCTGGTGAGGTAGGTTTTTGCCAGGCGGTCCACGAGGCTTTGTGGAGGATCGTCGCTCACGAACCGAATGGCAAGCTTGCGGGAAATAAACTGCGCCGTTGCCGGGCGCGTGGCGAGGAAGTGGAGTAACTCGCGGCCTTCCATCTCGCCCTGGTCTTTAAATTTCTGGCCCAGTGCGACCTTGGTTCCCGGCTCATGGCGATTGGGGTCGAACTCGAATCCGCCGCCGCGCTGTGGGCGCTCGACGGTCCAGCCGGTAAGGATGCGCGCAACCTGCGTAACGTCCGCCTGTGTATAGCCCCCGTTGACACCCACCGTATGCAGTTCCATCAGTTCCCGGGCGTAGTTCTCATTCAGCCCTTCGCGCGCCCTTTTCTGGTTGCCGGCCCGCCGGTCGGCGGCCATCTTTGCGCGCTCGGCCGCAAATGAGTCGGGGCCGATGCTTTCCGAGTTGTCGAGATAGAGCAGCATGGCCGGACTGTGTGCCGTCGCCTCAAGCAAGTCTTCAAACTTGCCCAGCGCCAGCGGGCGAATCACGTCGCGCTCATAGCTGACGAGGTAATACGGCATTGTCTCGTTCTTGCGCAGGTAGACGTTAAAGTGATTCATCCAGAAATCGGTCATCACTTCCTGCAACTGCGCCGTGGAGTAGATATCGCGCGTAAGACGCTGCGCGATGAGTTCTTCGACTACGAGGCGTTCCGGGTTTTCGAGTGCGCCAATCACCTCGCGCTGCTCAGGCGTGAGGCCCGCTTCGAGCGCCTGGCGCTGGATCGGACGCAGTGACTTGAGAAAGTTGTCGATCTCGGGCGCATGCATCGCCGCCAGCTTTGCTACCCGCTGTTCGGGAGGTAGAGCCAAAGTTGCATCGATCTCCAATGGGTCGATTGCCGGGAGAGCAGATGTTGCGGGGGGCGCAGCTGCATTCATTGTCTGCGAATCCGGAGCGGCCATGGGGCTTGACGACGGATCTTTGGCGAGCGGTGTTGAGCTCTCAGCGCGTTCAGCCTGCCCATCCATCGCCATAGTTCCGTTCATCGCGTCAGCCGTCGCCGGGGGCTTTGTCAGCGCAGTTTCCTTCTTCTGCGCCTGCTCTTGCTTTTTTTCCTCCACGCGATAGATCTGGTCCTCATAGATCGTGTGTAGAGCGCCGCGATCGGGCACCGGAAACTTGCCGTTGATCGCCTGGCGGATGATCGCGTTGCTCGGAATCCGATAGAGCAGGTCTTCGGGACTCCATTGCATCGCCGGGAACTCGGCAAGGCGCGCGTTCAGGTCGGTAAGATCAAGACTTCTGGGATGAAGCTGCTCTTCGAACCAGCGATCGAGGCCAATCGAACGGACAACTTCGAGATCGCCAGGTCTGGGTCCGAAGGTGAAACGGTTCAATGCGTGCAGAATGCGCTCATCGCCACGTAACTGGCCAGATTGATAGGCTTGCCGCGTCTTCGCGCCGCCGGCGGGAAGGGAAGGCGCCGGAGCCTGCGCCCAGATCGACACCGGAGCCACCAGATCGAAGCAAAGCAAAGTAGCCAGTAATCGTTGCAGAAGCTGCATCTAAGCGTCCTAGATTGCTGATCTTGTTGTGGGTCGCGGAAGAACACGACCCGCCAGAGGCAATGACGGCATTTTACGCAGAAAGTTGTGGTCGTAAAGCTGCCCAAAGTTACTTCTTTCGAGGAGGTCTATGCCTGCGGTCGCCCCTGCCACGGATATGATCCCCTCAACCTGCTTCTGTTCCGTAGTTTGACCGGTCTCCGAGGCGGATGGAGGGTGCCAGGGATCTCTCCTGCGCATCCTGTATCCGCAGGTCGGAGAGGAAGGAACGTTCCCCATGCGGAGTGGATGGCGACGGGGCTTTTGGCCGGCCTGTGTGATTTTTCTTGCGACCTGGTGCATCGGCTGCTCCGGTACCTCAGCGTCAAAATCGGCTATTCTTTCGAACTTTGAACTCCAGGCCAGCCAGGCTAGCGCCAGCGTCGCCCCAGGCGGGCCGGCGCAATCGATCAACTTAACCGCCGTCCCAGAGAACGGCTTTTCGGGCACCGTACAAGTGACGGTGAGCGGCTTGCCTGCAGGAGTTTCGGCGTCCCCGTCGACGCTGAGCCTGTTGGCCAACACGGCCCAGGCGGTGAGCCTTGTTGCCTCCTCGAGCGCTAGCGCGGGCAGCGCCACGGTGGTATTTACGGGTGTCTCTGGTGGGGACACGCATACCGTGTCTATTGCGCTCAGCGTCACGGCTTCAAGCACTCCCCCATCACCAACGCCAACACCAACCCCAACGCCGACCACAAGCGTCGACGTGACCACCTATCATTTCGACGTGGCCCGTACCGGGCTGAACCCCAACGAGTCAATTCTGAATCTCAGCAACGTCAACTCCACCAGCTTCGGCCTCTTGCGCGTATTTCCAGCCGATGGAAAGGTGGATGCACAACCTCTCTATCTCTCCAACCTGACAATTGGAGGTCAGTCGCACAACGTACTCTATGTGGCGACTGAAAACGACAGCGTGTACGCATTTGACGCGAACAGCAATACCCAGCTTTGGAAGACTTCGATCCTGGGCGCGAACGAGACGCCCTCGGACGATCACGGGTGCAGCCAGATCACGCCGCAGATCGGGATTACCTCGACACCTGTGATTGATCGCAGCGCGGGGCCCAATGGAACCATCTTTGTTGTGGGCATGTCGCTGGATTCTTCAGGGAATTATCACCATCGTCTGCATGCGCTCGACATCACGACGGGAGCCGAACTCAGCGGCAGCCCGACGGAAATTGCCGCGACCTACCCTGGAACCGGTGCGAACAGCTCAAATGGAAAGGTCGTGTTTGAGCCCAGCCAGTACGCCGAACGCGCCGCCCTCCTGCTCTTGAACGGAACGCTGTATCTGGGGTGGACCTCGCACTGTGACGCCGGTCCTTACACGGGATGGCTCATGGGGTACAGTGAATCGACTCTCGCGCAGACGACAGTTCTGAACTTGACGCCCAACGGAAACGAAGGCTCGATCTGGATGGCGGGCGCAGGACCCGCCGCGGATTCCAGCGGCAACATTTACTTCCTCGACGCGAACGGGACCTTTGACACCACGTTGAATGCGAGCGGGTTTCCTGTCAACAACGACTTCGGTAACGGCTTTCTCAAGATCTCGACGACCGGCGGTACGCTCGGGGTTGCCGACTACTTCGAGACATCGAATACAGTGTCGGAATCGGAGGGCGATGAAGACCTGGGGTCAGGCGGCGCGCTGCTCTTGCCAGACACGACTGATAACTCCGGCGCGGTTCACCACCTTGCCGTGGGAGCCGGCAAAGACGGAAACATCTACGTTGTGAATCGCGACAATCTCGGCAAGTTCAACGCGCAAAACGACAGCGCGATCTACCAGGAGATTGAAGGTCAACTGGGAGCTGTGTTTTCAATGCCGGCCTACTTTAATGGCACGGTCTACTACGGCGCGGTCAACGACAATCTGAAGGCCTTTCCGATTGCGAATGCCATGTTGGCGACGACGCCGAGCGGCCAGAGCGCCAGCAGCTTCGGCTACCCGGGGACAACCCCGGCGATCAGCGCCAATGGAACCAGCAATGGGATCGTGTGGGCCGTTGAAAATGCTTCTCCCGCCGTGCTCCACGCCTACAACGCGGCGACGATGGCGGAGATCTACAACAGCAACCAGGCGGCAAGCAGCCGCGATCACTTTGGCAATGGCAATAAGTTCATCACGCCGGTGATTGTGAATGGAGATGTCTTCGTTGGAACTCCCAATGGCGTAGCGGAGTTCGGGCTGCTGCAATAGGTCTGCTCAACGCCTGGCTGGAACGCGGACTCTAACAGCCTTTCCTGCACCGCGCCATGATAGCCGCATGGAGGCGTTCGCGAAGGTCGGTGGGGAGATCGTAGATCTCGTGCGAACGATAGATCTCGATCGTCTTGCGCGTGGTGTTCAGCGTGACCTCGCAATGTTCGCATCCGCGCAGGTGCTCCTGCAGGTCCGCGCGCATGGCTGCGGTGACAGTGTCGTCGATCATCTCGTCAAGCTGGGCTAAAAACTCAGTGCAGGTCACTTCTCACCACCATTTTTTCTTCGGAAGTAACGCGTCAGCCGCTCACGCAATTGCAAGCGCGCGCGCAGCAGTCGCGACTTGACGGCCGGAACGCTCAGTCCGAGCGTCTCTGCCGTTTCTTCCGTCGAAAGTCCTTCCACATCGCGCAACACAAAAACGACGCGGAATCCCTGGGGAAGTCCCTGAATCGTTTTGCGCAGGATTTCTGCGAGTTCGGCCTGAGTGTAGTTCTGCTCCGGGTCGGGCGCCCAGTCTGCAAGGTCCCGCGGAACACTGCCTTCGTCCGTCTCCACGTCCTCGTCGATTGAAACCATCTTGCCGGTGCGCCGCTTGCGTAGGCGCATCAGGCTTTCGTTGACTGCAATTCGAACTAGCCATGTGTAAAACTTCGAGTTTCCCTGGAACTGGTCTAGCTTCTCGTACGCCTTCAAAAACGCGTCCTGCACCACGTCCTCGGCGTCTTCGCGGTTCTGCGTGATGTGCTGCGCAATCCGAAAGACCTGCCGGTCGTATTTGCGGACGAGCGTGTCGTAAGCCGAAACATCTCCTCCACGCACTCGCTCTACGAGGGCTATGTCGGGATGCTGCTCGTTCTCTCCTGCAATTGGTTGGATGGTCGCCATGAGCGTTGGTTGCGGGAAATCGTCGGGAAGCCCGGGATCGTCCTTCCGATCGTGCTCTTACCAGTGTAATGGAGTGCCCGCTCGATACCAAATTCCGGAGCCGCTTACCGAAGGGCCGCTGGAACAGTCTTTTCCCCATGCGTGACTTTCGTCCGTAACGCCACTGGTTCCGGACTGTTGCGCAAAGGCGAAAGCGGCTTAAATTGAAACTATGAGGTTCCTTGTACCTGGTTCTTTGGCGGTGCTGCCGGCACGGCTTCTCGCGAGCCTGCTCAGCGCGCTGCTTGTGGTTGCCCCAATTGCGGCTCAGACGGGTGACTCCAGCCCAAGTCAGCCCAAATCGTCCTCTGCGAAATCGACCGGCACGAAGTCGACGGCCAAGAAGACCACCGGCGCGAAGAAAACTGCCGGCAAATCTCACGCACGTACCACGAGGGCCTCGAGCAGGCGCCGGAAGCGGCGTCCTTCGGCAAGGGCCATCCGCATCAAGCGGGCGTTCGTTGCATCCGCCGAGCTGCGTCCCATGGCCCAGCAGCTTGCCAATCTGCGAACCCCGGCGGCATACGAAGGCGTGACCCGGTACGCGCATGAGCACACCGGCGATGCCGCCGCCGCCGCATACCTTGCTTTGGGACATGCATACCTCACCGACCGCCGCTTCGCTGAGGCTACGTCCAGCCTGCACCAGGCACGCCAGGCCAGCGACGTGCTTGCCGACTATGCGGATTTTCTTTCGGCGCGATCAGAACACGAAGCCGGCAACGAAGCCGGTGCGGAAGCTCTACTGCACGGATTCGCCCAGAAATATCCCACCAGCGTCTTTGTGGTGGAGGCTCCGGAACTCGAAGCTACCGTTCTGCTGGGCATGCACGACACGACCGGTGCGCAGCGCGCGCTTGCCGAGGCGGAGCATAGCCCCGCTGCCGACCGACCCGGCTATCAGTTGGCACGCGGCGAAGTAGCGCAGGCTCTGGGCCAGGCCGACGAGGCCGACCGCATCTATAAGGATGTGCTGCTCACCCATCCGCTCAGTCCGGAAGCCGAAATTGCCCGCGCAAAGCTGACCGCGAGCGGCGCCGAAGCATCGCTGACCGCGACCGAGCTTCGCAGCCTTGGCGATGCGTATTACAACGGTGGCCGCTACGCGCTTGCCGGCGAGCAGTATCATGCGCTGGCGCGCCAGCCGGGGCTGCCGGAACAGGAACGCCAGGGCTTCGCTGTCGCCGCCGCCGCATGCGATTTGAAACTGAAACGCCTGACCACGGCCGAAGCCGAAGCTCTACCCGATACCGCTGACGACAACGGTGCTCGACGCGCCTATCTGCTGATGGAGCTGGCGCGCAGCCGCAACGACGAATCCACGTTGCAGAACATCGTCGCCCAGATGGAGACGCGTTTTCCCGAGAGCCCATGGCTTGCTGAGGCACTATTCTCGAGCGGCAACATGTATTTGTTGTCTCGCGACTATCCCAAGGCAATCGAATACTACGGCTACCTTGCTGCCCATTTCCCACAGAACAAGAATGCCGCTGCGGCGCACTGGCGCGCGGGCTGGCTGAGCTATCGGCAGGGGTTGTATCCCGACGCCGAACGGATCTTCGATGAGCAGGTCAGGCTCTATCCGTCGGCGGCCGAGACCGTGGCCGCGCTTTATTGGCGTGCGCGTCTCTACGAAACGCAGGATCACAAGCCGTCGGAAGCCGTGGCCAACTACCACGCCATCGTTCGCGCGTATCAGCACTACTTCTACGCGCAGATGGCACGGCAGCGGTTATCGGAACTAGGCACGACCGTGGCTGTCGCGGAGCCGGAGGTCGACAGCATCAAGGCGCCTGATGTTCCGCCCCTCGATGACAGCTTTCCCGAAGACAGCGAGCACCTGGCCAAGGCGCGCCTGTTGGCCAATGCGGGCATGAATGAATACATTCCGCGCGAGATTGCCGCCGATCCGGATTCCGGTTCCTGGAGCGCGCTGGCCGAAGCACAGATCTACGCCTCGTTTGGAGAGACCTATCGGGCGCTGCGGGCGTTGAAGCGCGCACTGCCTTACGCCGCCACGGCATCGATCGATGCGATCCCGCTCGTCTACTGGCGCATTCTCTTTCCCGAACCCTATTGGGAAACAATCAAGGTCGAGTCCGCGAAAAACAACCTTGATCCCTACCTTGTGGCGTCTCTGATTCGCCAGGAATCCGAGTTCAATCCTGCCGCTGTCTCTTATGCCAATGCGTGGGGGCTGATGCAGCTTCTGCCTTCGGTTGGACGCGCCATGGCTCGCGAAGAAGGCATCACACATTTCGAGACGTTCCAGTTGCTCGATCCCGAGACGAACATCCGGCTCGGCACGCGCTATCTCCGCCACATGCTCGACAGATTTGGGGGCGTGCAGGAATACGCTCTCGCGGCATATAATGCGGGCGATGAACGCGTGGCCGACTGGGAAGCTGCCGGCCCATATCACGGAATGGATGAGTTCGTAGAATCCATTCCATTCACGCAAACCCGCGAATACGTCGAAGCAATTCTACGCAACATCGAAACCTATCGAGCCATTGACTCAGCTGCCGATCCCAAAGGGAAGGCAGCGACGGGCCGATAGATCCCACAGAGTGTGTAGGCCGAGTACCCCATTCGATACGGGCATTACGCGTGTTTCCGATTGACGCAAAGCCGCGATGGCGTCAAAACTGAATTGCAATCAGAACTATCCCGGATTTTGTAAGCCATGGCAGTTCGCTGGTGTTCCACCCGAGGGCGGCAAGAGAATCGACTGGCGCCCCGCTAAATCCAGACCTCGGAGGGCAGGATGCCGACCGATTTGCAGTACTTGGAAGAATGGATCCCCGAACGCATGGACCCCGGCACCGTCTTCGTCCTTGTAAACCAGACGAAGCTCGGCAGCGCCCAGAATCCTTATGTGGCCGTGATGTCGTGCCCCCGCTGCGGGACGATGGGTTTGATCACGCGCCGCCAGCTCTGCGCGGGCGAAGCGATGATCTGCGGCGCCGAAGACTGCTCGGCCGAGTACCAGCTTGACGGCGAAAGAATTACCTTCCGACGCCCCCAGTAGATATCCGATGCACTACGAGCAACTTTAGCGCGGGAGCGGTTTTGTCCCCACGATGGTGAAGTCTTGCGCGCGCACCCCCAGCGCCGCGTCGCCATCGGGTTGAGAGCCCCCAAGAAAAACTTCATAGCGGCCGGGAACCACCGCCCGCATGCCCTTTTCATCAACCTGGGAAAGCGTCCGCGGATCAACCTGAAACACGAGGTGTCTTGAAAGGCCCGGCTCCAGATGAACGCGTTCGAAGCCGGCCAGCTCGAATTTTGGCGAGATGGCGGTCTGCGGCGGGCGCAGATATAACTCGGCAACTTCGTCTCCTGCCGTCGCGCCGGTGTTCTTCACATCGGCTTCTACCGTGAGAGAGCCTCCGGCATGCAGCTCTTTGGTCGAAAGCTTGAGATTGGAATACGCGAAGGTTGTGTAACTGAGCCCGTCGCCGAATGCAAAAAGAGGCTTGCCCTTGAAGTAGCGGTAAGTCCGGTTCGCCATCGAGTAATCGTCAAACGGAGGCAGTTGATCGATGCCCGTGTAGAACGTGATTGGCAGTCGTCCCCCGGGATTGTACTTCCCGCTCAGGGTTTCGGCGATCGCTTGCCCTCCGGACTGTCCCGGATACCAGGCTTCGACGATTGCCTTCGCATTTTGCTCGGCCCAATTCACGGCGAGAGCGCTGCCATTGAGCAGGACGACAATCATAGGCTTGCCCGTCTGGGCGATCGCTTCGAGCAACCCCTGCTGCACATCGGGCAGCACAATGTCGGTCCGATCGCCGCCCGCGAAGCCCTTGGCATTGACGCGCATCTCTTCGCCCTCAAGGCGCGCGGTAAGCCCGACAAACGCGACAACGACGTCCGCTTTTTTCGCCGCCGCCACCGCCTGGTCCTGTAGCAATTCGTGACGCGGGCTCCATTCAAAGACGAGCCCTGCCCCGGTGATTCGTCCGGTCTGCGTGTACTCGATACGAAGCGCATGAGGCTTGGTGTCGGCAAAGGGAATTGCGAAATGCTGTATCGCCCCGAAATTCCGTCCGCTGGGAGGCAGCCGGCCGGGCGCCTGATCCGCTGGCGGCTGTGGCTCGAGAGCCTTGCCGTCGAGGTAGATCGCGAATTTCAATTTGCCGTCGCAAGGATAGCAGTAGGGAAGCCGCACATCGAAGTTATCGGCTTCGGCGACCGGGGCAACGATTGCGCCCGTCCAGCGAACGGCAAATGCCTGCCGCGTGGTGTCGGCGGGTTCAACCGGATTCGCGTAGGCCCAGTCGAAATCGAGTTCCTTATCGAGGCGCAGCATCGCAGGCGCTCCTTCGAATCCCGGATGCCCGAAGTACTCGCCTTGCAGACCTTCGACGGTTGAGTCGGTCGCGGCGCGCAGCATCGTGCGCGGCACCGGCACTTCGCCGCCCATGATGTAAGGCGATCCCTGCGCATAAAGCACGTGGCTGTGTCCGAATTCCGCATCGATCCCGTCGATGGGCAGAATCGGATGAATAGGAATTGCGTTGTAGTTGCCTTCGAGCGCGATGCGGGAGGCTGCCAGCGGCCCGACGACCGCGATCGTTCTGCCCGCATCCGGCTTGAGAGGCAGGAAATGCTCTGCATTCTTCAGCAGAACCATCGACTCGCGCGAAGCCCGCAGCGCCAGCGCCGCGTTTTCGACTGAGTTCACAACCGAGAAGGGCAGCGATGCGTAAGGAACCTTTCCCGGTGGATCAAACATGCCCAGCTTCATCCGCGCCGTGAACAGGCGCTTCACAGAAACATCGATTTGAGACTCGGAAATCAAATTGTGATGAACCGCGTCGGTCAGCGCGAGATAGGCCGTGCCGCAATTCGTATCCGTCCCGCCGAGAACGCCCGCCGCGGAGCCAGTCTCGTGGTTTTTCGAGTAATGGTGGCCGTTCGGCTGCGAGAAGTCGTCGATCGCTCCGCAGTCTGACGTCACGAATCCTTGAAAGCCCCAGTCGCCGCGCAGAATATCGCCGAGCAGCATCTTGCTTGCGCATGCAGGCACATTATCCACGCTGTTGTAAGCGCACATGATCGAGTCGGCTTTGCCTTCGGTGATGGCTGCGCGGAATGCCGGCAGGTAGGTGTCCCATAGATCATGTTCGCTGGGATCGATATTGACCTTGTGGCGCGTCGATTCAGGTCCGCTGTGGACTGCGTAGTGCTTGGGAGTGGCAATCGCGCGCAAGTAGTGCACATCGTCGCCCTGAATCCCCTCCACGAAAGCCACGCCTAGATGCGCGGTCAGAAACGGGTCTTCTCCATAGGTTTCCTGCCCCCGCCCCCAGCGGGGATCGCGAAAGATGTTGATGTTAGGAGACCAGACGGTGAGTCCGAAGTACCGTTCATGGTTGCCGTGGGCAATTGCATCGTTATACTTGGCGCGCGCTTCCGTTGAAACCACAGTGCCAATCTGCTGGACCAGGGGAGCGTCCCAGGTCGCGGCATTCCCAATCGCCTGGGGAAAGAGCGTCGCGTAGCCGGAACGCGCGATGCCGTGCAGTCCTTCATTCCACCAGTTGTACGCTGGAATGTCGAGACGGGGAATCGGCGCCGCACGATCAATCAGTTGCGAAACCTTCTCCTCCAGAGTGAGCCGCCCAACAAGATCGTCGACCCGCTGCGCAATAGAAAGATTGGGATTCCGAAACGGCATTGCCGCGGCTGCCTTGATTTGCTCCGTAGTGGCTGGAGCCGCCGCGGGCAGGTTCGATTGCGAGAAGCAACAAGGCAGGCAGCAAAAAGAGAGCAACCCGAGGGTCAGAGTAGCGCGCACAGGAGGGGCTCCACGAAAAGAATCAAGATCGAAGCGAATCCTAACAAATCCGCTAAGAGATGCGTGGAAAATCGGTTTCGTTTGATGTCCCGAGCGCGACATGGCGTGAGGAGGCAAGGGAATCCGCATTTGCCGTCCCTGAGCATCTGCTTCACGACGGGGAAGCTATCATAAGAAGGAACCAGTAAGCGAAACGATATGCCCGGATGGCGAAATCGGCAGACGCAGCGGACTTAAAATCCAGCTAAATCATATATAACAGCATTAAAATCAACAATATGTAACTTTACTTTTCCTTCCACACCTGTTACACAATTACACATGTGCACGGCATTCCTGAGGCGCAAAGGAGCTACCAATGTCCGAGTCCTTAGAAAGCCCAAAACCTAAATCAGAAACCCACAAAATCCTGGGCGGCAAGGTTAATATCTACCGCCGCGAGAACAGCGACAACTGGCAGTGCTCGACATTCCTCAACGGGCGCAACTGGCGCGTCTCAACGCACGAAGACAGCCTCGGCCGGGCGAAGGACTTCGCTGAAGATTGGTATTTAGCCTTGCGCGGGAAGGCGCACGCCGGACTTCTTCAAAAGGAGACCCGACGACAAGGCAAAAAATTCAAGCAAGCCGCCGAGAAATTCCTTGAAGAAGCTCC
>DATJMC010000117.1:0-5251 GCA_035508975.1 Occallatibacter sp.
CCTGGGGGCGGCTGAAGCGCTGGGGCGGGGTGAAGCGCGTGTCAGCCCGGGAGCAACGAGGGCGACTCGTCATGGGAAGGCCTTTCGCTGTTGTCGTAAACCACCAGATCCACGCGCGCGATGTCGAATGCCCGGGTTTCGATCAGGTTCCGGGTGCAGTGGCAGAGCTCGGCCATCCTGAGGTGGGAGTCGCGGCTCAGCTCCAGGCCGCAGCCGATGAGCACAGCGTAAACCTCCACGCAGGCGGCGCGCGCAAACTCGAAATCCAGAGCGGCAAAGCCCTTTTCGTCGGTACGCGTCAGCACCCATCCGCCGCAGGCGAGCAGAGCGCCGGTGAGGACGCGCACTGTCCTCGCCGGGTCCTCGGGACTCAGCGCAGTCAGCCGCAGCATCCAACCAACGGGCTCGCCGGATTCGTAACCATCACGCACACATGCTTGATCGGACCGGGCGGCCATTTCGTTAACTGTCCCGCACTGGGACTTTGCCCCGGGGCGCACTCTCTTTGCTTACATTCGCCTGCAAAAATGATGTATTTTCCCCTCATGCTCGTCGGAACCGGCATCGACATGGTTGAGATCCACCGGATTGCGGAGTCCATTGCCCGCTTTGGCGACCGATTCCTTTCCCGGATCTTCACCCCGGGGGAAATCGCCTATTGCCTGGGCAAGAAGAACAGCGCCGAAAGTTTTGCCGCGCGCTTCGCCGCCAAGGAAGCAGGCGCCAAGGCGCTCGGCACCGGCATCCAGCACGGCGTCACGTGGAAGGAACTGGAGGTGCGCCGCGAGCCCGGCCACCGGCCGAACCTGTACTTCACGGGACGCGCCGGAGAGATTGCCGCCCGGTTGGGAGTGCGCCACATCTCTCTTTCCCTGACCCATAGCACGACGACTGCCATGGCTGCGGTTCATCTTGAGAACTGATCGATTTTGAGAACGCATCGCTTTGAGAGTGATCGGTGCAATTATTTGCGCGTGCTAAAACGGAACAGGCGGACGAGAAGAACGGCTGTCATTTTCTGTACCAGGCCGCCGCGGCCGCGCATCGAAAGATGAGATTGCCGCGACTTCGAATGACCGGTTTGGTATGCTCACTGCCAGAGCAGTTGTTCGTTCCACAAGATCGTTTTCCCGAGGGAGTCCTTGCCGAGCCAGCAGCAGGTCCAGTGGTCTCAACTTAAGGTCGGTGTGCTGGTCCTGGTGGCGCTGGCGACCCTGACTGCGCTTGTCTTCCTCATGTCCGGAAACACGGGCGGCAGCTTTTTGAGCGGCAGGCTCACGCTTGTCTCGTACTTTGAAAACTCCGCAGGGCTCAAGGTCGGTGCGCCGGTCAACCTTGAGGGCGTAACGATCGGCAGCGTCAAAGCCATTCACATTGTGCCCCAGCGCAAGCTCACGCCGGTCGAAGTCATCATGAAGGTGGGAAAACAATATTCTCCCGGCCTTCACACCGACTCGAAAAGCAGCCTGGAAACCATCGGTGTCCTGGGCGACACGGTCGTGAATATCGACAGCAAGTTTGCCACCGGCCCTGCAGTGCAGAACGGAGCCGAGCTCAAGACGAACGAGACTCCCAATCTCTCCGATGTCATCAAGTCGAGCCAGGGGACGATCGAGCAGCTTAACGTGATCCTGGCAAAGGTCGACAACCTGGTCGATTCGCTCAACAGCGGCAAGGGCACGATCGCGCAGTTGATCAACGATCCGGCGCTGTACAACAAGGCGGTGACCACGCTCAACGAGCTGCAGCAGCTGGTTGACGAGGTCAGCAACGGCAAGGGGTCCATCGGCAAGCTGGTCGCCGACGATACGCTCTACAACCGCGCCAACGATGCGGTAGCCCATCTGCAGCACATCACAGCGGAGCTTGACGAGGGCCACGGCAGCATAGGCAAGCTGCTCAAAGACGAGACCCTGTACAACAACCTGCGCCAATCATCGGAAAGCCTGAACAAGCTGCTTGCCGACGTGAATGCCGGCAAGGGGGCCATCGGCCTGATGGCGAAGGATCCCAGGTTTGCCGCGAAAGTCAACGACACGGTGACTCACCTCGATTCCATCCTGAGCGGCGTTGACAAGGGCGAAGGAACGCTCGGGCAGCTGGCGAAGAATCCGTCGCTCTACCACCACACAGACGATCTGCTCCAGAACAGCAACAAATTGATCGATGCCTTCCGTCAGAACCCGAAAAAATATCTGACCATTCAACTCAAAATCTTCTGAAGACGGTCCAACCGGCCATCCACCGGGTATGAATCGCGTTCCATCCGCGGCGATGCCGTGGTATTTTTTCTGCGTGCGCGATTTCGGTCTGCGCGCGACCATCTCTGCACATCGAGAGGGACCACGCCTACCAGAGGAAAACTATGACGATTCGCCGTTTCGCGGGCGCGCTGATCTTCTGCAGCAGTCTCGCCTTTGCTCAAAACATGGTCGCACCGGCCGACAAGTCCGCCACCCCGGTTGAACCGAAGCCGATCCACAGCTTTGATGTGAGTGCGATCGACAAATCGGTCGACCCGTGTGTCGATTTCTATGCATATGCTTGCGGCAACTGGCGCAAGAACAATCCCATCCCGAGCGACCAATCGCGCTGGGGCCGCTTTAACGAGCTGGGCGAGCGCGACCGGTATCTGCTCTGGGTGGATCTGAACCGGGCGGCGACCGATCCCAAGACTCCGCTGCAGCGCAAGTACGGAGACTTCTATGCCGCGTGCATGAACTCCGATCTCGCCGATAAGCTGGGTGACAAGCCGCTGCTGCCCACCCTCGCCCTGATCGAGAAGCTTTCCGACAAGCAGGGGCTGGCTGCGCTGGTCGCGCGCCTGCAGGTCGACAATGGAACGCCGGTTTTCTTCCGTTTCGGCGTTGAACAGGACGAGAAGAATTCATCGCGGGAGATCGCGGCGGTGTATCAGGCCGGCCTGGGCCTTCCCGATCGCGACTATTACCTGCTGGATGATGCACGGATGACGAAAATTCGCGAGCAGTATAAGGAATACGCGGTTGCGCTCTTCAAGCTGGCCGGCGACAACGACGAGAAAGCGGCCGCGGAAGCCGACAGCGTGCTCGCGATCGAAACCGCGCTCGCCAAGGGGTCAACGCCACGGGTCGAGCTGCGCGACCCGGCGAAGCGCTACCACCTGCTTCCCTTCTCGGACCTGAGCACGCTGGCTCCGGAGTTCAGCTGGACCGCTTACCTGTCGAATACGCCGTCGCCGACACTGGCTGAGCTGAATATCGGCACGCCGGATTTCTTCAAGGCCATGAATGCGGTGATCGCGGACCAGAGCCTGGACAGCCTCAAAAGCTATCTTCGCTTCCACGCGCTGAATTCGGCAGCGCCGTGGTTGTCGAGCCCATACGTGGACCTGAATTTCGGCTTCTTCGAGAAGACGCTGCAGGGACAGGCCGAGCAGACGGCCCGCTGGAAGCGCTGCACCTCACTGACCGACCGCGCGCTGGGCGAGGCTGTGGGACAGGACTGGGTGAAGGAGAATTTCCCGCCGCAGGCCAAAGCCAGCATGGAGAAGCTGGTCGCAGCTCTGGAGAAGGCGCTGAACGAGGATATCCAGTCGCTGCCATGGATGACGCCGGAAACCAAGGAACAGGCGGAAGCCAAGCTGGCCGCCTTCCGGGAGAAGATCGGCTACCCGGAGAAGTGGCGCGACTACTCGAAGCTCGAAGTGAAGCGCGACGACCTGATTGGGAACCTGCATCGCGCCGCCGCTTTTCAGATCGACTACGAGATCAACAAGCTGGGCAAGCCGGTGGACGAGAAGGAATGGTCGATGACGCCGCCCACGGTGAATGCGTATTACCAGCCAAGCAATAACGACATCAATTTCCCGGCCGGCATTCTGCAGCCACCGTTCTTTGAATTTTCGAAGGACCCGGCGGTCAACTTCGGGGGCATCGGCGTGGTTATCGGGCACGAGATGACGCACGGCTTCGACGACCAGGGCAGCAAGTACGATGCCAAGGGGAACGTCAACAACTGGTGGACTCCGGCGGATCGCGCGGCCTTTGAGGAGCGCACCAGCTGCGAAGTGAATGAGTACGGCAACTTCGAGCCGGTCGCCGGCCAAAAGCTGAACGGCAAACTGACGCTCGGCGAGAATACCGCCGACAACGGCGGGCTGCGGATCGCTTACAGGGCGCTGATGAGCGTGCTGGCCAGCGAAGGAGACGATGCCGCAACCCGGAAGATCGACGGCTACACGCCGGCGCAGAGGTTCTTCATCTCTTTCGCGCAGATCTGGTGCGAGAACCGGACGGAGCAGTACTCGCGCGTCTCGGCGCGCACCGATCCTCACTCGCCGGGGATGTTCAGAGCCAACGGGGCGGTGCAGAACTTCGACGAGTTCGGCAAGGCCTTCGGCTGCCACAAGGGCCAGCCGATGATGCCGGAACATCCCTGCGTGGTGTGGTAGGTGAAAGGCAGGGTGTAGGGGGTAGGGTATAGCGTTCAGGGCAATAGGGAAAAGAGCAGGCGCCGGCCTGCCATCACTTTCAGAACGACACCGCACTCTACACCCTGAACCCTACCCCCTACACCCTGTTGCTATAGCCGAAAGCGCTCATAACTTTTACAATTCAAAAACGGGAGCGATCCCGATCCAGTTGCCTGGTTGCGTCTATCCCACGCCAGGATGAAGGAAGCGCATGAAGTTCAGGAAATTCGGCCAGATTACTCTGGCCCTGGCTGTATCCCTCGGTCTATGTTTCGCCATCACATCGTGCAGCGTTGATTACACCACCGCCTTTCTATACGTGACCGGCAGTCAGTACAACCAGATCGGCGCGTTCCAGATCTCCAACAATACCGGCAATCTCACCGGCGTTCACGGCTCCCCATACGGCTCAGGAGGAACGTATCCTGTCCGCGCCCTGGTTACGGCCACGTCGCGGTACATTTACGTGCTCAATGCCGGATCGCCTTCGACGGACTCCTCGGGTAACGTCACGTATTCGGGCGCCAACATCTCCATTTTCTCGATTGGCGGCGGGGGCAACCTGGCTTTCCAGCAGTCCTACACCAGCCAGGGAACGGGCTCGACCCGCTTCGGCTTCAGCTCGACCGGGTCTTACCTCTATGTGCTCGATAAGTACATGCCACAGACAAACGCCGCAGGGGACATGGTGAACGCTTCCACCACCCAGAGCACGGCGTTTCCCTGCCCCGATCCCACCACTCCCGGCCTGTGGCGGCCGGTGGGCGACATCACCGCCTTCAGCGTGGACACCAACAC
>DATJMC010000118.1:0-49201 GCA_035508975.1 Occallatibacter sp.
GTCGCCTCCTCTGGAATAACTCTGTCGAGCGCGGCGAATCCTATCGCGGAAATGTAGGCTTTTTGTGACATACTTCGAGCATTCGGATCTTCACCAGCGCGCGACGCGCGGTCTCCCAATGGGATCAAAAGGCGAAACGCCAGAGCCTGAGAAAAAGTCCCGAACACGCCGATGACCAGTGAGAGTGATGCAATGACCCGCATCCATCGCGGTGTCGCGCCATGCAACTTCGACCCGTCAGTGGAAACTTCCCACTTGCCGTCAGCAACATTCCAGGCAGCCACCAATTCCGAGCCCAGCAAAAGCAGCGGGAACTGGACAAACAAGGCAGATCGCCAAGCAAAGTCATTCGTCTGCAAGACGCCGGACCGGATAAAGGACATGAACGGCATTGTCGCTAACGAGATGATGATCAGAGTGCGCTGAGGCGAGGTCAGGGATTCGCGACCACTCTGAGGCACCAAGAACATGAAAAGGACCATGAGATAGAAACCCAGCTCCAGAGCGTATCCAGGAACAAGAAGAAGCAGGTTTGCAAAGCTCGTTGCGGCCAAAGCATGGGTTGCGAAAAAGTGCTGAAACACGCGCGTCGCAAGTAAACCATCGGGCGGGATCATCTGCCGAACGGCAAATGAAAAGAGCGGTGCGCGGCCGGTTGATGGAATTCCGCTGATCGGGGACGCCGCTTGGATCAATTCGCGGAGATACGGTATCAGAAGGATGAGCGCACCGGCGCCCCCTGAAGCGAGATATAACGGTGCTTTCAAATTGTGTTCAAACGTCATCTGCAGAACAGCCCAGACTGTTGCGACCAGGAAAAACGCGAACACCACGTAGATAGACAACCCAAAGGCGCTTGATAGCGCAAACGCAATGAGGATCGTGCTTGAAATCTGGCCTCGCTTTGTGGAGTTTGGAGCCATCCACGCAAGAAGGAATGCGAACATGCAGCAAAGCAGACTGACAAGATGATGTGGCGCCCAAAAAAGAGTGTGGAGCCAGCTAACTATTCCGTCGCGTGACCAAGCTTCGAGGTCAGCTGGTGGAGGGATATGGAATAAGAAGAGGTTCCAAAGAACGACACAAATATCGAGTCCCGTGATCGCGAGCATCATGATCGTCAGCAAGAACTGCTGGCGTAAGCGCGCTCCGACCAAAAGGAAATGCTTTAAAAAAAGCCCAATAACCGCCGCAAACGCTAATCCAGCCCAGACGCAGCTTGCTGTGAAAACTGCGCGCACCTGTAACTGCGTCATCTTAGCCACAACAGCGCCCAGCACATACCAGAAGTAATAATTGCGCATTGGCGCTGCGTGCTTGTAGAAATACAGCGAGTTAGCTGGCGGAACCCCCGTATGTAGCACGCTCTCTGTCCAATTGACTCGATAACTTTCGTCCAGCAGAGAGACATTCAAGAAAAGGCGATGATCCACTTCAATATCAACCAGCGAAACGACTGCTCCAGCGACCCAAAGAAGTACGAGAGCGATACCCTTTCCACCCATCGGTTGAAAGCCAACATTCCATTTTTTTCCAGAACCGCGCAGTTGTAGCCATTCCCGACTGATGACAACCAGCCACAACCCCGTGCACGCCACAAATAACCCAACCGCGTCAGACAGCGAAAAGAACTTACCGGCGACATATGCGGAAATGGTTGACACCGCCAACGAAAGCGGCAGGCTCCAGAAGATTCGTTCCACGAGCGAGCGTTGACGGAAGTCGTGAAGGTTGGTGAACCACCCAACCAGATACCCGGGGCAAAATATGACGGGAATAAAGGCGGGAATCGCGAGCAGGCTTTCGACGATCTGCGTTTCGGTGATGTTCAGGCCGAGCTGAATATCCAACCTCCCTTGCATGCTTCGGATTTCCGGCCTCGCGAATTAGGCGGCTTCTGGAGGCTAGGCTAACACTCAGAAAAGGAATTACGAACGAAGAGCGTAGGGAAGCGAATCAACGGACAAACCACGGTAATGGACAGCCGGAGGGAACCGGGCGCGCGGGTGTGCATGATGCATCTACGTTCGTCTCAGACGACACACTTGCAGCCGAAAGCCAGGCCCAACCGGTAGAGCGCGGGCGACAATCCAGGTTGAAGCGCCGACCGGTGAATTGGTTCCAGGCGGTCAGAACCAAGCGCTTCCTCTCGCTTCCGCTATCGGCCTGCCTCATCCCCCGCACCTGGCTTCCCCGCCAGACGCAGATACTCGTTCGTCAGCAGCGCCTGAAGACGGGAGGTGACGGCGGGATCACAGGCAACTTCCATCGAGCGGCAGCGATCGATGGCGCCGCGGAGGTCGCGCAGGAAGGCAATGCAAGCCGGGCAGCCGGCCATATGCGCGCTTATCTTGTCGCAGATCTCGGGGCTGATCCTCCCGTCGAGGTATTCAGAAAGACTGGCAAAAAGCTCGCGGCATTCTTTGGGGCGTCGGCGAACTTCAGAACCTTTCCGATGTGAAACCGTCTTCTTCGGCGGAACTGCGGCGGCTTTCGCGTCCTTGACGATCACGGCTATTTCTTTGCGCAACGCCAGTCGCGCACGATGCAGCCGGACCCGTACAGTTCCTTCCTGCAGATCGAGGATGCGCGCGACCAGATCCGTATCGAGATCCTCCATGTCATGGAGAACAAGGACCAGCCGTAAGGGTGTAGGAATTCGCAGCAGGGCCTGATGCAGAAGCTGACGCTCTTCCGCCCGCAGCAGCTTCCCCTCCGGAGACTTGCCTGCGTCGAGCAAAAGCTCGTTGAGTTCATCCGCATCCGGCATCAGCTCGTCCAGGGGCAGCTTTCGCATCGGCGAGTCGGCCGCAACGCCTCGCATGCGATGGCAGCGATTTCGCGTTACCGTATAGAGCCAGGCTGCGAGCGCTGCCGGATCCTGGAGCTTTGGCAAGTATTTGAGCGAGCGAAAGAGAACTTCCTGCGACGTGTCCTCGGCGTCCTGCCGGTGGCCGCACATCTTCATGCTGAACGAAAACACCGTGTCTTGCAACAGACCGATCGCTTCGGCGACAGCTTCAGGTGAATTGTTTCGCAGTAACTCCGAGGCTCTTGTCAGCTCTGGCCGCATAGCAGAGAAAGTATGCGACCAGTATATTCGGCAGCGCGGGAAACCGTCGAAATGCGTCAGGATTCCGAAGATGCGTCTGAAGCCCCGCGGAGCAGGGAAGCGACTGTGCCGCCGCGATCGAGAGATTCCTCGATCATTTTCAGGCAGATTGGGAACATCGCCTTCAGCGATGCCGCGTCCTTGCCCGTCCCGGACTTGCAATCTGCAGCAACGCGCGCGCGCAGCAGGGCGAGGGCAAGCCCCATCTCCGCTCCAGGACGGGCGGCCTCTAATCGGTACATCTCGCGGTAAACCTCATCCATCAGTCGATGAAGAGGTTGTGAGCGGGATGGGGCCTTCTGGTTTGTCACGGCGCGGAAAGATTGCGGATTTGGCTGCCCGCGGCAGCTCCCAGGACCAGCCAGGAATACTTGCCGATGTTCTGCTGCGAGAGAATCCGGAAGCCCGCGGCGACCAGTTCCGCGATCGTCCCGGGCAGAGTCAATCGGTGTGCGAGGGGTGGGCCGTGCTCCGGTTCGACATCCGGCCTCCAATCCAGGATTGCGATGCGACCCTCCGACTTGAGGATCCGCTTTGCCTCTGCGAGCGCTGCTTCTCGATCTGCAATCTCGTGCCAGACGTTGGCGAGGAAAACGATGTCGCATGCCTTGCCGGCAAGGGTCGTACGGTCAGCTTCGGCATGGACGGGTTCGATGACCGATATCGCCGAGGACGCGACCTTTTTCCTTAGGTGGTCGAGCATCTCTTCCTGGGCATCGACCGCAATGACCCGGCCTGAGGATCCGACAGCAGAAGCAATCGGAAGCGCAAAATAACCTGTCCCTGCGCCCAGATCGGCAACGGTATCTCCTGCGCGTATGCCCAAGGCGCGAATCACTTCGTCGGGAGGTAAGAAGTGGGTGCGTTCCGGCAGGTCGAGCCGGTAAGCCCGGGAAGCGTCCATTCGTCTTTCGTGCATATCAAATCACCGGCTTGCGCAACTCGCGTCTTTCAACCCGAGCGCACGCAGAATCACCATTGCCGGGCACCAGTTGGTGAAGGCGGATTGCAAAAGATTCAGGCCGGCAAAGGCGGTCAACCATAGCCAGTTAAGCGACACATAATGCGCCAGCGCGAGCGAAAGAAGGACCACGATCCCCGCCATCAGGCGTAGTCCGCGTTCAACGGTCATTGGGCCACTCCTTGGTGAACTTCGGGTTCACAGGTAATGTGTGATTCACTGTGCGCGTGAATCATGTAATAGAGAATCGGAATCGTCGGCCACGACAGAAAGGTGGACGCAACAGCCCCGGCGATAAGCGATACAGCAAGCCCTTGAAAAATCGGGTCGGTAAGAACCACGCTCGCGCCCACCACGACGGCGGCCGCGGTCAGCAGCATCGGCCGGAAACGGATCGCGCCGGCGTCGATGACGGCCTCGGCGAGCGGCGCGCCCTCGCGGCGGCGGAGCTCAATGAAATCCACAAGGATGATCGAATTACGGACGATGATCCCCGCGCCGGCGATAAACCCAATCATCGATGTGGCCGTGAAGAATGCGCCCAGCAGAGCATGCGCCGGGAGAATGCCAACCAGGGTCAGCGGAATAGGAGCCATGATGATGAGCGGCACAAGGAAAGAGCGGAACCAGCCAACCACCAGGACATAGATAAGGATGAGAACCGCGGCGAAGGCCAAACCTAAGTCACGAAACACTTCAATCGTGATATGCCATTCGCCATCCCATTTCATCGAGTAATGATCGGTGGATTCGGGCTGCACGGCGTTATAGCGGGTGAGTGTGTAGCCGGCGGGGAGGGTCAGGCGATCCAGCTCTTTGTTCATTTTGAGGATCGCGTAGACAGGGCTCTCTTCGGCTCCGGCGACGTCGCCAGTCACATACACAACCCGCTTGAGGTTCTTGTGATAGATGCTTCGCTCGATGGTCTCGTGATCCACAATGACCAGCTCCCGCAGCGAGACCATGGAGCCATTCGCACCGCGCAGGCGGATATTCTCCAGAGCCTGCTCGGACGAGCGGTCCGGACGAGCCATTTCCACCACTGTCGGAATGGGCTCGCGGGAATCGCCATCATGCAAAATCCCTGCCTGCATTCCCGAAGAAGCTAGCGCCAGTGCGTGCGCGACATCCTCAACCGCGATGCCAGCTTGTGCCGCCTTCACTTCGTCCACGCGCATGGTCAAACGCGGCTCGGGATCTTCCACGTACCAGTCTGTGTCGACAACTCCCGCCGCATGCTGAAAGATCGATTTGATCTCCTGAGCGACGCGAACCTGGCCGTCGAGATCGGGGCCGTAGATTTCCGCCACCAGCGTCTGAATGACCGGCGGTCCGGGCGGGACTTCACTGACCTGGATGCGCGCGCCGTATGGATTGCCGATGGCCGCCAGCAGGGGCCGCAGCCGCTTGGCAATCGCATGGCTCTGATCGTGTCGATCCTTCGCTGGCACCAGGTTCACTTGAATATCGGCCTGGTTGGGCATACGGCGCATGTAGTAGTGGCGCACCAGCCCGTTAAAGTTATACGGACCCGAAGTACCGGCATATTCCTGGTAGTTGAGCACGTCCGGCTGCCTGGCCAATTCATTCCCCAGCGCCTGCGCCACCCGCGCGGTCTGCTCCAGGGGCGTGCCATCGGGCATGTTGATCACCACCTGGAACTCGCTCTTATTGTCGAAGGGAAGCATCTTCACCCGCACCCATCCCAGAGGGACAAGCGCAACCGAGAGGAGAAGGAGCAGGGCGACGCCGGCAAAAAAGATGAGCCGGTTCCGCTTTGAAGCGATAAGCGGCGACATCACTTTGCGATAGATTCGCGTTCGCCAGTTCTCACGCTCGGGCTCGAGAACCCTCGCTCCGCCCAGGTGCTTGCCCAGCAGTCGCATCGCCGCCCACGGCGAGACAACGAAGGCCACCATCAGCGAGAAAAGCATGGCCGCGGATGCGCCTACCGGAATGGGCCGCATATAGGGGCCCATGAGCCCGCGCACAAACGCCATGGGCAACACCGCGGCGATCACCGCGAAAGTGGCCAGAATCGTCGGATTGCCGACCTCGGCTACGGCTTCGACAGTGACGTCGCTGCAGGAGCGGCGTTGGTTCTCGGGGAGCCGGAAGTGCCGCACCATATTCTCCACCACCACGATGGCGTCGTCCACGAGAATGCCGATGCTGAAGATCAGCGCGAACAGGGTCACGCGGTTGATGGTGTAGCCGAGAAGGTAAAAGATCGACATGGTGAGCGCGAGAGTGACAGGGATAGCCAGCAGCACCACTCCCGACTCACGCCAGCCGAGAAATAACGCAATCAGGAACGTAACCGAGAGCGTGGCCAGAAGCAGGTGCTCGAGCAACTCGTCGGACTTTGCCTTGGCGGTATCACCGTAGTTGCGGGTTGTGGTGACGGTCACGTCTCCCGGGATCGTCGTACCCTGCATCTCGCCTACGCGCTTCAGAACGGTGTTGGCGATGTCTGTGGCATTCGTCCCTTTGCGCTTCGCAACCGTAATCGTTACCGCCGGATATTGGCCGGTCGCCGTCCCCCCTGCGCTTGTCGTGCCGTAGACGACGTAGTCCGTTGGTTCCGCGGGTCCATCGATGATCTGATCGGCCACGTCGCCCAGGTAAACCGGCCGGCCGTGGTCGGCAGAAACCACAACGCCTTCCAGGTCCTTTCTGCTGGTGAACAGATTGCCTGCATCGACGCGAACTTCGGCGTTATTCTCGGCGAAGCTGCCCGCCTGCAGACCTGCGTTCGCCGCTTGCAGCCGCCCGACAATCGTCATCGGAGACAGGCCGTACGCATCCAGCTTTGCCGCGCCGAGTATGACGCGCAGCGTGCGTGGCAACCCGCCAATCACGCTGGTTTCTGAAACATCGGAGATCTGGTTAATGTTGTACTGAATCTCGTCGGCGATCGCGCGAAGCTGGTAGGCGTTGTAGTGCTGCCCCCAGAGCGTGAGCGCGAGAATGGGCACATCGTCGATGGAGCGCGCCTTGATGATCGGCTGCGAAACCCCCGGAGGCATGCGATCGAAGTTCGAATAAAGCTTGCTGTAGACCTTGATCAGAGCGTCTTCCTGCGGCGTACCCACAAGAAACCGCACGATCACCAGGCTCTGCCCCGGGCTCGATGTCGAGTAAACGTACTCGACGCCCGAGATCTGATGCACAAGGCTCTCGATGGGCAGAGTCACGCGCTGCTCAACCTCGGCCGGCGACGCACCGGGCATTGCCGCAGTGATGTCGAGCATCGGCACCAGGATTTGCGGCTCTTCTTCCCGTGGGATGATCGCGACCGCAAAGACTCCGAGTGCCAGCGACGCGACGATGAAAAGCGGCGTCAGTTTCGAATTCAAGAACGCGTGTGCCAGCCGGCCTGCAAGACCCAGCCCGGCCGTATCGGCGCCCGTCTTCATGGCTGGACCTCGTTGCGCGTCTCGATGCGCCTGCCGGCAAAATCGCGATCGGCGGGATTGTCGATGAGCTTTTCGCCCCCCGAAACGCCCGACAGGACTTCAAGCGAGCTTCCCTGGGCTGCGCCCGTCGTCACGTAACGCAGTTGCGCGATACCCCCGCTGTCGAGCACATACGCGCACGAGAGCGAACCGCGACGGACGATCGCTGAAGCGGGAACCAGAATTGCCGGATGAGTCCCGGTTGGAATCTCGGCGGTTCCGTACATGCCGGCGCGCATCTGCTTCGACGGGACAAGCGCAATCTTGATCAGAAAAGTGTGGCTCGAAACATCGGCCGCCGGAACGATCTGTTCTACTTTGCCGGCCTGGCCTGCGATCGGTGCCCCATCCACATGCACAGGAACGCTCATGCCGATGTGAACAGCGGACATGGCCGATTCATCGATTGTGGCCTGGAGCTGCAATGGGCCGTCCCGGTCGACTTGCAGCAGCGGCGCACCCGGAGAGGCGAGCGCTCCAGGATCGACCATTCGTGCTGTAATCACTCCAGCAAAGGGTGCGCGGATGCGTGCATACTGCAGCATGGCGTGCGCGCCGCCGGCTTGGGCCTTGGCGGCGTTTGCCTGGGCATTCAAGGCAGCCAGCTGGGCATTCGAGGCTTCGGCTCGCCGCGAGACTTCGTCCATCTCCTGCGCGCTTACGCTCTTTTGTTCCTGCAGTTGCTTATAGCGCGCAAGGGTGCTGGCGGCGAGATCGGCGTTGGTCTTCGCGGCAACCTGCTGGCTCTCGGCAGCCGCAACCGCCGCATCGGCCTGCTCGGCAGATGCGCGCAGTGTGGCGTCATCGAGAATCGCCAGCGTTTGCCCGGCGGAGACGTGATCCCCTTCGCGCACCAGGACCTTCTCGACGCGCCCAACCACCTGCGCGGAAAGGACGGATGTTTCGCGGGCGTGCAGCGTTCCCACTGCGCCCAGGTTTGCCGGCAGCTGCCGCAACTGGCTCTCGACCACCTGCGCAGTCACGGTTTCGACCGGTGCCTGCTTTGCCGCAACATCTGAGCGGCAGCCGGCTGCCAGTGCAGATGCGGCCAGAAAACATCCAGACAAAATATGCTTCATTGCAGTTCCTCCGCCGCATCGGGCGTCAGCCTTCCCGTCGCGAAAAGCAGTTGCGCATAGGCCACGGCGTTGCTGTAGACGGCATGCCAGTAATTGGTCTGGCTCTGCCGCTCCGCGTCTTCGGCATGCAGCAGGTCGGTCATGGTGGCAAGTCCCGCTCCATACCGGTTGCGCAGAATGCGCAGGCTCTCGGCCGATTGATCGAGGGCTGCCTGCGCGGTTTGGAGCGAGAGAAGCGCCGTCTGCCGCTCAATATGAGCCTGGGTCACCTGAAGCCGCACCTGCTGGCGATAGTCGGTCACCTGCGCCTCCACGCGATTCTTCGCCGCGAGCTCATGCTCCACTTGCGCGCGCTTGTTGAAAGGAGCGAGATCCATACTGACCTGCACGCCGGCAACCCAGTGATTGCCGCCAGACCCGGCAAAGGTCGGGCGATCCTGTTCCCAGTTGCCGTAGGCGCTGACCCGCGGGCCAAAGCCGGCCTTCGCCGCGCTGACCGCTTCCGCCTGTGCCGACTGTGCTTCCTTCAGGGCGCCGAGATCCGGACGCGCTTTGAGGGCGCTTTGCAGTTCCTCGTTGAGATCCGACTGCGCGAAATCGTGCGGCGCGATCGGCTGCAGCGCGGTCTCCTTCAGATCCGGATCCCCCATCGCCGTTCCCAGCTCGGCCCACGCGATGGCCAGCTCGCCCTGCGCGGCAATCAGTTCCTGCTTGCGCCCCGCCACGTTTACTTCCGCCGACATGCGATCGGACTCCACGGCCAGCCCGGCCTTCACATGTTCGCTGACGGAGCTGAGCAGCGCATCAGCGGTTTCTTGTTCATGCTGTGCGATGGCGATCTGCCGCTCCGCATAGAGTACTGACTGGTAAGCCACGATCACGTCGAGCTCGATCTTCTGATGCATCGCTTGTGCCGAAGAGTCCGCGCTCTTCTTCATCAGGTCGGCGCTGTGAATGTTCTTCTGCGTCCGCAACGAGTCAAAGGCCACCCACGAGCCGGAGAACCGCGAGACGAAGTCGCCGATCGGCTGCGGGCGGTTGAGCGCGTTCAGGGCAAAACTGGCCTGGGTAAACGCCTGCTGTCGCAGCCTGGAGCCGAAGACATATACCGGATCGTCACCCCGCGAGATGTCTTCGGTGATGTTCAGTTGCGGCAACAGCTGCGTCCGTGCAAGGGATGCATCGGCTCTTGCTGATTGGGCATCTGCGGCTGCCTCCCTGGCTGCGGGACTTGCGCTCAGGGCCCGCTCGATCGCCTGCCGGAGAGTCAGCGGAGGCTCCTGGGCTGCCGCGGCAAGGCCAGCGGCGACGTAGAAGACGAGGAGCCATCGGGCCGTTTCACGGTGAAATCTCATTGTTGCGGCTGTCCTTCTCAGGGGCATTCTTTGAAGAAAAGTCGTCGGCGGGACGATTCGTTACTTGAGGACCCGTTTTTTTAGAAATTCCCCTGCACAAGGAAAGAGAATGCGGCCTTCCGCCGAAGACAAGAAGGGAGTGTTCGCCGCGCAATCAAAGGCGCAAACCAAATCAGAGGCCTGCGCAGGCTGTCGTGATCGCTGTCACAGAAGCAGCCCTCGAATTCGCGTTACCGTAAAGCGTTCCAGAAATGTGGAGCGCATTAGTCCAGATTGGTGCCTGCTGCCCGTGGCTTCGCGCCACCAGTGCGCCGGGCATTTTCCAGTTTCCAGATGATTAGGCAGGGCCGGTGGCGGCCCTTTTCGAGGATGGAAAGAAAGGCTTCTCGGCTCGTATGCAATCGTTTCCTGCTGTCGACCCCATTCCGCTGCCCGCGCCGATATGGCTCTTCAAGCTGCTGCATATCGTCACATTGGCGCTGCACTTCGTCGCGGTCGAGATGCTCCTGGGCGGGCTGCTGCTCGCCGTCCTGCTGAGCCTCTCCCGCAAGGCGCTTTCTCAAGTTGCCGCGCGCGCTTTGGCGCGCAGGCTCACCGTAGTCATGACCTACGTGATCAATCTCGGTGTGCCTCCGCTGCTTTTTGCGCAGGTGCTTTATGGCCGCGCGCTCTACACCAGCAGCGTCCTCATCGGAGCGTATTGGATCTCCATCATCGTCATCCTGATGCTGGTGTACCGGATGCTCTATCGCTTCTCTTCGCAGCTGGAGGTGGGCAGGACCGCGTGGCCGGCCGGCTTGGCTGCTTGGCTGCTGGCGGGCTTCGTGGCGAGACTTCTGTCCACCAACATGACGCTGATGCTGCGTCCCGAGGCCTGGCGCGAGATGTACTCCGCCTCGGCTTCCGGCCGCTTTCTGCCCACCGGCGACCCGACTCTCACGCCGCGCTGGCTGCTGATGCTCGCTGGCGGCCTTTTTATTGGAGGGCTTTGGATGGTCTACCTCTCCGGCCGCTCCACTTTCACGATCGAAGAGAAGAAGTATCTTGCCGGACTGGGTGGCAAAGTCGCCGCGCTCTGCGGGGTTGTCTACCTGCTTGCAGGGCTCTGGGCCAACGCTGTCCAGCCCGCGTCGGTGAAGGTGCTGCTTGCCGCGCCTCCAGCGGGCTATGGCTTCTATCGCTACTACGCGCTTGGCGGATACCTCTGGCTGCTCCTGGTCGTTGTCGCGGTGCTTCTCGCGGCTTTCGCCGGATTTGCCAAGATCGCCGCAAACTGGCTCGCGTGGGCCGGTGTTCTCGTCGCTCTGCTGGTCGAGATTGCTTTCACCGTGTATCGCGACGCCGTTCGCGACCTGACCCTGTTCAGCAAGGGCTACAACGTGTGGGATCGCGCGGTGGTCACCAACTGGTCCGTGGTTGGCTTATTTCTGATTCTCTTTGTCGCCAGCCTCGGTGTCATCGGATGGCTCGTGTCGGTGGTGGCGCGGGCAAAGAAACCCATGGAGGGCGCAGCCTCACCGGCCGCATAACAAGATGAGTCAAGTCGTCGACATTTCGCACATTGTTCCCGAGCCCGCCAGCGAACAGCACACCCGCCGCGGCTTCCTCGCTGCCGCGGGGGCAGCCGGCCTCTGCTACACCGCTGCCCTTGCCTATCCCATCTACCGCTACCTTGATTCTCCGCAGGAGATGGAATTGAGTGCAACCGCGGTCACCGAGGTTACGTTGAAGGATGCCCAGAAGCTTCCCGCCGGCTCCGTCCTGATGTTCAAGTTCGGCTCCGCGCCGGCCATGCTCATCCACCACGAAGATGGCCGCTGGATTTCAATGACGGCGGTTTGCACCCACCTGGGCTGCACCGTCCAATACGAGCCCCAAGCCGACCGGATCCACTGCGGCTGTCATGGCGGCGTCTACAACGCTTATACCGGTGCCAATGTCAGCGGTCCGCCGCCCAAACCGCTCAAACTCTTCAAGGTTGCCGTTAGCGATGCCGGTGTGAACGTATCGCGTGCCTGACCATGTTTACGAATCACGTTCAAGGATTTCACGGATGACTTCCAAATCGATCGCAACTTCGGCTTACGACTGGGTTGATGACCGCCTCGGGCTCTCCGAGCTCGCTGCGTTTGCGCGCCATAAAACTGTACCGGTGCACGCCCAATCGTTCTGGTACTACTGGGGCGGAATTTCGCTGTTCCTCTTCCTGGTGCAATGCTTCACCGGCGTCCTGCTGCTGGTCTATTACCACCCGGGCGCCGATGCCTACGAATCGGTTCGCCAGATCACCTTCGTGATGCACTTCGGATGGCTTATCCGTTCGGCCCATTCCTGGTCGGCCAACCTGATGATCTTCTCCATCCTTGTGCACATGTTCTCGGTCTACTTCATGAAGGCCTATCGCAAGCCCCGCGAGTTCGGCTGGCTCAGCGGCATGGTGCTGCTCGGTCTTGCTTCGGTGTTCGGCTTCTCGGGCTACCTGCTCCCCATGGACGAGCTGAGCTACTTCGCCACCAAAGTGGGTCTGCAGATTCCCGCCGCCATTCCCTGGATCGGGCCGCACATCGGCAACATGCTCCGCGGCGGTCTCGAAGTCAACGAGTTTACCGTGCAACGCTTCTTTGCCCTCCACGTCGTTGTCCTGCCGGCGATCTTCCTCCCGTTGCTCGGGTTCCATCTCTGGCTCGTGCAGCGCCACGGCAATGCCATTCCCCCCTCTGAGCAGCTGAGGCCCGCGGCTCAGCGTAAATCCATGCCGTTCTTCCCCAACTTCCTGCGCAAAGACTTGGCGATGTGGCTGATCTCGCTCAATATTCTCGCCCTGCTGGCTTCCGTCTTTCCATGGTCGCTCGGCCGGCAGGCAGACATGCTTGTGCCGGCGCCCATGGGCATTCATCCCGAGTGGTACTTCATGAGTCCCTTCGAAATGCTCAAGCTGCTCGGCTCATTCCTGCCCGGCGAAGCGGGCGAGATTGCCGGGATCCTCATCTTCACCCTCGGGATCGTTCTCTGGATCCTGATTCCGTTCTACGACAAGGAAAGCGAGACGGGCCGCCGCGCCCGTGCCGCTCACTACTTCGGATTGCTGGCGGTCTTCGCATTGGTCGCCACCACGCTGGTCGGTTACTGGACCGTGCGGTGAGGCACCGGGTCTCTCTTTCACTCTCCATTGGAGCTTCGTAATGAATTATCCCTTCTGGTACATCCCGCATCTTGGCTCAGGCTGGGTCATCGGCATCATCGCCATCTTTCACGTCATGATCTCGCAGTTCGCCGTGGGCGGTGGCCTCTATCTTCCCATGGCCGAGCGTAAAGCGCTGCGCATGGGCGACAAGAAGATCGCTGATGCCTGGTTCAAGCAACTCGCCAGCCATTCCAAGTTCTTCCTCCAGGTGACTGGAATCTACGGCACCGTCTCCGGCGTCGGCATCTGGTTTGCGATTGGCCTCACTCACCCCGAGGCTACCAGCACCTTGATTCACAATTTCGTCTTCGGCTGGGCGATCGAGTGGGTCTTCTTCCTCATCGAGCTGACCACCATCGCGGTCTACTACTACACCTGGGACCGCATCGATCCCAAGCTGCACCTCACCGTCGGCTGGGTCTACGCAGCTTCGTCCTTCTGTACCCTGGCCATCATCAACGGCATTCTCACCTTCATGCTGACGCCGGGCAACACCTGGCTTTCGGTCGCCGGCACAGGCAACGAAGCCAGCAAATTCTGGAATGCGTTCTTCAATCCCACCTACTGGCCAAGTCTGCTCCTGCGTTGCTGTGTCTGCGCATCGCTGGCCGCCATCTGGGCGCTCGTCACCTCCAGCGTGATCGACGGCGACCAGAGCCCCGCGGTGAAAACCAGCCTCGTCCAGTGGAGCGTCAAGTGGCTCGTGCCCTCATTCGTCGCGACTCCCTTCCTGCTCATGTGGTACCTCTTCATGGTTCCGGAGTCGCAGCGGGCGCTGCTCACCCTCGGCATCGACACCATCAACGCCGGCACATTCTCCACCGTTACGCGCATGGCCCTGATCATCATCATCACCTCGGCCACCATCATCGGAGTCGCCTATTTCCTCGCCTATCGCAACCCCATCGACTTTAATCTCTCGCACGCCATGGCCCTCCTGCTGCTGGCGCTCATGGCCACCGGCGCCGGTGAGTACAGCCGTGAGATGCTGCGCAAACCTTATGTAATCGGCCATTGGATGTACTCGAATGGCGTTCGCGTGACTTCCATCGACCGCATCAACACCGAAGGCTACCTGGCGCATTCGAATTGGGTTTGGAACGGGTCTAACTCCAGCTACTCGCGCGGCGAGGCCATCTTCCGCGGCGAATGCGGCTCCTGCCACACTCTCGACGGCTATCGTCCCTTGCGGCAGCTTCTCGAGGGCCGAGATCGCGCCAACATCCGCAACTTCATCGTGATGCTGCATGAAAACAAGCCCGACTCGCCCTATCGTCGCTTCATGCCGCCCATGTCTGGCACCCAGCAGGACGTCGACGACCTGACAGACTTTCTCAACGCACAGGTTAATCCGCCCTCCGGAAGGCCTGTCCTCACTGCACAAAAATAAGAGGAAAAATGTCTGACATCGGGAATCACCTTCCAATGATTGGCGAAGAGGCTCCACCTTTCGAAGCAGAAACAACGCAAGGAAGAATCCGGTTTCCAGACGACTTCAGAGGCAGGTGGGTCATCTTCTTCAGCCATCCAGCCGACTTCACGCCCGTCTGTACAACGGAGTTCATCACCTTCGCATCGATGCACGAGGAGTTTCGCCAGTTGAATTGCGAGCTTCTGGGACTATCGATCGACAGCACCTTCAGCCACATCGCCTGGCTGCGGACGATTCGCGAGAAGGTGGTGTTCCGCGAGCATCGCGATGTGGAGGTTACGTTTCCCGTCATCTCTGACCTCACCATGGACGTTGCCCGCGCATATGGCATGCTGCAGCCCTTTGCAAGTACGACGCAAGCCGTTCGCGCCGTGTTTTTCATCGACCCCGAGAGTACGGTGCGGGCCATGCTCTACTATCCCCTGAGCAACGGGCGCAACTTCCAAGAGATCAAACGCCTCCTCATCGCCATGCAGACGAGTGACAAGTTCGGCGTGGCCACACCGGCAGACTGGAAACCCGGAGAAGAAGTGATTGTGCCCCCACCTGGCTCGTGCGGCGCGGCCAAAGAGCGGGTCGAATCCAAAGACCCTTCCATCCGTTGCGTCGACTGGTTCCTGTGCTTCAAAAATCTTGGGGACGGAGCGAAAGCCGAGAGCAAGGAGGGAAAAATGCTTACTCCTGCAGGGGCGGGTTCACGCTGAAGCTCCCCGCGCGCGGCGAAATCTTCTGAAGCAGGGAGAGCCGTCAACCTGATTGTGCAGTGAAGAGGCCGCCAGCGAGCCAAGGAAGGCTCAACCCCTTGCGATGGTCGGGGCGGAGGGATTCGAACCCCCGACCCTCTGCTCCCAAAGCAGATGCGCTACCAGACTGCGCTACGCCCCGACAACTCCTTTGATTGTATCCCGGACCGGCTTTTCTTTGGATTGAGCGCCGGCCGGTACCATGCGGATCCGTCGGCCCGTACGGCAAAACCTATAGCCGGTAGAGCCAGTTCAGCAGCCACAAGATCAGCACCACCGGGATCGCAAAGAGGAGTCCCAGGACCCCGGCCAGCAGCAGGAGAAATCCCCAGTCGCGCCAGGTGTGCGTGCGCGGTTCGCCCAAATGCCGCCGCATCAAATGATAGTTGCGGCGGTTTGCTTTCCAGGCGATGTCGAAGATATCGCCGAGCAGTGGAATCGAGCCCACCAGGACGCCAATGCCGATGTTCACCGCCATTCGGATCAGGGCGACATACGGCACGCCGCGGATCCACGCGGCAAGAGGGATGATCAGCGACAGAAGGCCGGCAGCAACGTCGCCCAGACCTGGAACCAGCCCGATGATTCCATCGATTCCAAAACGGATGCCGGTGCCGGGCACGCGAAACGCTTCGTCCAGAAGGATCTCCAGCTGCTCCAGCGTCCGGTCGCGGAAGATCCACGCACCCTTGGTCCAGCGGTCGTTCTCCACAATGCCGGTGGGTGGGTCATCGGGCCGCGAGCCCTGCCCTGGCGGCGTTTTGGCTCGGATCGGGGTCATGCAGGAGGAGTTGGCACGGAAGGTCGCCCTCTTGTTCGATGCTACAATCGATAGGGTAAATGGCGGCTATAGTTCAGAGGCAGAACGCCTGACTGTGGCTCAGGATGTCGTGGGTTCGATCCCCACTAGCCGCCCCAATCGAAGGCCCAACCTGCCGGCAGTACTCCTCCCAATTTGCAGTAGCGTGCGCTGAAATTCCAATCGATTGCCTGCCGGGCATCCTGTATTCCGGAGGGACGGCCTGACTCCATCCCAACTCTACTCTGTCCTCAGCACGCTCATCGGCGAAACCGATGCGGCTCGCCTTGCCGGTAGGAAACAGGCCAGGATGGCGGCGGCAAGCAGCACGACCGCCACCGAGATGAATGCGGTGATGTCGAGCGCCTGCACTCCGAAGAGCAGGCTTTGCATGGCGCGGCCGACGAAGTAAGCGCCGACCAGCCCCAGCCCCAGCCCGATGGCTGCAAGCAGCACTCCGTCACGAATGATCAGCCCGACGACCCGGTCGCGCGTGGCGCCCAGAGCCATGCGAAGCGCGATCTCGTGCGCTCGCTGGGCCACGGAAAACGACATGACGCCGTAGATTCCAAGGCCCGCCAGGAAGAGGGCAACGACCGCGAAACTGCTGAAGAGGATGAGCGTGAATCGCTGGTCGGCCATGGATTCTTCGACGACTTGATCAAGAGTCTTGGGCTCGGCGAGGGCTACGGTAGGGTCGACCTGATGCACAGCGGCGGAGATGCTGTTCAGCATCGTGGAGGGATTCTCTGAGGTGCGCACGGCAACGCCTGCCTGGGGCCACGGGATCTGGTAGAAGGGGATGAGCATCTCCGGGTTTTCATCTCGCTGATCGGCAGTGTGGACGTTGTGGTAGGTGCCGACGATCTGCCATGGAATATATCCGCCCAGTTTGGTAACACCGGGAATCAGCTCTTCGACGAGCACGCGCTGACGGAGTGGGTCTTTGCCTTTCAGATATTTGTGTACGAAGTCCTGGTTAACCAGCGCTACTTTGACGGTTGCAGCTGTGTCCTGATCGGTGAAGCTACGCCCTGAGATCAGCTGGATGCCGTACGTGTTGAAGTAATCCGGTGTCACCATGCCGAATCGTGTGCCCGGGCGTTGCGATGGATCTGCATAAGTCTGGCCGCCTTCAAGCATGAACGGCATGCCAAACCCTGCACCGTAGGGCGGTTCTCCCGTCATTGCCGCGGCGTGTTGCACGCCGGGGACGGCAGCGACGTGGGCAAGAATATCGCGGTAGTAGGCGGAGATGACTTGAGGATCTTTGGAACGAGTCTCCGGAACCGGCAAGAAAAACGTCAGAACATGATCGGTCCTGATGCCAAGATCGACATGAGCGAGAATCCAGAAACTGTGAATGGTCAGGCCGGCGCCTGCCAGCAGGGCAAGAGCGAGAGCGAACTCGCCGATCACGAGAATTCGCCGCAGAAAGTGTTTGCCGGCGCTGGTTCCCGCGCGTCCGCCCTCTTTGAGCGTCTCGGCGGGATCGACGCGCGATGCATACCAGGCGGGAGCGGAACCAGCCAATAGACCGGCGATCGTCGTTGCGGCCAGGGTGAAGAGGAGGATTGGAATATTGAGGTGCAGGTCGGCCTCGCTGGGCAGCGTATTGCGCGGCATGGCCGCGATCAGGCCCTGCAACATGGCGTAGCCCATGCCCACGCCCAAGGCTCCGCCCGCCAGGGCGAGAATCAGGCTCTCGGTAAGAAGCTGGGCGAAGATCGTGCTGCGGCCGGCGCCAAGCGCGCTGCGTACCGCCAGTTCCTTTTGCCGGGCCATGCCCCGCGTCAACAATAAGTTGGCGACGTTGACGCAGGCAATCAGCAGCACGAAACCTACCGCGCCCAGCAGCAACCAGAGCATCTTGATCCGTTCCTTGGGCAGAAAATCGTTCTTCAGTCCCTCCACATACGAGCCCCAGCCCTTGTCGCTCTTCGGGTACATCTCGGCAATGTGGGCCGTGACCGCATCCATGTTCTGCTGCGCCTGCTTGAGCGTAACCCCCGGTTTAAGCCGGCCCATCACCAGAAGCCAATGGAAGTCATGATTGACCTGCTCCGGTTTGAAGACCAGCGGGACCGTGAGTTGCGCTTCCTGCCGATCGAAGATACCGGCGCGCTGCACGCCGACGATCGTGTAGGGATCGCCGTCCATACGGAGCGTGGTGCCGATAATCTTCGGATTTGCCCCAAGCTTGACCCATAACTTGTGCGTGAGAATCACCACGTGATCGCGGCCCGCGACACCCTCTTCCGGCAGGAAGTAACGTCCCATCAGCAGCGGCTCACCGATCATCTGGAGCATGCTGTACGTCTCTCGGTTGCCATTGACGAATTCGGGCTGGTCTTTGGTGGCCAGGTTGAAACTGCCCCCCGTCCAGGCGCACAGATCCTCAAATACGGTGTTCTGCTGCTTCCAGTCGAGGAAATCGCCGGCGGCGACTCCGTTGTGATACGTCTGAATCTTCGACCAGACCATCACCAGTTGATCGGGCTTCGGGTAGGGAAGCGGAGCCAGGAGGGTCGCATAATCGACCGTAAAGATCGCGGTATTGGCGCCGATCCCGATGGCCAGCGTAAGCAGAACCGTGACGGTCAACCCTGGGTTTCGAGCCAGCATACGGAAGCTGAACCGGATGTTTTGAGCGAGAGTCTGCATGCCTGTCTCCCCGTTTCCTTTGTGCAGCAACAGCCTTTCAACATCTTCGAAGAGATTTCCCCATCCGGCGCGGCTTTGTGACCGTTGGATCGTAGCAACCACGCAACGCGAGCTTCAACCGCGAGTTGTGTATGCAAAGCATCGCATGCGGGCCCTCAACGGCGGCCGGAGTACCCCATCCCGTCGCGGTCGAAAATACCAAACACCTGAATAGACGAATCACGCAACGAAAAGCGCGCCAATTCATGAGCAAAGATTGGCCGGAGATCGCTGGGCCATAAGCCTGTCCGTTTCCTGAAACGCCGTCCAATAACCCTTCGGCTTGCTTTTGCGATCCGATCACTGCGCAATCGTCTTTCCGAGAAGGGCAACCCCCGATCCTCGCGACTGAATGTGGATGCGAACCTCGGAGTTGGACCAGAGCCTGTACGCACGACGCCGGAAGGACCGTCGCGAACGAACTCAGTTCTTGAGCTCCGACTCTTGGCCGGTATCCCACGCAACGGTTTCGAAGATGGATGTTTTTTTTGGAGGAAGAGCGCGAAAGGAAATTTTCTTTATCGAATCGCGACGCGAATGCAAGTGATGCGGATCACATTTCGATGTGCTAAGAGAGAACTGTCGCAGTAGACTCTCCGTCGATGTTTTCAATCTCACCGCGGACCGTACAACTTTGGTATGTAACTGTCCAATTTTCCTGTTATCGACGGCGGAATTGGCCGATGTAAACGTTGTAACTGTGATGGGCCATCGACTTGATTCTCCACCGTGGACGAACTCAATGATGAAGGCCCCGCTCGGTTGATCGACTTCAGAAGAAGAAAGCCGGAAGCGGTAGAGCGAAAAGCGGTGCAGTGCCTCGCATGTCCGAGGGAGAACGTTGCAAGTCCGCGGAGAGGAAACTTCATGGGGCCCAAGTTTGATTCACGTCCTTCTTTTTTTCTGTCAGCATCCATCCGGTTGAGCCGGTTTGTTCCCGCTCTCTTGATCCTTTCTTGTTGCACGGGATCGGCACAGAGCCAGGCGGCGCCCAAGGCACAGACCCTGACCCTGAATCTTCCCGAGTGCCTCCAAGCCGCCAAAGAGCAGAACCACAGCCGTCCGGCAAGCCAGTTTGCCGTTGAAATTGCAGAAGCAGAGCATCGCCAGGCACTGGCCGGCTATTGGCCCCAGGTGAATGTGAAAGGCGGCGTGGAAAGAACCGACGAGTCGCTCAACTTCGAGTTTCCGGCCAGCCAGATGTACATTCCTTCGCAAAGTGTGACGATTCCCGCCGGAGCCGCGATGGTCACCATTCCCGCGGGCGCCTTCGGTCCCGGCTTTCCGCCTGCCACCGTGCAACTCCCGGTGTCATTTCCTTCGCAAACTGTGACCACACCGGCGCAGCAGTTCCCAATTCCCGCACAAACCATCAAGCTTTTGAACCCGACGACGGAGACCGTCTCCGGCGACTTCAAGCTTCTTCTTTTCGACGGCGGCATGCGTCATGGATTCGGCGAGCAGGCGCTGGGCGCGGTGGACGCAGCGAGAGCCGAAGCCCACCGCACGGACCTGGAAGTAGCCGAGGAAGTCACGCGTCTCTACTACGCCGCAGTGCTGGCTCGTCAACTCGCCCAGCTGGGCAACGACACGCTCGTCAAGATGGAGACCACGCTGAAGGTGACCGAGAGCCTCTATCAGAACGGCGCGGGAACGGTCACCAAGGCAGACTATTTGGACAACAAGGTGATGGTGGAAACGGTGCGCTCGATGGTGGCGCAGCTGGAGCAGAACGAAGCCTCGGCCCAGGCGGCGCTGGCCTACACCATCGGCTACTCGTGGAACTCGACCGTGATTCCGGCCGATGCCGAGATCCCCAATCTGCCCTCAGCAGAAAAGCTCGATGACCTGGTATCGGCTGCGTATCAGTTCAATCCCGACTGGGCAAAGGTGGAAGCAGGACTGCGCGCCTTTGCGGGAGAACGCCAGACCGCTGCCAGCGGACATTCTCCAAAGCTTGCGCTGACCGGAGAACTGCATCGTTTTTGGAATAGCTATGACGGCGGCATCTCGACGCCGCAAAACCGTACGGGCTGGGTGGTGGGAGCCGGAGTCGAGATTCCCATCTTTGATGGCTTCCTGACCAACGCAAAGGTCGCCGAAGCGCAGGCCCGGATCAACAAACTGAAACAAGAAAAGATCCTCTTGCAGGAGGGAATCGGGCTCGAGCTGCGCGACCTGTTTCTGAAGTTGAATGCGTCGGAGAAGACCTGCCAGGCCTCGCACGAGGCGATGACGGCGGCACAAGAGGACGACGACGTCTCGACGCGTGGATACGGAGCGGGCCTGCTGACCACCGAGAAAGTCATCCGTGCGCAGTTGCAGTCGGCTCTCACCACTGCGCAGTATGAGAAGGCGCTCTTCGACCACCGGTCTTTGCAGGGGCAGATCGACCTGACCGTCGGAAAAGAGATCCAGACGCGCTTGGGTCAGCAGTAATGGAGGAAAGGACGGAGGCGTGAAATGCAAGAGGGTTCGATCACTCGCCGTCAATTCATGCGCAGCGTTACCGCGGCTGCTGCGTTGGCGGCAGCGAGTGCGGCGCGGCGCATGCGCGCAGAGTCGCGGCCGTTTCGTGTAGCCCTGAGCGTGGAAACGCTGGCCGGCGCCAATGTGAACGATGCCCGTGCGGCTTATCGCGTGTGGGCAGATGAAGTCGCGCGCGGTCTGAATATGTATCACTCTGAGATTATTCCCGAGATCTTCATTCCCTCCGCGCAGATGATCCAGATGATTCGCGGGCGCGAAGTGGATTGCTTCGCACTGACGGCGTGGGAGTACTCGAAAGTGATGGACGAGATTGATCCGGCCCAGATGATGGTGGAGAACTATGCCGTGGACGGGATGGAGTATGTGCTTCTCGTTCACGCTTCCTCGCCTTACAAAGGCATCGCCGACCTGCATGGAAGCAAGATTCTTCTTCACCACCATCGCGACACAATCCTGTTGGAGGCCTGGCTTTCCATTCTTCTTTTGAATGCGAATCTTTCCCCGGCCGACTCGTTCTTTGAAGCAATCGACAAGAAGGACAATATGAACGAGGTGATTCTTCCCCTGTTCTTCCGGCGGGTGCCTGCAATTGCGATCACGCGGCGATCGTACGATACCGCCACGGAACTGAACCCCCAGCTGGGGAAGGATTTGCGCGTGCTCGCCGTCTCGACTCCCGTCGTTTCCGACGGATTCTTCTTTCGGTTGGGCTGCGATCCACAGGGCAAGAACCAGTTTCAGGATGCGCTCTTGCGCTTTACGAAGCTGCCCGCGGGGCGCCAGTGCCTGGCTTTGTACCAATCCACGGGCTTTTTCGCGCGGCCGTGTTCGATCATGTCGGGATCGCTGGCCATGATTCATCAGTACGAGCGGCTGCAGAAAGCGCCGCACAGGAAGGCATAGCGGCAATGGAGAAGCCGATGGCTGACGAGTGCGAGTGTAAGGAGATCGGCGCGCCGACGGTATCTCGGCGCGAAGATAGCCGCGCCTTCCTCGGGCCAAGGCAAAAGCTGAAGGGCAAGAGTCCGCTGCTGAATGGGATTACATCGCGTGTCGCCCAGCTCGTGTGGACGGTGACCCTGGCCAGTCTCGGCTTCTTCATCGCATTCATCATTCCCGAACAAAAACGCGAGCTGCGGCAGGGGCTGGAAGCCAAGGCACACGGCATTGCGGTTGCCCTGCAGGGTCAGATTGCGGGCGCGGCCTTGTCGGAGGACTACTCGTCGGTGGTTGAGCAGGCAATGCAGGTGGTCGCCGGCGATCCCGATGTGCAGCTCGTAGTGATCACCAAGAGCGATGGGTATTCGCTGGTGATTGAACGCCAGGGTTGGCGCATTGTGCCGAAAACCGGGGGGGAATGGCGCCAGGAAGATCGAACTCCCTACAGCACCATCGGATATCTTCCCCTGGTTTCGAAGCGCCTCTTTCACTATGCCACGCCCTTCGATTACAGCGGCATCCCCTGGGGGTGGGTCCACGTCGGGCTCTCTCTGGACACCTACGACAAGAGCGTGCGCCAGGTCTATGTCCGCACCGGCCTGCTCGGTGTCGTTTTCATCTTTCTCTCCCTCGCGGCTTCCATCCTCTTCAGCCGGCAGTTTGTGAAGCCGATTCTGCAGCTGCGAAGAACGGTCGAGAACGTGACCGAGGGGGACTTGACTGCCCGCGCGCAGATCGTGAGCAGCAATGAAATCGAGATGCTGGCAAACGCCTTCAACGATATGGCGGATGCCGTCGTTCAGCGCGACCGGATTGTGGAGAGCGTGCGATTCGCGGCCCAGGCCTTGCAGGAGACCGACGAGTGGGACGCGGTCGTCGACAAGGTGCTGACAAATCTGGGAGAAGCGACCAAGGTGTGCCGCGCTCTCCTGGTTCAGATCGAAGAGGATCCCGCGACCGGAGCCCTTTCGCCGGCGATCCGGCTGGAATGGGAGATGGAGGGCGTGGCTCCCTATGGCGCAACCTGGGCCGGGCGGAGTCTGCAGGAGTTGGGTCTGGCGGCGCGCCGAGAGCGCCTGGCGCGCGGCTTCACTCTCATCGAGCACTGGGAAGAGCTGACAGCGGCGCCGATCCCCGGACCTGATCCCCAACCGCGGTCGCGGATCGCAGCGCCGATCCTGGTGGAAGACATCTTGTGGGGCGTGCTCGTGATTCAGGACTGCTTCGTCGACCGCGACTGGCGCGACGTGGAGCGGAGCTCGGTGCGCGCGATCGCCGATATGCTCGGCGCATGCATCGTGCGCCAGCGGGCCAAGACCGCGTTGCTCGATGCGAAAAATGACCTCGAAATTCGCGTTGAAGAGCGGACGCTCGAACTGCGCGACCAGATTGCGGCGCGAGACAAAGCCAACTCGGAACTGCAGCTGATGCAGAAGCAAATGATCGAGCTCTCGCGCCTCTCGGGCATGGCCGAGGTTGCCACCGGCGTCTTGCACAATGTGGGCAATGTCTTGAACAGCGTGAACGTGAGCGCCACGCTGCTGATGGACCATCTGAAGACGTCGCGAGTGAAGCAGCTCCAGGAGCTGAGCGCGATGCTGGCAGAGAATTCCGGCGACCTGCCGCGATTTCTCAGCTCCGACCCCCGCGGGCAGCGCGTCGTTCCCTACCTGCTGAAGCTATCAACTCATCTCATCGATGAGCGGGACCAGATGAAGAGAGAGTCGGAGACGCTGGTCCAGAACGTGGGCCACATTAAGGAGATCGTGGCCATGCAGCAGGGATATGCGCGGACCTACGGCGTGCTCGAAAAAGTCACTCCTCAGGAATTGCTTGAAGACGCGCTGAACATCTCAAATCCCGCGATTGAACGGCATCATATCGTCCTGAAGAAAGAGATCGGGCCGGTAAAGCCCTTGACAACGGATCGCCACAAGGTTCTGCAAATTCTTTTGAACCTCATTCAGAATGCGAAGGACGCAGTGAAGGCGGGCGACAAGACGCCTCGCCAGGTCACGTTGCGGCTTCATGCGGCAGGCGAGGATTCGGTCCGCTTTGAAGTGGAGGACAACGGCGTGGGAATCGCGCCGGAAAACCTGACCCGGATCTTCTCGCATGGATTCACAACCAAGAAATCGGGCCATGGCTTTGGGCTTCATTCAGGTGCGCTGGCAGCAAAACAGCTCGGAGGCGCATTGCGTGTCCAGAGCAGCGGGCTGGGATGCGGCGCTCTGTTTGCTCTCGATCTTCCTTGCTCGGTCCACGCGCCAGAACCCTAGGAGGTACGAGTGAAACGCGCCAGCGCTGGAACATTTCGAATTCTGATCGTCGACGACAATGAGGCGATCCATAACGACCTCAAGAAGATTCTTGTCCCCCCGCAGGATACCTCGGCGATGGCCGACGATGAAGCGGTCCTGTTTGGCTCGCGATCCGGCCAGGGCGCGGAGTTTCAGATCGACTCCGCCTTTCAGGGAGAAGAAGGGTTCGAGAAGGTAAAGGATGCCCTTGCCCAAGAGTCTCCCTACGCCATGGCGTTCGTCGATATTCGCATGCCTCCCGGATGGGACGGCATCGAGACGATTGCGCATCTCTGGTCGTCTGACCCAGAACTGCAGATTGTCATTTGCACCGCATACTCGGACTACAACTGGCAGGACATCGCGGAGCGTTTAGGGCTTTCTCCCAACCTTGTCATTTTGCGGAAACCATTCGACCCGATTGAGGTGACGCAGCTGGCCCATGCCTTGACAGCGAAATGGCAGAATTCGAAACAGATCAAGCTCCAGATGGCGGAGCTCGATCGCATGGTGGCAGAGCGCACCATCGAACTGATGTCGACGGTGAAGGAACTGGAGCAGGCGAAACAGAAGGCCGAGACCGACGCGTTTGAAGACTCTCTCACCAAGCTTCCCAACCGGCGCTATTTTCTGCGAAGACTCACGCAAGCTCTGGAGTATGCAAGGAGCCAGACGCGCTATCAGTGCGCGGTCCTCTACCTCGACGTCGATCGATTCAAGGTGATCAACGACAGCCTCGGGCATCTGGTCGGAGACGAAATGCTGGTGGAGGTAGCACGGCGGATGAGGGCCTGGCTGCGCGAAGGGAACGGCAGGTCGGCCAACGAGGACGTAGTGGCCCGGATCGGGGGTGACGAATTTGCGATCCTGCTGGATGGTATCCGCGAACCCAACGATGCCGTCCGCATCTCCGAGCGCGTCCGCGAAGCTCTCTCCAAGCCGTTTACCGTGTTGGGAAGGGAAATGGTCTGCGCAGCCAGCATTGGCATAGTAACCAGCAATGGCAGCTATGCGGACAGCGAAGGAATGATGCGCGACGCGGACACGGCGATGTATCGCGCCAAGGCGGCAGGAGGGAGCACCTACGTTCTCTTCGACGAAAGCATGCACCGCGATAATCTTGATCGGCTGCACAAGGAACAGGAGATTCGCCAGGCAATTGAGCGAAACGAATTTCTGATTGCGTACCAACCCATTGTGTCGCTCCGCAGCCGGAATGTCGAAGGGTCAGAAGCGCTGATCAGATGGCAATCCCCTTCGCGCGGGTTGGTTGCGCCGATCGACTTCATTCCCCTTTCTGAAGAAACCGGGCTCATTGTGCCCATCGGCGCGTGGTCGCTTCGCGAGGCGTGCAGGCAAGTTCAGCAATGGTACGCGGGCTTTGGCGCCGCATCGACCCCCCCGGTGAGCGTGAATATCTCGGCGCGCCAGTTCCTGCAACCGGACTTGGTGAGAACGATTGAAGAGGCCATTCGTGAGTCGGGCATCGAGAGCCGCAGCATCCGTCTCGAATTGACCGAGACGGTAACCATGCACGATCCGAAACGTGCAGCCCGCATGTTCCGGCAACTTCAGGGGCTGGGGATTCGCTTGAGCATCGACGATTTCGGGACTGGCTACTCGTCGCTCAACTACCTCCACAGTTTCTCCGTGGATACTTTGAAGATCGACAAGTCATTCGTCAGCAATATGGAGAACGATGAGCGCAGCTTGAGTATTGTGAAAACCATCATCAGCCTGGCACACAACCTCGGCATGAAAGTTGTCGCGGAAGGCGTTGAGACATTGGGACAACTGGAGATGCTGCGCGAGCTGGACTGCGATTCCGCGCAAGGTTACTACTTTTCCAGACCCGTGGCGGCCGCGAGCTTCGAAGAACTTGTGACCGCTCGGATCGCTCCCCAGGCATCGGCAATCGTTAGCCTGTAACCCGATCGCTGCGCGATGAACCCTCTCTCGCAGCCGCGTCGGGAGTCGAAATTCAATGGTATGTTCGCAATATGCCTTCGAAACTCCGCGGGAACCTTAACCGCCGCACATCGAACCGGCTGCGAACCGGGAGGCAGCGCCTATTTGCAGACCGGCCAGCATCTGCCGCATCGTCCCCTGTGGCTCTAATTCATCGCCGGGGGATCCGCGGTTCCATCCGACCAGAATCCCGCGGGAATCATGAACACATCGATGGGTTCCGGTGCGCCCCCAAACTGGGGATTCAGCATGACAGGAGACTTGGCGAGATCTGCGCCCCAAACGGCTCCGTCCATGAGCGGAGTATAGAACATCAGGTGAGCCATCCAATGGTGAGTGCCCTCGTCCGAGAGATACTGCTCCTTCGACATCATGTACGACATGGCTCCCGGCTCCAGCGGCGGTAGTTCCTGCTTCATGAAGCCCTTGAGGGCGTCAATCACTTCGGCCTTCGACTTGCCTGCCAGGATCAACTCGGTTCTCTTGTAGGTCAGCGGCAGGACGGAACGAGCAGCCGGTGGGTTGTAGCAAATGGGCCCGCGCAGGTGGGGATTCCAGAAATTTGTCGAGCTCTCACCGTAGAACGGAGACATCCACCCTCGTTCCACGATGCACACGAATCCGTTTTTGCCCTTGACTGCGCTCTCATAACCGTGCTGTCCAAGAACGAGAACATCCGCGTCGCGCGAGATCGCTACCGGCGCTGCGCTCCGAGCCAGTGCAATCTCCGCCGTTCGATCCATAAGGTATTGTTCCAGCGGCGCCATGGTTGAGTAGGACGGTTGAGCGTTTTGTGCTTCCGCTCGCCGCATGCCACTCAGCAAGACAGCGAGCGCGAGAATACAGGCTGCAAGCAGCATGTTTACCGTCTTTTGCATAGACAATCTCCAGCGCCTTCGGGTAGCTCCGGTCGCCTTTCGCATCGAGCGCTTTCGCATGCACCGGTGTCTTCGAGGATGCCGCTCATGCATGTTCGTCGCTCGTTGCAATCTCTGCTGCGAACGGCACAACAAGCTCGGTCTTGCGTCCATTCGTTCCGCTGCGGGATGCGGGCTTGGGGAATGCCCGGTGAGAACCGAACGATACGTTGATATCAACTAATCGCACGGGTGTCAAGCTCGAATTTTTCGGAGGCATCGAACCCCCCGCGATCCTCTGCCAGGTGCTTACGGGAACAAAGCGTGCGCCCCAGGATTCTCGCGCCCAAAGTCTGCGGCGCGATCGGAGTCAGGCTCCATCCCTGCAATGAAATTTCCACATTTGTTCTGTCTCGATAGGAGCCGGAACAGTCTCGACCCGAGGTCTATACCACTTTCAGGGGAGTTGTCCACTTTCTTCGGTCATCGGTTGTCGCCCTCGTTGTATGAGTTTTTGGTGATCACTGGCCGATACTAATCACTGTGGTCCCTGAAGGGTCGGCGTGTGCCCGCTGCAGCATGTTAAATCGAAGACTTAGTCTCGCGGTTTTGCTCGGCAGCGTTTTCCTGCTCGAGGCGGTTTCCATCTGCGCGCAGCGAGCGCCCCTCACATCCCTTGCCGCTGTCCATGCAATTTCAAACACAAAGGCTGCCCAATCTCTCCCGGTAGACTTTGAGGCTTCAGTGACCTACTACGAAGAAGGAAACGTCGATCTTTTTGTTCAGGATCGAGGTACGGCCATTTACGTCGAGACAGCTCCCGATTTGCGCATAGCCGCAGGGGACAGAGTCTTGGTCCAGGGCATCACAAGGGCCAGCTTCCGTCCCGAGATTCTAGCAACAAAAGTGACCTTCTTGCGGCACGGCCTGCCGCCCGCCCCGGTCGACACTGACTTCGCTCAATTGATTCGAGGACAGATGGATTGCCGCCGGGTGAAGGTGCGCGCCAGTGTACTCGCCGCGAACGTGGCGACGGACGGTCCGCGCAAGAGCGTGCTCCTCGATCTCCTGATGCCGGGAGGGCCCTTTCAGGCACAGATCGCGAATGGCGGCATCCCGTCAAATCTTCAGTCTCTGCTCGACAGCACCGTGGAGATCACCGGAGCGGTTGCAGGAAAATTCGACAGCAAAATGCAGATGACCGGAATTCTGCTGGAAGTCGCGTCGTATTCGGATCTGCGCATCGTGAAGCCGGCGCAGGTCCAACCACAGAAAATCGCTCCGCGACCCTTCGACGAGATCCTGCAGGAGCTTCACGTCGACGATAAGACAGAACGAGTCAGGGTTGAAGGAACCGTAACCTACGATCAGCCAGGCGCGGCGATGGTTCTGCAAAACGGCGAGAACACGCTTTGGGTGGATACCCTCAGCGAGCAGCCATACCGTGTGGGAGACCATGTCTTCGTTTCCGGATTTCCCCAGGTGCGCAATGGCTCGGTGGTGCTGACCAGGGCAGCCATCGAGAACACAATCTCGAGTGTGCCGCTCAACGTCGCCCAAGTCGATCCGACCGAGCTGGCATCCGGTTCTCACGCTTTTGAACTCGTGTCCGTTGACGGGCGCTTGATCATGAGCGTCCGCGAGGCGGCCCAGGATCAATACGTGATCGCGGCCCAAGGCCATGTGTTCTCGGCCATCTATCGTCACCCCGAGCGCGGCCTCAATCTTCCCATTTCCCCGATGCGCGATCTCCGTTTGGGATCGCGTGTTCGCGTCACGGGAATCTGCGTGCTCGATCGAGGCGACCAGTTTCGCGGTCCCGTTGCCTTCCACTTGCTTCTGCGATCTTCGCAGGACCTTGCTCTGTTGGGAGGCCCATCTCCAATCTCGGTTCGCAATCTGGTGATCGTGCTTGGATTTCTCCTGGTTGTGGTCTTTTTGGTGATTGGCCGCGCTCTGCTCCTCGAGCGCAAGCTGCGCAGGCAAGCCCTGTCGTCGGCTGCGACCGCCGAAAGATGGCGCACGCGAGTGATCGACGGGATCAACCGCGCGATTCCAATGCGGGATACCCTTCTGCAGGTTACCGAAATGCTCGCCTTTCAGTTGCAAAGCGAATTCTGCTGGGCCGAGATCGAAATGGAGGGAACCTTCGGGAACTGTCCCGACACCTCTGAGCGAGGCAAACTCGAGATTATCGAAAAAGTGATTCCCGCGCACTCCGGGGCCGAACTCGGCAAGATCTGCGTCGGCCTCCGACCGGGCTCGGCGAAGCGCTCAATCGAGTCAGAAGTGCTCGAAAATGCAGTGCGGCTTGTCGCTCTCGCCATCGAAACTGGTGGCAAGTATTCAGACCTCGTTCGCCGGTCTGAGCTTGATCCCCTGACAAATGCTCGCAATCGTTTCGCATTTGACCGCGCGCTGGACCTTGCGGTTGGAAAGGGAAAGCAATCAGGAGCCAACTTTGGTCTGATCTATGTCGACCTCGACCGATTCAAGCAGGTCAACGATCAATTCGGCCATCAAGTGGGCGATCGCTACTTACAGGAGACCGTAAATCGCCTGGGAGCGCAACTTCGTTCGACCGATCTGCTTGCCCGGATGGGCGGCGATGAGTTTGCGGTTCTGGTGACCGATGTGAGTGGTCGCGCCGAGGTCGATGACATCGCTCAGCGACTGCAAACCTGCTTCGATACGCCGTTTCGACTGGGTAACGTCCTAATTCCTCCTTCTGCGAGTATCGGCGTCGCCGTGTTCCCAGAGGACGCGACAACCCAATCTGCGCTCCTCGAGTGCGCCGATATCCGAATGTACAAGGTGAAGGGTGAAAAGCGGCGGCAGCCCGCAAGACCGCGCATTGTCACGGGTACCGATTCCGCAAAGAATGAGCGCTGGGGAACCTAGAACAATTAAAGAAGTCGTGGCCGCAGTCGATTCGGCAGGCACCGGGAACATCATTCGAAGATCGCCGCGAGCTTTAGGTATCGTTACGCCTGCCGTGCGTACGCAGCCTTTTCTGCCCAGAACCGACTACTTCGCCGGGGCCACTCTTGTGCGGCCGCCACACTTTTGCTACGATCAATTTACTCATGGTTTGCGCCCTGCAAATCCGCCGCTCTTGTTGCCTGTCGGACATCGCCGACGGGTGTCATTTCTAGTCTCTATTCCCTCAAGAATTCGACCCGGTAGACACACCCGCAGCTGAACGCCGAGTGTGCCTCTCTCTGCATGGCTCGCGCCTTCAGCGCAATTCTGAAAGGTTCGAGGTGCCATGCCAATCGCCGACTTTCTCCTTCATCGCCTTGTTGCACGCGTGCATCAGCCCCGCGACGCACGAATGCCACGCCTTCCCGCGGATAAAAAGCGGTTCATGCCCATCGATGCATCGATGCGCGCCGCCCAACATGGCCTGGCCGTAGCGCTGCTGACGTGCATGCTGCCGTTCGCTCTTTCTCTGCATGCACAAGATGACTTGACTACGCAGAATGCGACCAGCGCGCTCAATGGCGGATGGATCACCGGCCCCGCTTCCAATCCCCTGAGCTTCTTGAATGGAACCGCGAACCGTACCTACGGCTCGCCTCTGCCCTACGATCTTCCCGACTTCCGCCCCGCCTCAAACCTGGACGCGCATCTGCCCAAGTTCCTCAACTTCGAGGTGGAAGAGCGATTCCGTGAAGAGGGTTACGACAACGCGAGCTTCAAACAGGGGAACGACGATTCATATTTCCTCAACCGGTTTCGCCTCCAGGCCGATCTTCGCTTCGGCACCTGGTTCAAAATCGTCTCGCAGGTACAGGATGCTCGGCCGTTCCTCCAGAAACCTCCGATCGGGCCGCCCAATGAAAATCGTTGGGACCTGAAACTCGCCTACGCTGAATTCGGCGACCCGGAAAAACACTGGTTCAGCCTGCGCGTTGGACGCCAGTTAATCAACTACAACAACACCCTCATCGCAGACTCGCAGTGGCGCAACCAGGGACGGTCCTACGATGCGGCGGTTGCCAATCTGCAAAACGGCCGCTATCATTTGGGCGTTTTCGCCGCATCAGCCGTCGTGCCGCTGGCATCGGGAATCAGCCATCATCAGCAGGGAAACAATATCTACGGCCTCTACGGCCGCATCGACAACGTCCTCCCCAACTCGGTCCTCGAACCATTCGTATTGTTGAGGGTTCAGCCAAGACTGGTCCTCGAACCGGCACGATCAAGCACGACCGGCAAAGAAGATATGCAAACTTATGGAGTGCGTCTCAAAGGCCGCGTGCTTACACATCTCGACTATTCCGTCGAAGCCGCCCGCCAGGCTGGAAAAGACGGGCCAGAGGGGATTCGCGCCTGGGGCCTTACCGGCGGCGCTGCCTATGAGTTCCATTCCACGCCGGCTGATCCGCGTGTCTTTGCGCAATATGACTACGCTTCAGGAAACCCGACCCCGGGAGACGGCGTTCATCGCACTTTCGATACCATGTATCCTACCGCGCATGACCGCCTCGGCATCGTGGATCTGTTCGGATGGCAGAACATTCGCGCGCTGCGCGGAGGAGCAACGATCATGCCCCATCGCCGATGGACGGTCACAGGGCAATACCTGGACTTCTGGGTGGCCTCAACCGCCGATGCCGTGTACAACACATCGGGCAGTTCGATCGTTCATGGTGCGGTGCCTGCTGCCGTCGGCAGCCATCTGGGCCAGGAGTTCGACGCCTATTCCTGGTACGAACTGAACGGCCACTTGAACCTTGGTGCCGGATACGGACGATTCGATGCCGGAGCGTTCCTCTCACAATTGACGACCGGCCATGTCTACGCCTATCCCTATTTCGCCATCAACTTCAAAGATCATGGACGAAGGAATCGGGAGTAGCCGGTGTTCCGACGCTTCGTGCGAAATCTCAAATTTGCGCGCCCTTCCCAAAAAGGGTTGATTGGAGAAAAGCAAGATTCCTGTCGCGATAGTTTGCTCTTCGATTGCATGGTCGAGGCCGATGACCTACTCGATCGAAGCTTGGGAAAAAATCGCAAAGGAGTCGCGGGTGAGCATCGCATTGAGCCAGGCCGGGCAGGAGGGGGCAACAACGCGCATCGCCTTGGGTGGCTCCATCGACATCGGTTCCGCGGCAGAACTGAAAGTGGCCCTCCAGGAGGGCATTGCGAGGGGGAAGGAAATCCAGGTCGCCACCAAAGAAGTCACAGATTTCGATGTCACGGCTCTCCAGTTGCTGTGGGCAGCTCGCCGCGAGGCCCAGAATGCTGGCTTGAGATTCACGCTGCCTCCCACCGGGGTGCTCGAAGAATCGTTGGCCGAGTTGGGCATGGAAGGGTCAAGTCTTCTCGCCGGCTCTTCCGCTGACCTTGCTGGTGATACGAAGTGGGCCCGAAATCGGGGCCCGGACGTGGAATGAACGGTCGGGTCATGCAAGAACCGGGTTATGGAAACGCCGAGTTGTTCAAACAGAGCTTCCGCGAAGAGGCCAAAGAGATCCTTACCGAGCTCGAAACCACCCTTCTGGAATTGAACGAGAGTCATGGCGATACGGAATTGGTCGGCCGTATCTTTCGCGCTCTGCATACCATCAAGGGCTCAGGCGCAATGTTCGGGTTCGAACGCCTGGCGGCCTTTACCCACAACCTTGAAACTGCGTTCGACCTGGTGCGGAGCGGGCGACTCGAGCCAACTTCGGAGCTCATCGATCTGACGCTCAGCGCACTCGACCAGATCGCCGCGATGCTCGAAGAGGACGCTGCGGGAGCTACCCGCGTCGACTTAGCAGCCTGTAATCGCATTCTGGCGAGCGTTCAACAGCTGGCAGGCATTCAAGCGAGTGGGGAGACAGTCGGGACGAAGAGCGAACAAGTGCCGGTTGAAGCCGCCGGGTCTTCCGACTTAAACGCGCAGACCCGCAAATGGCGCGTTCACTTCGCCCCGGGACCCGACCTCATGCGGTTTGGAGCCAATCCATTACTCCTCCTGCGCGAGCTCCGCCAGCTGGGCGATTGCGCGGCGAGAGCCGTGATGGATGCGGTGCCGCCGCTGGGCGATCTGGATCCCGAGCGATGTTATGTGCAGTGGGAGATCGAGCTGACGACGAGTGCAGGCCAGGAAGCCATTCGCGACGTCTTCATCTTTGTCGAGGATACCTGTGAGTTGCGGATCGAACCTGCCTCAGGCGGGTCGTCAAAGGCAGCGGAAGCCGGTCCCCCTTGCGAAGCAGATCTCACGGCCCGGGCATTGGAGGAAAAACGAGGGCCTTCGCCGGGCCGACGCAGCTCCGACAAGTCCGATCACGCATCGAGTCTTCGCGTTCCTGCGGCCAAACTGGATCAGTTTGTTGACCTGGTCGGCGAGCTGGTCACAATGCAGGCGCGCTTGAGCGAATTGGCCGTCCGGCGCGACGATCCCGAAGTGACGGCAGTTTCAGAAGAAATCGAGCGCCTCACCGCGGCTCTGCGCGAGAGCTCGATGAATATCCGCATGATGCCGATTAAAGGCACCTTCGAGAAGTTTCGCCGCCTGGTTCACGATCTTGCCCGGGATCTTCAAAAGAACGTGGAGCTCACGATCGAAGGCGCGGACACGGAGCTCGACAAAACGGTCATCGAGCAGCTGGGCGATCCGTTGATGCACCTGATTCGCAACAGCATGGACCATGGAATAGAGCCGCCTGAAGTGCGGGCAGCGCAGGGGAAGCCGTCCGTGGCTAACATTCGCCTTTCCGCGCGCCATGCGGGAGCGAGCGTACTCGTGTCGGTGAGCGACGACGGCCGTGGCATCGACTCCGCAGCCGTGCGGCGCCGTGCCGTGGAGCGAGGGCTTCTCCCGGTTGACGCTGAACTCAGCGAAAGCCAGATCTTCGCCCTCATCTTTCAACCAGGATTCTCGACAGCCAAACAGGTAACCGATGTCTCCGGACGCGGCGTCGGGATGGACGTGGTGCGTCAACGGGTCGAAAACCTGCGCGGCACTGTCGAGATCGCGAGCAAGGCCGGGCAGGGCACGTCGGTTACGCTGCGCCTGCCGCTGACCATGGCCATTATCGACGGGCTCCTCGTGGCCGTCGACAACGCTTGCTTCGTGCTGCCGCTGGCGACGACGCTCGAATGCATCGAGTTAACACGCGACGACATTGCGCAGGCCAATGGCAAACACATCGCCAATGTGCGGGGACAGATCGTTCCCTACATCCGGCTGCGCGAGCATTTCGGCTTCCAATCCAGCCCGCCGCCCTTGATCGAACAGATCATGCTGGTGGAGACGACGGAGGGGCGGTTTGGCTTTGTCGTCGACCAGGTTCTGGGTAACTGCCAGACGGTCATCAAAAGTCTGGGACGATCGTACCGGCACGTGGAGACAGTTTCGGGCGCAACCATTCTGGGCAACGGAACCGTCGCCTTGATCCTCGACCCGGAACGCATGATCAAAAATCCGGTGCGAGCTTCTAAACGTCTCCCGGCGCAAAGCGAACAGAAAACGCCTCGTCTTCGCGGGAAGAACGGATGCAGGAAATGAGGGCTCGAAAAAGCCCGCTGCTTCGAGCGCGCAGCGAGGACTTTTTTGTGACGAGATCGAGTCTTTCAAAACGACTTCACATCACTAGGCGCGGGGTGACGATCAGATTGCCAGGAAGGCGTCTTCCGTTCGTCTAGGCCGGTATCGGCTCGCGCAGTGGCGGAGGCGCGGGATCGGGCATCGGGTCGGGAAGGGGAGGCTCGGTTTCAGGTCCAGGTGTGGGGTTTGGCCTCGGCGGAGAAACCGGCGGAATCGTCGGTGGATCGGTGATCGGCGGTTGAGGCTTTTCGACGAGACGGTAAGGCGTGGGAGCGCACATTCGACGTTGGATGCGGAGAATGGATTGCGCGTATCGAGACGGTCGCGCAGATTTCGCATAGGGGCGGCCTCGAGCAGCGCCCGCGACTTTGAATTCTACGGGCGCGAGGGAGCCTCGCTGCCCGGTCATCTCTCCGGGTTGGTTCGCATCCAGCTCTCGAAAACGATCCAGTTGATGGAGAATCCTGCCCAGAACGCGATCCCGAAGAACTGCTGCGGTTGGAGATGTGTCAACCGGCTTGTCGCGAAGAAGATGCCCATTACCGGCCGAGTGGTTGCGATGCCCAGGAGAATGACGACCGCTCTCAGCAACCATTTCCTCTTCAGGTCAGGCTGGCCCTGGGCTTTGTAACGCCAGGCACGCCCCAGAGAAAACAAAAAGAGCGTGTTGTAGAAGAGCACTGCGCTGCGTTCGGTCCATCCGCCCACTGAGTACACGCTCATCGCGTAAGCCGTGATGCCAACGATCGCTCCAAGTGGGAATACCAGGCGCTCAGGCCATTGCAGGCGCGAAAAACGGCGCAGAACTGCAAACGGAAGAATCAGCACAAATGCCAGCGCGGGAAGAATGTGCGTCAGAGTTAAGGCCTTGTGAAAGGCGAATACCTTGTCCAGATCAGCTACCAATGGCGGCCCCGATGAGGCCGGGTTTGCCAGCGCAACCAGACGCCGGACCACGACTGCAATGGCAATCACGATGCAAACCCAAAATCCGGCCTTCAGCCATTGCGGTGTGGCCGAGTGGAGCTTCGCCGCAGCGATGTTTCCGACGAGTTGTTCTTTCCCAAACCCTGGCTGCATCGCAGATCGCCCCCTCAGGCCGCCGAATTCACTCTTCGATCGGTGGTCAATGCCGACGCGGCAAAAAGCATCCACACGAATCCAATAAACCGGGTGATCGGAATGAAGAAGTTGGCCGAATACGCGATCAGGCTCAAACTGGAGAGTTCTCCTGTGATCGCAACAAGCAATCCGAGCGCAACCAGCCAGCCTGGGAGCAGTCGCGTGAAATGGCCGGTAACGGAAACGCCGGCAGTCAGAAGTCCAAAGCCCACAGAATAAAAAACGCCGCCGGAAAGGAAATTGAGGAAGTCGATCGCTTTGACCGTCGCGATTGAACCGGCAACTTCAGGCACCGACAACTCCCACCCGGAAATGCCCGAGAGAAACAAGCCGATTGCGGCCGACAGTCCGCCGAACAATGCAATATTCGTGCCCGCCGCCCTCACTCCGAAAAAGCGCAGGCGGCTGACTGTCGTGACCGCGTAGATCCCCAAGGGCACCGCAGAACCGAAAAGGAAGAAGTTGCTCACGCGTACGGCCGTCGGGTTCTCCGCAAAAAACAGACGTACCTGATCGGCTTGCGCGAAAGGCGTGACATAAGGTGCCCCGTGACGGAGCACCGTCGAGGATACGAGACCTGCCGCGAAGACCAGGATATGGGCGGCCGCCAGCAGCATCAGGGAAGGGCCACGAAACGGTGTTGATTTCGTCATATAATCATTTATGACATAAATTAATTTGATGTGCAATAATTTTTTAACTATGAATCGCCATGAACCAGGAGGCGGTCAGCCCGCATTCCTGCTTGCACAGCTCGGGGCGCACGCCGCTTCGCAGTTCGCTGAACGATTGAAAATCCTCGGCTTAACGCCACCCGATGCAGGCATTCTGCGGGTCTTGCGAGTCGCCGCTGGAGTGAGCCAGCAAGAACTGGCCGGCCGGCTCGGGATCCATCCCAGCCGCGTTGTCGCCATCCTCGACGAGTTGGAGAAACGACACTTCGTTGAACGACGCCCGAATCCCGACGACCGGCGCTTGTATTCCCTGCACCTCACATCCGAAGGCAGCCAGGCGTTGGAGCGCATCGCAAAGGTAGCGCGTGAACACCAGGATGCTTTGCTGTCGGCCCTTAGCAAGGGAGAGCGGGAAACTCTGTCTTCCCTGTTGCTGAAGGTGGCCGACCAACAGGGGCTCTCGCGCGGGGTCCATCCGGGATATCGGGCGTTGGGTAAGCGCATGCGTCCGGCAGGCGATGAAAGCGACTGCAACGCTCCCGGCCAGGAATCGTGAACCCGCATGTGCATCCGTGTTAGCCTGTGATTCACGGGCAAAGCTCGAGAAAACGCAAGAAGTCTGCGAGCCACGGCCCAGGGACGCATAGAATCGCCCTCGAGATTCCCCCAAACGAGATTCCGTGATCCTCGAAAGCCCAGACATTCATCTTGCAAAGGGCGCTCCCAGGGCGCCCCTCGAATGGCTCTCATCGTTTGTGCCGCGCCGGGGTCTGTCGAACGGTCATGTGCAGACGCTCCTTGGCAACTATCTCCCCCGCCCCGCGTTCCGCCTTCCTTCGCAAGCCGAAACCGTGGAAGTCGATCCCGCCGACGGCAGCCGCGTCTTGTGCCACTCGACATGGCAACCGGAGACGGTTCGCTCCGAACGCCTGACGGTTGTGCTCGTGCATGGGCTTGAGGGTTCCTCCGATTCGCAGTACATCCAGGGCCTCGCTGTCCGGGCATGGGATGCCGGATGCAACGTCATCCGGATGAACATGCGCAACTGCGGCAATACCGACCGGCTGACGCCCACGCTCTACCACTCCGGGCTCTCAGGGGACGTGGGAGCCGTGGTGCATCACTTCGCTCAGACCCAAACCCTGACCCGGATCGCACTCATCGGCTATTCGATGGGCGGCAATCTCGTACTGAAGCTTGCCGGCGAGTGGGGAAAACGGAGCCCACTCTGCGCCGTCGCCGCAGTCTGTCCGGCCATCGACCTGGCGGCCGGTTCCGATGCTCTGCACGAGCCCGCCAACCGACCCTACGAGTGGCACTTCCTGCGCGGACTCATGCGCCGCTACCGCCGCAAAGTTGCGCTCTTCCCTCAGATCTACTCGACACGCGGCCTCGGGCGCGTGAGCTCGGTGCGTGAATTCGATGACAAGATCGTCGCGCGATATTGCGGATTCCGCGATGCCGACGACTACTACTACCGCGCGGCGAGTGCCCGTGTGGTTGATCGCATTGCCGTCCCGGCATTCATCCTGACAGCTCTGGACGATCCCTTCATTCGCTTGCTTCCCGACACCCGGGCGACTCTGCTTGCCAATCCGTTCGTCTCGCTCGTCGAAACTCAGCACGGCGGCCACTGCGCTTATCTGTCCGGTGACCGCGGCAACGAAATCCACTGGGCAGAAGCCACAGTCATTCGCTACTTGCTCCACGTATGCCATGCAAGCTGACTGGGAAGTTGAAATCGGCGGGGATGCACCGATCATCGAGACGCAGTGGCCTGGTTTCGTCGACCTGCGCAAGCAACCGGAGAAAGCCGCCTCGCTCCCCGAATCAGGGCAGCTGCCCGATTTGGCGCTTGCCTTGGTTCGCCTGAACCATTCTGCTCTCTGGACATCGAAGTGCGACGTCTGGCCCGTCGTCGAATTTGATCGCGACGAGTTGGACGCGCCGCGGCAAGCCGCCGCTGCCATGGCCTGTTACATCGATCTGTTGCCGGGCGACTCCGAACTGTGGCCGGATCCTGAACGCGCGATCTCCTGGTGCAGGAATCTCTGCGCTCATCTTCAAGGGGTCCCGCTCCGTTCCTGTCGGACAGATCTTGTCATTCGTCGCGCAATCGCTCCCCCGGAACCAAATGCACTCGGAATCACCGCTTACCTGACAGCCTCCGGCATCGACCTGTCTGATGCGTGCTCACGGCTCCAATCCGCGGTAGCTGCCTTTGCGGATGCAGTCGTGGATTCCCTTTCTCGCGCCTGGATTCGATCATCGCTACAATAAGAGTACGTGGGCGAGTAGCTCAACTGGATAGAGCACCGGCCTTCTAAGCCGGGGGTTGTGGGTTCAAGCCCCGCCTCGCCTACCACTGAATTTAAAGATTCTCGATATAGACAAACCATTTTCCTTCGCGCCACCGCGCCGACTGAGGTGGATGCATGGGGACCCAAGGGTTAAACAGAGTTGAGCGTGAACTCGCCCCCACCACGCTCGGCACACCTCTCTCAGCACGATTTGCCGATAACTCTCAATCCGGTCGTCGGCGCGAAGGATAAGCAGCCGCCCCACATCAGCTCAGTTGAGATGGCAGGCCTACCGCGTGAATGGCTGCGGTGCGGTCCTGAGGCCCGCGAACGAGATGAGATCAAGGGAAGGGAACTCCCGGATCGCGGACAATGCCAGGCGCTCGATATCCCGCGATGCGCGCAGCCGCGTGCGCACCTTGGCGAGATCGGCGTCGTTGTAACCGGGATGCGTAACCAGTTCCCACGTGCCTTCGGGAAGCCGCCCGAGGAGCGAACGAACGGTGCCCGCATTCACAACACCGGTGGCTGCTACTGCGATCGTGCCGTCCGTCGTCGAGAATCCCTCTTCCGCGAGGACGCGCTGAAAATAGGGACCGAACCGCCGCAATGCCCAGACTTCCGCCGAGCGGACCACCGAAACGCGCGGAGTCGCCCGGACCGCCCACTCCGGCTCGAAAGGATTGCGGATCGTCTGTATCCCCGCCGCGCGGGCTGCCCGAAGCACCGGCCGAAGCACCGCAGGGAACATATGGGTATGCTTATGCGTGTCCACGTGGGTAAGTTGCAGGCCGCGCGATTGCAGACTGGCAATCTGCGCTGCGGCTTCCGCCTCGATCTCCGCGGATCGGATCTGCCCCGTAAAAAGCCGGCGCAGGAAGGTCGTTAGCTTCGGAGGGAAGCAGCCCGTCCGCCTGTCGATCAGCGTCGGCACTTCGTTGGGCGGTAGCACCGGCTCTCCATCCGCAAGCACGACATGGCACCCGATCCCCAAGCCTGGATTGGAGCGGGCGAGGGCGAGCGCATCCACGGTCGCCGCGGCGTTTGCCATCAGCGTGGTGCTCGTCAGCACGCCTTCCCGGTACAACTCTACAATGGCGCGGTTCACTCCCGCGGTCAGGCCGAAATCGTCGGCGTTCACAATGAGGCGGCCCACCCGACAAGTCTAACCAATGCGGATCGGGCGCGCAGAGCAAAGCCTGCAACCGCGCTGCTATCATGAAAGCAGGTCGAAGATCTGTCCCCTCTCCGTGGGCGGTTAGCTCAGCTGGTTAGAGCGCCTGCCTTACAAGCAGGAAGTCGGGGGTTCGAGTCCCTCACTGCCCACCATCCCAAAGACACCAACATTCAACCGCGGCTTGCAGGATTGCGGTCATCCAACTGCGATCAAAGCCAGGTATTCTCAATGGCCCCGATCTGTCTCAGCGGCCGAGGCACCCGCCCGTATCTACGAAAAGTCCCGGATACAGGCGTGGTTCCTCGGATGCTTGCTACTCGCTGATCGCCACGCCGCTGAAGGCAGCAACACCAACCGCGCTTGACGACGCCTCTGGGGTCAGATCTCCATAAGCGTCGATCGAGAAGACAGCAACATAGGCATTGCTTCCGGCGCTGTAAATCACAGCAAGCCATTTGCCGTCCTGCGATACGGTGAGATCCGTTGGCGATCCCGGCAGTGGCACGGACTTGTAAAACACCCCGCCCTGGCTATCGCTGAAGAAAATGCTGATCGCCTGTCCCGGCGAGTTTCCCGTATACCAAATGTTGCCCGCACCCTTTGCCACCCAGCAAGGCGCGTTTACGGGATAGGAGGGCGCCGGCCCAACCACTGCATTAAGTTCTTTGCTCTCGTTGACAACGGCGAAGCTATCGGGGCTATGGGCCGGCGTGAAGCCGAGCACATCTCCCCAGAAGGCCTCTCCGAGCGGCACCATGTTCGCATCACTCGGCAACGGGATCGAATTACTTGCTCCATTCAAAACCCCGCTTCCGGGAGCGAGCGGAAGTTGCAAGAGCGAGCCCGAACTGAACGTTACTGCGGCCCAACTCTCGCCCACTGCAATCTGTGCGGCCGATGGGTCGGAAAGGCTGACAACCGGCCCATCGATAAATCCGCGAGGCCATGCATGGCTCTCGGCGCAATTTGCTCCCACCACGAAGAGATGGTTTCCCGCCAACGCGACCGAGTCCGGTTTTGTGCAATCAGCCGCCAGGGGAATGGTCGAGCCGATCGCGAGCGCGTCGCCCTTGCGCCACAACTGGCTCACTGTATTGGACCCGTAGTTGGCGACAGCGCCCAATCCGTCTTCGAACTGCACAATCCCGGCATTCGCGCTTGCGCCGCCTTTTCCGCCCGTGGGAAGCGTTTGGGTTAACTCAAGCGATGGCGTCCCCTCGGTATGAAGCTTGAAGACGACGACGGAATTTCCACTCGCATTGTTGGTGCTGGTGACCACCAACGGGTTTCGGGACGGTTGGCCGTGCAGCGCCATCGCACTTGCCACCATCAGTGCTGCCGTCACAAAACCGGCGCGCCACGCCAAAGGCTTCATCGGGAAAGATAGGTTCATTTGTGATCTCCTAACGTTTCTGGTGACTTGCTTCCCCGCGAGCCCAGGATGATGGCCCGGCGGCTGAGGCAAGTGCACACATGAGATTTCGCTCTTCGATCGTCGAAAGTTACGGCCGTTCGTGAGGAAAATCGCGAGATGAATTGCCGAAGAATTCTTTGCCCGATCGCGTAACTTTTTTGCGCTCCCCGTCGAAGCCTGATGAGGTCTCTTACAGAGATATGCGCGCTTGGCTGCCGGGACTGAGCGTTTGCGCGAAAGAGGCCGTGTCGGTGAAGATTCAAACCTAGATACTCCGTTGCATGCACTCCAGCGACAATCTCGAGATGTTGATGGTCCGCTATCAACAAGGTGATTTCATAGCGGCCACCACACTCATCGACCGCATCAGTCCCCGGCTTCATCGGTTTTTTGTTGCGCAATCGCTGAGTCGAGCCAATGCCGATGATCTGTTACAGGAAACCTGGTTGCGCATCCACAAAATACGGCACACTTATCGTCCCGGCGAGCCGGCGCTGCCCTGGTTCTTCGCGATCGCACGACACATTCGTATCGATCACTACCGCAAGTTTGTGCGCATTTCAACCCGCGAGCGGGAATTGGAGGAGATGTCGAAAGAAGTCGGGGCAGTTCCCCACGAGGGCAGCACGGTGAGCGAACTCGAATCCTTGCTGGCTCCCCTCGCGCCAAGCCAGCGCGAAGTGATCACCATGCTCAAAATCGAGGGGATGTCGCTGGAAGAGGTCGCGCGTGCCACCTCTTCGAGCGTAGGGTCTGTCAAGCAGAAGGTGCACCGCGCCTATAAGAAATTGCGGGAAAAGATCGGCACGCGCTCGGGGACCCGGGGGAGCGGAGGGCTTTCGTGAAAGACGAAGGGATCGACAATATCCTGAAAAAGGCGTCGCAGGGTTCGCAGGATCTCGATCCGCGTGTGCTCAAACACATCGGCGAGGCCATCAAGCCTTCATTGCATCCCGTGCGTCCGCTGCCGCCCGTTTGGTTGATGTCGCTGGGGCTGATCGCCATCTGCGCGGCCATATCCGTGGCCGGTGCGGCTCGCGCAGGCTTCTTTGGCATTGCCAAGATGAATGGTCTGGAGCGATCGCTCGTCTTTCCTGTCCTCGCCCTCCTCGCGTGCTTGACAGCCATCAGCTTCGTCCATCAAATGATTCCCGCAAGCAGATCGTACGTGTCCCCCGCAAGGCTGCTGCTCTTGTGCTGCCTCGCTCTGTTTGCCGACTTCGCTTACCTGTTTCGCGACTACCACACAGACCATTTTTTCTCGGTCGGCATCGTGTGCCTGGCTGTGGGTCTCCTTCATGCCATCCCGGCGGGATTATGCAGTTGGCTCTTGCTTCGCCGCGGCTTTGCTGCGAACTTCGTAACTGCCGGGCTCGCCGCCGGCACACTCGCCGGCTTGGCCGGTGTGGGGATGCTCGAACTTCATTGTCCGAATTTCCAGGCTGCGCACATACTCTTCTGGCACATAGCCGTGCTTCCAGCCAGCGCCGCTCTCGGCGCATTGCTTGGCTGGGCCTATCGCCTCCTTATGCAAAGAGAAGACGGCCGCCCTCTTTGATTTCTTCGTGCTGCAAAGCTCCGCCTGTCACCTGTTTGCCGTTCAATGACGTACGGATCACGCTGCCGCCTCTGTATGCATTTTCTACGACAAGTGTCTTGCCGTTGGGCAGATACACAGTGGCTTTGGGAAACAGTGGCGATCCGAGGATGTATTCCGGTTTACTCGGGCAGAGCGGATAGAAGCCGAGCGAGCTAAGGATGAACCAGGCAGCCATCGATCCCGTGTCTTCATCGCCCGCAAAGAGGTCCGGCGTGTACAAGTCTTCCATCACGCGCCTGGTCCATTGGGCGGTAAGATCTTGCCGCCCGGCCACGGTGAACACGTAGAGGATGTGATGGGATGGTTGATTGTTGTGCCCGTACTGGCCGAAGTTCACAGCCGCCATCTCCGACATTTCATGAATCTCTTCGCCATACGCCCCGGTGTCGAAGTCGGGAAACATCTTGATCATCTCTTCGAGCTCGGCGACAACCTTCTCTTTGCCGCCCATGGCTTCGATCAGGTCAGGCATGGCGTGCGGCGCGTCAAACCGATGCTGGTAGGCAGAGCCTTCCACATAAGGGTCGCCCCAGCGGATGGGATTGAAAGGCTCGAGATAGCTGCCATCTGACTTTTTACCGCGAAAGAAACCTACACTGGGGTCGAAGATGTTGCGCCAGTTCTCAGAGCGCTTCATGAACATTGCGTAGTCATCGGTGTTTCCCAGAGCTTTGGCGACCTGCGCGATGCAATAGTCGCCATAGGCTGCGTCGACTGTCTCCGCGGCTGCTTGCTCCACCTTGTCCGCCGGATCGTAGCCCAGCTTCAAATACTCCTCGATGCCGCGGCGTCCGTAGCCCGCATCTGGATTGCCGGGCTGGGTTGCGTGCTTCTTGAGTCCCTCGTAAGCCGCCGCCATGTCAAAGCCCCGGATGCCTTTTACGGCTGCTTCTCCAAACAGCGAATCGATCAGGCTCCCAGTCATGCATGCGCGGTATCCCGGGCACGGAAACTGGGGCAGCCATCCGCCTTCGTGGTACGCATTCACCCAAGCCTGCAGGATCTCACCAAGGCGCTCGGGATAGAGAATCGTCATCATCGGATACCAGGCGCGATAGAGATCCCAGTAACCGTGGTCGGCATACATCACACCGGGCACAACCTTGCCGTTGTAGGGACTGCGATGCTGCATGGCTCCGTGAGCGTCCGGCTCATGCCATATGCGCGGAAACAGCAGCGTCCGATACATGCAGGAATAGAAGGTGCGCAGCTGTGTTTCGGTAGCGCCCTCGATCTCGATCCGCTTGAGATTCTCGTTCCAGGCTGTTTCGGCTTCGCCGCGCAGTTCGGAAGCGGATTTGGCGCCGACTTCGAGCTGCAGATTCCTCTCTGCCTGCTCGAACGAGATAAACGAAGTCGCGATCCGCACGTCCAGAGAGCGAACGCTCTCAGCAAACGCCACATGCGTGGAGCGATGGGTCTTCTGATCTTTGTGCTGGATGCTTTGCCAGGGCTGAGAGAACTGCAACACGTAGAAGCAGGCAAAGTCGTCCGGTACGCCGCCGGAGTTCGCGGTTGACCGGAAGCGCATGGTGCGATTGGATGCATCCGGTTCAGGCATCGGCGGATTGTCCCCGGGCACGTCGAAGACAAAGCCCGCCGCCTCCGGCCTGGTGTAGTTGACGTGAATCAGCGCGCCCCGTTCGGTCGGTATCAGTTCGGCATCGATGCCATAACGCAGCAGCTTGATCGCCATGGTATGGGGCGACAGGATTGAATCCTCCGGCCGATACGAGCTCGACCGGGCGCCGTAGTCCAGGTCAGGTGCGCCGCATACCGGCAGAAAGGTTGCGTGGCCATAGTCGCTCAGCCATGGGCTCAACTGGTGCGTCGAACGAAACCCCTGAATCCGCCGTTGCCCCGGCTGGAACATCCATGGTGTATTCGGCGTCGATTGCAATGTCCAATGCGCCATGCCAAACGGGCGCGCAGCGATGGGCAGCGTATTCCCGCGGGAAAAGGCTGGCGTCGAGTCCGTTCCCTGCAAGATGTTCACCAAGGTCACAGGGCTTGCAGTCCGCTCATCCTTCGTCGATGCATGCTGTGCGATCGTTGGCGCTTCGGCATCCAGGTGCATTCTGCCGGGGGTCATCGCCGCCGCAGCGGCAAGTCCTGTGGATTTGAGAAACGATCGGCGGCTCGCGCCCCAACGGCTTTTTGACTTGCTGGTCACGCAGGTTCTCCTTTGTTTGCACCGGACATCCTCACGGTCTCAGGCAGGATGCCCCTTAACTGATTGGATTGTAGCTTCTGGCTTGCCGGACGCAGTCGCGCACGAAGGATGGGTTGTTCGGGGGAACGTCGAATGCCTGTCCTGCTTCCGGTTGTTTCCGCCGGCCGCCTGGAGCTATAGTCTTGCTGCGGTCGTTTTTGTCTTCAACCCGACGCCAAAACCCGGTTCCCCGCCTCGAGTGGCGGCACACCTATTCTCTTCGAACCATCTCTCAGGAGCAGGCAATGCACGATCCCACAAAACCCCATCCTCCTTCGATGGAACATGACGTCGAAAAGCCCGGCATCAGCCGCAGAGGATTTCTCAAGGGTGCCGGAATAACTGCCGCCGGCACCGCCTTGCTCGATGGAGTGCAGGCGTTTGGCCGGGAGACCAGTGCGGCAACGGTCGCGGGAGTCACGGAGCTCGGTCCCGGACCTGTTCCGCTCAAGCTGAACGTGAATGGCAAGGAGCACGCCCTGGAGATTGAGCCGCGCACTACGCTGGCCGATGCCCTGCGCATTCATCTTGGCATGACCGGCACCAAGATCGTCTGCGATCGCGGCGCTTGCTCTGGTTGTACGGTCTGGCTCGACAAGATTCCGGTGAACAGCTGCATGACCCTCGCCTTCGATGCCGTCGGGCATGAAGTGACCACCATCGAAGGGCTCTCGACGGCAGAGACCGAGCCCCATCCGTTGCAGGTGGCCTTCGTAAAGCACGATGCCATGCAATGCGGATTCTGCACGCCCGGCATGGTGATGAGCTGTGCAGCGCTGCTCGAGAAAAATCCCCATCCCTCCGAGCAGGACGTTCGCCACGCGATCTCCGGCAATCTTTGCCGCTGCGGAACCTATCCCAAAGTCTTCGCCGCTACCCTGGAAGCGGCCGGCAACATGCGCAGAGCATAAGTGAGGACATGATGGCGATCGAAACCAACCTTGAACCCTTGCTCCAGGACGGAACTCCGGCTGCAGCGGAAAAAACAGAGAAAAAAGCCGTCTCCATGCCCATCGGAGTGCCTGACTATACCCTTCATCAGGAACAACGCGAGGTACCCGCGACCGAACCCCCCGTCTGGCCCATCAATAAGGATCTGAAATATGTTGGCAAGTCGCACGAGCGCCTCGATGGCATGACCAAGGCTACCGGCCGCGCGCGCTATACCGCCGACGTGCAGCTGCCGGGAATGCTCTATGCCAAGCTCGTGAACGCAACCGTGCCGCACGCAAAAGTGACCTCCGTCGATACCTCCGCGGCAGAGAGCCACCCGGGGGTAAAAGGCGTGTATGTGATTGAACACGCTATGGGCGGCGCAGTGTTGCGCGATCCGTCACTCGAGCACGGGAAGTTTCCGGTCGTGCGCTACGCCGGGCAGCCTGTCGCCGCGGTTGCAGCCACTTCACCGTATGCGGCCGAGGAAGCGGCCGCGCTGGTCAAAGTGCAATACGACACCCTCCCCTTCGTCGTCGACCTCGACAAAGCGCGTGCCGCCGATGCCGCGTTGGTGTTCCCCGGGGCGGCCGACCAGGAAGCCACGGCCGGCGGAGGCGGCGGTCCGCACAACGTGCCGCAGACCGGCAACGTGCATGGACCCGCCATCAAGAAAGTAGGCGATATTGAACAAGGGATGAAAGAAGCAGACGTCGTGGTAGAGGGCCGTTACACGACACAGGTGCAGACGCACTCGGCCCTCGAAACCCACGGTGTGGTCGCGGATTGGAAGCCGGATATGCTCACGGTTTGGGCTTCCACGCAAGGCACATCGAGTGTCCGCGAGGAGCTTGCCGGCTATTTCAAGCTTCCTATGTCGCAGGTGCGCGTCATCACCGAGTTCATGGGCGGCGGATTCGGCGCAAAGTTCGGGGCAGGCAACTTCGGTGTCGCGGCCGCGGCTCTTTCAAAGAAAACCGGCGCGCCCGTCCGCCTGATGCTCGATCGCAAAGAAGAACATCTTTCCGTGGGCAATCGCCCCAGCTCCGATCAGACTTTGCGCATCGGAGCTAAGAAAGACGGCACCATCACTGGTATTCATCTGGTGAGCTACGGCACTTCGGGGTGCGGCACGGGGTCCGGTTGTTCAGGCCCAGCGTCGAATCTTTACAAATATGCGACGCTCCACACGGAAGAGAATGACGTCTTCACGAACGCGGGTCCGGGCACGGCCATGCGCGCACCCGGTCATCCCCAAGGCGCCTTTGCTCTGGAACAGACGATCGATGAGCTCGCGCTGAAGCTCAACATGGATCCCATCGACCTTCGCGATCGCATTGACGAGCATCCCGTCCGCAAGGTTGAGCGACAGGTGGTGCGCGCAAGCGACCTCTGGAAATCCCGCAACCCCCTGGCTGGCACGGATCAGGGTCCGATCAAACGCGGAGTCGGCCTCGCCCAGTCGGTGTGGTACCGCTTTGTGAGCATGAACTCGTCTGCCGAAGTCCGCGTCCACAAGGATGGCTCGCTCGAAGTACTCTCCGGAGTGCAGGACATCGGCTCGGGGATTAGGACCGTGATGGCGCAGATCGTAGCCGAGCAATTCGGCGTTCCGCCCGAAAAGATTTCCGTCCGCGTCGGCGACACCAATTACCCCGCCGGCCCGGATTCCGGCGGCAGTGTCACGACCCTGTCTCTGACCCCCGCCGTGCGCGACGCCGCATGGCAGGCCTCGCAGAAGTTTCTCGCCGCGGTTGCACCCGCATTGGGCGCGAGTGCAGCCGACCTGGAACTTGCGGATGGCCAGGTGCGCAGCAAGTCCGGCAAGCTGCAAGCGATCCCATTCAAGCTGGCTGCGGCCAAGATGGCGATCAATCAGATCGCCGTTCAATCGCACCGCATTCCCGACTACGACCGCAGCAAGTACCTTACCTACGGCGGCATCGATGTTGCCGAGGTCGAGGTCGATGTTGAAGTAGGCCGAATCCACGTGCGGCGCGTGCTCTCCGTGCACGACTGCGGTCGCCCCATGAATCCAACGCAAGTCATCAGCCAGATCAACGGTGGGGTGATCCAGGGAATCTCGTACACGCTGTTTGAGAATCGGCTCATCGATCCGGACTACGGCCTGATGGTGAATCCCAATCTCGAGCAGTACAAGATCACCGGCTCGCGCGAGACGCCGCAGATTGAAGTCAAGCTCGTAGAAGCCTACATCGGCCAGAGCTCCACCGATGCATCCGGCATTGGAGAGGCCGCAGGCATCGTCTCCGTTGGAGCCGCGATCGGAAATGCCGTATACAACGCCATCGGCGTGCGCATTCGCCAGACACCGATGACGCCCGCAGTCGTATTGGCCGCGCTGAACCAGCCTGCTCCAGGGAGGTCGTTGGCATGAACAGTTTTGTACTCGCAGATTGCACAACTGTGGATGGGGCGCTCTCGCAATTAAAAGACGGCGCGGTGGTCAAGGCCGGAGGCATCGACCTGATCGAGCGCATGAAGAACGGGACGGTGCAGCCTGCCAAGCTCGTGAACATCCGCAATATCTCCGCTCTGCGCGGAATTCACGAAACAGAAAAGGGCGTCACCATCGGCGCGCTCTCCACTCTGACCGAGATCAGTGAACACCCGGCGATTCAGTCGCACTACCAGATCCTCTCCGACGCGTGCGGCCACGCGGCTACCCCGCATCTCCGCAACATGGCCACGATGGGCGGCAACCTGCTGCAACCGGTGCAGTGCTGGTACTATCGCTCCGCGGAATTCCAGTGCCTTCGTAAAGGCAAAGATTTTTGCTTTGCATTCACCGGGCTCAACCAGTACCACGCGATCATGGACTA
>DATJMC010000119.1:0-6101 GCA_035508975.1 Occallatibacter sp.
GAAGACCACTACTCGCAGATGGCGAGCTATCTGCGCCTGAACGGAATGCTTCCGCCGTCTGCGAAGAAGTAGCGATTGCCCGCGCCGCTAATCGCCGACGCTGTTGAGGTGCACGGCCTGGCCGGTGCGCGCGGATTGGCGGGCGGCGTCGAGAATCTGCATCACGGTCACGTTGGTATCGAGCGCGCTCAAGTCGCCTTGATCTTTGATCTCACCCCGCAATACCGCGGCAAGATAGCTCAAAGAACTGCTTTCGTCGGCGGGCAGAGCGGGCGGCGTAACCCACTGCTCCTCGTGATCGTGCTCATGACGCACGCGCATCTTGTCGGGGCCCAGGGTGATGGCATATCCGGTGGCGCCATAAACCTCCATGTCCTTGCGCGAGAAGGGCCAGTTCCATGAGCCTTCGATGACGGCCTGGGCGTGGGGATATTTCAGCACGATGGTGGAGTCATCATCCACGTGCGGATAAATCTCAGGCTTGTCGTGATTGACCACGGCAGAGACGGTTTCGGGAGCCTGGCCGTGCATGAGCCAGGTCATCAAGTCGACGCCGTAGCAGCCGAAATCGTAGAGCGCGCCGGCGCCGTTCTGCTGAGGGTCGGTGAGCCACTTGAGGAATTCGGGTGAGACGCCGATCTCCTTGGGGCCCTGGTGGCCGTCTTCCACCACCACGCGGCGGATCTCGCCGATCTTGTGGTCCATAACTTCGTCGTAGGCAGCCTTGTTGCTGGTGTACCAGGTGGTCTCGTAGTTCACCAGCACGTGAATGTGTTTTTCGCGCGCGATCTTGCGAATGGCAAGGGCGTCGTCGAGCGAGATCGTCAACGGCTTTTCGACCATGACCGAAATGCCGTAGTATCCGCCGATTTCGACGACGCGGCGGTGATCGGCGATGGTGGTGTAGGCCAGCAGCGCCTGCGGCCGCCGCTGCTCGATCATCTTGGCGGGATCTTTGAAGAAGAGATTGTTGTCGAGGTGGTATTTCTGCTGGTACTTCGCCTGCAGCGCAGGGTCGGGCTCGGCGATGCCGACGAGTTGAACATCGGTGTGCTTGGGAAGCTGGGCGAGGAATCCCGCGACGTGATCGTGGACGAGGCCAACGATGGCGACGCGCAGCGGACCGGGAGAAGATTGCGCGGGCGCGGCAAACGGGGATAAGAGAAGAACGGCGGCAAGCAGGAAAGACATCCCACGGAATGAAGGGGCAAGAGAATGGAAGCGCGGCACGGGCGTGAATTCCTCCGAGCCCCGATTCTACGACGCGCTTGTGAAGATGGAGGGTGGATGTTCCAAAGCCGGACGGGTAGCGCGCAGCGCGTAATCCGGGCAGTGCCGTTGTCGTCCAAATGAATGATTGTGGAAAACAGGGAAAATCTCTACCGCTGTCCATGTTGCGGATGCCGGACTTTAGAATCGCCCGACGCGATGCAGTTGTGTCCCGTGTGCTGGTGGGAAGACGATGGGCAGGAAGACGCGGACGCCTCGGAGATTCGCCTGACGGTGAACGGGCACCTGAGCCTGACACAGGCGCGAATCTCGTATACGGAGTGCGGCGCCGCCGACCCGCGTTTTTTGCCCTACGTGCGCAAGCCCGCATTGACTGAACTCTGAACACATAGGCGCATCGACGGGGAGGGTCATTTCCCGGGTCTCAACATCGAGGCCTGTGGTCAACCGGGGCAAGCTGATCGTCGCTGGACTTTAGTGCATTCGTACCCCTGGTGCGTGCGCGTAGTCACGTTGCAAGAGCAGTAACGTGACCTCCGCATCGAGGCCGCGCGCGGGCCTCGCCGAGGCCGGTTTGACCCTTCTGGCATTCCCTCTTACCATGAGTTGAAGGAATCCCCGAGCCACACGGTGCTGCCGATTGGCGAGGCAGTTTCTTTCGGCGCGATCCAGCGCCCTGGAAGGCACAGAGTTGAGTTCTACTGACACCCTCGAAAGCAACGCTTCGACTGAAAACCCCGAGACATCTCACCCCCACGACCACGATCATGAGCATGAACACGAGCATGCGCACGGGCCGGTCCTGAATCCGGACTGCACGCGCGAGCTGGTGCTGGATGTTCCCGCCGACGAGGTCGCGAAGGCCTTCCGCACGGTGACGCGCAATTATCAAAAGTACGCGCGCATTCCGGGTTTTCGTCCCGGCAAGGTGCCCGAGTCGGTGGTGAAGCGGCGCTTCGCGACGGAGATTCGCAAAGAAGTGATCGACGGCCTTTTGCCGCAGCGCTTCAACCAGGGCGTGCGCGAGCTGGGGGTGAAGCCGGTAGGGCAGCCGCAAGTCACCGAGCTCACCATCGACGAAGGGCAGCCGCTGCATGTGAAGGCCGCCTTCGAATTTGTGCCGGAGTTTTCAATTGACGGCTACCAAGATGTGACGGTGGAGAAGCCTTCGGCCGATGTGACGGAAGAAGAGTTTCAGCGGGAACTGACGGAGCTGCGCGAATCGCGCGCGACCATCGAGCCTGTCGAGGAGGATCGGCCGCTCGTGGATGGAGACTGGGCGCAGATCTCCTATACGGGGGTTATGGAAGGCGAGGCGGACGCGCCGCCGATCAACGGCGAGGACGCGCTGGTGGAGATTGGCGGCAAAGAGACCGTAGAGGCGTTCAACGCGGTGCTCCGGGGCGCAAAGCCGGGGCAGGAGCTGAAGGCGGAAGTCATCTATCCCGCCGACTACGCGGAGGCGAAGCTCGCGGGCAAGACGGTTGCCTACGACGTCACGGTAAAGGCGATCAAGAAGCGGATAGTGCCCGAGGCGAACGACGATTTTGCCAAGGAAGTCGGCAACTACGAGAGCCTGGCCGAGCTGGAGAACCGCATTCGCGAGCACATGGCCAACCGCAAGCGCCGCAGCGTGGCCGCGGAGACCAAAGAGAAACTGTTTGCCGCTCTGAACGAGAGGTTCTCGTTCGCGGTACCCGAATCGCTGGTGCAGGACCAGGTGGATGCGCGGCTGGAGCGCGGGCTGCGCGCCCTGGCGGCGCAGGGGATGCCCACCGAGCAGATGCGCAAGCTCGACTTCGCGCGCCTGCGCGGGGCGCAGCGCGACGGGGCGCTGGCCGAAGTGAAAACCAACCTTGTGCTCGACAAGATTGCCGAGGCGGAGAGCATTACGGTAAGCGACGAAGAGTTGGACAACGAAGTGCAGCTCGCGGCGCTGCAATCGAAGGAACCGGTGGACGCGCTGCGCCGGCGTTTGACGGAGGATGGCGGCCTCGTTAGAATCCGGGAACAAATGAAACGCGAAAAGACCGCGAATCTGCTTTACGAGAGACTACCTGCGTAGGCAATCGGACCCTCGGGCGACGGGTAGAGGCACGGAGTCGCCAAATTGAACGCTGCCGGTTCCGGGATTCCGGGCCAGGCAGCCCTTAAAGGGAGGGGGAAGCAATCCCCCGACGGAACAGCGAGAAGAGCGCCGAATGGCATTGGTTCCCATGGTGGTCGAGCAGACGAGTCGGGGCGAACGGGCCTACGACATTTACTCGCGTCTGCTCCGCGATAACATCATCTTCCTCGGCACACCGATCGATGACCAGGTGGCCAATCTTGTCGTAGCCCAGATGCTGTTCCTCTCAGGCGAAGATCCGGAAAAGGATGTGCAGCTGTACATCAACTCCCCCGGGGGGTCGATTACCGCTGGGCTGGCGATTTACGACACGATGCAATTCATCAAGAACAATGTGGTGACCTATTGCATTGGGCAGGCGGCCAGTATGGGTGCGTTTTTGCTGCTGGCGGGGACCAAGGGCAAGCGGTTTGCCCTGCCTAACTCCCGTATTCTCATCCACCAGCCGTCGATGGGCGGATTGAGCGGCCAGGCCACAGATATCGATATCCACGCCCGGGAGATCCTGCGCATCCGGGAGATTACCAATACACTGATGGCCCGGCACACGGGCCAGACCCTGGACCGGATCGAGCATGATGTGGAACGGGACTTCATCATGAACTCCCAGCAGGCTAAAGAGTATGGAATCATCGACGAAATCATCGATAGGCCCCGCACTTAGGGCACCTACTGTCTAGCACTTAGGGCATGTAGCAACAGAAGTCAAATCGCGGTATCTTACTCAGGGGGTAGTCTCCATGAAAACGCGCACGGGACCCGAAGAGGCGCTACGGTGCTCGTTCTGCCACAAGTCGCAGGATGCCGTGGCCAAGTTGATCTCGTCGCCAAGCGACTATCCGCGGGCTTACATTTGCGACGAATGCGTTGCGGTCTGCAACTCCATCCTTGAGGACGACCGCGGGGAAGCCCACCCGGCTACGACCGCCGGCCACCTCCCTAAGCCTCAGGAAGTCAAGAGTTTCCTCGATGATTTCGTGATCGGCCAGGACCAGACCAAGAAGAAGCTCGCCGTTGCCGTCTACAACCATTACAAGCGCATCCAGATGAACAGGATGCGGAACAACGAAGTCGAGCTGGCCAAATCGAACATCCTGCTGATCGGCCCGACCGGCTCCGGCAAGACCCTCCTGGCCCACACCCTTGCCAAGATGCTGGATGTTCCTTTCGCGATTGTCGACGCGACGACGCTCACCGAAGCGGGCTATGTGGGCGAGGACGTGGAAAACATCATTCTCAAGCTGCTGCAGGCGGCGGACGGCGATGTGGCCCGGACCCAGCAGGGCATCATCTACATCGACGAGATCGACAAGATCGGCCGCAAGGACGAGAATCCCTCGATCACCCGCGACGTTTCCGGCGAAGGCGTGCAGCAGGCGCTGCTCAAGATCCTGGAAGGCACGGTGGCCAATGTTCCTCCACAGGGCGGACGCAAGCACCCGCACCAGGAATTCACGGCCGTCGACACCACGAACATCCTCTTCATTTGCGGCGGCGCTTTTGTGGGTCTGGAACGGGTTGTGGGCCGGCGCATCGGCAAGAAGGCGCTGGGCTTCAAGGCGGTCGATGCCGACGCGGATGCGGCAAGCACGCGCTCGCATCGCGATACCGAATTGCTGCGCAAAACCGAGCCCCAGGACCTGATCAAGTACGGGCTGATTCCCGAGTTTGTGGGCCGTCTGCCCGTGATGGGCGTGCTCGACGAGTTGGATGAAGCGGCCCTGATCGAGATTCTGACCAAGCCCCGCAATGCCATCCTGAAGCAGTATCAGCGCCTGCTCGAATACGAGAATGTGCGCCTCCACTTCACCACGGACGCCACCGGCGCCATCGCGCGCGAGGCCCTTGCCCGCAAGGTCGGCGCGCGCGGCCTGCGCATGATCCTCGAAGAGCTGATGCTCGATCTGATGTATCACCTGCCCTCAAACAAGCGGGTGCGCGACCTGGAGATTTCGCGCGAGATGGTGGAACGGCGCGATCTCTCGCTTTGCCTGCTGGAGAAGGCCGGATAGACGGGCCGAAGATCGGAAGATGGATTGCCCCTCCGGCCTCAGGTTGGAGGGGCAATTGTTTTGGGGTGTGGTTCCTGGGTTCGCTTTAGAGCGTGTCACGCCTTGAAGGAGGCTGCGTGATTCCCATTCTCACGTGCGTGATCGAAGCGCTTTCGCCAGAAGGGTGCGCACGGCTGGGACACGCGTTCGAGAGGGCCGTTCGCCGCACCGGCTTCTCGGTCGAGGCGCAAACATCGGGAACAACGCTGATTCTCGCGGGTGAAGATGAATTGGAGTTAGAAGCCGTTGCCGAGCGGCTCGCCGAGGCTGAAGACATCCATTACGGCGAGCCGAAGGTCTCCTACCGAGAGACGATCCGCAAATCAGCCGAAGCCGAAGGCAAGTACATTCGCCAGACCGGCGGTTCGGGTAACTTCGGCCACTGCTGGCTGCGTATTGAGCCCAACGAGCCCGGAGCTGGCTACGAGTTCATCAACGAGATCAAGGGCGGCGTAATCCCCAAGGAATACATCAAGCCCATCGATCAGGGCATCCAGGGCGCGCTCGAGCTCGGCATCCTCGCCGGTTTCCCGATCGTCGATGTGCGGGCGATCTTGTTCGACGGCAGCTATCACGAAGTGGACTCGAACGAAATGGCCTTCAAGTTTGCCGGATCGATCGCGTTCAAAGAGGCGGCAAGAAAAGCGTCGCCAGTGCTGCTGGAGCCGGTGATGGCAGTGGAAGTGACGGTC
>DATJMC010000120.1:0-23852 GCA_035508975.1 Occallatibacter sp.
CATTTCACGGGACTTGCCCGCGAAATCCGCCGGGGTAATTCTGGGGTCATGGGCGCGATGCCCTAGGCCTCAGTCACCTCACGTTGTCTACAACTGGGTAAATCAGATTTCATTGGCTGGATCAACCTCCTTTCCCGTGTAATTCGAACCTAAACCGGACGCCATCCGGCGTCAAGTCCGGGTCAAACCGCAGTGACTTCAGCGGCATTGGCCGAGCGCGGCTTGAGGAAGCGGCGGCGGATCGCCTGCTCGGCGGGAGTGGAGAAGAATCGTGCGACGAGCGCTCCCAGAGCCCAGGCGAGAGCGAGGGCGGGCGGATACCAGAGCACTCCCCACCAGACGCTCGCGCCCGTCGCTTTGAAGACGCGGACCAGGGTCATGACGACGAACATATGGGTGAGATAGATCTCGTAGCTGAGGCGGCCGAAGGACTGCAGCCAGCGCGTACCGGGAATCGTCGAGCCTGGGCGCGCGTGGAAGGCGAGCAGAAGTCCCATGACGGGGAATGTGAGCAGGAGAAGAGTGGAGTCGCGCAGGAAGTGCCAGAGCTGTTGCTCGAAGCCGAGCACGGCGACGAGGCCGGAGACGCCGATGAGGGTGAGCAAGATCATTACGCCGCGGCGCCTGGGGGTTGCGTGGGCGGCGATCAAGGCACCCAGGATGCCGGTGGCGATGCCGGCCATGCCGGGGAGATAGGCCTTTTCGCGCCAGATGGGGTTGTGGACGATGGCGCCCAGCGTGACCGGCAGGGAGAGCGCGAGCACGGCGAGGAGCGGGGCGAGGATCCAATCCCTGCGCAGGAGAAGGCAGACGATGGGAAACGCGAGGTAGAAGATTTCTTCGATGGAGAGGGACCAGAGCACGTCCCAGCCGGCGGGGAGATAGCCGGTGTGGGCCTCGTACCAGTTGAGGTAGAGACCGAAGGCGGAGGAGACTGCGCCGGGCAGCGATTGATGGGGTTGGTTGATGACGTAGTCGGGCACGCGGGCGAGATGGAGCGCGGAAAGCAGGGCGACCAGCGCGGCGAGACAAGGCACGATGCGGGCGGCGCGACGCACGTAGAAGGCGCGGGCATCGATCGCACCAAGGCTGCCCCATCGTGCGATGGAGTTGGCCGCGATGAGAAATCCGGAGATGACAAAGAAGATGTACACCGCTTCGCTGCCGTTGAAGTTGAGGTCATTGAGGAATTGATGGGGCAGGAAGGCGGCGAGGACGCCGCGGGCGAGGCGAATGCGCAGGCCGATGTGGTTGAGGATGACAAGGACGATGGAGAGGCCGCGCAGGAGATCGATGCCGGAGTTGCGAGGAGCGGGGGTTCGGGATGAGGACGGCGTCAAATGGCGGCTCCCGGGTTAGAGAAGCTCATCAACGGCGGCTCTTTCGTTTTGCATCGGCGCGCACCCAGAATTGAAATTCGTCGGCGTAGAGTTCGCCGTTGAGGTCGGAGACGCGGCCCAGCAGGCGGGCCTGGGCATCGGCGATGGCCTTGTTGTAGATGGCGGGGCCGATCTCTTCAAGGAAGAAGTTGAGCAGAGCGCCGGCGCGGAGTTCGCTGATGGGCTCCGCCATTTCTTCGTGGAAGTAGCGCTGGATCGACGCCACAGCTTCGGCCCGCGGTTGCTTGGACAATTCGATGGAGATCATTTTCCGAGGAACCTCAGGTTGAGGGTACAACGGGAGGTTGCACAGTTCGCCAGCGGACGTTCCCTCGGGGCCTGAAGGCCCTCGCGTTTTTTGGGGGTGTTGTACGGGCTGAAGCCCGTACCCTTCAACCGGGATCTGAGCCCCTCGGGATTCGAAGGGCTCAGGCCAGGGCTAGATTCAGGTTGTCGATGGCTTCGTCGATCTCCTGCGTGTTTTTGAAGCCGACGGTGACGCAATCGACGCCGGCATTCTGGAAGGCGAAGCGCATGGAGGCCTGGCGGTCGCTGTGCTGGGTGAAACTGCCCTCGCCGACGAGCTTCATGCTGATGACGCCCATGCCGTCGCGCTTTACCTGCTTCACATGCTCGACGACTTCGTTGACCTGGCCGTTGCTGTCCTGGTAGGAAGGGCCGTCCATGTGCGCGCCTTTGTGATTCATGCGGATCATGGCGACCTGGAGCCACTGGTTGCCGGGCATCTGGCGGAGGGCGGGCAAGCCGTGGACGGAAGCGCCGCGCGAGCGAATGGTCTTGCGGTGCTGCTCTTCGAGGATGCCGTCCTGCCAGCGAGCGGAGTCGGCAGGCCAAGTATCGGTATGTTGCCAGTGGAGGAGCATGATGTCGAAGTAGTCGGTCTGGGAGGTGCGCCGCATTTCGTCAAAGTGCTGGCGCGGATCGACACCCTGAATGGTTGTGACCTTGTTCATGAGCACGTAGCTATCGCGAGGATAGGGCTTGAGGGCTTCACCGAGCATGGCGGGCGTCATGTAGGATTCGGCGGTCTCGAAGAAACGGATGCCGCGCTCGTAAGCATAGGCGACGAGCTTGCTGAACTCGGCCTGGCCGAGGTCTGCCTGGACGCGGCCATTGTAGGTTCCGGTGCCAAAGGCGAGGCGGGTTGCCTTCACGTTTGACTTGCCCAGGGTGACGAGATCGGTGGCGGAGCGCTCGGCATGCAAGGGCACGCCCATGCCGGCAACGGTTCCTGCGGCGATGGAAGTTTTGAGGAAATCGCGACGGGAATAAGGGCTCATGAAGACCTCCGCGATGCGGCCGAGGGGAGCGGGCCGGATGGCGGAATGGTACCACGACGCGGATTGCGCGATCGTTCAGGAGCCGGCGGACGACGGCTGGAATTTGGCGTCATCAAGTTCGTCTCATTGGAGGGCGCCCGGGCGATTACCAGCTGTGCAGCCACTCTTCGTCACGGCCGATGCGCACGCGGGTGTTGAAGAGCTCGCTGAGGCGCGGCTCGGTCAGCAACTGGGCGCGCGGGCCGTCGCCCACGATGCGGCCATCGCGCATGAGAATGACGCGCTCGATCTCGGGGAGGATGTCGCCGAGGTGGTGGGTGACGAGCACGAGTCCGGTTTCTTCGGCGGCGAGCCGGCGGAGAGTATCGCGGAGTTCGCGTTGCGCGGCGAGATCGAGCGCGTTGGACGGCTCGTCGAGCAGGAGCTGGCGGGGACGATGGACCAGGGCGCGCGCGATGAGGATGCGTCGTTTCTCGCCGGCAGACATTTCGCCGACGAGGCGATGGGCGAGATGGGATGCCTCGATGCGGGCGAGGGCTTCGGCAGCGCTGGCGCGCATCTCCGGCTTGACGTCGAGGTTGGGCCAGAGGGTGGAGGCGGAAAAAAATCCGGCGATGACGGCGTCGAGGCCGGTGGTGACGGCGGTTCGTTCGCCGGGCAAGTCGGCACCGACCACGCCGAAGTGCTTGCGGAGCTGGGTCAGGTCCCAGCGATCGCGGCCAAAGATGCGCACGCGCATGAGGGGCTCAACGATGGGATAAATCTGGCAGGTGATGGTAAGGATGAGCGTGGATTTTCCGCAGCCGTTGGGACCGAGGATGGCGACATGCTCTCCGGCGCGGATGGTGAGGTTCACGTCGTGGAGGACGACTCGATCGCCGCGTGCAACGTTGACCTTCTGCAATTCGAGGAACTGATCGCGATCGACAGGTTGCTCGGAAGGTCTCTCCACATTTGTTAGATTAAATGTGTCCCCCATGAGCAACGTTTCCGAGTATCTGATCCCTAAAGGATTCAAGTTTGGCGCAACGAAAGCCGGACTGAAGCAGAGCGGCCGCACAGACTTCGCTCTGATCGTGGCCGATGCGCCGGCATCGGCTGCGGCGATGTTTACCGCGAACCGCGTGAATGCAGCGCCGCTGGCGGTGGACAAAGAGAACCTGCGGAAATCGGGCGGACGGGTGAGCGCCGTGGCCATCAATGCGGGCAACGCCAACTGCGCCGCGGGACAGGCGGGACTCGATGCGGCGCGGGCGACCTGCAATGCCGTGGCAGAGAGCTTCGGCTGCAAGCCGGAAGAAGTCTTCCCTTCCTCGACGGGCATTATCGGTGTTCCGCTTCCAGCAGAAAAGCTGATTGCGGTTCTGCCCGAGCTTGCGGCAAGGATTGGATCGGGCGGCGACCACTTCGGACAGCTGGCGCAAGCCATCATGACCACGGACACGGTGGAGAAGACGGCGTTCGCACAACTCGAGGTTGACCGGAAGGAGATAAGAATCGCGGGGGTGTGCAAAGGCTCGGGGATGATCCACCCGCAGCTTGTGCCGCACGCGACGATGCTGGTTTACATCATGACCGATGCGGCTGTAGGCCCGGCGGTGCTCGACGGGTATCTTCGCGAGGCGGCCGAGGTGAGCTTCAATCGCATTTCGGTGGATGGCGATACATCGACGAACGACACGGTGCTCTTGATGGCTTCGGGCGCGGCGGGAGCGGTGATTGGGCCCGACGATGCGGAGTTTGCCGCGGCGCTGACACAGGTGTGCACTTCGCTGGCGCGCCAGATTGTTGCCGATGGAGAAGGCGTATCGCACGTGGTCGAGCTGCGGATTGAAGGAGCGGCAACGGATGCAGACGCGTTGCGGGCCGCCAAGGCGATTGCGCATTCTCCGCTGGTGAAGACTGCGTGGGCGGGCTCGGATCCGAATTGGGGACGGCTTGTTTCGGCGATCGGCTATTCGGGCGCGGCGATCGACCCCAACCGCATCGATATCTGGTTTGGCGATCTTCGCATCTGCCGGGACGGAGGACGGGCAGAGGAATTCGACGAGCTGGCAGCGCATGCATTCCTTAAGCAGCGCGAGTTCTCGATTCGCATCCAACTGAATCAAGGCAACGGAAAGTGCGTGTTCTGGACGACGGACTTGACGCACGAATACATTCACATCAACGCGGACTACTCGACATAAGCGAGGGACTGATTTGATTTCGCGCGAAAAGGCGATGGCGTTGTACGCCGCAATGGTAAGGTGCCGCAAAGTTGCCGTGGAGGTCAACGGCCCAGGGCGCGAGGGTGTGGTGGTCGCCGATGCAACGGGCTGGGAAGCGGCGATCGCGGGAGTGACGGCTGAGTTGATTGCGGGAGATTGTGTGCGGGCGCAGCAAAACAGCGCGATCCATCCCATTCTTCGTGAAGTGCGAGGGGAGTGGGAAGAGGAGGTCAGGAACGGGAAAGAGAGGCTGTTGGCGGGCGGGCGCGACTCGGCGAAGACGACGGCTGCGGGCGAATTCGACGAAGCTTTTCTGGCTGCGAGCGCGTTTAAGACGGCGAAGTGCGGGAAGGTCGCGGTTTTCTTCGGCGACGAGCTGGAGCTGGAATCGTGGAGCCGGCGCCTGCAGCAGGCGGCTCGGAGGAGTCTGCCGCTGGTGATTGTTTCGCGTTGCGCTTTGACAACGAGGCCTCTCGTCGAGGCGAACGGACATTCGGTTCGCAAGGATGCGCCGGCAGCTTTGGCTTTTGGTGTTCCCACGATCGCCGTGGATGCGAATGACGTGCTGGCGATTTATCGCGTGGCGAGCGAATCGGTGGGACGGGCGCGGCAACGACGCGGACCGACGCTCATTGAGTGCCTCGCGTTCGCGCAAGGAGATGCGGCGGCAGCTGCCTCTCGCAAGGGGTTCGCGGACCCTATTGTGGAGATGGAAGCTTATCTGCGGAGGAAGGGCTTTCTGAATGCGGCTGCGCCGCAGGAAGTGGGAAGCGAGCGTAGCGGTGAAATCGCGCCCGCACCGCGGATGGTTGCGCAGTAGACCCGGCACCCCAAGCGCCAGGTCTGCTGCTCAGCAGACGGATCACGACTGCTGGATTTGGCTGGTTGCGTTATAGGTCGGTACAGGATCTATGATCGGCACAACTTTACGTGAACCGCACGTGCTGCATCCCCAGTGTCCTTCGCAGAGATACCAGAGGAAGTAGATCACGCCGGGCACGACGAACAGCAATAGGAGTAAGAGCCCCACCCTTACCGACCCCGTTTTAATATATCGCTGTAATCCCACGGACTGGCAGCGGGTACAGCAGACTGCTCTCACCATCGGATTCCCCCAGAACTTGAAGTATAAGTCGCTGAATATAAGACTCAATGGCACTTTCCGGGGAGTTGTGGGTAGTTACCGATGCGCCATTTTGAGTGAGCGCGCAGGCAGGTGCGAGGGAAGGATCCGCACCCTGTTCCGCCTGCAATCCTTTGATTGCGCTCCCCTAACTGCTGCGATAGGATGGCCGCTAGGTTTTTTGCGAGGCTTGGCATGCGCCGTTTGTCCCTGCTCGCGGTTCTCTCGGCAGGAGTTTTTCTTACTTCGTTTCCGGCCCAGGGTGGATCGAAGCCGGCTGTCACGGGTGTAAGCGTGGCGCAACTGGAGGAGACGCTTGGCGCGTCGCATGCGGAAGGCGATGGCGATCTCGCGCAGCGACTCTCGACTCTGGAACTGACCGAGCGGATGAGCACGTCGCAGTTGGCAAGGTTGAGCATGGCTTTGCCCGGCGAGAAATCCCGGCTGGCACTGATGTTGCTAGCCGACCGATCAGCCTTCCTCGATCCGCCCGCGGGCGAGATTCCGCCCGACCCAACGCCTGATGCGGGGACGACGCGCCAGATGCTCGTGCACATCGTCAACTACGTCAACACGACGCTTCGGCAACTGCCCAACCTGATCGCCTCCCGTGAAATCACGAGTTTTGAAGATCGCCCGGCGGAAGACGTTCTCGATGCCAACGGCGTCGTCGGTTTCAGCTATGAGCCTCTGCACTATGTCGGCAAGTCGGTCAACGACGTCACCTTTCGGGACCGCAAGGAGTTTGTGGAAGACGCACCGCGCAAAGACAGGCACGGGCAGGTCGGCGGCCTGGTGACGAAGGGAGAATTCGGGCCCATCCTGAGCATCGTGGTGGGCGACGCACTCAAGGGGAAGATCGTGTGGGGGCGGTGGGAGCGGGCTGCAAGCGGCAACGTCGCCGTGTTTCGCTACACGGTGCCCGAAGACAAATCCAACTACCGGGTACAATTCTGCTGCGTTCCGGGTGGACAGGACGAATCGAGCGGGCAAACCCAAATGCGAATCTTTGACGCACAGGCAAGCTACCACGGGGAAATTACGTTCAACCCCAACGACGGCTCGATTCTGCGCATGACGCTGCAAGCCGATATGCCTTCCACCGGCCTGGTGCCCAGCGCAGGCATCGCGATCGACTATGGCATGGTCGAGATTGCGGGAAGACAAGTGATCTGTCCGACGCGAAGCGTCTCGAGCCTGCAGGCTCATACGGCACAGCAACAGGGCATGGCTTCGCAGGCCATTTATCACGGAGCGACAAAGACCTTTCTGAATGACATTGTCTTTGATCACTACCGGCGCTTCGGGTCGGAGTCACGGATCCTGACGGGCGCGAACTGAAGCTGGGGTTCCGTGGCAGCCGCCGATGGGCTACTTCGCTCTTGGGTGGGTGCGGTCGTAAACCTGGGTGAGCTGCGTGGTGCTGAGCTGGGTGTAACGCTGCGTGGTCGATAGTCTTTCGTGTCCCAGCAACTCCTGGATGGAGCGCAGGTCAGCGCCCTCCTCGAGGAGATGTGTTCCGAAGGCGTGACGCAGCGTATGCGGGTGTACGTCGGAGGAAAGCCCTCGCTGCATTGCGAGGCGCTTGACGATGCGCGCGACGCTGCGGGAGGTGAGCCGCGCGCCCTTTGCCAGGCTGCGCAACCGGGCGTTGAGAAAGAGTGCGCTGGTGGGATTTCGAACACCGTCGCAGGGCGCCAGCCGGGCAGAACGTTCGGCGAGATAGGCGCGCAAGGCCAGGGCTGCTTCATCGCCGAGCGGAACGTAGCGCTGCTTCTTCCCTTTTCCGCGGACAAGAATGGCCTCGTTGGCCCAGTGAATGTCGTCGAGGTTCAAGCCGGTGAGCTCGGCATTGCGAATGCCGCAGCCATAAAGGAGCTCGAGGATCGCCTTATCGCGCGCGGGCCAGGTGGCTACGTCTTTATCGACGGTGTCGACCACGCGATTCATTTGTTCGATCGACGGCACGCGGGGAAGATGCCTGGGCAAGCGCGGTGTGGAGACGAGCGAAGCCGGGTTCTGCTCCACGTAGCCAGTGCGGGCAAGCCATTTGAACCAGCTTCGGATTGCGGCCAAGGCGCGGGCCGCGGAAGCCTTGGAGAGCCCATGTTCGTAGAGCGTCGCAAGGTAGGCGCGAATGTGGGTATGCTCAATGCGCTCAGGCGCGCTTGGCGTCGCATGGTGCCTGGCGATGTAGGCAGCGAAGGCGTGCAATTCACGCCGGTAAGCGCGCAGCGTGTGCGCCGAGGCGCCTCGTTCATTGGTCAACATGAGTAGATATTGATCGACAAGGGCGTCGAGGGAGCGTGCTTCCCTTCCCGTTTTCATGCCTGTTCCTTGACCGGCCTGGAATGAACGAGGATGAGCTTCGCGCGCTCACCGGGATTGGTCTTGGGCTCGGGGGGAGCGGCTTCGGGAGTGGTGGATTCCGGCGCCTGAGATCGGGCGGACCCGCGGGGGTGGTGTTTGCGGTGAACGGCTTTGAGGCGGCCCAGGGCGACGTGGGTATAGACCTGGGTAGTAGAGATGTCGGCGTGGCCAAGCAAGGTCTGAACGCTGCGCAGATCGGCGCCGTGCTCGACCATGTGGGTTGCACAGCTATGGCGCAAACGATGGGGGCTCGCGTGCTTGTCTGCGGCTTTGACGAGATGCCAGATCCACTGGCGGGTGAGAGGCATGCCTCGCAGGGACAGAAAGAGGCGTGCGGCGCTGTTGGGCGTGGTGCGCGAGCGGCGCGTGGTGATGCGGGCCAAGTGGGGGCGACCTTCTTTCAGGTATTCCTCAAGAGCGTGCAGCGCGGTGCGCCCGAGCGGGACGATGCGCTCCTTATCGCCTTTGCCGCGGACCTGGACGCGGCCGGCGTCAAGCATCAGATCACTGGTGGCAAGGTTTGTGACCTCGGAGACGCGGAGGCCGCCGGCATAGAGCAGTTCCAGGATGGCGCGGTCGCGGAGCATGGTGGCGCGCGCCTGGGGATGCGAGGCATTCATGGCTGCTCGCTCGAGCATCTCGGCGACTTCGGGCTCGGCCAGCGACTTGGGCAGCACTTTCCAAGCCTTGGGCGACTCGATATTGACGGTGGGATCGTGGTGGATGCGGTGGTCAAGAAGGAGCCACTTGTAGAATCCCCGCAAGCAACTGAGCTTTCGGGCGCAAGAGCGCGCATCGACGCTGTGGGAGCGCAGATGTTCGAGGAAGTCGGCGACATCTTTTTGCCCTGCGGCGACGAGGGTTCCGTTGCGCTTCTCAAGGAACTCGGCAAAGGTGCTGAGGTCGCTGTCGTAGGCTTCGCAGGTGAGCGGACGCAGCCCCTTTTCAACGCGCAGATAGGTCGCGTAATCCTTGAGCAGCGCGAGATTGTTCCGGGGGGCGCCCATTGATCGATTATCGGTGGGTTTCGACTCGCGCCGGCGCGGGGGACGCCGCCTCAGAACCACGTTCGCCAAGGAATCAAGGTCAGCACTCTTTTTGAACCCCAGCGCCGCATCTTTTGGGGCGGATCGTGCTCGCACAAGGCTCAGTGGCGGGCGAGAAGGGAGCGGATCTGTTGATCCAAAGCGTCGAGATCGGTGGCTCCTTCGAGGCGGGAGACCACGATGCCCTGCCGGTCGATGAGAAAGGTGACCGGGAAGCCGAGAACGCCGCCATACCGGGTTCCGAGCCGGGCGTCGCCCATGACGACAGGGAGATCGAGGCGCAGTTTGTGCACGAGGGTGCGGACGGGCGTTTTGGAGTCGTCCATGGAGACGGCGATGACCTGAAAGCCTTGAGGCCCGTAGCGGGCTTGCCAGGCTGCAAACCGCGGCAGCTCTTCCTGGCAGGGCGCGCACCAGGTAGCCCAGAAGTTGAGCAGGACCACCTTGCCGCGCTCGGCGCGTAGGCTGATGCGTCGGCCGTAGAGATCGGTCCGGACGAAGGCGGGAGCGGGCTTATGGAGGAGCGGACCTGGAGGGGTAGCCGCACCGAGGCTGGCCGCTGTGAGCACCACAAGCAGAATCGAAAGCCGGCGCAGAACGGGCCGCAGGCTACTCACCTTTGTCGGCACGATAGCCCTTGGCGACCCAATCCTGGCCGAAGTTGTCGGCAATGTAGAGCACCTTGACGTGGGTGAAGCCGAGGTCGTGGAGGCGATGATAGGCGGGGCCGACGTTGGGGCAGCGATTCCAGGGGCAGCAGCCGCAGTAAAGGACGATGGATTGCGCTTTGGAGGTCTTCGCGAGTCTGCTCTCGAGCAGCTGCAAGCCGGAGGGCTGCGAGCCCGGCCCGGCATACTGCGCGCCGGGAATATGGGCCTGGGTAAACATGACGTGCGAGCCGACCTGGAGGACGAGGGGCTTTTCTCCGGATTGCAGCGAAGCCTGGAGAGCCTCGGGCTGGATCACATCAGCCTTGGGGATTGAGAGCGCACTCGAAGCCGAAGCAGCTCCGGAGAATTGCGCCTTACTCTCGCGAGGAAGGAAGAGCGACGCGCAAAGGAAACACGCGCAAAGAAGAACCGCCGGTTTTGAAAGGCTTTGCATTCGTCTGTCACTCCACGAGCAACCGCAGACATTGTATGCGAAGGGACGGGGTCTGCTGTGCGCGCGAGCACGGATCTGTTCACATCGCCTTCATGTGCTTGTCAGAGGATGAGAAACGAGCCTGCGGATGAGAAACGAGGTTGCGCAATTGGGTTCTGGCAGCGGCGGCAGGATGCACAGACAGGCTCGATGGCGGAGAATAAAGGTGGGGCCATTTGGCCAATCTCGAGGAGACGTTTGACAACGACAGAGACGCAAATCACGAAGTGGAACGCACAGGAACTGGAAAAGCTGGTCCTCTCGGAAAACCCAAGGGTTGCGGTGTTCGACTGCGACGGGACGCTGTGGAGCGGCGATTCGGGATACGGGTTCATGGTGTGGTCGATTGAGCAGGGACTGGTTTCGCGTTCAACGAGCGACTGGATCGACACGCGCCATCGCGCCTATCTTGCCGGCGAAGTGTCAGAGCTGCAAATTTGCGGCGAGATGGTGCAGATGTATGCAGATCTTCGCGAGCAGGAACTGTGCGCGGCTGCTGCCCGCTACGTTGACGAGTTTGTGAAGGCGCGCATCTTCCCTGAGATAGCGTCGCTTGTGGCTGCATTGCGCGCCAAGGGCGTGGAGCTTTGGGCAGTGAGCTCAACCAACGAGTGGGTGGTCGCCGAAGGTGTGCGCGATCTGGGCATCCCGAGAGAGCGGGTGCTCGCGGCGAAGGTTGCAGTCAGCGGGGGGACAATCACCAGCAAGGTTGTCGACGTTCCCACCGACGAGGGCAAGGCCGCCTCGCTTCGGCGCGTGGGACTGGCGAACCCAGATGCGGTCTTCGGAAATTCGATCCACGACCTTGCCATGCTCGAGATTGCGAAGCATGCCTACCCGGTGAACCCGTCGCCCGCGCTGCTGGAAGCTGCGGCAAAGAATGGCTGGGGGTATTTCCGCCCAGAGGCGGCGGAAGGGACAGATTCGGCGGTCGCCGGAGAGTAAGTTCTCGCTGAGCTTTGCTTCGGAGCCTGCTGAGTTCAGGGGATCCTTGCAGAGCAGCGGGAGCGGCGCTAAGGCATGCGGATCGCACGGGAGATTACACTGGAAGCGTGGAAGACAGCCAGGCACATTCCAACGCGCGGCCTGCCTCGCCCGCTCTTCGTTTTGTGGCAGCCGCACTGATCGTCAGGGGCGGGGAAATTCTGATTTGCCAGAGACGGCCCGACCAGCCGATGGCTTTGCAGTGGGAGTTTCCCGGCGGCAAAATCGAACCCGGGGAAAGCGCGGAGCAGGCGCTGGTGCGGGAGTTGAACGAGGAGCTGGGGATCATGGCGCGCGTGGGGGGCCGGGTGACGCACATCCGCCACAATTACCGCCATGGCGGCGCGGTCGATCTGCAGTTTTTTGCGGTGCACGAGTTTGCGGGCGAGCTCGAGAATCGTATCTTCCAGCAGCTCAAGTGGGTAAAGCTGGAAGATCTTCCGGGCTATGATTTTCTGGCCGCGGACCGCGACCTGATCAAGGATTTGGCTGCGGGAAAGCTGCTGTAGCAGGTGGGGGGCGTCTATTCGCCTTCCTGTATCTGTCTTGCGCCTTGTGCACCTGTCTTCAGGCCATGAGTGACCGGAGCGGCTCCCTGAGCGGCTAAAGCCGCGGTCACTGAGGACGCTAGTGGCCGGGGCGCATCCCCCAGAGCATGACGAGGGTCAACCCGATCACGATGATGCTGGTGCTCCACGCGATCGCGTTCCAGAGGCGCGAGTTTTTGTGTTCCCCCATCAAGTCTTTGCGGTTGATGAGCAGCAGCATGAGGATGATGATGACGGGCAGCGTGACGCCGTTGAGGACCTGGGAGAAGACCGAGAACTTGATCAGCAGGGAATCGGGGAGCAAGAGAACAGTGACGGCGCCGCCGGCGATGAGCAGGGTGTAGAGCCAGTAGAAGAACGGGGCTTCTTTGAAGCTCTTGTCGACACCCGACTCCAGGCCGAGTCCTTCGCAAACGGTGTAGGCGGTGGACAAGGGGAGGATGGACGCGGCAAACAGCGAGGCGTTGAAGAGCCCGAAGGCAAAAAGGATGAAGGCATAGTCGCCGGCGAGGGGGCGCATGGCTTCGGCGGCGTCGCTGGCAACCTGGATCGCGCCCATGCCGTGGACATAGAGGGTGGCCGCGCAGGCAACCACAATGAACCAGGCTACGACATCGGTGAAGACGCTGCCGACGACCACGTCGAGGCGGGAAGCTCCGTAGTCTTTGACAGGAATACCCTTCTCCACCACCGAGGATTGCAGGTAGAACTGCATCCAGGGTGCGATGGTGGTGCCCACGACGCCGATGGCCATGTAGATGTAGTCGCTGTTGCGCCAGACTTTCTCGTTGGGCAGCTGCACGGTGGCGAGCAGGGCGTCGTGCCAGCTTGGCTGCGAGAGCACGCCGGCGAAGATGTAGGCGATGTAGACCAGCGAGGCAACGAGGAAGATTTTCTCGGTGCTCTTGTAGTCTCCGCGAAAGACGAGGAACCAGACCAGCGCGCCGCAGACGGGTACGGAGATGAACTCGGAGACGTGAAAGAGGTGAAGCGAGCCGGCGATGCCGATGAACTCGGTGACCACATTGGTGTAGTTGACGATGACGAGCAGGACCATAAGCACGAAGGTGATGCGCAGGCCGAACTCTTCGCGGATGAGGTCGCTGAGGCCCTTGCCGGTAACGACGCCCATGCGCGCGCACATTTCCTGGACCACGATCAGGGCAATCGTGATGGGAAGCATGGTCCAGAGGAGGGTGTAGCCGTATTGCGCGCCGGCTTGGGAGTAGGTGAAGATTCCGCCGGAATCATTGTCGACATTGGCGGTAATGAATCCCGGGCCGAGGACGGCCAAAAACAGCAGAATTCGAGTTCGCCAACGCTTCCACATTCCCGGAGTTCCGTTCGCCTTATGGTGGATTCATTTTGCTTTTCTAAGTGACCATAACAGGCAAGGGTGCAATGCGAAAAATCGGGAGCTCATGCGGCGCTCTATGCGACCGCGCTTGACACGAGTTGGCGCGCGCGACTACAAAACGCTTTCGACTGAGTTGATCCGAGGTGAATCGCAATGCAATCGAATGAGGATCGTGTTTCTTCGCGCCGCCGTCTTCTCACAGCCATGGCTTCGGTCGCTGGCGCCTCGGCACTGGCGGGGGTGACGGAAGCGCACGCCGCCGCGCCTTCGAACCCCGCCGGAGAACCGCCGGAGGCGTTGTTCGGTCCGGCGCGGCTGCGCAGCTACCAGGCACGCCGCTCGTCGAGCTGGGACCGCACGGGCGGCAACAATGATGCGGTGCGGGTGGATGCGGGCAAAGAGGCAGTTCTGCTCGACGTGAAAGGCGCGGGCGTGGTGACGCACTTGTGGTTCACGATCGACTCGCCGGACCCGATGCACCTGAAGAACCTGGTGCTGCGGGCCTGGTGGGACGGCGAAAGCGCGCCGTCGATCGAAGTGCCGATCGGCGATTTTTTCGGGCTCGGCCTGGGGGAATATTACACGTACCAGTCGGAGCTGACGGTGGTTGCGCCGATCAAGGCGCTGAACTCCTATTTCAAAATGCCGTTTGCTTCGGCAGCCCGCCTGAGCGTGACGAACGAGGGCAAAATCCGCACGGATAGTCTCTATTTCGCGGTCGATTACGTGACGCTTGCCGAACTGCCCGAGGACCTGGGGCGTTTTCACGCACAGTACCGGCAAGCGGCTCCGTGCAAGGGGTCGACGAACGACTGGACGAATGAATACGCGCCCGCGGTGAACGATCTCAAGAACCTGAATGGCGAAGGCAACTACGTTTTTCTCGAGGCCACCGGAAGAGGCCATTTTGTGGGGGTGACGCATGCGGTGCTGCAGAACCAGGACCAGTGGTTTGGCGAGGGCGACGACATGATCTTTATCGATGGCGACGCGGCGCCGACGATCAACGGGACCGGCACGGAAGACTACTACAACGGGGCATGGGATTTTGGCGGAACGGGATTTGCGAACCAGCACCAGGGCGCGCCGTACATGGTCGATCCGGAGCGGATCGGCGGACGTTATTGTCTCTACCGGTGGCACACGGAGAGCCCGATTACGTTTGAGAAATCGATTCGGGTGACGATCGAGCACGGGCACGCCAACTGCCGCTCGGACAATTTCTATTCAGCCGCATTCTGGTACCAGACGGAGCCGCACGCGCCGTTTCCGGAACTGCCGTCGCCGCCCGATCGGGTTCCGCGGGTTTTGCGGGTTGGGGGCGCGGGCGCGTCGGCCGAGCCGACGAGCTGAGGCACGGTTTCCGGCGGCAAGGTGGCGGGATCTGCTGGAGCAGGGCTAGAGTTTTTCGCGCAGGAAGCTGATCACGTGATCAGCTTGCACGACGCCGACCATTCGATTCTGCGGATCGACCACGGGCAGTGCGTGGAGGTTGTACTTGTCGAAGATCTCGGCGAGTTCGTTCTGGCTCATGTCGGCAGGACAGGAGAGAATACGCGGCTCGGTTAAGACGGAAAGCCTGGTTTCAGGTTGGGCGAGGACGAGGCGGGCCAGGGCGATGGAGCCGCGGAGGACGTTCTTTTCGTCGAGCAGATAGACTTCGGTGACGCTTTCGGGATCGCCATCGAAGGAGCGCAGGGCCTGGACGGCCTGGGAGACGGTGGCGTTTACGCTGACGGCGACGAAGTCGGTGGTCATGGCGCCGGCTGCCGATTTTTCATCGAACTCCAGAAGTTCGGCGACCTCCTGCCGTTCTTCGGGCTCCATTTCTTCGAGAATGGCGTCGGATTGGGCGGAGGGCAGCTCGGCCAGCAGATCGGCGGCGGCGCCCGGGTCCATCTCCTCGACGATGTCGGCGATCCTTTCTTCATCGAGCTTTTCGAGGAGGGACTTTTGCAGCTTGGGATCGACTTCTTCGAGGGTTTCGGCGGCAACTTCTTCGTCGAGGGAGGTGAAGACGGCATCGCGCTCGGCAGGAGCGAGGTCCTCGAGGATCTCGGCGAGATCGGAGGGGTGCATCTCGGCGAGGCGCTCGTGCTCGATACGCAGCTTGACGCGCCGTGCGGGATCGACCTCGATGACGTCGACAAAATGCCAGGGGATTCCGCGGTATTTGAACCTGCGCGATAAGGCGTCGAGCTGCATGCGGGGTAGAAGGCCCTTGAAGACGCGGCGGAAGGCGCCGCGCAACCCCACTTCCACCTCGGCGACGCGCAAAGACTGGGTGGAGCCCTGCGTTATCCATTCAAGGTCGACATCGTTTACGCGGACGACCTTGCGGCCGTGAATGTCGATGATCTGGCGGTCGACGAGGTCCTGCTGCAGGAAGAGGAAATTGCCTTCGTCCTTGAGGGGGGCGAGCGCGGACGTGGTTCGCAGTTCCAGGGTGCCGGCGGGAGTCTCCATGACGTCGTGCGATGGCACGATGGAGAGCCCATCGCGGGTCTTGAGGACGAGGCCGGCGACGCGGCCGGCATCGGGACCGGTGGCGACGGCAATGTCCTTCAGGCGCCCACGCAATTGCCCCTGCGCATCGGTCACGGGAGTGCCGAGCAGCGCGGTGAGGCTGATGCGTCCTGAAGCACGAAGTTGCATGAGGTGAGTGTAGCCCGTCGGCGTGTGTTTGCGCGCTCAAAGCATCTGAACGGATAACATGAAGGGATACGCGCTAAATGTTGCGATCCATCAGACTTGACACAACTCGCTGCAGCCATGAAACTGCCCCTGAGGTTCCTCGGAACGTTGCTCGCAGCTTTCCCTGTTTCGGCATCGGTGGAGAGAAGGACTTGGACAAACCCAGACCACGGCCTTTGCGGTTCGCACTGAACTCGACGATGGAGAGCGTGAGCGAAGTGGAGGCTGCGGCGGAGAAGTTCGCCGGAGAGACGGGGCTGGATGAGGATGAACAATTCCGGGTGACGATGGCGGTTCGCGAAGCGACGGTGAACGCGGTTTTGCATGGCAACGACTACGATCCTGCCAAGCAGGTGCGGGTGAGTTTTGAGGACACGGGCAAATCGCTGGTGATCACGATTGCCGATGAGGGCAAGGGGCTCGACCCCGAGAAGCTTCCGGACCCGACGGCTCCGGAAAACATTTTGCGCGGAACGGGACGCGGGATCTTCCTCATCCGCTCCCTGATGGATGAGGTACACTTTCGGCAACTGCATCCTGGCACCGAACTGACGCTGGTGAAGCATCTGCCCCAGCACGAAGGAAAGACGTGAAGCTCGTGCGCACCGGCTTCAAGGCAAATTCAAATCGTCTTCGCCTCCCGTTTTGATGGCGGGGCCTTTCAACCCACGAGCGCTGGCAAAGGTGCTATAACCGTATCACCTGAAAAGGAGGAATTTCCGTGGCACTAACGATCGCTTCCCGTGAAGTGGATGGCGTAACCGTTCTCGACCTCAGCGGGCGGATCACTCTGGGCGAGGGCAGTGTGCAGTTGCGCGAGGCCATTCGCGATCTCATCAGCAAAGGACAGAAAAATGTCCTCCTCAATATGGGAGATGTGAACTACATCGACAGCTCCGGCCTGGGCGAACTGGTGAGCGCCTATACGACCTCGAAAAACCAGGGCGCCAGCCTGAAGCTCTTGAGCCTCACCAAGAAGGTGAAGGACGTCCTGCAACTGACGAAGCTGTATACGGTTTTTGACATTTACGACGACGAAGCCAGCGCTATCGCCTCGTTCAAGTGACGACGCCCGGCAGGCGGCTGATGCCTGCGGCGGACGAAGAGGCCATCCCGTGCGGGATGGCCTTTTTGCCGGGAAGCGAAAACCTGGTTCCCACCCTCAGAACTTCACGCTGGGGACCTGCTGCGCAGCCGGGCTGGCCGCGAAATAGGCATTGTTTTGCTTGTAGCCGGCAATGCCCGCCCAGATGCTATTGGGAAACTGCAGGATAAAGGTGTTGTAGGTCTGGATCGCGTCGTTGTAGCGCTTGCGCGCCACGCCGATGCGGTTCTCGGTCCCGGCGAGCTCGTCCTGCAGGCGCATGAACTGCTCGCTCGATCGCAGTTGCGGGTAGTTCTCAGTGAGAGCCAGCAGCCTGCCGAAGGCCGAATCGAGGGTCCCGTTCGCGGCGATCTTTGCCGCCGGGCCCTGTGCATTCAGCAATCCAGCGCGTGCATTCGCGATGTCGCCGAAGACCGTGCTCTCTTCCTTGGTAAAGCCCTTCACGGTTTCGACCAGGTTAGGAATGAGGTCGGCGCGGCGTTCCATCTGGACATCGACCTCCGACCAGGAAGCCTTCACGTTCTGGTCGTAGGCCACCATCTGGTTGCGAGCACTCACGTAGCTGCCAAACACCATCACCGCAGCGATCAGCAGGACGCCGATTACTCCAAGGAAAACCCAAAGACCTTTCATACGTTCCTTTTTCTCCTCCGGCTCTCGACGCGAGAGCCCCAGCCACTTCGTTCAATTGAACTCTGATCACAACCTGACTGCTCGACTACCAATCTCCTCCGGCGCCGCCGCCGCCAAATCCGCCGCCTCCGAAGCCGCCAAACCCTCCACCGCCGCCACCGCCGCCCCCACCACCGAAGCCGCCGCCGAATCCGCTTCCCATCCACGGGCCTCCGCGCCACCCTCCACCAAAGAGGCCAAAGAACAGGAGAATGCGCAGCAGGGTGAACCCGCCGAAGAACAGGAAGATCAGGATAAAGAGGAGGATCGGTAAGCCACCGCCGGACTGATGATGGACGACGCGATGGGGCTGAATGGGACTGTCTGTGAGGGTTACGTTGGAATCCTCAGCGATGATCTGGGCGACCTGGCCGACAGCCAGGCTCAATGCGCTGTCGTAGTCGCGGGCGCGCAGATAGGGCACCATTTCGCGGCCAATATCGCCGACCTTGGCATCGTTGAGAATTCCTTCGAGTCCATAACCGACGTCGATGCGGTATTTGTGGACGTCCACCGCCAGGAGGACCAGCACACCGCGATCCGACCCCTTTTTGCCCATCTTCCAGGCATCTTCGAGCTGGTTGGCCCAATCCGCGGCATCGTCGCCCTCGAGGTTATGGACGGTCACCACTGCGATTTGCGAATTGGCAGCGGAGTGATCCAGCTGATTGCAAAGGGAGTCGATCGTGGCGATGGCTTCGGGGGAAAGGACGTGGGCGAAGTCGCTAACGTAATCGGTGGGCTTGGGCAGGTCTTTGACCTGCTCGGCATGGATGGCCAGAACCGGGAAAACGAGTAGCGCCGCCAGCACCCCCCGGCCGATGAGCCCATGTACGCGGCGAAAAACGTTCATCGCAATTCATTGTACGGTTCGGGACCGCCGGCAGTTCCGTGGGTGGGCTCGCGATCGGTGGGCCGTCCGCGCAACTCACGGGAAATCCGCGGGTTCGATGAATAGAGGCGGTCTTGGGCGTTCGGCGGAGGCTCAAATCTGGATGAGAGCGGCCGGACCGACGCCGACACAGCCGGAACAACGCTTGGGAGTCGCGCGCATCCAAACTAGTGACCCCCGGCGCAGCTTTGATCGTTCCTTGCTTGCGCCGGCTCGCGTATTCATGGGCAATGAATTTGACCAACTGCGAATAGCGGAGGCCGATCCGGAAGAACTCCCCGAGGCCTCTCCGATAGAATCGGTGGCAATGAACGATGCTGCGATTCGAGCGGATTGGGTGGGGCGCACGGTCGACCTGCGATTCGCTCTTCTGGAGTGGCTGGGCGGTTCCGCGAAGCGCGGAGTTTTCCTGACTGTCCGGCAAGGGATTCAGAGGGCGGCCATTAAGCTGATTGTCGCTTCGGGGGCCGATGCCGAGCAGTACCTCGCGCAATGGGAGATGGCGAAGGGGCTGTCGCACCCTAACCTGATGCCGATATTCGAGACGGGCCGGTACACGATCGACGGCACGGAGATGGTTTATATCGTCTCGGAGCACGCGACGAGCGATCTGGCGCAGGAGATCCGCGACAAGGGTCAGGACGCGCATGCGGCGAGAGATACGTTCAGCCCGGTTCTGGACGCTCTGTCACATCTGCACGAGAAGGGGTTTGTTCACGGGCACATCAGGCCGTCGAATATACTTCGCGTCGGTTCGGTGGTGCGGCTCTCGACAGACGAGTTTCTGCTCGCCGGGCAAGGGCCGAAGGCGCAGATGTTTCGCGGTGTCTACGATGCTCCTGAAATTGCAGGCGGAAAGATCACGCCGGCAGCCGATGTGTGGTCGTTGGGCATGACACTGACCGAAGCACTCACGCAACGATGGCCGATCATGGACCAGGAGCCGGGAGCAGATCCGGTTCTGCCCGATTCGCTGCCTCAACCATTCCACAGCCTGGTACTGAGCTGCCTGCGGCTGGATCCGGGGTCACGCTGCACGATCAACGACTTCAGATCGCAGCTGGCGTTCGCAACGGCTCTTTTGTCGAAGGGATCGCCGGATCCGAAGACGAGGGTTGTCCCGCTGGCGACTGAACCCGCACCCGCCGATCCGATTCCCGCATTGCCGGAACCCGCGCTGTTTGCGGATGCGCGTTCGACCCCGTTTGATTCTGGGCGAAGAGATGTACCATTCCAGCCGGCCGCTGCTTCAACGCTCTTTGAGACGCGTTATGACGATGACGAAGAGACGAGCGGATCGCGCATACCATTTGTGCCCATCCTGCTCGGAATCGTCGTTCTGGCGGCTCTGGTGGTGGTAGTGCTGGTGCGCAGCGATCGGCTGCCATTGTCGTGGCCTTTCACGAAGCCGGAGACGGCGGTCGCAAGCCAGTCAGCGCCGCAACCGAAGACGGAAACGCCTCCGTCGGACGCGCAGAGTGCCGAGCCAGGCACAACGGGGACGCAACCGGCGCAAGCGCAACCCTCCAGTTCGGCCGCGACCAGCCAGCCGTCAACAACGCAGCCGCCAGCGACGCAACCCGTCCCATCGCAGTCGCCGGTTATACAGCCACAGGCGGCGACCAATCCGAGCGGCACGGGAGCGCAAGCCGGCGCAGCAGCACAACCTCAAGCACCGACGCCAGCGCAATCTCAGGCGGCGCCCATGATGGGGCAAAGCAGACCGCCGCAAGACCAGCAGCCTGCGCTGCCCGCAAACGCGGAAGGGGCTGTTGCGGAGCGCGTGATGCCGAATGTGTCACCGAGTGCGCGCGTCAGCATGCACGGTCCCGTCGCGGTGACCATTCGCGTGACCGCGGACCACAACGGGAGGGTGGAAGACGCGTCTTACGTCTCGCCGGGTCCCGGAAACTATTTTGCGCGGATCTCGCAAAGAGCCGCCGAGGGTTGGCGCTTTGATCCGCCGCGGCACGCCGGGCGCTCGCTGAGCAGCGTCTGGATTCTCCATTTCTACTTCACGCCTAGAAACACAGAAGTGAGCGTCACCCAAGAAGGCCGCTAAGCAGCAAAGAACGCTGCACCTGGCTCCAGGCTGGGGATCCATGCCTTTCCCCCGGACCTGTTGAGGTGAGGCGCACGACCTGCAACCTCCGTAACGTGGCGAGCGTATTCAGCGGTCACTTCGTGGCTGCGCGGCGGTAACTCGTCCACCGCCCGAGGGAACACCAAAGACATCGCTTGAAACGAAACCATCATTTTATTGTCAGAATCGATCCTATTCCGGGAGAATTTAGGCAACAGATAGTTTTCGTATTTGTTGGATAAACCCGTCTTACCTTAGCCCTTAACTCTAGAGACAGAGGATTCGACTTGGCGACCGACACGTTGTGGCCCCATCGTTCCAGCTTTTTTTCTGAATTTCTATCGGCGTTTCGTTTTCTTGCCCACTCGGAGCGCGCCCCGCTGACGATCGCGGTCACGGCAGCGCTTGTGCTTTTGTCGGGATGCAGCAGCAACAACGCAAGCACATCAGGAACGACGACGGACACGGCACCGAAGACGCTGACCATTACGACCACGTCGCTGGCCAACGGCGAAGTCGGAGCGTTCTATAGTGTGACCCTGGGTGCAAGCGGGGGAACGACTCCGTACACGTGGTCGGTCTCTTCGGGCACGCTGCCGGCCGGCTTGTCGCTGAATGCAGCGACCGGCGCGATCACTGGGACGCCCTCGGCGGCGGTGAGTGCCGCGCCGCTGACCTTCACGGTGACGGATGCGGGCAGCCCAGTGCAGACCAAATCCGTCAATCTGACGCTCACGGTCTCGGCGTCCGGCACGGCTCCCCTGAGTGTGACGACGACGGGGCTGCCGAATGGGCAGGTAGGAACGGCATACAGCGCGACGCTCACGGCAACGGGAGGGACAACTCCGTACTCGTGGTCTGTCTCTTCGGGCACGCTGCCGGCCGGTTTGTCACTGAATGCAGCGACGGGCGCGATCACCGGAACGCCGACTGCGACTGCGAACGCCGCGCCGGTGACCTTCACGGTGACCGACTCGAGCAGTCCTGCGCAGACCCAGTCTGTGAATTTGACCCTGACCATCGGCGGCAGCACAACGTCGGCGCTATCGATCACGACGACCACGCTTCCCAATGGCCAGGTGGGAGCGATTTACAGCACGACGCTCACGGCGACGGGAGGAACCGCTCCGTACACCTGGACACTCACCTCGGGCACGCTTCCGGCAGGGCTCTCGTTGAGCGCATCGACCGGCGCAATTACGGGCACGCCGACGACAGCTGTCACTTCCACGCCCCTCACGTTTACCGTGACTGACGCGAGCAATCCAGCACAAACCAATTCCGCAAACCTGACCCTGACCGTCAGCGCTTCGGGCACGGCCCCGCTGTCGATCACCACGCCCAGCCTGCCTAACGGGCAGGTAGGAACGGCATACAGCGCGACGCTCACAGCGGCTGGAGGGACGACTCCGTATTCCTGGTCTGTCACGTCGGGCACGCTGCCAGCGGGTCTTTCGCTGAATGCAACGACGGGCGCGATCACCGGAACGCCGACGGCAACAGTCAATGCCACGCCGCTCACGTTCACGGTGACGGACACGAGCAGCCCGGCGCAGACAAAGTCGGCCAGCCTGACGCTGACCGTCAACGCGGCTGCGGCTTTGGCGATCACTACAACAACCCTGCCGAGCGGCCAGGTGGGAACGGCGTACAGCGCGACGCTGGCAGCGAGCGGAGGGACGACTCCGTACTCCTGGTCTGTCACGTCGGGCACATTGCCTGCAGGTCTTTCGCTGAATGCAACAACGGGCGCGATCGCCGGAACACCGACGGCAACGGTCAATGCGACGCCGCTCACGTTCACAGTGACGGACTCGAGCAGCCCGGTGCAGACGAAGTCGGTGAACCTCACGCTGACCATCAACGCGGCTGCGGCTTTGGCGATTTCGACGAGTTCCCTGCCCAATGGGCAAGTGGGGAATGCCTACACGGCGACGCTTGCGGCAACGGGCGGCACCGCTCCGTACAAGTGGTCATTGACGGCGGGAACGCTGCCGGCGGGTCTCGCGTTGAGCCAGAGCGCCGGCACGATCACGGGCACGCCCACAGCGACCGCCAACGCGACGTCTCTCACATTCAGCGTCTCGGACTCGAGCACGCCGGTGGAGACCAAGTCGGCTGCTTTAACGCTGAATGTCTCTCCCTCGACAATCACGGTCTCGCTTTCGCCTTCGCAAGCCGGTGTCGTGATCACGCAGGGGCTTTCCATCACGCCCACGACCAACGACTACGCCGGTGTGACCTGGTCTGCCAGCGGATCGGGATGCAGCGGAACTGGGTGCGGAACCTTCTCGGCGAGCACCAGCCAGACAGGCACGGCCGTGACGTATACGGCGCCCGGCACCGCGGGCATTTACACCATTACCGGGACGAGCACAACCAACGGGTCGGTTTCGGCGACGGTGACCGTTGGCGTGACGGACCTGGCGGGTGTGACGACCTACCACAACAACCTCTCGCGCAATGGAGCGAACACGCAGGAGTACCTGCTGAATTCGTCGAATGTGACGACGGGGACATTCGGCAAGCTCTTCTCCTGCACGGTAGACGAGGCCATCTATGCACAGCCATTGTGGATGCCGAATATCACCGTCAACTCAGCCAAGCACAACATTGTGGTTGTCGCCACGATGAACGACAGCCTGTACGCCTTCGATGCCGACAACAACACCACGCCTTGCACACCGCTGTGGCACGTGAATCTGCTCGACTCGGCGCACGGTGGAACCAGCGGCGAAACCTCTGTGCCTTCGGGGCCTGCGAATCATCTTGTGGGCTTTGGCAACGGCGACATCATGCCGGAAGTTGGTGTGCTGGGCACGCCGGTGATCGATCCCACCACGAACACGCTCTACGTGGTTTCAAAATCGGTGATTGCCTCGGGTCCGACTTTCTTCCAGAGGCTTCATGCCATCGATTTGACGACGGGAAATGAAAAATTCTCG
>DATJMC010000121.1:0-17871 GCA_035508975.1 Occallatibacter sp.
CCCTGTCGCGGGCTTCTTCATTCCTTTCAAACAGCTCCGGCCTATAATGAAGCATGGCGACTGTCCGGCAGACCATTCCCGCCGACATCCCCGACGCCGCAACCGGGTCCTCGGGCCAGCCATCGTCTGCCAAAGATTCCCCATCCATCGACGAGCGATTTTCGGCACTCCTTCGCCTGGTTCAGGCCAACCGCCCCAGCGACGACGTCAGCCTCATCCGGAAAGCCTGGGATTTTTGCGTGCAGCACCACCAGGGGCAGATGCGCGCCTCCGGCGAGCCCTACATCATCCATCCCCTCGAGGTCGCCGAAGTGCTGGCCGAGATGAAGCTGGATGCGACCGCCATCGCCGCCGCCCTGCTTCACGACGCTGTCGAAGATACCCCCGCCACCAACGAGGAGATCGAAGCCGGCTTCGGCGACCAGGTCGCGCACATCGTCGAGGGCGTCACCAAGATCGACAAGATTCAGTTCGCCAACCGCGAAGACCGCCAAGCCGAAAACGTCCGCAAGATGCTCCTCGCCATGGTCACCGACGTACGGGTCGTGCTCATCAAGCTTGCCGACCGTCTGCACAACATGCGCACCCTCGAGCATCTCAAGCCCGAGCGCCAGGAAGCCATCGCCCGCGAAACCCTTGACATTTATGCGCCCCTCGCGCATCGCCTCGGCATGGGCAAGGTTCGCGGCGAGCTTGAAGACCTCGCCTTCCGGTACACCGACCCCGTGAGCTTCGAACAGGTCTCCGAGGCCGTCGAGGCCCGCCGCGTTGAAGGAGAGCAATTCCTGCGCAACGTCGAAGACGTCCTCGTCGAACAGTTCCGCGAAAACAACGTCCAGGCGCGCGTCGAGTGGCGCATCAAGCGTCTCTACTCGATCCATCAGAAAATTCAACGCGCCAAGATCACCTTCGACCAGGTCTACGATCTGCTCGCCGTCCGCGTCATCACCCAGGACGTGGCCTCGTGCTACGCGGTCTTCGGCCTCATCCACACCCTGTGGCGGCCCGTGCCCGGCCGCATTAAAGACTTCATCGCCATCCCCCGGGCCAATCGCTATCAGTCGCTCCACACCACCGTCATCGGCGACGGCGGCCATCAATTCGAAGTGCAGATTCGCACCGAAGAGATGCATCGCATCGCTGAGGAAGGCATCGCCGCCCACTGGAAATACAAGGCTGGCGAAGGCGCTGTGAATGCTCGCGACGAAGAGCGCCTCAACTGGATCCGCCAGCTCGTCGAGTGGCAAAAGGAAATGACCGACCCCAACGAATTTCTTTCCAGCCTGAAGATGGACCTCTATCCCGACGAGGTCTACACCTTCACGCCCAAGGGAAAAGTCGTTGTGGTCCCCGCCGACGGCACGCCGGTCGACTTCGCCTACACCATTCACACCGAGGTCGGCCACACCTGCGTCGGCGCCAAAGTCAACAGCCGCATGGTGCCCCTGCGCACCAAGCTACGCACGGGCGACATCGTCGAAATCGTAACCCAGAAAGATCACAAGCCCAGCCGCGACTGGCTCACCTTCGTCAAGAGCCCGCGCGCCCGCAACAAGATCAAGCACTGGCTCAACGAGGACCAACGCCGCCGCGCCGTCGAAATCGGCCGCAAGCTCCTCGAGCGCGAAGCTCGCAAGTTCAAGGTCTCCATGAGCCAGCTCTCCGATCAGGACCTTGGCCGCATCGCCAACGAATATGGCGTAGCCACGGCAGCCGACCTGCTGGCCACACTCGGACAGGGCAAGCACTCCGCCCATCAGGTTCTCAACAAGCTCGCGCCCGGTTATTCGAATCAGCCAGAGCCGGAGATGCCCGAGACCAAGCCCGGCCAAGTGCCCATGACCGACACGGTGCGCAAGCTGCACCTCACCGGTTCCGATTCGCTCCAGGTCGAGGGCCAGAACGATCTTCTCGTCTATCGGGCACGCTGTTGTAATCCCATTCGCGGCGAAGAGATCGTCGGTTACGTCACGCGCGGCAAAGGCGTGGCTGTGCATGCGCGCAGCTGCCCCAATGTGCAGAACCTGCTCTATGAATCGGACCGGCGTATCGCCGTCGAGTGGGCCCGCACCGGGGATGGCGCCAACGCACACACCCAGCGCTATCCCGTCAAAATCACCGTCTTCTGCGACGACCGCACCGGCATGCTTAAAGAGCTCACTGCGGTCATCTCCGACACCGACGCCAACATCCGCAACATGGACATTCGTCACGACGACTCGGGCGAAGCCATTATCGAGTTCATCGTCGAAGCCGAAGACCTGCGCCACCTCAATCGCATGGTGCTCGGTCTCCGCCGCGTCAGCGGCGTCCGCGACGTCCAGCGCACCCAGAAGATCTAGACAACTCAGCCTTGACGCTCACATCCGTCCAACCACCATGGCTGCAGCCCTTCAAGTACTTGGCTCGGCGCGCGAGATTCGCACGTCTCTGCGCCACCGCGATTGCGCTTGGCTCAACCGCGGCTGCGTCCGCCGAACCATCCCCGGCCGCGGTTGCCGCCGTCAATGCCTATATCGCTCAGGTCGAATCCCGTATCGCAAGTCGCCATCAATCCGCCCGCACATTCCTCGCGCCCGTTGCCCGCGACCGGCTCCGCCGAGGCGAGTTCCTCATCGAAAAGCTCACCCCCGACCCCGCTCCGCCGATGCCCGGCGCCATGCTCCACCACTGGCGCGGCAGCGCCTTTGTCGCCGGAGCTACTACCGCCGATTTCGAGCGGGTGATGCGAAACTTCAGCGCCTATCCCCTAACCTTCGCGCCACAGATCGTCAAGGCGGCCGTGCTCGCGCAACAAGGCGATCGCTACCGGGTCTCCATGCGCGTGCGCCAGGTTCACGTCATCACCGTGGTGCTCGACACCGACTATGACGTCGCCTTTGCTCACCTCGACCCCGAGCACGGCGACAGCGCCTCGCGCAGCACCCGCATCTCTGAGATCAAGTCTCCCGGAACCCCCACCGAGCGCGCACTCTCACCCTCTGAAGACCATGGCTTTCTCTGGCGTCTCAACACCTACTGGAGCTACGAGGAGAGCGACGGCGGACTTTACATGCAGATCGAGTCCGTCTCGCTCACTCGCTCCATTCCCGCCGGCCTCGCCTGGGCCATCCGTCCCTTCGTCGAGAGCGTCCCGCGCGAATCGCTGGAATTCACCTTGCGCGCAACCTGTAACGCTGTTGCCAGGCGTCCCCATTAACCCGCCGGATCAGGACCGGCCTCTTCCCGGACCGTGAAATCCCTTCTTCCATCCCGCAGATTGATTCCCACGCGGCTCCGGGCTGGCTTACCCTATCCGCGAGGTGTTTTCCTGTGGGCGCTACGCTCGCTGTCATCGTCATCGCGCTCCTCCTCGTTGCCGCCGCACTGCACCTCATCGGAAAACCGCGCGCCAGCGCCTGGCTCCTCGTCATCTTTCCCGCATTCCTCTGCCTTGCCTACATCCGCGAGCTGCTCCAGGGTCCCCAGCGCCTCGGCCTCGCTGCGTACGCCAGCGATCAGAAGCAGCTGATCGTTGCCCTCGCCATGCTGGCTTTCAGCATCTTTGTCGCCTTCCGCACCCGTTGGCGCTGGCTTTTCTGGCTGGAATGGATCCTCAACGGGATCGCATGCGGTATGCTCGTTTATCTCGTCTTTTTCTGGAAAGTTTTCAGTTGAACCGCCCCGAAAACCTTTATGAGCCCCACCCCGCACGAGCGCGATTCCATCCTCCGCGGCGTCCGCGTACTCGATGGCGGCATGGCCTCTGAGCTGGAATACCTGGGCGCCGACATCAACGGCCCGCTCTGGTCCGCTCACGTCCTCGAAGACGCCCCCGACAAGATCCTCGCCGTCCATCGCGCCTACATCCAGGCGGGCGCAGACTGCATCGAAACCGCCAGCTACCAGGTTTCGCGCATGGGCTACGCTGAGGTCGGCCTCGCACCGCAGCGCGCCGACATAGCCCTCCTGCACGCCGTATCCCTTGCCCGCACGGCCGCCGCCGAGATCACCGACCGCCGCGTACTGGTCGCCGTTTCCCTCGGTCCGTACGGAGCCGCGCTCCACAATGGCGCCGAATACCACGGCAACTACGCCTGCTCCCACGCCGATCTCGTCGCTTTCCATCGCGAGCGCATCGAAGTCCTGGCCGGGCTCAAGGGGCCCGAGATTCTCGCCTTTGAGACCCTGCCCTCGCTCGACGAAGCGCGCGCCATCGGCGAAGCCCTGGCCCCCTATCCCGATCTCACCGCATGGTTCAGCTTTACCTGCCGCGACGCACAGCACGTCGCCCACGGCGAGTCGCTGCGCGATTGCGCCGCCTACGCAGCAGGGCTTCCGCAGACCATCGCCATCGGCGTCAATTGCACGGCGCCGGCCCTCGTCATCCCCCTCATCGCCGAGCTTCGCGCCGCTTCGAATAAGCCCATCCTCGTCTATCCAAACTCCGGCGAACTCTGGGATGCCCAGGCACGGCGATGGACCGGCGCCGGCGACCCGGAAGCATATGGGCTTCTCGCCGCGAAGTGGTTCGCGGCCGGCGCGCAGATCATTGGCGGCTGCTGCCGCACCCGTCCCGCCCACATTCGCCAGATCGTCGAAGCCGCGGCCCAGCCGCCGGCGCGCTCCGGCCCCGCCTGAACAGCCGCCCGCAAAACGCATCTAACCGTTTCAGGGCAGCGCTCGGCAGCTTGCGCTCGCAAGAAGCCGCTTCGCGGAGGGTGATCCATGCGCACTGGGCTTCTCATTCTCGGCGCCGTACTTGCTTGCGGGCAGTCCTTCTCCGCCGCGGCGCAGGACGCCACCGCGCTCGTCCGCACAGCCGTCCAAACCGAGATCACCGCCAGCCGCGACGACCATTCCCGCTGGCTCTACTTCGACGTCGACCGTAAACCCGGCAACACGGTTCGCCAGTGGGTAGCCGAAACCGTCAGCGGCGACCTCCATCGCGTTCTCGCCGAAAAGGGTCACCGGCTCACGCCCGCCGCGCAGCGCAGCGCCATGGACGACTTCATCCACGATTCCAGTGCCCAGGCCAAGCAGCGCAAATCAGGCCAGCACGACGACCGCCAATCCGCAGACATGCTTAGCCTTCTGCCCAGCGCCTTTGACTGGGCCATCGTGTCCAGGCACGGCGATCTTGTCCGCCTCCATTTCACTCCTAATCCCCAGTTCGAGCCGCCCACCTGGACAGCGCGCGTCTTCGCCGCCATGGAAGGCGATATGGAAGTTGAAACCGCGCACCACCGCATCGCCAGCCTGCGCGGCCGCCTTGTACACGATGTCCGTTTTTGCGGTGGAATTTGCGGCGACCTCTCCGCCGGCGGCACTTTCGACGTCGAGCGCCGCGCGACCGGTCCGACGGTCTGGCAGATCGTCGAAACCCACGTCCACATCCACGGAACTGCCCTCTTTTTCAAAGACATCTCGCAGGACGAGGACGACCAGAAAACCGACTTTCAGCCGCTTCCCGGCAACATCACCCTCGCCCAGGCAGAGTCGGAATTACTGAAACAAAACGGCGACCAGACCTCGGTCGCCCGCGCCGGCAAATGACCTGAAAAGATCATCGCGTTTGCGACCGATGATCTCGCAGAGAGGTCTTTGCGAATGGAAGTGCTGCGCGTCCCGCTGCCTTAGATTCCCGGCATCCAGCAGCCCGGCGTCGACTTCGCGATTGCAATCTCTTCTTCGTTCATGTCCACGCCCACATCCCCAAACAAGGGTGTGCTCAGGTAGCGCTCACCCGTGTCGGGCAGCATGCACAAGATTGTCGATCCCTTCGTCGCCTTCGCCGCCACACGCAGCGCTCCGGCAAACGTCGCGCCCGAGCTGATCCCGACAAAGATCCCTTCCTTCTTTGCCAGCTCCTTGCTCCACTTCAACGCTTCCGCGTTCTCAATCCGCAGCACCTCGCTGATCGCCTTCGATGCCAGCGCGTCGCCTGCAAGCTTGGCCACGAAATCCGGGCTCCAGCCCTGGATGGGATGCGGCTTCCACGAGGGGTGCGCCGCTGCGGGCGTTCCGTCTGCATTCTTTTGCTGCTCGATCCCGCTCGACAGCATCGGCGCTTCGTCCGGCTCGCATACCACGATCTTCGTTTCCGGCCGGTCCTTCTGCAGCACGCGCGCTACGCCCTTCAGCGTACCTCCCGTGCCGAAGCCCGTCACCCAGTAGTCGAGGCGCTCGCCCTTGAAGTCCTGCAGAATTTCCTGCGCCGTCGTCCGCGAATGAAAGTCCGCATTGGCCTCGTTCTCAAACTGGCGCGTGAAATACCACCCATGCTTCGCGGCCAGCTCCTTGGTCTTCTCCACCATGCCCACCGCGCGCGCCGATGCCGGCGTAATCACGACTTTCGCGCCCAGAAATCGCATCAGCTTCCGCCGCTCGATGCTGAAGGTCTCCGCCATCGTGACCACCAGCGGATAGCCTTTGGCTGCGCACACCATTGCCAGCCCTATCCCTGTGTTGCCGCTTGTCGCCTCCACCACCGTTTGCCCCGGCTTCAGCTTCCCCGAGCGCTCGGCCTCTTCAATCACGCCCAGCGCCAGCCGGTCCTTCACCGAGCCCAGCGGATTGAAGGCTTCCACCTTCACATACAGGTCCACACCCTCGGGCGCGAGCCGATTGATCTTCACCACCGGCGTGTTGCCCACCGTCTCCAGAATGCTTGCGAACTTGCCCATGCGACCTCCAAACAGGCGCAATTCTACAGGGGCCTGCCAGCTTTCCTTGCAAATTCAGAACATTCATCGGCGAGGCTCAGGCAGGCGGGCTCTGTGTCTGCCCGTCCAGCGCGTGCTCCGCGCCCTGAAACAGCCCCCGCATGGCGCGCCACACCCAGCGCACGACCAGCACGATCGCCAGCACAAACGCGATCGCAATGCTCGCCGCCACATACGGCTTCCACGTCGCCATCCATGTCAGGAAGATAGCCAGCGCATCCTCTCCCAGGCTCAGGGTGATATTGCTGAAGGGCTCCGGCGATGGAGTCACCGCGGCGCGCGCCGCGGTCTTGCCACCGTGCGCAGCCAGGGCAATCAAACCGCCCACGATCGTCGCCAGCATCTGCTCCTGGGTCGACAACCCCGACGTCGCCTGATAGGCCAGCAGCGCCGCCACCGGCACGCGGATAAACGTGTGCAGCGCATTCCAGATCAGGTCAAACGCAGGCACCTTATCGGCGAAGAACTCCACCGCAAACAGCGCCCCGCTCGCCCCAATCACCCACCAGTTCGACAACACGCTGAGTTTGTCGGGCAGCAACAGCACGCCCGCGTGCGCCAGCAGCCCCAGCGTCGCCACCGTGGCATACACGTTCAGCCCCGCGGCAAAACTCACCGCAATCAGCAATGCGACCAGCTCGCTTCCCGGCAGCTTCATGCCGCCAGTATATGCGCAAGCTCATCCGCGGCGGCTGCCTGTTCCCTGCTGCCGGCTCCCTTCACTTCACGCCCTTGCTCGGATCCCACGCGCCCTCGAGTTTGCGCACGTAGAGGATCTGCCCGAGGTGGTACGCGTTGTGCGCCGCCACATGCGCAATCAGAGAGGCATTCTCGGCCAGCTTCTGGTCATCTGCCTGCTCGACGGCCGTCTCCCAATCGGCCATCACCTGGTTCAGCTTCTGCACCAGGTCGGCCCATTGTTCGGCGTTGTAGTTGTTGAAAGTCTCATCGTTGTTGCCGCTGAAGGCGGGCTGCTTCTCGCCCTTGAATCTTGCCAGCGCGTCGGTATCCCAGAACCAAAGGTGATAGGCCAGCTGGCCCACCGAGTGCGCATCTTTCCCCGGCGACCACTTCGCCTGCTCCGCCGTGAGACCGGCAACCGCAATGCTCGCCGGAACAAACCAGTCTTCGTCGCTGTGGGTCGTCTTGAGCTGCTCCAGCAGTACGCCGCGCAGCGTCGTGGGCGGCTTCTTGTTGTTCTGCGCATACCCCAGCAACGGCAAGCTTACCGCCAACAGGCAAATCCAGCTCCGCATCATCCAAACCCTCCCCTGAAGAATGCGGGAAGTATACCGTCGCCTCTGCCGGCTCACCGCTCCGGCAAACCGGGATTGTGACGAGTGCCCGGCTTTGTGGGCCGGTTCGCAATGCCACGCAGCAGGCTGGCACCAATTCCTTGACCCGCGGCAAGCATCACGCTACGTTTCAAGTTCTGATGAACTCGCCAGTACCCATTGCGCAATCTTCTGCGCACATCGCAGCCGCCCCCACAGCGCGCGCATCGTCGGTCGCCGCGATGCAACCCGCGCTCGCCCTCAGCGCCATCGGCCTGCTCGGCATCGGGATCCTCGGGCTGGTCTACGGCGACTTCGCCTTGGTCTGGCAGCCTGTCGCCAACTGGGTGCCGGGCCGCACCGCGCTCGCCTATCTCACCGGGGCCATCGAATGCATTACGGCTGCAGGCATGCTGCTCCCTGCCACCACCAGGTGGGCCGTGCGCGTGCTCTTTCCCGGCGTCGTGATCTGGCAGCTGCTCAAGGTGCCCGCGCTCTTTCTCGCGCCCGGTGTCGAAGACTCCTACCTCAGCTTCGGCGAAACCGCGCTCATCTTCGCTGGCGGCTGGGTGCTCTTCGCGCGCCTCGCCGATCTGCCCGAGGCATCGCCCTTCGCCCTCTTCACCGGCGAACGCGCCGTGCGCATCGCGCAAATCTTTCTCGGCGTCTGGATCATCCCCATCGGCGTCTCCCACTTCGTCTACCACCAGGCCACCATTCTCCTCATTCCCCAGTGGCTGCCCGACCGCTCGTTCTTCGCCTATCTCACGGGAGCCGGCCAGATCGCCAGCGGCCTCGGCCTCGTCTTCAACGTCCTGCCGCGCGCTGCGGCCTATGCCGAAGCCGCGCAGCTCTGGATCTACACCCTGCTGATCTGGGTTCCCGCGGTGATCTTTGGTCCGAACACTGATGTGCAGCAGGTCTTCGGCAGCGGTGGCGGCGCACGCATGCCCTGGACCGCGCTGCTGGTGACCTGGCTCCCCGCCGCCTGCGCTCTCGCCGTTGCGCAAGGCCTGCCGGGCCCTGAGAGGAGCCGGCGTTAGCCGTCCAGACGACCCCCTGAATCTGAGGTGAGGAACAGCGAAGGTTGGATGGCGAGCAATGCTCAACCTCATTCCGGACCCCTTAACCCCTGTTCCCTGAACCCTGTCCACCAATTCCTGCCCTTGTGGTTCAATAGATCTATGGGTGTTCGCAGGCGGGAGACGGCTCGCGGCAAGTGGATTGCCGCACGGCGGAAGGCGCGGGAATACGCGATGGTTGCGCGTGCCCTGGCCTCGACCAGCCATCCTGTGCTGGCGCAGATCGTGCCCATGCGCTTTTGCAACCTCTCCTGCGCCTACTGCAACGAGTACGACAAAGTTTCCAAGCCCGTCCCGCTCGAGGAGATGGTCCGGCGCATCGACCACCTCGGCCGCCTGGGCACGGCCATGATCGGCATCTCGGGCGGCGAGCCGCTGACCCATCCCGAGCTCGACGACATCATTCGCCGCATGCGCCGCACCGGCGCCATCGCCGGCATGATCACCAACGGGTATCTGCTGAACGCCGAGCGCATCGAGCGCCTCAACCGCGCCGGGCTCGACCACATGCAGATAAGCATCGACAACGTAGAGCCCGATGACGTTTCCAAGAAGAGCCTGAAGGTGCTCGACAAGAAGCTGCAGATGCTGGCCGACCACGCTGAGTTCCACGTCAACATCAACTCGGTGGTGGGCGGCGGATTCAAAGACCCCAATGACGCGCTGGTGATCGGCAAGCGCGCTCTCGAGCTGGGCTTCGAGTCGACCATCGGCATCATTCACGACGGCGACGGGCAGCTGAAGCCGCTCAAAGACGACGAGGCCAAGGTCTACTTCGCCATGACCGACCGCAAGAAGACCAACTACGCGCAGTTCGACAAGTTCCAGGCGGCGATTGCGCAGGGTCGGCCCAACGATTGGCGCTGCCGCGCCGGATCGCGCTACCTCTACATCTGCGAAGACGGGCTGGTGCACTACTGCTCGCAGCAGCGCGGCTACCCCGGCGTGCCCATCGCCGACTACACCACCGCCGACGTCAAGCGCGAGTTCCTGACCGCCAAGGCCTGCGCGCCCAACTGCACCATCGGCTGCGTGCACCGCATCAGCTACATCGACCACTGGCGCGCGCCGCAGACCAGCACCGTCTCGCCTGGGGGCCACGGGACCGGTGAGCCGGCGCTGGTGAATATTCACACAAGCTGAAAGCTTTCAGCAATCAGCCCTCAGCGTCAGCGTCAGCGTGAATCAATCGCCTGCCTACCGCAACTCCAGATGCAATTCAATGCTGCCCGGACACAAGCTGATAGCTAACCGCTAAAAGCTGCTTCTCGGCTCGAGCTCGAACTGCGAGACGGCGATGCGGGCGCCCATGTCCATGCGCACAGGATCGGGGATGACGACGACCGTGATCTCGTCGAACTGCTTGAGCGGGGCGTGGGCCGGAAGCACAAAGCGCAGCGTCTCGGTCACGGGCGCGCGCTTGATCTGGAAGCGGTCGGACTGGCTGGAGGCAATGGGCTGCACGCCGAGGTAGAGGGAGGGCTTACCGGGAGCCGCGTTGTCGGCGAGCACCATGGCGAGGGAGAGCGCGCCGGGGCGGTTGTCGCGATTCTCGATCTCCACCTCGATGGCGCCGCAGCAGTTGAGGTGCAGCGGACGCGCGAGGCTCTGGTGTGCCTCCATGGTGAGCGGGATATAGCTGGTGGAGTGGATGTCGACTGCGAGCGGGCTGCCGTGGGTAATGTGGGCGTGGGGGCCGGGGTGCTTGCTGGGCGGCTGGAAGTACCAGTAAGCGCCGTTGAAGCGGAGAACCAGGGGCTTGGTAAGATGCGGATCCTGCGGCTGGGGCGTGAGTTGCACCGGCGCGACGATCTCTTTTTTGGGCGGCTCGGGCCAGAGAACGATGCTCTCGTAGCCATCGAGCGCCATGGCCGCATTGAAGTAGGTAGGCTTGGTGTCGGAAGTGGCGGCGGCGTTGCCGTGGGCTGAGGCGGTGTTGCCCTCGCCGAGACGATCGCGGTGGGAGACGCCGTCGAAGAGCGCCCACAGCGTGACCAGGACTGCGGGAATGGCGATGCGCGCCAGGCGCAGGGAGGCGCGGGTGTTGCCGAAGCGCGCGCTAACGGCGCGATGTGGGGCCTGGGTGAGCTGCCAGGCAAAGAGGAAAGCGGAGAGCGCGAGCAGCCCGCTGGCGGCGAGATGCTCGCGATCGTTGAGCGCGAAGCCGGCGAGGTAGATGCAGCCCGCGATGACGTACCCCTGCAGTTCGCGGCGGGGCCTACGCAGCGTGGCCGCGAAAAGCTCGCGACTCTCAGCGTCTTCTTCGCTGGGGTCGGTGAGCAGGGGAATGGCCCGGCGCAGCCCCACGGCGAGCAATCCTGATGCAAGCGCGGCGACAAACGCGGCCGCCGGAGCCTCCTGCGCGGCCAGCAGGACAATCGCGGGTACCCATACCCATCCCGCGGCGCACAGCAATGCGAAAAGCCGGAAGGGCACCGGCAGTCGCGCGCCCGAGGAGACGGCCCGGCGCCAGTAGATCCACGCTCCCGCGGTTCCCGCAAGAGCCCCGAGTGCCACGTAGATTGCGGCGCGCAACAGCATGTTGCCGAGCGTAGGCGTGTGCGTCTCGGGCAGCCGGCACAGCAGCACCGCCACGATGAGCGCATTCACCAGTCCGGCAAGAACGAGAAAGCGCAGCAGCGTTGCAGGGGTGCGCCCGTCCTGGTCCGACCGGAACATCGTCGACGACTCGAGATCTACTGCGTTGGCCGGCAGGGCGTCGCGCAAGCCGAACTCAAAGCGCGGTCGCGCCTCCCAGAGCGCAAAGAGCAGTGTGGCGAAGTACGGCAGGCGTAGGGCGAACGCGCCGATGCGCGGATCGAAGAACTCGCCCAGCGGCGTCATGGTGCGCCGCGCAATCATGGGCCCGGGATACATCAACAGGTTCATGGCGACGAACGTGCCGAAGTAGGCCAGCAGAAAGACGGGAGCGGCGATCAGAAATGCGCGGACTATCTCGTGGCGGGCGAACGCCTTGGCGAAGCTCGCGTACGACGCGAAGTAGACGAGCATGCCAAGCCACAGAAAGACGACGTTCAGTCCCAGCCAGAGGCCAAACGACGAAAGGCCGGAGAACGGCGCATCCATGCGCCAGAACTCCTCGGCCGGGTTGGGACGGCTCACGAGATGGTCGAGGATCACGGTCCACGCCGGCGCCAGCAGCGACCACAACACGGCGAAGAGGATCAGCATGCCGCGCGCGCCGAGCACGCGTATCCAGCCGATCGCGATGGCGCTGGCCACCTGGCGCGAATACCAGTCAGCGGAGCGGCCGTCGCGCAGCTCTTCGAGCAGGTCGCCGGCGAGCGCGTCAATGCTGTCGCCGGGAACAAAGTGCTCCAGCATCCAGCGGGCCAGGCGAGGCGGCTCGGCCGAATTCATGAGCGCTCTCCCTGCGGCTCGGGCAACGTGCGCCACAGCTTCGACAGCACACGCCGTGTTTCGTGCACCTGGCGCAAACCTTCTTTGGTAACGCGAAAATAGCGTTTGGCCTTGCCCCCTCGTTCGGGCGTCGGCTCACCCAGGCTCGACTCCACCAGTCCCTTGCCTTCCAGCCGTTCCAGCGCTGCGTACACGCTGCCTACCGAAACATCGCGGCCGCGGTGTTTCTCGAGCTCGCGCGAAATGGGCACGCCATAAGCCTCATCACCCAGATGAATCACCGCCAGCAGGATCATCAATTCGAATTCGCCGAGATAGCCGCGCTCCGTCATTAATTCAACATTAGCGAAGAAATTCTGCGATGGCAAGCGGCGTGAGGCAGAACAATCAAATTTTCAGAACGGCTCGACGGGAAGCTCCCGCGGCCGGGCCGCAGCCGCGAATTCCTGCTCGCAGCGCTGTTTCAGGCCCTTGGCTTCCATGGTGAGGTAATCCCAGTTGAGGTTTTTCAATTGCCAGGCCATGAGCGGTCCCAGCAGGCCGGCGTAATCAAGGATCAACGTAACCCGGCTGTTCTGGTCGAGTCGCCCCACGATGTGTTTGGCGGTCACGGTGACGCCGGGTATGCCGGCGACCCACACAAACACACTGCGGGAGGCATCGAGCTCGGTCACGCGCCACACCGCAGGCATGAGCTTCGGTTGCCAGACCTTCGCAGAGCTGCCCACGGTAAGCGGTCCCGCTTCCTGCCGCTTGACACGCGTTGTCGACGGGGTCCATTCGGGCCAGCGTTCCACGTCGGTCAGAACGGCCCAGACGAGCTCCGGCGGAGCAAAGACGTCGACGCTATAGCGGAATTTCTCCATGGCGAAGAGGCCGCGGCCCGGTAAGATTTGCGATTGGCCCCGTTGGTCCTAATTGCGCGCCGTGCGCGTTGACGCTCCCTTGGTGTCTTCCAGGGCCTGGTCGATGAGCTGGTAGAGCTTGCTGCGATCGACCACCTCGACAAAGGGCGCGCCCTTGCTGTTGGCGGTCACCACCCAGATAGTCGGCGTGTGCTCGATGCCGACCCGCTGCCCCAGCGCATAGTCGGCCTTGACCTCGGCCTGCAGCTTGCCCTGGGGATCGATCGCCATGGGCAGCTGAATCTTGTGGTCGGCCGCAAACTTCTCGGTAAATTGGCGGAGCAGGTTCGGATCTTCGCCGAGCGAAGGCTGAGCCGCAAAGACCGCGTCGCGATACTCGTCGCCCAGCTTCTTGCTCTTGGTGTCGAACCAGCGGGCGTTCACGGCAGCCTCCATGCTCCAGGGATGGAAGGGCAGCGGAAAGTCGTGGCGCACCCACGGGATGTTGTACTTGGCCGCGGCTTCTCTCAGCAGCGGGTTGGCGCGGGCGCAATCGGGGCACTCCATGTCTTCGAACTCCACGATGGCCACGCGGGCGCCCGGCGGCGGCTTGAGCGCTGACGGATCATGCACTCGCGTGCCCTGCTGTGGGGGGGCAAACTGCGCCTGCGCCGGGGCGGCTGCGCCCAGAAGCGCCGCAAAGCCCAGGACGGGCATCAAGCTTGCCGTTTTAAATCGCGCCATCGAACGAAAAAGGGGAAGACGAAGCATGGATGTTAGACCGCTCCCTTTCCTCTATTGTACCGGGAGTGGAGTCGGAACGTCGCGGCCCGTGCGGCTCCAATCGGCACCCCGGTCACGGCTATTCCCGTTCGCGCTTGCGCTCGGCCATCCATTTGCGCCACTTGTAGTCGGCCACAAAAGACCCGGCCACCAGGACCAGCACGAGGATGACGAGAAGCAGCTTCATCGAACCAGGGTCGAGGATAGCATCGGCGCGTGAGCCGGGCTATGAATCCTCGCATTGCCGCCATGCATTACTCTTATCGCTGGCAGCCCAATCACTCATCAGGACGCTTTGTGCGCATTGTCCTCTCGAACATTGGTACATTTGGCGACATCAATCCTCTGATTGCCCTGGCTCTCGAACTGAAACGCCGCGGCCATGTTCCGGTGCTTGCGCTGCCCAATATTTACCGCACAAAAATCGAGCCGCTGAGCATCGAATTCCGCGCCATCCGCCCCGACATCGACCCCACTGACAGCCGGCTCATTGCCATGGTCTACGACGTGAAGAAAGGCACCGAGACCGGCTTGCGCGAGTTCCTCTTTCCCGTCCTGCGCCAGACCTACGACGATTTGCTGGAGGCCGCCACCCAGCCGGTGCGCGCCGACCTGCTGCTGCTCGGCGAACTCAACTACGCGGGGCCGCTGGTTGCCGAAATCACCGGCATTCCCTGGGCAAGTTATGTGCTTGCGCCGCTCTCGTTCTTCTCCGCCTTCGATCCGCCAGTGCTGCCGCCCTATCCACGCCTGGCGCGCGCCGATCGCGTCGCGGGCATGGGCCGCGTGATGAAGCGCCTGGCCCGCTTCACCACCCGCAAATGGCCTGAGCCGATCTACGACTTGCGCCGCGAGCTCGGGCTCAGCCGCGGCACTAACCCGCTCTTCGATGCCAAGCACTCGCCCAACCTGGTGCTCGCGCTCTTTTCCCGCGTGCTGGGCGTCGAGCAAAAAGACTGGCCCCCGCATGCGCTCATCACCGGGTTCTGCTTCTACGATGCGGACGCGGGCAACGCCGCTTTGCCTCCGCATCTCGAGCAGTTTGTCTCTGCCGGCGCGCCGCCCGTGGTGTTTACGCTTGGCTCGGCTGCCGTGCTGGCCGCCGGCGACTTCTACGAGATCTCTGCGCGCGCGGCCAAGCGCCTGGGAGTTCGCGCCGTGCTGCTCATCGGCAACGACCCGCGCAATCGTCCGCGCAAGGCTCTGCCCGATTCGATCTGCGTAGCCGAATACGCGCCCTACTCCGCGCTGTTTTCGCGCTGCGCTTTGGTCGTTCACCAGGGCGGCGTGGGCACAACCGCACAATGCCTGCGCGCCGGCAAGCCGATGCTGATCATGCCCTACTCGCACGACCAGCCCGACAACGCGCGCCGCATGCGCCGGCTGAAGGTCTCGCGCACCATCCAGAAGTCAAACTACAAGCCTGCTCGCGTGGCCAGAAAGCTGCAGGCAATTCTCGACGAGCCCGAGTTTCTGGCCCGCGCGCAGCAGGTGGCTGAGCAGATTGCGCATGAAGACGGCGCCAGAACCGCATGCGACGCCCTCGAAGCGCTCTATCAGAAGTCGAAAGCGCTGTAATGCCGGTTCACAACACCCCGAGCCGCTCCGGCAATCTCCCGTCGTTCGACCGGCGTCTCCGCATTACACTGTTCAGCGACGCCCCCGAGAGACGCAATCCATGCTGAACAAGCGATTCACGGCCCAACTCCAGAAGAGCCCTCAAAAAGGCGGCTGGACGTACGTGGTCTGGCCCGAATCGGTCGCATTCTTCGCAACACGCGGCCTGGTGAAGGTGCGCGGGACAATCGATGGCGTTCCCTTTCAAAGCTCCTTCATGGCCCTCGGCAACGGAACCCACAAGTTGCCCGTAAACTCCGAGATCCGCAAAGCGATCGGCAAAGAAGTTGGCGAGTCCGTCACCGTCATCTTGAAAGAACGGCTGGCAAAATAATTCAAAAAAAACGCGCAATTCCTGACTCGCAGGCCAGTCCATCGCTTGCCGAATCAGGGGCTTGCTTCGTTGTCGAAATTCCGCTCCCCAACCCGCCGCCAACCGAAGGCAACTCCGCCTGTTCTGCGCCGCATCGCAGATTGGTTGAAACGCGTGTGCGCCCGCCTCGCGAGCGCCCGCGCCAACGGAGGAACCCTGATGATGGTTACGCGCATTGCGAGTAGGATTTGCTTTTGTTCTGCGACGGCCATTCTGGCTGCCACTGTAGCGTTCGCGCAAAGCACCGGCGGAGCTCCGCAGCAACCCAGCATGCCTCAACAGCCGTCTTCAAACCCTGCCATGGCCAATCCGGGAATGACCCCCGGAACTGCCGCTACCCCCGATCAGATCGGCGATCAATCCTTTGTCGCCAAGGAGATGGACGCCGGTCAAGGGCAGGTTCAACTCGGCCAGCTCGCGCAGCAAAAATCGCAAAGCAACGACGTGAAGCAATTTGCGCAGCGAATGATCAGCATGAACACCCAGATGCAGGAGAAATGGTTCAAGCCTGAAGCCAAACAGCTCGGCGTCTCCGAGCCCAAGAGCCCCGACAAGAAAGACAAAAAGCTGATCGCGAAACTCGAAACGCTCTCAGGCCCGCAGTTCGACGCCGAATACATCCAGGCCGTGGACAAAGAGCAGAAAGCAAATCTGAAGGAATTCCAGCAGGAAGCGCAGGCGACCCAGAATCCAAACGTCAAGCAGATTGCGACGCAAGGCGCCACGGTCACCACGCAGCACCTGCAGCTGCTTGAGCAGATCGCCAAGAATCACAACGTCGATCTCAGCGCAAACGGGAAAGAAGTCTCGAGCAAGTAAGACCGGCCGCGCTCAGTGCAATCAGGGCGGCGGGCGCCGACCAGGCCGCTAGACCCACTCGCCCTGGCGCATGAGCGGCTCCGACTTGCCGTCCGCGGTGACGCCGTCGATGTCGAGCTTGCCCGATCCGATCATCCAGTCGACATGAATCAGGCTGTCGTTGGCGCCCCGCGCCGCGAGTTCGGCCGGCGTCAGCTTGTCGCCGTCGCGCAGGCACGACGAGTACGCCTGGCCCAGCGCGATGTGCGACGCCGCGTTCTCATCGAAGAGCGTGTGAAAGAAAAGCATGCCGCTGCTGGCAATCGGCGACGAGTGCGGCACCAGGGCCACTTCGCCCAGGCGGCGCGCCCCGTCGTCGGTGTCGATCAGCTTTTGCAGCACTTCCTGCCCCCGCGTGGCCTTTGCCTCCACGATGCGGCCTCTCTCGAAGCGCACCTGGATCCCTTCGATCATCGTGCCCTGGTGCGAGAGCGGCTTGGTCGCCGTCACCGTTCCATCGGCGCGGTCCTTGTGCGGCGTGGTGAAGACTTCTTCGGTGGGCATGTTGGGGATGCAGTAGTTGCCGTTGCCCGCGGTCGTTCCGCCGCCCAGCCAGAGATGATCGTCGGCCAGCCCCAGCCGGAAATCCGTGCCCGGCCCGCGATAGTGCAGCGCGTAGTAGCGTTTCGCGTTCAGCCGCGCCGCCGTCTTCTGCAGATGCGCATCGTGCGTCTTCCACGCGGCCACCGGATCGTCCACGTTGATGCGCGTGGTCTGGAAGATCGCGTCCCACAGCTTCGCCATGGCCGTATCGGGCTTGTCGTTGGGGAACATCGCCGCCGCCCACGCCGGGGTGGCGCTGGCCACAATCGTCCAGTTGATGGCGTGGCGCGTGATCAGCTCGAGCGCAGGCCGGTAGGCCGCGGAGACAGCGCGATTCGCGCGGCCAACCTTTTCCGGATCCTCGTTCGACAGCAGCGACGGATTGGCGCCCGCAACCGCCAGCCGCGCCGC
>DATJMC010000122.1:0-26286 GCA_035508975.1 Occallatibacter sp.
CGCGAACTCCGACCGGTGGCGCGAGTAGAAGAAGTAGATCATCAGGCCCGTGATGAGCCAGATGAAAAAGGCCGACCACGTCAGCACTTCCAGCCCCATCATTAGCACAATGCAGAAGATGATGCTGAGCACGGGAAAAACAGCGCCCAACGGGGCGCGAAATGCCCGGAAGCGCTCCGGCTCGCGGTAGCGCAGGATAAGGACCGCGATCGACACCAGCACGAACGCGAAGAGCGTGCCGATATTGGAGAGGTTCGACACCGTGCCGATATCGAGCAGGCCCGCCGGGATGCCCACTACGAATCCCGCCACCCACGTGGCGACCGCGGGCGTGCGGAAACGCGGGTGAATGTTGCCGAAGACCTTCGGAAGCAGGCCGTCGCGCGACATCGCAAACCAGACCCGCGCCTGGCCCAGTTGAAATACGAGAATCGACGAGATCATGCCCAGCATGGCGCCGATCAGCACAATGAGCTCGATCCAGCGCAGGCTGCTGCCGCCCGGCGCAAGCGAGAGACGGCGGAGGGCGTTGACCACCGGCGCAGCGTCTCCCATGATCGATTGCCAGGGCACGATGCCGCTGAGACAGATGGCGACGCCTCCATAGAGCAGCGTGCAGGCCACCAGCGTGGCTAGGATGCCGAAGGGCAGATCACGCTGCGGCTGCTTGCACTCTTCGGCTGCGGTGGAGACGGAGTCAAACCCGATGTAGGTAAAGAAAATGATGGATCCGCCCGAGAGCATGCCGGTCCAGCCATTGGGCATGAAGGGATGCCAGTAACGCGGGTGAATGAAGCTGGTGGCCGCAATGATGAACGCAAGAATCGCAACAATTTTGACCATGACCAGGATGTTGTTGGTGCGCGCCGACTCGCGAATGCCGCGTACCAGGATCACCGTCAAAATCATCACCACCAGGAACGCGGGAATATTGAAGCCGAAGTGCCAGCCCGGCGCGTAGAGGTCTTTGCCGGCCAGGTCCTGTAGTCCGGTCGGCAGATACGCGGGCGAAATCCATTGCAGCGGCGGGTGCAGCCCGAACCACTCCACCAGCGCCTCAATGTGCGCGGCGAACCCCACACTGACGCTCATGTTGCTGAAGGCGTATTCGAGGATCAGGTCCCAGCCGATGATCCACGCCACCAGTTCGCCCAGCGTGGCATAGGTGTAGGTGTAGGCCGACCCCGCAATCGGAATCATCGAGGCCAGCTCGGCATAGCAGAGCCCCGTGAAGACACAAACGAATGCCACCAGGATCAGCGAGAGCGCCAGCGCCGGGCCCGCGCCGGGACGCCCCGCCATGGCCTGGTGCGTCAGCAGGTAGTGAACCAGCGGGGTATTGCTGATCTCCGGCGTGTCAAATTTTTGCCCCGCCATCGCCGTGCCGATCACGGTGAAGATTCCGGATCCGATCACCGCGCCGATGCCCAGCGCCGTCAGCGACCACGGCCCAAGAGATTTCTTGAGCGCGTTCTCAGGCTCCTCCGATTCGCGGATGAGCTTATCGATGGATTTGCAGGCAAGCAGTTGGCTTGGCAGCTCAGTTCTCCTGAGGCTTTCCTAAGGATGTCGAGGCGCGAAGGCGGGAAAGCTTATGCCGCAGTGTACATGATGGGCTTTGAATTGAAATATGACGGCGGCGTTCGGAACGAGCCGCGCGATCGGAAGGATTCCAGGCCGGCGAGCACCGGCCCGGATCTACTCTGCGGAAGCGGCCCTAGCGTTTCGACTGGCCGCGCGCCAGTTTCTTCACTTTCTTTTTGTTGGAGCCCCGCGGCGTGGTGCGCTTGGCTTTGGGTGCTGCTTTCTTGCGTGCTGCGCGCTTCACCTTCTTGCGCTCCAGCTTATCGGTAATCTTTTTTGTATCTGCCACTCGAGAGAAACCTCTTTCCTTCAGTGTCCTGCAAAGTCTCCCCGAACGCGGGGATTGCGAGTTCCATGGTAACAAGGTTCGCACTGCGATGAAAGCCGGAACGGCGCGAAATCGGCTCCCATTGGCTGCTTAGCAGAACCGGCTGGCGTTCGTTCGGAACCCGATGATGACATGCCCGTGGACCGCAATGCGGGGGAAGGAATACTGTGGAAGGCGAATCCAGTGTGAGAGGCGACGCCGCCATCTGCGAGGCCCGGTCAGGAAGATAGCCTGTGGTTACACCGAGCGCACAAACCGGCGCGTGGTTGAGCATGGCGGAGACGCGTCCGCCGGCGAAGGTTCTGGGCCGCCTTGCGAGTCTGAGACTTGTCCGCATCGTGCTCAGCGCGGCCGGATGGACTGCGCTCGGCGTGCTCTTCGCGTTGCCGAGCCTCTCCACCGGCGCCTGGCACAACGAGTTGCGCATCTATCTCGCGCAATGGTGGGTCTGGGGCCTGCTGACCCCTTTCTTGATCGCCATCGACCGCCGCCTGCCTTTTTTGGATAAGGAGCTCGGACGCCGCGTCGTGGCCCACCTCGGCCTTAGCGTGGTCTTCACCGAGGTCTATTTCTATCTCTTCACGGCCCTGCGCGCGGCCTTCGGCGTCGTGCCATGGAGCTCTCTGAGCCCCAAAAACCTGGTGAGCGCCTCGGTGGTGGGATGGGAGATCTGGTGCTGGCTCATCTATTGGATCATCGCTGGGGCGCTGCAAGCCTACCGCTATTACCAGCGCTACATGAGCACCGAGCTGCGCCTGGAGCGGCTGGAGCACAGCTTCGCCGAGGCGCGCCTCAACTCCCTGCGCATGCAGCTCGATCCGCATTTCCTCTTCAACGCGCTCAACACGATTTCATCGCACGTTGAACGAGACCCCAAGCTGACGCGGCGCATGATCGAGCACCTCGGCGACCTGCTGCGGCTCTCTCTCGAGTCGCGCGACAAGCAGGAGGTTCCGCTGGTCGAAGAGCTGGCTTTCCTCGAGCACTACCTCGCCATTCAGAAGATCCGCTTCGGCGCGCAGCTCAGAGTCAGGATGCAGATCGCGCCGGAAGTGCGCTTCGCCTCGGTGCCGTCGTTGTTCCTGCAGCCGCTGGTGGAGAATGCCATCCGCCACGGAGTTTCCCGTCGCGCCAGTGGAGGCACGATCACTGTGCAGGCGGCGACCGTCAATGGCAACCTCGAGATTCGCGTCCTCGACGATGGCGTCGGTCTGCCTCCGGGCTGGGCGATGGATACATCTGCGGGGCTGGGCCTCTCGATCACGCGCGAACGGATCGCCGGCCTCCACCCCAACGGCAACAGCCGCTTCACGGTGCACAATCGCGACGAAGGCGGTACGGAAGTGGAGATATCGCTGCCTCTGCGCGTTACGGGAGAGGTTTTCGGGGAGGCCTGGAATGGACACGCACGCGCCTGAACCCATTCATGTGCTGGTGGCAGACGACGAGGCGCCCGCGCGCCAGCGCCTGATCGACTTGCTGGCCAAGGACCCGCGCGTGGCCGCTGTAGCCGAAGCCGCCGACGGCGAAGGCGCAGTGGTCGCCATCGAAAAACAGCATCCCGACCTCGTCTTTCTCGATGTGCAGATGCCGGAACTCGACGGGCTGGGCGTCATCGACGCCATCGGCGCCGCGGAGATGCCCTTCACGGTCTTCGTCACCGCTTACGATCAGCACGCCATTCGCGCCTTTGAAGCCAACGCCCTCGACTATCTCCTCAAGCCCTTCAGCGACGAGCGCTTCGAGGCCACCATGGCGCGCGCCAAGGCTCGGCTCGATGAGCGCAGCATCGGCGAGTTTGGCCAGCGCGTAATGAAGATGGCCGCCATGGCCCCGGCAGGCGCCGACCGCCGGCTCGACCGCCTGGTCGTCAAATCCGCCGGCACTACGCGCTTCATCCGCGTCATCGACATCGATTGGATCGAGGCTGCGGGGGTTTACGTTACCCTGCACGTGGCCGGCAAGGAATTGCTCTATCGCGCAGCTCTCAACGATCTTGCCGAGCGGCTCGATCCCCGGCGCTTCGTGCGCGTCCACCGTTCGGCGCTTGTGAACATCGAGAGCATCGTCCAGCTCGAGCCCATGTCCCACGGCGAGTTCGAGGCTGTCATTAAGAACGGTTCGCGCACCCGCGTCAGCCGCACTTACCGGGCACTGCTCGAAAAACGGCTGGGCCAGCCCCTCTGACACACCCCAATACGATGTGACGGCAGCCGGGAGCCGATCTGTCCGTCCCGGCGTACACTCGTTCTGGCTTCAAGGGGGCTTCCGTGGCCGAAGACGAGAGCCGCGTACTTGCAATCAATCCTGGATCGACCTCGACCAAGTTTGGTGTTTTCACGCGCCGCGCCGCCGAGTGGACGAGCGAACTCGCGCATCCCGACCATGAGCTCGAAAATTTTCGCGGCATGTCGGCGCTGGCGCAGCTCGACTATCGCGCCCAGCCCCTCGCGAATGCCCTAAACAGCGCCGGATACTCCTGCGGCCGATTCGCGGCGATTGCCGGACGCGGGGGCCTGCTCCCGCCTATGGAATGTGGGACCTATCTCGTCGACGACGCCATGGTGGAGGAACTGCGGCGTGCGCGGCGCGGCGAGCACGCGTGCAACCTCGGTGCCGTGCTGGCCCTGAAGTTCGCGCGCGAGGCCGGCGTCAAGGCCTACGTAGTCGATCCGCCCACGGTCGATGAATGGCAGGAGTGCGCCCGTCTGTCGGGTTCGCCCTTGCTTCCGCGCACCAGCGTGGGCCACGCGCTCAACACCAAGGCTGTGGCGCGTCGATATGCGGCGGAGGCCGGCCGCGACTACGCGTCGCTGCGCCTCATCGTGGTGCACATGGGCAGCGGCATCACCGTCTCGGCACATCGCAGCGGAAAGATGATCGACAACAATTCGCCACAGGAGGGGCCGTTCGGTCCCGACCGCACCGGCTCGCTCCCGGTCCAGAAACTCGTTGCCCTCTGCTGCAGCGGCGCCTACAACGCGAAGCAACTGGACCGCATGGCCTTCGGGGAGGGTGGGCTGTTCGCTTACCTGGGCACCCGCGACCTGCGCGTCGTGGAACAGCGCATCGCCCAGGGTGACGCCAAGGCTGAGGCTGTGCACGCGGCCATGGTCTACCAGATCGCCAAAGAGGCTGGAGCCATGGCGGCGGTGTTGGAAGGCAAAGTCGACGCAATCCTCCTCACCGGCGGAATGGCATTTTCAGAGCGCGTGGTAGCGGGCTTGCGCGCGATGCTCGGATGGATCGCGCCCATTCATGTCTATCCCGGCGAAGATGAATTGCGCGCGCTCGCCGATGGTGCATTCCGCGTGCTTGAGGGAGAAGAGGCCGCGAAGCGGATGCCTGCTGCCTCCGATCTACACGACGACTCCGGACGAAAGAGGCTTGTGATCGGTCTGGAATGAGGGCTTCCCGCAGCCTTGCCGCGGGAGGATGCAGCCGGATTTCCCGCTAGCGTCCCAGCTTGTAAAGGCTGAACGAAATGGGCAGCGCGATGATCGTCATATGCACGATCAGTCCCTGCAGCAGGCCGTGCAGCTGGTACGGACCCGTCCTATGCAATGCACAGAGCGGAAGAACCACCAGGTTCATCACCAGGTAGAAGCCCAAGCCGTAGAAGACGCCGCAGACCAGCCAGTGCTCACGGAGAAATTCGAGCTTGCGGCTGGCAAGGCAATAGACAGTGGCTGCCGAGAGGGCAATCGTGAAGTGCAGAACGACACCAAGAATCCACGTAAAGGTTCCGCCCTGCAACGCCGACCGGCCCAGCAAACCGCCGGCGATGCCCCGAGGCGCGCCCATCCCGAAGGTGAGAAAGGCTGAGATCAGGTCAAGTGTGCCCGCGATTGTGCCTCCCACAACGATCGGGAGAAGGAGGCCGGCTTTCTGCGTCGGTGTTGCCAGGGCGGCAAGGTTCACGATTCGCTCCAGGAGATGAATTCTAGGAGCATATCGCCTTGGGCGGTGCGGTTTGGTGCGAGCGCCGGATCGCGACGGATAACCCGGTTCGTTGCCGGAATGGAACGGCCTGAGCTCGATCCGACCGCTGACGATTCCACTTTTGCGACTTTTGTAACTGGAGCGAACAAAAGAGGGGGACAATCTGGATCAGCGACGGCGTTAAGATGTGCCCATGGATTTAGTTCGAACCTTTGTGCCCCTCCTGGGGTCGCTCGTCATTCTCTTCGTGCTTGCGCGCCTCATTGTCAGCACAGCCGACGATGAACGGCAGGCGCAGGAGACCGACGGCGGTCTCGAATTCACCCCCAATCGGCGCAGCTTTTGGGGTGTCTATGTGTTCGTCGCCTTCATGGGCTATGTCGCTGTATCGAGTCTGTTCAACGGCCTCAAATCGGCATTGGATTTTCTGCCCGCCGGCCTGAGCGTGTGCTTCATCTTGTTGCTGCTGGCAGCCTTTCCCGGCTCGATTCGTTCCGATCAAAAGGGGCTGGAACAGGCCTACTGGCTGCGCGGCCGCAGGCGCATTGCGTGGAGCGACGTCGTGCGTGTCACCGTGAACGACAAAAAAATCGAAATCAAGATCAGCGGAAAAGGCGGAACGAAGATCCTGCACTCGCGCCAGCTTCCCGACCGCGCGCGCCTGATCGACGAGCTCAAAAGACACTGCAACGAGAAACTGCCCGCCGAACTCGCACAGAAATCGGTCAGCTTGTAAGGTCCGGCGCGATAGCCCGCATGCCAACGAGCGGTCATCCTGCCGGCACCGGCTGCGAAATCCTGCTTTGAAGCGGCATGGTTTTCGCCGTGCCGAAAATGCCGCATGAACCAAGGGCTTCAGCCCCTGGGATCCGATTGTTTATGGCGCCGGGCGGTTCATCCAGCCGGTTCTAGATTCGCTGCAGGTTCGCGAACCGCTCCACCAGCTTTTTCACCCCATGCTGGTTGAACATCACCGTCAGCTTCGCCTGCTCGCCGTCGCCCTCGCGCAACAGCACTGTTCCTTCGCCGTACTTCGCATGGCGGACGCGCTGTCCCTTCTGCAGGCCTTTTTCGCCCGAAGGCTTCGGGAGGTCGATTGCAGGGCGCACAAAGGCTCCGGGACGCCCGCCATTTGCCGCTTTGCCGCCAAAGAACCGGGCAATGTTGTCGATTGCTTCCGCACTGTTGCCTCTTGAAGAGGAGCTCTGGCCGCTCGAATACCGGGGCGTTTCCTGGCTCTCGTCTTCGTAGTTGTAGTGCCGGCCTTCCAAGTCGTTGCTGCGATCGGAGCCGTAGCCGCGTCGACCCGCAGCGCCACGGCTGTACGCGGGCACCGTCCATGCCGGAGAGCGGCTTCCGCCGAGATTCTCCATCAGCTGGCTCGGCACTTCCTCCAGAAAGCGCGAAGGCACTGTTGGTTCCGGCGCATCGTTGCCGTAACGGCGGCGGTAGTGGGCGCGGGTCAAAACCAGCGTGTTCATCGCCCGCGTCATGCCCACATAGCAAAGGCGGCGTTCTTCCTCCAGTTCCTCGGGGCTCATCAGCGTGCGCGAGTGCGGGAACAAGCCTTCCTCCATACCAGCCAAGAACACGAGGGAGAACTCCAGCCCCTTGGCAGCATGCAGCGTCATCAGCGTGACACGCGCTTCGGGATCGTACTGATCGGTGTCGGCAGCGAGAGCAGCGTGGTCGAGAAAATCCGCCAGCGTCTCACCGCGTTCCTCGGCGTCGTGCGCCGCGTTTGCCAGTTCCTTCAGGTTCTCAATGCGGCTGAACGACTCGGGAGAAGCCTCCGCCTCGAGCGCCTTGATGTAACCCGTGCGATCGATCAGGAAGCGGATTAGCTCGGGCAGCGTGGCCGGATCGCCCGGCTTGCGAAATGCGCCTGCTTCCTCCGCTTCGGGCTCGTCCGCATCGCTCCCCGGTTTCAGATTCGAGACCGGCAGTACCCGGGCATCGCTTTGCCCCTCTGGCTTCGGCATCTTTAGGAACGGCCGCTTCGGCTCTGCAGCAAAAGGCGAAAAATGGCTGGCATCGAGAAGCGGAATCTGCTCGGCATTGTCGCCAAAAACAAAATCATTTGCCGCCTCCAGCTCTTCGACCACCGCTTCATTCTCCTCCGGGGTTGGCTGCGATGCGCCGAACGAAAAATCCGTATCGCCGGCGTCCGGCTTCTCCGCCACATCGGCCGAAAGCTTTCCGGCGAAGTCGGGGTCCATCATGGCCTGCGCGTCAATGATCAGCTGCCGGAACGATTCCAGAGCAACCTGGGCCCGCGTGGGAACAAGATGGTTGCGAATCGCCGCGTCCATGCCGTCCCACGTCGATGCACCCGTTTCGAGCGCCAGCCGCTCCAGCGTCGCCAGCGTCGTGGCGCCGATCCCGCGCGCCGGCGTGTTGATCACCCTCTGCAGCGCCATCGAGTCATGCGGGTTGCGCACCAGCCGCAGATAGCTCAGCAGGTCCTTGATCTCGGCCCGGTCGTAGAAGCTGATGCCCCCCACCATCGTGTAGCTGATGCCATAACGGCGCAGCGCCTCTTCCACCAGCCGCGATTGAGAATTGGTGCGATAGAGGACCGCGACCCCGCAGTTGTGCGCTTCCGCGGAATCCTTTGCGCGCAGAAACGCCTGGATCTTGTCAGCGATGAACAGCGCCTCGTTCTCTCCATCGGGCGCATCATAGTAGCCGATCAGCGATCCACCCTGGCGGTCGGTCCACAGCTTCTTGCCCTTGCGGCGCAGGTTGTTCGCCACCACCGCTCCAGCCGCTTCCAGAATCATCTGCGTCGAGCGGTAGTTTTGTTCCAGCCGGACAATCCGCGCCTCGGCGAAATCTTTCTCGAACTCGAGAATGTTGCGAATGTCCGCGCCGCGCCACGAATAGATGCTCTGATCCTCGTCCCCCACCGCGCACACATTCTTCTCTTCGCCGGCGAGCAGCTTCATCAGCTCGTACTGCGGCCGGTTTGTGTCCTGGTACTCGTCTACCAGCAGATAACGGTAGCGCCGCTGATAGCGTTCTCGCGTATCCGCAGAGACTTTCAGAAGCCGCACCGCCTCCAGCAGCAGGTCATCGAAGTCCAGCGCGTTGTTCTTCTTCAGTTCGCCCTTATATCCCTGGTAGATGTGCGCGATGCGCTCGCTGTTCGGATCCTTGGAGTCGAGGTAGTACTCCTGCGGATCGATCATGTGGTTTTTGGCCCAGGAGATTCGACCCAGCACCGTGCGCGGCGTCAGTTGCTTCGTATCGAGCCCCATGCGCCGCATGATCTGCTTCACGAGGCTCTGCTGGTCGTTTTCGTCGTAGATCGCGAACGACCGCGTCAATCCATCCTTTCCAACCTTCAGCGCTTCGATGTCGCGCCGCAAAATGCGCACGCACAGCGAGTGAAACGTCGCGATCAGCGGCTTCGCGACCGACGCGTGCCCGAGCAGCTTCTCGACCCGCTCGCCCATCTCCGCCGCGGCTTTGTTCGTGAAGGTCACCGCCAGAATCGAGTCCGGCGCCACGCCTTTTTCCTGGATTAGATAGGCGATGCGGCTGGTGATCACGCGCGTCTTGCCCGATCCGGCCCCGGCAAGAATCAGCAGCGGCCCGTCGGTCGACTCCACCGCCGCGCGCTGTTCAGGATTCAGATTGGAAAGGAGACTGTGCACGCGCGAGTCCGGGCGGGATGCTTCCTCCTCCAGTTTACCTGTCGTGGAGGAAGTTTGCCGGGTTCGCCGCGTGAAAGGCTTGCATGCGCATGCAGCAAAAAAAGTTGCGCCCGCAAGGTCCGTGTTTGCAGACCGCAAGAGGGCGCCGAGTGAAGCAGGATGGGCCCTGCCAGCCGAAGCCCGTGCCCGGGGTGAACGAAACGCCGCGCAGAAGGAAATACTCAGCCGTCGGAGAAAGCAAGCAGCGCGTTATGCTGAATCATCATGACGTCAGCGAAGGAAACCCGGCGCGTCGCTGTCTATTGCGGTTCCGCCAATGGAAGCAATCCCGCATTTCTTGCCGAAGCGCGGCGATTGGGAACCGCGATTGCTGAGGCTGGTCTTGGCATGGTCTATGGCGGTGCCAGCGTTGGCCTGATGGGCGCCGTGGCCGACGCGGCGCTCGCCGGGGGAGCCGATGTCATCGGCGTTTTGCCTGAGGTCCTCGCGGGCAGTGAGATTTCGCACGGAGGGCTCACCCGTCTCGAACTCGTCAAGACGATGCACGCGCGCAAGGCGCGCATGGTCCATCTCGCCGGCGCCTTCCTGATCCTGCCCGGCGGCTACGGCACCCTCGACGAGTTGATGGAGATTGTCACGTGGAAGCAACTGCGCCTGCACGCCAAGCCTTGCGTGCTGATCAATACCGAGAATTACTGGAATGGCTTGCTGGCGTTCCTCGACACCGCGGTTGAAGCCGGTTTTCTCAAACCCGAAAACCGCGGCCTGCTCGCCGTGGCAGGCGATTCGGATCAGGCGATCGAGATGGTCATGGAGAATTGAAAGGACCTTAAATCGATCGTCGGCACCGGAAAGAATCAGCATGCGCACGTTCGATAGGTCGCATTTGCCATTGCCGCGCTATGGTTATCTTTCGATTTAGTGGGCGGCTTACTACTGCTGGATCCATGGCTGCTCAGGCTCGAACGGAAATAATATTGACGGGCTCCTCCCGGCTGCACTCGCTCCCCTCGGATTGCCGGCTCTCCCCTGAACCCTGGTCTTTCTGCTCAGAACCCCGCCGTCAAAAAAGACAATTTGAGCATCGGCCTGGGGCTAGCCTGGGAGGCAGGGTCGGCACTTCAGCCCAGGCTGCCGCCCGAAGGGTCGTCTCTCTCTTCCTGCTGGTCAAACAGTAATCGCCCCCGCGGGTCTGAAGGTAACCGGACGCCAGCCCGCAAGTGGCAGTGTCAATTGCAGATTCCGCGCGTATACTCCGGGCATGATTCAGTTGATTGCCAAGACTCGGTTTCGCGTGGCGATTCTCCTGCTTCTGTGCGGGTTCGTGTTCATCGCTTCGCTAGCCCTCGTCATCTTTTCGTTTACCGCGGGGTTCGGCCCGGCGCCGGCTTCCAGCCGCGTCAACTGGGTCGCGATTTTCGGCATCACCCTGGGAGTCGTCAGCATGCTCGGCACCGCATCCACCTTGGTTCTCGCGTGGCGCGCCGACGTGCAGGTCTCCGGCGAGTCCACTCGCAAGATCGCCCGATTGCAACAGCAGATCGTTGAGTTGCAGAGCAAACTCAATACTCCTTCGGAGCAGTCCCGATGAAATCACGAGTCGGCCTTGCTGTGGCTGCGTTGGCCTTCGCGTTCCTCGGCGCTCTCTCTGTGCCTGTCTTCGTTGCAGGCTATCGCTTGAGCGCGAACTCTCATCTCAACCTCATTTCTGCGCCGGCTTTGATTGCGGTATTGATGGCCGTCTTCGGCACCGGTACAACCATCTTTCTTGCCTGGTTTGCCGATCGGTGCGCAGCCAGCGAGCTGCGCCAACTCCGTCAGCGGCTTGAGACCTTTGAAAACATACCGCCCGCCGCGCGTTCCGCTTTGCCGAAGATCTCAACCGAGTGGCCAACGCCTTTGGGGCCTTCGAACTGAAAGCTGATCGCTGAAAGCTAGCCTTCATCACCGCCGCCGCGCTCGCTCGCGCTGCAGTTCGCGGTACGTTTCCGACTTGGATTGGCCCAGCTCGCGCGCCAGCCGTTTCAACGCTTCCTTTTCGTCGATGCCTGCTTCGGCCTGCATTCGCGCAATGCGCTCTCCAATCGAAGTCTTCCCGGCATTCTCTTGAGTGGGAGCATTCGCCCGAGGCAATTCGATAAGCAACACAAATTCCCCACGCACTCGATCGCGGCTTTTGAGCTCCTCGCGAATCTCGGCCACCGTGCCGCGTAACAACTCCTCATGCAGCTTGGTCAGCTCCCGCGCAGCCACTGCATGGAGAGTTGCCCCCCAAATGGATTCCATGTCCGCGAGCGTGTCGACAATGCGATGCGGCGCTTCGTAGAAGATGAGCGTGCGAGCCGCCTCGCCCGCCTCGGCGGCAATCTCTTCAAGACGCGAGCGGCGCGCCCCGGACTTCTCCGGCAGGAACCCGAAAAACGTGAATTCAGCATTTGGCAGGCCGCTGGCGATGAGCGCGCTTACCGCAGCATTCGCGCCGGGAATCGGGATGACCGGCACGCCGGCGGCAATCGCTTCGTTCACCAGCACCGCGCCGGGATCGCTGATCCCCGGCGTTCCCGCATCGGAGACGACTGCAACCGCGGCTCCGCTTTTGATCTCTTCCAGCAGCTCCGCGGCGCGCGTGCGCTCGTTATGCTCGTGGTAACTGATCGTCGGCGTCGTGATGCCAAAGTGGTTCAGCAGCTTTTGCGTCTGCCGCGTATCTTCGCAGGCGATGCGGTTCGCGCGTTGAAGGACGTCAAGTGCCCGCAACGTGATGTCGCCGAGATTCCCGATGGGGGTGGCGACCAGGTAGAGGCCGGGAGCAAGCGGTTCGGCGTCGGACATAAGGCAGTGCTCAGTTCTGCGTTCACACTAAACCGGCTGCCAGAGATTGCGCGAGTATTGCAGGAAAACCTACGGCGAACCAGGAATATCAACGGATCTTCTACTGCTCCGCTTCCTCGCGCTCGATACGTCGCTGCTCGGCTAGCAGCGACATCGAACTCATCAGGTTCTGCACGCTCACGATGCCGACCACGCGCCCGCTCTCTGTCACCGGAATGAGCGAGAGCCCGCGCCCCGCCGTGAGCCTGCGAATGGTGGCGCCCAGCGTGTCTTCCGGCCGCGCAACCTGGAAGGCGCGCGACATCACCGATTGCACGTAGCCATTGCCGTCGTTGCGCAGCGCGTCCACAATCCGCTGGCGCGAGACGATGCCGACAAGCTCCGGCCCGCGCACCACGGGGAAATCTTCCTGCAGCGAGTGCACGCAGCGGCCGAGCGCGTCGGCGAGCGTGTCGGAGGGCGAGAGCGTCGCGAAGTCGGTCAGCATCACTTCACGCATGCGCACCGTGTCGACTACCGATTGGAAGAAGACGCCCTGATCCTCGATCTGCGCGCCGATCATGATGAAAAAGCCGGCGATGATCAGCCAGGGGCTGTGCAGCAGCATGCCGGCCAGCATCGCCGCGAGCGCGAGCAACTGTCCAAGGCCTGTGGCCGCGCGGCCCGCCGGGGCAATGCCGTGCGCGCGTGCGAAGTTGCCGCGCAGCAGGCGCCCGGCGTCGAGCGGATAAGCGGGAAGCAGGTGCAGCAGCCCCAGCCCAGCCTGCATCCACACCATGCTGCGCAGCAGGTACGCGGGCGTAATCCAGGGCTGATCGAAGAGATGAAGGTCGCCGCCGGCTCCCAGGAATCCCAGTCCCATGGCGACTGCGGTCGCGCAGTTGGCGATCGGGCCGGCAAACGCGATGGCGAACTGGCCGATTCCCTGGTTGGCGTTCTCCTGGCTCTCGGGGTTCGCATAGGCGAAGAGCCCTCCAATCGGAAGAACCAGAACGGCGCGCAGGCGCAGGCCAAGCCATGCGGCAACCAGCAGGCGCGCAATCTCGCGAATGACCACCGCGACCACCAGTACGAAAAAGAGCCCGAGCCCGCGCAGGATGCCTTCCGATGCGCTCAGGCCGAGACAGACCACCGCCAGCAGCAGAAAGAAGGTGTGGACGCGCAATTCCACGCCCATCCAGCGGCCCAGCGGGATTGACCAGCCACGCATAGGGGAATTGTAGAAGGTCAGGTCAAATCGCGCTCCGTTATTCTGGGTTGACCATGCGGATCATTGCGGGAGCGTTGCGTAGCCGCCGGATCGAAGCGCCCGCGGGGCTGTCGACTCGCCCCACCAGCGACCGTCTGCGCGAGACGCTGTTCAACGTGCTGGCCCCGCGCATCCACGACTCGGTGTTTCTCGATTTGTATGCCGGATCGGGCGCAGTGGGCATTGAGGCCCTTAGCCGCGGAGCCCGGCAGGTTGTGTTTGTGGAGCGGGTGCCGGCGGCCTTGAAAGTGCTGCGCCTCAACCTGCAGCGGCTCGGTCTCACTTCGGGATTTCGCGTCTGCCACGAAAGCGTTGCATCGTTTTTTCGCGGTCCGCGCAGCGGCGCCGTCGAATTCGACTTGGTGTTTCTCGATCCTCCGTATGATGCGACGGGCGAATATGAGACCACGCTCGGGTTGCTGGGCGCAGTCGATCTCCATCCCCGACCGGAGCATCCTAATCTTGGCTGGCTGGCCGCGCGTTCGGTCGTGATTGCCGAGCATCGGCGCAAACAGAAACTCGAGGATTGCTATGGCGCGCTCCATCGGACCCGTCTGCTCCAGCAGGGCGATGCCGCTCTCAGTTTCTATGAGTTGCCCTCCTAGCCGACAAACTCGCCGGGTGCGAATGTGGGGCTGCGATTTAAGATGATGCGGGTTGTGGAGAGGAATTCGGTGAAGCAGATTTCAGTGCGAGCGATTGGTTTTATTTTCTTGATTGCAGCGGGAATGCTGCAGGGGCAGAGCGATCCACATTGGAAAATCCGGCCCTTCACGCGGCCGGAAACCGGTAATCCCGTCATCGCTCCGCGTCCCGAGTCTACCTTCATCGATCCGATCCTCAAGAAACCAGTCGCCTGGGAGGCGCTGCACACCTTCAACCCGGCTGCCATCGTGCGCAAGGGAAAGATCTACGTCCTCTACCGCGCAGAAGACAACACGGGCGCGATGGAGATCGGCGGCCACACCTCGCGCCTCGGCCTGGCCGAGAGCAAAGACGGCATCCATTTCAGGCGACTGGGTGAGCCGGTTTTTTATCCCGCCGACGATGACCAGAAGGCGCGCGAGTGGCCCGGCGGCGGCGAGGATCCGCGCCTTGTGGAACGAGAAGACGGCACCTACGTCCTGACTTATACCCAGTGGAATCGCGAGACCTATTCCGTGGGGATTGCCACCTCGCGCGACCTGATGCATTGGACCAAGTACGGCCCTGCATTCCTGACGGCTGCGGCAGGCAAATATGCGCACTTGAAATACAAGTCCGCGGGAATCGTCACGCAAGTCGCCAAAGGCCGCTTGATCGCCGCGCGCATCGCGGGCATGTATTGGATGTACTGGGGCGAGGGGGCAGTCCACGTCGCAACCTCGCCCGATTTGATCCACTGGACACCGGTGGTTGGCCAGAACGGCGAGCCCGCAGAAGTGCTGCGGCCGCGTCCAGGGCACTTCGACAGCAGTTTCCCTGAAGTCGGGCCGCCGCCGGTGCTCACCAGCAATGGCATCGTGGTGCTCTACAACGGCAAAAACGCAGCCAGCGGCGGAGATCCTGCGCTCGGGCCCAATGCCTACGCGGCGGGTGAGGCGCTCTTCAGCAAAAACAATCCCATCTACCTGCTGGCGCAAACCAATGACCCGGTGCTGAAGCCGGAGTTGCCCTACGAGAAAACCGGCCAATATGCTGCGGGCACCACGTTTGCCGAAGGCCTGGTCTGGTTTCACAAGCACTGGTTTTTGTATTACGGGTGCGCGGATTCGCTGGTCTCTGTGGCAACCGCGCCGGCTGGTGCGGAGTAACGAGTCAGTGCGCATAAAGAACTCCGCTCACGAAATGAACTGGATACGATGAGCTCACGAGGTGATGGCATCATTTCTCTTGCTTCCGTGCTCGAGTCGGACTCGTGGCGCGGCACGACCACGCACGCCGCCGGACCCGCGGGCGCGCTGCCCTTATCGGCGGAGATGCTGCTTGCCCAGCCTTCGGGAAACCTCTTCGGCCTCAGTCAGAACGCCGGCATGGGCTGGGAGACCGGCCGCCTGCTCGATCCGGAGTTTTTGATTCTCTCCACGCACGGTGGGCTGCGCGCGGAAGATGGCCGCCCCATCGCGCTTGGCTTTCATACCGGCCACTGGGAAGTGGGCTTGCTCGTAGCCGAGGTAGCGCGAGAGTTGAAAGCGCTGCAGGCAATTCCTTTTGCCGGAGCGTGCACCGATCCGTGCGATGGGCGCACGCAGGGCACCACGGGCATGATGGATTCGCTGCCCTACCGCAACGACGCAGCCATGGTCCTGCGTCGCCTGATGCGGTCCTTGCCGACGAGCAAGGGCGTGCTCGGAATTGCCACCTGCGACAAGGGGCTGCCGGCGATGATGATGGCGCTCGCTTCCGCCGGCGCGCTTCCAGGCATCTTGGTCCCCGGCGGCGTCACTCTGCTGCCGGAGCATGGCGAAGATGCGGGCAAGGTGCAGACCATCGGGGCGCGCTTTGCGCAGCAGCAGATCACGCTGGAGTACGCTGCGGAGATGGGATGCCGCGCCTGCGCGAGTCCTGGCGGCGGCTGCCAGTTTCTCGGCACGGCCGCGACCTCCCAGGTGGTAGGGGAGGCGCTGGGCCTGTCGCTGCCGCACACCGCGCTCGCGCCTTCAGGCCAGCCCGTCTGGCTCGATGCGGCCAAGCGCTCCGCGCGCGCTTTGCTGCGCATGCACCAGGCTGGGATCGGTGTTCACGATGTGCTCACGCCGGCCGCAGTCCGCAATGCCATGGTGCTGCACGCGGCCTTTGGTGGGTCGACCAACCTGCTCATCCATTTGCCGGCGATTGCCTTTTCCGCGAGACTCAAGCGGCCGACCGTCGACGACTGGGCCGCGGTCAATCGTGAGGTCCCGCGTCTTGTCGACGCGCTCCCCAACGGGCCGCGCGGATTTGCGACCGTGCAGGTCTTTCTCGCCGGGGGCGTGCCCGAAGTGATGCTGGCGCTTCGTGCGGCAGGGCTTCTTGATGACAGTGTGAAGACCGTCAGCGGCGAAACCCTCGCCGCGTGTCTTGACTGGTGGCGCGAGAGTGAGCGTCGCCGCGAAGTGCGCAAGAGGCTCAAAGAACTCGACGGCGTCGACCCCGACGACGTCATTATGAGCCCCGATCGCGCGCAGGCTCGCGGCCTTACATCGACCGTATGCTTTCCGATGGGCAATCTTGCCCCAGAGGGCTCAGTCATCAAGAGCACAGCGATCGACTCATCACTGGTCGACGAGAGACAGGTCTATCGCCATCGCGGTCCGGCGCGCGTCTTTATCACCGAGGAGGATGCGATCCACGCGATCAAGGCGGGCCAGATCGGCCGCGGCGACGTCGTCGTGCTTATATGCGGTGGACCCAAGGGCGCGGGCATGCAGGAGATTTATCAGGTAACCTCGGCGCTCAAGGCCTTACCCCATTGCAAGCATGTCGCAGTCCTGACCGATGCGCGCTTCAGCGGCGTTTCAACTGGAGCCTGCGTGGGGCATGTTTCACCCGAGGCGCTGGCCGGTGGCCCAATCGGCAAAGTACGTGAAGGCGATTTGATCGAGATCGTCGTCGATCGCGCGGCGCTTGTGGGATGGGTGAACCTGGTGGGCGATGCCGATCGAGAATTCGCCTCGGTCGAAGGCGCGCGCGTGTTGCAGGATCGTGCGCCCCGTCCCGACCTCCGCCCGCATCCGCAATTGCCCGGCGACACGCGTCTGTGGGCCGCGCTGGTGCATGCCAGCGGCGGCGTGTGGGGCGGATGCGTATACGACGCCGACGCAATCGTCGCGAAGCTCGGCGGCGCGCAGCGCTAAAAGCTGTATCTCAACGCCACCTGCATCAGCCGCGGCGGCATGGCGCTCACGGCTTGCCCGAAGCTGCCGCTCGAAATGTTGCCCTCCACCGACGCCGCTCCGAAGAACTGCGCATGATTGAAGACGTTGAACGCCTCGGCGCGGAACTCGAGCGTGTGGCCTTCGCGAATGTTGAAATCGCGTGACAGTGTTGCGTCGAGGTTCTCCATGCCCGGTCCCGAAAAGAAGCGCCTACGCGCGTTGCCCATCGTCCCCAGCCCGGGAAGGGTGAGCTGCGAAGCGTCAAAGACCGGCCGGTCGCCGCGCGGATTTGTGTTTGGGTGAAGCGATGCTCCCGACCACTCCGGCGTGTCCACCCCGTTGTTGTTGATCCCGTTCGGAATCGTACCCAGCAGCGACGTGTCGTTGTTGTTGAGCAGCGTTACCGGCAGGCCCGAGGTAAACCGGGCGATTCCCGCCACGTTCCATCCATCTCCAAGCGCGCGTGTGAGGCCTTTGCAACCAAACGCCGGCAGCGCATAGTGGAAGCTCGCGACGAAGTTGTGCCGCATGTCGTAGGCCGAGAGCCCGCGGCTCAGCGAAGCATCCACAGGATTGACCGGTTCGGGCAAGCCTGCGGATTGATCGATGGATTTGGAGTAGGTGTAGCTCGCGAGCAGGTCCAGGTTGTGCGCTCTGTGGTTGAGGGTGGCTTCGAGAGCGTTGTAATTTGCATTGGCGATCGTGCGCTGCAGTTCGACGCTGCCGAAGGCCGGACCGAACGCGGTTCGCGCAGCCTGCTCATTGAACGGACCGCAAGCCGACCCCAGGCTCAGGCAAAGCGCGGGGTTCGCGGGATTGGCTTCCTCGAGCACCAATAAATGATGCGAGGCCGTTCCGACATAGCTGATCGTTGCCAGTGTCGAGCTGCCGAATTGTCGTTCGAAGCTGGCCATCCAGTGCTCGGCATATGGCGTCACGTCGTTCGCATCGACCGCGGGAATGCCCACTAGCGGCTCGAACTGCGCCCAGTTGACCGTCGAATCGGGGCGCGCGGGACTGGCGCCATAGGCGACTTGCTGCAGCGGAAAACGCTGGCCCGCGTCCGCGCCCGTTGCCGCAACCGTGAAGGGATCGGAGAAGAGCGGCGGCGCGGCCGAGGTGTACGTGTAGCCATACGGAGGGTTCGCGCTCATGATCCCGGCCGACAGGCCTTCGTAGGCGGTATAGAAAAGCCCGTAGCCGAGCCGGATGCTGGTTTGCCCTGCACTGCCGAGGAGTTTGTCCAAAACGTTGCCCCGCGCAGCGGCAGGGGAAAAGGCAAGACCGACGCGCGGCGCGAGATCGTTGCGTGCGGGCGCCAGCGATGCAGGCACGCCGGGGTCTCCGGGAAACACCAGCCCTTGCGGCGCGCCCGGGAAAACCACAGACTGCTCGCCCTTCACCAGCGTCTGCAGCTGGTTGAACTTCTCGTCCCAGGGGCGGATTCGGTCCCACCGCACGCCGTAATTGAAGGTTAGAGTCTGGAAGACCTTCCAGCTGTCTTGCGCGAAAGCGGCCATATAAAGGTTGCGATTGTAGAAGTCGTGCGCCTGGCCCTGCGTGTAGCTGGAGGGCACGCCGAGCAGAAAGTCGGCAAAGTCGAGACCTGTCTCGGAGCCGTTGAAGCCAAAGCTGCCGTTGAAAACCACGTCGGGATGGGTGTTGATCTGGTCGGCGTGGATCTCGCCGCCGGCTTTGAAGCCGTGTTTGCCCACGATGTGCGAGAAAGCGTCGCTCGCCTGGAAGATGTTTTCCGTCTGCACCAGCGCCGTCGTATCCACGCCCATCGTGAAGTCGTTGAAGGCCACATTCTCGATGCCTTCGGTCGACGGCTTCAGCGCAACGATGTTGGTGAATCCCTGCGACGTAAGCGACGGCCCGACGCCACCCTTCGGCTGGCCGACGGAATTTCCGTTGCGCATAAAGCTGAGGTGCGCTTCGTTGAGCGTGTTGGAGCCGAAGGTGATCGTATGCGCAAGCGAGGCGAGTTGTGCCAGCCCGTGCGACGTCGCGTCGAACCCGGGAACGCTCGCGCCGCCGGTGCCGGCGGGATAAGGATTGTCGAGGGCATAGTGGTCGGCGAAGTAGTACGCCGTGAGGGTGCTCTTGCCGCGAACCCAGTCAGCGCGCAGCGCGCCCTTGTTGTCAGAGAGCGTCTCGGCCTCTGCGGCCGTCGCAAACAGAGCCGTGCCCACATTGGCCTGCGGAATAAAGGGAAGAAGCGCAAGCGCTGGAGTCGACCACGCCGACTGTGGAATCCGGCCGTCGGGAAACACCTGTGCGTAGGGCTCGCCCGCTGTGATCGTCCGGCCTAAACGCGCCGAAAGCAATGACGCCCAATAGGGCCCGCCGACATTGCCCGTCAGCGGGTTCTGGCTGAAATCGCCCCCGCGCTCCGCCTGCGACGGCACCGAGATGTCGCCGGTGTCGATGCCTTCAGTGAGCCGCGTCCCCTGGAAGTCGCCAAACAGCGCCACAGCCTTGTGGAACGGAGTTCCGCCCACGGTGCCCCCGAATTGGTTCTGCCGAAAGGCCGCCCGCTCCTGGGAGAAGTAGTTGCGCGCGTCGAGCGCGGTGTTGCGCAGAAACTCGAACGCGCTCCCGTGCACCTTCGCCTGGCCGGACTTCGTCACCACCAGGATCTGCCCACCCGACGAGTTGCCATACTCGGCGTCGAAGTTCGAGGTCAGCACGCGGAAGCTGTCGATGGAGTCGAGATTCGGCACGATCGAGGTGCCCATGTTCACGTCTTCTTCCACATCGCTGCCGTCTACCCGGAATCCATTTGACGCTTCGCGCTGCCCGCTGATCGAGAGATTGCCGGGATTCGCATCGCCCGAGGGCGGCGTGGAGGCAACACCAGTCATCACCACCGCTCCGGGCTGCGCCGTATTCTGCGGGACAATGCCGGGCTGCACCGCCATCAGATCAGTGAAGCTGCGGCCGTTGAGTGGAACGCTCTGGATCTTTTTGGTATCGAGACTCTCGCCAAGCTGCGTGCTCGTGGTTTCGGCAGCCAGGGCATCGGCGGTTACTTCGACCGTTTGCGAGCTGCCATCGATCTTCAAACCAATGGCGAGCGTCGCCACGGGCGCGCCGGCTGTCAGCACAACTGGCCCAACGTGGGGCAGGAAGCCCGGTGCCCGGACCTCCAGCTGAAAGGTTCCTGGGCCCGCAACGGGAAAGCGAAAGCTCCCTTCGGCATCGCTCACCGCCAGCAGGGGAGCCGCGGGAGCCGGCTGTCGCAGGGTGACGTCCGCGCCCGGAACCACGGCGCCTGAGGCATCCGAGATTCGTCCTTGCACCAGGTAGCCGGACTGCGCCGCGGCCATTGGTGCAAGCCCAAAAATAACTAGAAGATAGATGACAAGGTAGGTATGTGTTTTCACCTGTACTTCCTCGTTTTCGGAGCTCCGTGAGCCCTGCTTTCGCAGCGCCGACCGAGCTCAGTCCTTGAATCAGGACCAAATCAGTCTGTATTCAAATCCTGAATATACGACAAAATAGGTCCGAGATTTTTGCAGTGATTGGAATCACACCGCTTTATGGGACGCCCCCGGCCGCGCCGAAACGCAAAAGATCTCCGCGAGCCGCCGGCAACTGGGGCTTCGAGCCAGGGCTTGAGAAATTTGCCGTAGAGTACTTGGCATGAAGAAAGCTCGCGTCTCCGGTGCACTTCTTCTCGCCCTGGGTTTGCTTCTGATCATGGGAACGGAGCCCCGCTCGGCTGTCGGCCAAACCCCTCCGCAACTTGTGGTCATCGACACCGACATCGGCGACGATATCGACGACGCCTTTGCCCTGGCTCTCGCCCTGCGCAGTCCCGAGCTAAAAATCCTGGGCGTCACCACGACCTTTGGCAATACCGAGATGCGGGCAAGGATCGTCGATCGCTATCTGAAGGCTGTCGGGCGCGAAGACATTCCCGTGGCCGCCGGACCGGAATCGAAGACCGACAACGTCATGACGCAGCGGGCCTATGCCCTGCAGTCGCCGGCCACGGTGCATGCCGATGGCGCCGAATTCCTACTCGACCAGATCCGCAAGCATCCCGGCCAGATCACGCTGATCGCCATCGGACCGCTGTTCACCGTCCAGGCAGCCATCGAGCGCGATCCGGCCACGTTCCGCAAGCTGAAGCGGGTGGTTATGATGGGTGGCAGCATCGAGCGCGGCTATGACGGCAGCCAGGGAGAGCGGCGCCCGCCCGACGCCGAGTGGAATATTCTGCAAAACCCGAAGGGTGCTCAAGACCTTTTTGCAGCGGGCGTGCCGCTCTTCCTCATGCCCCTCGACTCCACCCAGATCCATCTCGAAGCCGCAGATCGGGAGAAGATCTTCGCACACGGCTCGCCGCTGACCGACCAGCTGACGCTTCTCTACCACGAGTGGATGGGCGGAACGGCAAGCCACTCTCCGACGCCCACGCTGTTTGATCCGGTTGCCGTGACCTACACCTTTCGGCCTGACCTCTGCCCGGCAACGCCGATGCATATCGAGGTCGACGACAAAGGGTTTACGCGGCCAGAGCCAGGCCCACCCAATGCGCAGGTGTGCCTCAAGTCCGATGAGGCCGGATTCCTGCGGCTGCTCATGGATCGCATTGTCGGGAACTGAGGCAGTCCGGCATTGACGCGCAAAATCATCAGCTAAACCCTTTGAGCGTGCGATTCATCACTTTCAACTCCATTGACAGCAAGGGAAAGTAGGAGAAAAATGGCGGGTCGATGGAAATCGAACCGTCGTCAGCGGTCTACGGAGGAAACGTAACGTGAACAGATTGCATTTGAAAGTTTTGAGCGCAATTGTGCTCTTGGGTGCTGGGCTCGGATTGTCGGGATGCAAGTCAGCACCGGATTTGACCCAGGCGCAAGCGCTGGCTCTGGTCCAGTCGAACTACGACCAGGCCCAGCCGCAAGGCATTACGATCCTGGTGAACAACGACGGCATGGTGCAGGGCGACCTCGCAAAGTATTGGAATCGGACAGTGATTTACCCGAACAAATACTGGGCCGATTTCAAGCTGACCGACGAAGGCAAAAAAGTGGTGAAGCTGCCCGATGGAGGCGACAAGATCGAGTGGCGGCCCGATAGCGCGGATGACAAGAACTACACGTATCGAATGACCACCGTCCAGGCTAATCACCTGAAAGCGCACAACATGGGCGACCTCTCAGACGAAATGGTTGCGGGTGTGGACACCGCCCGGGGAGCCGACTTCACCGAAGTCGTGGACTTCACCGGCGTTCCTGACACGCTGCAGCAGATCGCGCACAACCCTCCAAACCGGCTCAGCGAGAAGCGGCACGTGGATTTCGCTCTGGTCAACGGCGTTTGGAAGGTGCACAGCATCCAGTAGAGCGCGAAAAATGCCTGGGCAGGGCTGAATTCATTGACCCTGCCTTTTTTTCTTGCTATTGTAAGAGGGTTCTGCAAGAACGCATCCGGTCGTGTGTCATGGGTCGTCATGGAATGGATGCGTAAGGGCGGTCCGGCGCAGGCAGCAAGGCGAGGACTGAATCCCAGGGCCGAGTGAAATTTAGCCGGCCATCGATCCCCGAATGGGCTCTTTTCTTGCGAGGGGCAGGGGAACAATCGCATCGGTGCTCGCGCGTTTCTCCACCTTGGAGGGCTATGCGAGCCGGAACCGGCGAAACGGAGTTGGCTCCGCAGCAGCGGGCGCGCGATCACCGTCTCGGTTCTCGTCTGGAAGTGGAACGAAGGCAGACGCGAAGCAGCAACGTGGGCTTTTGCGTACTGGCGCGACGGCAACGCCGCTCCGGAACCAAATCCCCGACGAGGTGGCTGCGCGTCGCAGAGAGATGTTGGGTTTTGGGTAAGGAGTATTGGTTTGCCTACTTTTAATCAACTCGTCCGCAAAGGACGTACGGCGCCTCGCTACAAGACGGCTTCGCCCGCCTTGCAGGCTTCGCCGCAGCGGCGCGGTGTTTGCACCCGCGTGTACACGCAAACCCCGAAGAAGCCGAACTCGGCCCTGCGCAAGGTGGCACGTGTCCGGCTCACAAACGGCATTGAGGTCACAACCTATATTCCGGGCATCGGCCACAACCTCCAGGAGCACTCGATCGTGCTCATCCGCGGCGGCCGTGTGAAAGATCTTCCGGGCGTCCGGTATCACGTGGTGCGCGGTACGCTCGATTCAGTGGGCGTGGCCAATCGCAAGCAGAGCCGGTCGAAGTACGGTGCCAAGCGCGCCAAGGGCGGCGCCGCGCCGGGCAAGAAGTAGAACGGCAGCTTCTAGCTGTGAGCCTCTGGCTTTTGGCTTGGCATGGGTTGGATTCAGCCGATGCGGCGGAGCTGGATGGGATGAAGCTAGGGGCTGGGAGCTAAGGGCTGTTAGCTGTATTTGAGGATTTATGCCAAGAAAAGGGCACATTGCGAAGCGGGAAGTAGCGGCTGATCCGGTCTACGGATCGACCCTCGTCACCAAGTTTGTGAACTCCATGATGTGGGGCGGCAAGAAGTCGACCGCGCAGGGCATCTTCTACCAGGCCATGAAGAACCTGGAGGAGAAGGGCGGCGGCGAAGAGGCGATCAAGCTCTTTAAGAAAGCTGTCGAAAACTGCAAACCGCTGCTTGAGGTCAAGACTCGCCGCGTAGGCGGCGCCAACTACCAGGTGCCGATCGAAGTCAACGCCGACCGGCGCACCTCTCTTGCCATCCGCTGGCTGATCACCTACGGGCGCAGCCGCGGCGAAAAGGGCATGATTGACAAGCTCAGTAACGAGCTGTTGGACGCAGCCAATGGCCGCGGCGGCGCCATGAAAAAGAAAGAAGATGTGCACCGCATGGCCGAGGCCAACAAGGCCTTCGCGCACTATCGCTGGTAGAGGGTCCGAGCCTCTGGCTATTAGCTTCTGGCTTTTGGCTGGCTCGTGGCGGAACGGAAGTTGGGGCTGCGTTGAGCGGCTCCGTGAATGAAGTAAAGCTAGAGGCTAGGAGCTAGCAGCTAGCGGCTAAGCTTAACGGCGGGCCATCGAGCGCCCGCAAAGGATTTGTACCGTGGCTCGCACCGTACCTCTGAACCGTTGCCGGAATATCGGAATCATGGCGCATATCGACGCCGGGAAGACGACAGCGACAGAGCGCATCCTGTTTTACACGGGCATCACGCACCGCATCGGCGAAGTGCATGAGGGCACCGCGACCATGGACTACATGGAGCAGGAGCAGGAGCGCGGCATTACCATCACCTCCGCTGCCACTACCTGCATGTGGAAAGACCTCCGCATCAACATTATTGATACGCCCGGCCACGTCGACTTCACCGCCGAGGTGGAGCGGTCGCTGCGCGTGCTCGACGGCGCGGTCGCGTTGTTTGATTCTGTCAGCGGCGTGCAGCCCCAGACTGAAACCGTCTGGCGGCAGGGCGACAAGTACAAGGTTCCCCGCATTTGCTTCGTCAATAAGATGGACAAGAACGGTGCAGACTTTGAGTACGTTCTTGAAACCATCCGTAAGCGGTTGGGTGCGCGTCCCGTGGCGCTGCAGATTCCTATCGGCGCCGAAGCCAATTTCAAGGGTGTCATTGACCTCATCGAGATGAAGGCCATCCTGTGGCACGACGAGACCATGGGCGCCAAGTACACCGAAGAGCCAATCCCGGCCAACCTCGAGAAGAAGGCGAATGCTTTCCGGGCACAGTTGATTGAGACAATCGCCGAGACCGACGATGTCCTGCTCGAGAAGTTCCTCGAGGGTGAGACCCCCAGCATTGAGGAGCTGAAAGCCGGCATCCGCAAGGCAACCATCGACCTGAAGGTCTTTCCGGTCATCTGCGGCTCGGCGTTCAAGAACAAGGGTGTGCAGACGCTGCTGGACGCCGTCGTCGATTACCTGCCCAGCCCCTTGGATAAGCCGCCGGTTGAAGGGATCAATCCTTCAAACCATAGCGAGATCCTCATTCGCAAGGCAGAAGACAAGGAGCCGTTGTCGGCGCTGGTTTTCAAGCTGATCAACGATCCCTTCGGCAAGCTGTCGTTCATCCGGATTTACTCGGGATCGCTGAAGACCGGCGACACGATTCTCAACCCGCGCACCGGCAAAACCGAGCGCGTGGGACGCCTCGTGAAGATGCACGCCAACAAGCGTGAAGACATCACCGAGATTCTGGCCGGCGACATTTGCGCGTGCGTAGGCCTGAAAGATCTGAAGACCGGCGATACTCTCTCCGATCCGAATCATCCGATCGCGCTGGGCGCGATCACCTTCCCGGATCCCGTCATCTCGGTGGCGATTGAGCCGAAGACCAAGGCCGACCAGGAAAAGATGGGCCTCGCGCTTGCCAAGCTGGCCGACGAAGATCCGACCTTCAAGGTTCGCACCGATGAGGATTCGGGCCAGACCATCATCAGCGGCATGGGCGAACTGCATCTTGAAATCATCGTCGACCGCATGAAGCGCGAGCACAAGGTCGAGGCCAATGTCGGCGAGCCGAAGGTGGCTTTCCGCGAGACCATCCGCAAAACGGCAGAGGCGGAGGGCAAATACATTCGCCAGACCGGCGGCTCGGGTAACTACGGCCACTGCTGGCTGCGTATTGAGCCCAACGAGCCCGGCAAGGGCTACGAGTTTGTCAACGAGATCAAGGGCGGCGTGGTTCCCAAGGAATACATCAAGCCCATCGATCAGGGCATCCAGGGCGCGCTCGAGCTCGGCATCCTCGCCGGTTTCCCGATCGTCGATGTGCGGGCAATCTTGTTCGACGGCAGCTATCACGAAGTGGACTCGAACGAAATGGCCTTCAAGTTTGCCGGATCGATCGCGTTCAAAGAGGCGGCAAGAAAAGCGTCGCCAGTGCTGCTGGAGCCGGTGATGGCAGTGGAAGTGACGGTC
>DATJMC010000123.1:0-9621 GCA_035508975.1 Occallatibacter sp.
GTTCGCAGCGCCAGCCGTCCGTAAGCAAAAGCCGAATTCCCGATACTTGGCCGTTCAGTGACTCCGAGATTATGCGCTGGCGAGCATCCGCCACGAACGCAGCCGTTCATCGGAGCAACCTTGCCTCTAACAGCTGATACATCCGAAGCTGCGAAACAATTGTTCTATTTCATGATTTGGGCGAGCATCCCGCGCAGCGCTTTCCTATTCACAACGGAGCGCAATGACGGGATCAACCCGAGTCGCACGGCGGGCGGGAATATAGCAGGCAAGCAGTGCAATGCCTGCAAGCAAGAGCGAAACCCCACTCAAGGTGGCCGGATCGCCGGGACCAACCTCGAATAGCAGACTGCGGATGGAACGCGAGAACAGCAAAGATCCAGCGAGTCCGATGCCGCAGCCTGCCGCAACCGGAACAAATCCCTCGTGCAGAACCATCCGGACCACGGCCGCTCGACCTGCACCCAGGGCCATCCGAATACCGATCTCCCGCGTGCGTTGGGCAACGGCATAGTGCATCATCGCGAAGATACCCGCTCCTGCAAGGCCCAGCGCGAGTGCGGCGAATAAACTCAGAAGCAGCGTTTGAAAGCGGCGGGGCGCATTTTGTTCCTCGAGTCGTGCACCGATCGCGGTCACGTCGGTGAGGATCGCTGAGCGATCGATAGAGGCAATCGCATCGCGAAGGTCTGCCACACTCGCGTCTGTATACACGACAAGATTCTGGGTGTCGTCCAGTGCTTGCGTTTGCGTCTCATAAATCTGCGCAATCGGTGAGCGCTCCAGGCCGCTGCTGTGCATATCCTTCACAACGCCGATCACTCGAACCCAGTCATCGTTTCGCCCACGCGGATCAAAGCCCTTGATCCCTTTCCCGATGGGATCCTCGCCCGGCCAATACCGGCGTGCCATGGTTTCATTGATGATGACCACGGGAGTCGTGTTTCTTGTGTCTGCATCGCTGAAGAAACGGCCCCTGAGCAACGGGATGCCCAGTGCCTGGAAATAGTCGCCGCTGATGGTCGCCCAGGTCAGGGGAGTCCACTGCTGAGGGGATTCGAGCGACCGCCCTTCCACGGCGCGGAGGCCGAACTTCGCTTCGTTGCCTGAATAGAACAGCGTGCTGATCGCGCCGACTGCCTTCACTTCTTGCAAGTCGCCAATGCGAGTGATCGCATCGCGATAAAAAGCAGCGCGCCGATCGGGCGGAAGCGCGCTGCTGAACCGGAGCGTCCCCGCCAGGACGCGAGATGTGCGAAATCCGGGATCGACCGACTGGACGGCAAAAAAGCTGCGAATCAGCAGCCCAGCCCCCGTTAGGAGCACGACGGCAAAGACGACCTGTGCCACGAGGAACGCTCGGCGCATTCCCTGCGATTGGGCTGCGCTGGTGTTCCGCTGCTTGCTCGTTTGCGAAATTCGCATCGCCGGCGCCAATCCGAACAGCAACCCGGTTGCGAGTGATATGCCCAGACTAAATAGCAGCACCGATACATCCATGCGCGTTTCTCCAAGCCGCGCGATGCCATGCGGAGCCAACGCAAGAATGGCTCGGATGCCGAGCGCTGCGAAGGGCAGACCCAACGTCCCTCCAATACAAGCGAGGAGCAGGCTCTCTGTCACCAGTTGACGAACGATGCGTCCGTTACTCGCTCCAAGCGCACTCCGTACTGCAATTTCCTGTTTCCGGACCGCACCTCGTGCGAGCAACAGGTTTGCGACATTCGCACAAGCGATCAACAAGACGAGGAGGACCGCTCCAGACAAGATGGCGAGCATGAAAGGAACGGTTTTGCCGTGAATCTGTACCGCTAGCGGGACAAGGCGCATACCCCGGTCTTTGTTGTCGCTCGGATATTGCCTTGCGAGACCTTGGCTGATCACTTCCACTTCCGCGCGCGCCGCGTCGAGGGTCGCAGCCGGCCGGAGTCGGCCGAGAATGGGACCGAAACCGTGACCTCTTCCACTTCGCCGGATCTGCCACCCAGGTATCGCAGAAGCAGGAGTCCAAAGCAGGGTTCTTTCGGAGGGGAAGGCGAACCCTTGCGGCATAACGCCGACGATTTGCGACGTCAGCCCGTTCAACTCCACCGTCTGACCGAGGACGCGGGGTGAACCGCCGAACCGTGTTTGCCACAACCGATAGCTCAGGACCACCTGGTGTCCATCGGGTTCGTCGGTACTGAAGGTTCGGCCCAGCACTGGGGCGCGACCCATGAGGCCGAAGAAATTGCCGTAGACCGCCGCATATTCGATCCAGTCTGCTGTGCCATTGCTCGAGAACGATGCCTCGACTTCTCTATAGGTCGCCAAGTTTTCAAGCGTCCGAGTCCGCTTCCTCCAATCCTCGAAATTCGGCACGCTAGTGTTGTTTTCGGTGGAATTGTTTATCTTATCGGTGCCCCACAAGATCACAATGCGGTTCGGATCCTGATAAGGAAGAGGGTTGAGCAGAACGGCGTGGACAACACTGAAGATCGCGGTGCTCGCGCCAATCGCGAGAGCGATGGACAAGATTGCCACGGTGCTTACCAGCGGATTCGAGCGCAGGCTTCGCGCACCATAGCGAAGATCGTGCAGAATAGTTTCAAGCCAGAGGAGTATCTCGGTCTCATACGACCGCTCGCGCGAGAGTGCAGCGCTGCCGAAGCGTCGGACCGCATCTCTCCGGGCATCTTCGCGGTTCATACCGGCAGCGATATTGTCATAAGTTCGCGCGTCGAGGTGATAACGCAGTTCTTCCTCGATTTCGTCGCTGACCCTTGCGGGTCTGAGAAGGTTTGCCAAACGGTTGAACCACGCCACGCTTGCTCTCCTATGAAAACTGCAGGACGCGAGCGACCGCGCCAGTCAAGGCCGCCCAGCTCTTTTCTTCGTCTGCCAATTGCTTTCGACCCATGGCTGTTATGGAGTAATAGCGAGCGCGGCGATTATTTTCTGAGACGCCCCACTCGGAACGCAGCCAGCCGGACTGTGTCATGCGGTGCAGCGCTGGGTAGAGAGAGCCCTCTTCCAGCCTAAGGATTTCTCCCGAGGTTTTCTCAATGTGCAATGTGATCCCGTAACCATGCATCCGCCCGCTGGAGGCAAGCGTTTTCAGCACCAGGAGATCGAGAGTCCCTTGAAGACGATCATTGGTGTGCTTGCGCATCGCTCCCCCATAGCCAGCTATGGGAATAAAGTGCTCTCAGATTCGTCTGCTGTCAAGTCTCTGCTGCGGTCTCTATGTTGTATCCTTTCGCATCAAAGCCGCAGTAGAGCGATAAAGCCCGATGGCTCTGGCTCGGGTCAAACGCGGTGAATTTCAGGCCAGGTTCACTTTCCGTGACATTGGGACTGCGAGCGGGCGTGTCGTCATGATCCGTTCAGTATGCTCGCTTTACGCATAATCGCCAATGCACTCAAGGATCTGTTCTGGGCAATGCTGCTTCGCGCTTCTTCCAGGCCATCTTTGTGCGGCAGCTGGCGATGGTTTTGTGGCAATTTGAGCCGAATGGTATGCGTTCTGCGACTCCTGCGCTATTTCAGTATCAACAACTTACGCGTTATCAATACTCCCCTTTGGGGGCGCCCGGATTTGCGGGGAACGATGATTGCGTTTCAGTCGGCGGCGGTCCTAATGGCAGCGGCGATCCGGGAGCGCACAGCCTCGGAGAGCGGCGGCATGGCACCTGACTGCGACGCCACCCATGCCCCCCAACGATTTCCCGCTTCGTTCAAGGTGGCGAGGTCGGCTCCGCGGAGCAGATAGTGCGTCATGGCCGCGGTGAACGCGTCACCCGCGCCGATCGTGTCGGCCACCTTGACCGGGATACCGGGATGTTCGTGCCACTCCTCAGCGGTCACGAGAAGGCTGCCGTGATCACCGCGGGTGATCGCGACCATCTGCAATGTCGGGAACTCGGCCAGCAGCCGTTCCGCGGAGAAGCGCAAGCGTGCGCCGCCTCCGTCGTCGACGCCCTGGAGGCCGAGCAGCGCGAGCACCTGCGGAACTTCGGCGTCGTTCATCTTGACCACGGTGGCAAGCTCCAACGATTCCTGCACGGTTTCGCCGGAATAGAAAGGGGGACGCAGGTTGACGTCGAAGACGCGCACACAGGCGGAGGAGGTTTGCGCGGCGAGGGTTTGGATGGTCTGCCGCGACTCCAGGCTGCGTTGCGCGAGCGATCCGAAGCAGATCGCATCCGCGCGCTCGGCCAGCTGGACCCAGTCGTCGGTGAGCTCCAGGGCATCCCACGCCGCCGGCTCGTGAATGATGTAGGAGGCCTGCCCCTGGTTCAAGGTGACGGTGACGCGGCCGGTTTCGTGGGCGGGGTCGACCTGGATGTGGCTGGTGTCGACGGGAAGCGGGTCGAGCAGCTTGATGGCATTGCGGCCGAGATCGTCGCGGCCGATGCGGCTGAGGATCGCGGCATGATTGCCGAGACGGCCGGCCATGACGGTGAAGTTAGCCGGGGCTCCGCCCAGCCGCGGGCCTTCCGGCAGGATGTCCCAAAGCAATTCCCCGATGCCAATCACTAACCGTGGCTCTGTCAAAGTCGTACCCCGATCCAGACCACAGAATACTTCTGCCACAGACAGTTGTCAGTGATCAGGTGAGTCTTCAGCCTGCCCAGCGCCAGATGGAGCAGTCTTCGTAGTTGGAGGAGGCGTATTCGCCGTCGGGTTGGTTGGCGAGGATCGCGTGGTCGGCGATGGCGTCGGCGCGGGAGCGGGCAATCTGGCCGTGAAACAGGCGCACGAAGCCGGGTTGAGTTTCGAGTACGCCTTCCTGCTCGTTGTTGACGTAGAGGAGATCAACGGGGCGCGGACGAGCCGCCAGGTTCGCAGCGACATGCTTGAGGAAGCGGCGCATGACGGTTGGCCCGAAGGGGTTGAAGAGGAAAAGAAGGATCGGCCCCGAGGGCAACGGGAACTGCGCGGCATCGCAGCAGCGGATATGCGCCTGGGCGTGCACGCGGCCACTCGCGCGCCAGTGCCGAAGGTTGCGCCGGGCGATGCGAGCCAGGGTGGAGTTCAGCTCGACACCGGTCACCTTCAGGAATTGCATCTCGGCCGCGAGAAGAACGGCGCGGCCCATGCCGGCGCCGATGTCGACAAAGGTGAAATCGCGGATCGGGGCGGAGGGTTTCGTCTTTTGCCAGCGCTGCATCAGGCGATGCAAGACTGAAGGCGCGACACCATAGTAGGCCGTTGCGTGGCGGTCGTGGGTGTGGCCGCTTTTGAGATGACGGCCGGCGACGAGACCGCTGGTGCGCACGCCGTTTGCTTCGTCAAAGGGGTGCGTCATCAGGCCGCTGGCCCGGGTAAGTCCGGGAAGACGGCGCGGAGTTGGGTTGGGCACGATTGCGAAGGTAGCACAAGAGCAGTTCACCGTTGTCGGTTCGCCGTCGTCAGACAAGGCTTGCCGGACTCGTGATTAACGGTTTGGCGGTCACTCGACGCGAGCCGCGCGGCCCGGCTCTTTTTTTGCGTGGCGATGGGCGCGCTTGCGCAAGCCGGCGCGGTCGCCTAGATAGAACGCGGAATTGACCAAGGCAATGTGCGAAAAGGCCTGGGGAAAGTTGCCGACCTGGCGCTTGCGTCGAGGATCGTATTGTTCGGCGAGCAGGCCGAGATCGTTGCGCAGCTTGAGAAGGCGATTGAACAGCTTCACCGCATCGCGCCGCCGGCCAATGGCCGTGAAGCACGAGACCATCCAAAAGCTGCACGCGAGAAAGACGCCTTCCCCGGGCGGAAGGCCGTCCTTGGCCTTGGCAGTGTTGTAGCGCATCACGAGGCCGTTGGGCATCAGTTCGCGCTCTACCGCTTCGATGGTCGCAAGCACGCGCGGGTCTGTGGCGGGCAGGAAGCCGACGAGGGGCATGAGCAGCAAAGACGCATCGAGTTGGTCGGATCCGTAGGACTGCACGAAGGTCTTTTTGTCCTTGTTGAAGGCTTTTGCGCAGATCTCCGCGTGAATTCTGTCGCGCAGAGCGCACCATTTCTCGATGGGCGCTTTGTACTTGAGCTGCTCGGCAAGCAGGACGGCCCGGTCGAAGGCGACCCAGGCCATCATTTTGGAATAGGTGAAGTGCCGGGGCGTGCCGCGTATCTCCCAGATTCCGTGATCCGGGAGATGCCAGATGGTCTCAAGGTGCTCAAGCAGCAGCACCAGGACGCGGAAATCGTCTTCGTCGTGGCCGTTGACGCTGTGCTGGGAATGGAAGAAGCAGTCGAGCATTTCGCCATAGATATCGAGCTGGAGCTGGAGGGAGGCCGCGTTGCCGACGCGCACGGGGCGGGAGTTCTCGTAGCCGGGAAGCCAGTCGATTTCGGATTCGACGAGTTGGCGCTCGCCCTTGATGCCATACATGATCTGGACCTGGTCGGGACTTCCGGCGAGGGCGCGCAGGAGCCAATCCTGCCAGGCAGAAGCCTCTTCGAAGTAGCCGGCGTTGGCGAGGGCGAGCAAGGTGAAGGTGGTGTCGCGCAGCCAGCAGAAGCGGTAGTCCCAGTTGCGAACGCCGCCGATGGATTCGGGGAGGGATGTGGTGACGGCGGCGACGATGCCGCCGGTAGGCTTGAAGGTGAGCGCCTTGAGGGTGATGAGGGAACGCTCGATGGCGTCGCGATAGGGACCGCGATGATTGAGGCGGCTGGTCCATCGGAGCCAGAATCTTTCGGTGGTCCTGAGAGCGCGCTGCGGATTAATCTTGCGCGGCGCCGGCTGATAGGAGCGGCCGTAGGTGAGCGAAAACTGGACACGCTGGCCTTTGCGGACTGTGAAATCGGCAACCGTGGTGAGGTTCTCGCCGCGCACGGGAATGGATGCGTGGAGGATAGCCAGGTTAGGCCCGGCAACAGCGCGAAAGCCATCGCGAAGGTGCGTGACCCAGGGGATGGTGCGACCGAAGTCGAAGCGGAGACAAAGCTCCATGTGCATGGAGACTCTGCCGCGAATGCCTTCGACGATGCGGAAGATGTCGGAATGGATGCCGCGTGTGGGCATGAAGTCGATGAGGCGGACGGCGCCGTCCCTGGTTTCGAATGTGGTTTCGAGGATGAGGGTGTGGGGGCGATAGCGGCGGCTGATGCGGACGCGGCCCGCGGCGGGAGAGATCTTCCAGCGGCCGTTTTCCTGGCTGCCGAGCAGGGCGGCGAAGCAGGCCTCGGAGGAGAAATCGGGCCAGCAAAGCCAATCGATCGAGCCGTTGCGGCTGACGAGCGCGGAGGTCTCGAAGTCGCCAATCAGAGCGTAGTCTTCAATCTTCTCAGGCATATCTTCTTAGTTGCAGATGTCCGGTTTTTGTTGCGGGCGGTTTTTACTGCTCGCGATAGTTGCGCATGAGGCCGCCATCGATGACGAAGGTGGACCCGGTGATGTAGGACGCGTCGTCGGAAGCCAGGAAGGCGGTGAGCCCGGCAACATCATCGACCGTGCCCATGCGGCCCAGGGGAATGTTGGCGAGAAGCGCGTTAAGCTCGGTTTTGTTGTCGAGCAGGGACTTGTTGATGGGAGTGACGATGGCGCCTGGGGCGACGTTGTTGACAGTGATGCCCAGGGGACCGAGTTCGACGGCGAGGTCGCGCATGAGCATGCGCAGGGCGCCTTTACTGCAGCAGTAGGTGGCGAAGCCGGGAAAGACAATGTCTTCGTGGACGGAGCTGATGTTGATGATGCGGCCGGGGTGGTTCGCACTTCTCAGTCTTTGGACAAACTTTTGCGTGAGGAAGAAGGGGCCGCGGAGATTGACGGCCATGACCTGGTCGTAGTCGGCCTCGGGCGTGTCCCAGAATGCGGATTTCCTTTCCATGCCGGCGTTGTTGACGAGGATGTCGGCCGACCCGAAGCGGGACCAGGCCCGGTCGACGAGGGCGCGAACCTGGTCGAGGTTGGTGACGTCGGCCTGGACGATTTCGGCTTCGCTGCCGGCCTGCTGGATCGCGCGGGCGGTTTCCTGGGCTCCGTCCGAGTGGCCGACGTAGTCGACGACGATTTTGGCGCCGTTCGCGCCGAGGCGGGTGGCGATCGCCTGGCCGATCCCCGAACTGGCGCCGGTGACGATGGCAACTTTGCCCTGAAGTTGAGGCATTCATTCTCCTTGGGAAGCGTCATAGGACGCCGCTCCCCGGTGCTTCGAATTGATTGGATGCCCGGAATGTCAAAGTACTGTTACGCCGGTTGGCGTTCCAGGTGCGCGCGGGTGACAGGGCCCCCCAACTCGCGTTAGGCTTTGAAGTATTCGCGCCGAAACGCGAGTGAAGGAGCCTAGAGTCCGACCATGCCCATACAAACGACCGGAAAAATCTGGCACAACGGCAATCTGATTCCCTGGGAGCAGGCAACGATTCACGTGATGAGCCACGTGGTTCATTACGGCTCAAGTGTGTTTGAAGGCATCCGCTGCTACGCGCAGCCGCAGGGTTCGGCGGTGTTCCGCCTGCCCGAGCACATGCAGAGGCTGCTGGATTCGGCAAAGATCTACCGGATGGAGATGCCGTTCACCCTGGACGAGCTTTGCGCGGCGGTGGTGGACCTGATCGAGGCCAACGGGGTTGCGCCGTGCTACATCCGTCCTATCGCGCTGCGCGGCTACGGAGAGATCGGGGTGAGCCCCAAGGGTTCGCCGATCGAGGTATACATTGCGAACTTCCCGTGGGGCAAGTATGTGGCCGGACACGGCGGGGCGGATGTGTGCATCTCGAGCTGGAACCGCCTGGCGCCGAACACCATGCCGGCCCTGGCCAAGGCCGGCGCGAATTACATGAACTCGCAGCTGATTCGCATGGAGGCCGATACCAACGGCTATGCGGAGGGCATCGCGCTCGACGTGAACGGGCTGGTGAGCGAAGGGTCGGGCGAGAACGTGTTCGTGGTGCGCAACGGGGTGCTGTATACGCCGCCACTGGCCAACTCGGCGTTGTCGGGAATCACGCGGGACAGCGTGCTGACGATCGCGCGGCATCTCGGATTCACCGTGATCGAGCAAGCGATTCCCCGCGAGCTTTTGTACATCGCGGATGAGGTCTTCTTCACGGGAACGGCGGCGGAGGTTTCGCCGATCCGGACCATCGATCGGGTGGTGATCGGGGACGGCAAGCCAGGCGAGATCACGAAGAAGGTCTCCGACGAGTTCTTTGCGATCGCGAACGGTCTGAAGCCTGATCGCTTTGGCTGGCTGACGCCGGTGAACGTGACGGCGACCGAGCCGGTGACGGCGTAGCGCGAAGGCAGGACATCGAAGGCGGCCCCCATGCGGGCCGCCTTTTTGCTTGCCAGCATGGCGAAGCCGTTCCCGCCCCCCCCAAAACTGCTGCTCATATAGAGGCACGCAAGGATCACAGGGTTGTGGAAAGCGAAGCGATGTGAGGGGCCGAGGTCAATCCCCCTCACGGGACAATCGGAAAGCGCGTCTTATCGCGTGGCCGCGCAGCGCATCACTCCACCGTCTTCGAGATGTTCAGCAGGATGCCGATGCTGGCCAGGGTGAAGAACAACGAGGTTCCTCCGCTGGAGATAAACGGCAGGGGGATTCCCTTGGTGGGGAGAAGCGAGAGCACGACGCTGATGTTGAAGAACGCCTGCAGCAGGATGGCCGTGGTGATGCCGAAGGCGGTCAGCCGCGCGAAGGGGTCGGT
>DATJMC010000124.1:0-42811 GCA_035508975.1 Occallatibacter sp.
TCAGCCCCCGGCAAAGCCTCAAAGTTCTCCGCCAGAGCTACGACCAAACCGTCTCGGTTCAATTGCCTGCGGGAGAATCGATCCTCGGCCGCCCCGCCGCCGAAGCCGTCTGGCTGCTTCCGGAGTGAATAGTAATTTAAAATAATGAAAACATATTAACTATGATTAACAGACTCGTGCCATACTGAGGTTGAGTCGAGTCTGGTCCTCCCCGCTGCTCTATGGCCGCCGAACCCACATCCCTTTTTGTGGTCCCCGAGCCCTCGTTGTCCGAGGTCCATGCCACCGTCAGCGTCTCGCGCTCGCCGCTCTACTGGCGCCGCCTTCTCGGCTTCCTCGGCCCCGGCTTCCTGATCTCCGTCGGCTATATGGATCCCGGCAACTGGGCCACCGACATTGCCGGCGGCTCCCGCTTTGGCTACACCCTGCTCTCCGTCATCATGCTCTCCAACCTGATGGCGATCCTGCTGCAAAGCCTTTCCCTCAAGTTGGGCGTCGCCACCGAGCGCGACCTCGCCCAGCTCTGCCACGAGCACTACGGCCCGCGCGTCAGCTTCGCCCTCTGGATCCTCGCCGAAATCGCCATCGCTGCCTGCGACTTGGCCGAAGTCATCGGCTCCGCGATTGCGCTTCAGCTCCTTTTCCACATCCCGCTCTTCTACGGCGTTCTCATCACCGGCCTCGACGTGCTGATCATTCTCCTCCTGCAGCGCTGGGGCTTCCGCTACGTCGAAGCCCTCGTCATCACCCTCATCGGCACCATCCTCGGCATGTTCGGCGTGCAGATGTTCCTTTCCCGGCCCGAGTATCTGCCGGCTCTGCACAGCCTCTTCATCCCGTCCCCTTCCATCGTCACTAATCCCGGCATGCTTTACATCGCCATCGGCATTCTCGGCGCGACGGTCATGCCCCACAACCTCTACCTGCACTCCGCCATTGTGCAAAGCCGTCGCTACAAGCGCACTGAAGCAGGCAAGCGCGAGGCCATCCATCTCGCCAATGTCGATTCGGCGGTTGCGCTCACTCTCGCCTTGTTTGTCAACGCCGCCATCCTCATCGTCGCCTCCGCGGTCTTTCATCGCAGCGGCCACTTCGAAGTTGCGGCCATCGAAGATGCCTACAAGCTTCTCAGCCCGCTGGTCGGCGCCGCCGGCGCCGGCACCCTCTTCGCGATTGCATTGCTCGCCTCGGGCCAGAACTCCTCCATCACCGGCACGCTCGCCGGCCAGGTGGTGATGGAAGGCTTCGTGCACCTGAAGGTCGCACCGTGGCTGCGCCGCTTCATCACCCGCTCTCTGGCCATCATTCCCACCATCCTCGTCGTCGCCATCAACGGCGAGCAGGGAACCGAGAAGCTGCTCATCTTCAGCCAGGTCATCCTCTCCCTGCAGCTCAGCTTCGCTGTCGTCCCGCTCGTGCTCTTCTCCGGCGACCGCAAGAAGATGGGCGTCTTCGTCAATGCGCCCTGGCTGCAGGCCCTGGCGTGGTTCACCGCCGCCCTCATTGCCGCCCTCAATGCCTGGTTGCTGGTCCTCATGGCCATGGGAAAAACCTAGCCGCCCCAAACAACCCTCCCCCGCTCCAACCGCTACCATAGAAAAGATGAAAGTTTTATCCGCCGCGGAGATGCAGGCCTGCGACCGCGTCACCACCGAGCGCTTCGGAGTGCCCTCATTGAAGCTCATGCGCGCCGCTTCTGCGGCCATCTCCGCATTTGCCCGCGAACAGTTTCCCCAGGCGCAGCGCGTCACCGTGCTTTGCGGCCGCGGCAATAACGGCGGCGACGGCATGATGACCGCGCGCATGCTCGCGACCGCCGGCCTCAAAGTCACAACCGTCCTCCTTGGCTCGCCCGATGGCCTTGCCGGCGACGCCGCGGCAGCGTGGCGCGAACTGGCCAGCCCCGCCCACGGCCTCATGCACGTGGTCCGCGAAGCACACGAGCTCGCCCAGTTCAACACCGCGCTGCAAACCGACTTGATTGTCGATGCGGTCGTCGGCACCGGCTTCCATCCTCCCCTCAAGGGCCTCGCGCTTGCCGCTCTCGAGTGGATGAAGAACTGTCCCGCGCCTGTGCTCGCCGTCGATGTGCCTTCCGGCTGGCCCGCCGATTTTGTTGATGGCTCCTTCGAAGGCCCCAGGTTCCCGGCCAACGCCGTGGTCACCTTCACCGCGCCCAAGCCCGTCCATGTCTTCGGACAGATCACGCGCCGCTGGGATCAGCCCATCGTCGTCGCTCCTATCGGCTCGCCCGACGCGGCCATCGCCTCCACGCTCAATCTCACCTGGGCGGGAAGCTCTCTCGCGCTCGTGCAGCAGCCGCGTCCCGCCGATTCCAACAAGGGCAAGTTCGGCCACGTGCTCGTCATCGGCGGATCGGTCGGAAAGTCCGGCGCGCCCGCCATGACTTCTCTCTCGGCCATGCGCACGGGCGCCGGCCTCGTCACCGCCGCCGTGCCCGCTCCGATCCTGGCGTCGGTCGCAGCCGCTGCTCCGGAGTTGATGACCATTCCCCTGCCGGCAAGTTCCGTCGGACAGATCGCGGCCAAGGGCCTCACCGATGACCTCTTTGCCAACTTGGCTGCGAAGAAGACCGTGATGGCCATCGGTCCCGGCATCGGCCAAGGCTCAGGCACCGTCAAGCTTCTCGGCAGTTTCGTTTTGGAAAACGAAATCCCCGCCGTGATCGACGCCGACGCGCTCAACACGCTCGCCGCCAACCCACACTTGATCGCAAAGTTAGGCAAGCTCGGCAAGCTGGGCCGAACCTTCGTGCTCACACCCCATCCCGGAGAAATGGCTCGCCTGGCCGACACCACCGTCGCTGAAATCCAGGCCAACCGGCTGGAGATCGCGCGCGGTTTCGCCGAAAAACATGGTGTGACCCTGGTTCTCAAGGGCTGGCGCACCCTGATCGCGCATCCGGATGGCCAGGTCGCCGTCAATACAACCGGCAATCCGGCCATGGCCAAGGGAGGCAGCGGCGACATGCTTACAGGAGTGATCGCCGCGCTATTGGCGCAGTTTCCCGCTGCGCCGGCGCGCGCCGTCGAAGCAGCAGTCTTTCTTCACGGGCTCGCCGCCGACCTCGCCGTCCGCACCGTCGACGAGCACACCCTGCTTCCAACTGACACGTTGCCCCATTTTTCTGGGGCTTTCCGCTTTCGCTCGCAGCGTCCAAACGGTTATGTTTGGTTGCAGGGGCATTGCTGAGTCGCGTGAGGGCCGAATGACCAACGCCGCACCCACCGCTGAAGGCAGAACACACGAGTTCACCACCAAAAGCGGCGCTGACACCGTCGAGGTCGGACGCAAGCTCGCCGCCATTCTCAAGCCTCCGCAACTGCTGCTGTTGCGCGGCGACCTCGGCACCGGCAAAACCACCCTGGTGAAGGGAATCGCGCAGGCGCTCGACGCAGCCGAGCCTGACGAGGTCACCAGTCCCACCTTCACCCTTCTCCACGAGTACGACGGCACCGCCAACGGAAAACCCATCAAGCTCTACCACATCGACGTCTACCGCCTCGAAGGCGAACGCCAGCTCGAGACCCTCGGCCTCGACGAACTGCTCACGCCCGACGCTCTGGTCCTCGTCGAATGGGGCGACAAGTTCAAGAGCATCCGCAAGCGCTCCACCGGCGAGATCGCCATCGCCTCGGCCGGCGGCGATGCCCGCAAAATCACCGTAACCCTCAAAGACTGACGACCGCCCTTCGCCCAGCCCCGTTAACCCGTTTGTTTATAACCGGCATCCTCCTCGGCTCATGACTTCTATGACCGCTTAGCACTTTCGTTTTCTAGACCTGCCCCTGCCTCCTGCGTATACTCGGGCCCACGGGGTCCTGTTTATGCCTTCTTGCCGGGCATTTTTGAGTCTTCCCATCCTCCTGCTGCTGGGCGCCTTTGCTGCCCAGTGCGCGCACGCTTCGCAATCCCCGGCGCAGCCGTCCGCAAACGCCGTCGCTTCAAGCGTCGAGGTCATCAACGGCTCTTCGCGAACCATCCGTACCTTTGGCTCCTCGCAGTCCGCCATGCAGCCCGCCTCGCGCGAGGGCAGCGTTGAGGTGATGAATGGCAATCTTCAGCGCACGGTGGTCCTGAACCCGCCGCGCCCGCCCTACGCGCCCGGGCCGCACGCAAAGCTCAATCCGCATCGCAGAGCAAAAATCGGAGCAGCCTCGCACCCGGTTGCCACTGCCGAAATCCTCAACGGAAACCAGCGCGAGACCCGCGTCTTTAACCAGCCGTCCGATTCGATTCCGACAGCCACCGCTGGCCGCAATCCCGTCGTCATCGCGATTGCTTCGAAAGGTGCGAGCGGCAATGGGCCTGTCGTTGTCGGAGTCGCATCCAGCAACTCCGGCCCTGCTTCTCCGGTTGTCGTTCACATCGTCTCCAGCGAGTCAGAGGGCAACGCGCAGCCGGTCGTGATCGGCGTTGAATCCAGCGGCATCGCGAGCGACGATGGCGCCGTCCAGCCCGTGGCCATCGGCGTTTCGCCGCGCCCGTCCCGGCGCCGTCCCTACCGCCCCGCCGCGCTCGACGCGCAGTAGGCGCGCTTAGGGCGCGCGACTTCCTCGTGTGCGCGAGCCTCGTCGAAGACCCGCTTCAAAACCCCATGATGTTGTAGCCGCAATCGACGTACACGGTCTCGCCGGTGATCGCGGCTGACAAATCGCTCGCCAGAAACAGCGCCAGCCCTCCCACTTCGAGCTGGTCCACGTTGCGATGCAGCGGCGCGCGCTCTGAGTGAGCCCGCATCATCTCGCTCAGGTCGCCGATGCCGCGCGCTGCCAGCGTCTTGATCGGGCCCGCGGAGATCGCGTTCACGCGAATATTCTTTCCGCCGAGATTCCACGCGAGGTACCGCACCGCCGACTCAAGTCCGGCCTTCGCCACCGCCATCACGTTGTAGTTGGGCACCACTTTCTCCGCCGCAAAATACGTCAGCGTCATGATGCTTCCGCCTTCCGACATTAGCGCGGCAGCTCCGCGGCTCACCGCAATCAGCGAGTAGACGCTCACGTCCATCGCCGTGCGAAACCCTTCGCGGCTCGTGTTGATAAACTCGCCCTTCAGATCCGCCGCCGGCGCGTATGCCACCGCATGCACCAGGACGTCGAGCTTGCCGTATTTCTCCTTCAATGCAGCGAACAGCGCGTCGATCTCCCCGTCCGCCGAAACATCGCATTGAAAGCCGCTCGCGCCGGGCAGGTCCTTGATCAGGTCTTCGGCCTCAAGCTTCATGCGCTCGTTCTGATAGCAGATGGCCAGCGTCGCCCCCGCAGCATGCAGTTTCTGCGCGATGCCCCATGCAATCGAACGCTTGTTGGCCAGCCCGAAGACGACAGCCGTCTTCCCTGTCAGATCAATCATGCTTGTTGTTGTCCTCCGTGCCTTGTACCCAAGAGAAGCCGCGCTTTGAGCCGGTCCCTAGAATATCAGCCGCCTAGATCGACCAACTCCACCTTGCCCACCGGCTGTCCCAGAAAGCGAGAACCGAGCCGCTCAAATTTCTCCACCGAGTCGGTCGCAAAACAGCGCACTTGTGGGCCCGGCAATGCGACGATCTCTGCATCCGCACAGCGGCCGTTGATCAGCTGCGCCTCCGCCTCCGCCGTCGATTCCGCCGAATCAATCACCTTCATCCCCGCCGGAACCGCTCTCTCCATCAAATCTCGCAGCAGGGGATAGTGGGTGCATCCCAGCACCAGTGTGTCCGGAGTCATCCCGTGCGCTTCGGCTTCCGTCATCAGTTCTTCGAGATAAATGCGCACCACCTGCTCGGTCACCGTATGATTCGTCCAGCCTTCTTCCACCAGCGGCACCAGCAGCGGGCAGGCCTTCTCGAGCGCGCGCAATCCGTGCTTGCTGCAGGCCGCCGCATAGGCATGGCTCTGCACGGTTGCGTCCGTGGCAATCACCAGCACGTCTCCTGTCCGCGACGATGCGCGCGCCGCTGCCGCGCCTGGCTCGATCACGCCCAGCACCGGCACTGAAACCGCATCTTCGATTGCGTCCAGCGCCAGCGCGCTGGCCGTGTTGCACGCGATCACCAGGAACTGCGCATCCTCTTCGCTCACCAGGAAACGCGCGCTCTCCGCCGCATAGCGCGCGATCGTGCGCCGCGACTTCGATCCGTAAGGCAGCCGCGCAGTGTCGCCGATAAAGGCGAATTGCGCATGCGGCAATCGCTCCAGCAGGGCGCGCAGCACTGTCAGCCCGCCGAATCCCGAATCGAAGACTCCGATCACGGGCGCATGTTCCACCGTTTTGTGTCCTGCTTCGCTCACGGTCGCGCCTCTCCCGTGTTCACCGCATCGGCGGTCAGGTATGTTTGTGTCAGGTCCGCGTGCCCTGCAAGGTTTGCCCGCTCCTGGCCATCTACCAGGAAACGCACTTCCGTGATCCGCGGTAGATTCGCGCGCAACGTTCCGCAGATCGAGAGCACCGTCAGGGTCTCCGTTTCCAGTCCCGAGGGATGGCTGGCCACGAAGTTGCCGGTCAGGTTCACGACCGCGAGTTCTGCGCCCGGGTCCGCAGTTTTCTTCGCTCCCGGAACCGGCATCAGGAACACCTGCGCCACTCCCGCGGCTCCGCCCGACACCGGATGCGCCGCACCCGGTGCGGCATACAGATTCAGCAGTTCGCCCAGCAGGACGCGTGCGCGCGCATTCGGATCCGCCGGCAGCGGCAGCACCCGCTCCTGCACGCGAAGCGAACCATCCGCATCGTTCGCCACCATCAGCGTCGAGCGCTCCGCCGGCGCAACTGCAGGCGCTTTCGTCGGCGCCGAATCCTCGCCCGCCAGCAGCCGCTCGTGCGCCCGCTGCCGCAGATGCCAAAGCACGCCGCCCATCACCAGCGCCGAAAACAACAACACCGCGAACAGGATCTGCTGGTAGCGGGGAATCAAGGCTGCCGTCCCTCCATGCGCCATTCCAGCAGGGCACTGGCCAGCGCGTTGGCCACGCTCGCTTGATAGGTCGCATCATCGGGCTCCGCCGTCACCTTGCCGTCCGCTCCCCGCGCCGGCGCAACCTCCAGGGCCAGCGCGGGACACGTCATGCTGTCCACCGCGGTCAGCGCCGTCCGGCTGAGGGTCACGTCAAACCCGGCATGCAGCAGCGCAAAATTGATCGCGCCCGCTAAGGCAAGGCTGCGGCTTATCCACGCCCCCTGCGCCGTCTTCCAGGCCTCGAATCGCGCCGGCTGCGTCGGCGCCAGCGACGACGTGAACAGGTGGATTCCCGAGCCGGTCTCGCTTGCATGAAGGCTCAGGCATGCCCCGGCCCTGGCATGATTGGCGATCTCGGCGCGCCGCACCGCGTCCACGTCAATATCGGATTCCCGCGTCGTCGTCACTGCGATGCCGCGCGCAGCCAGAAGCGAGCGCAGCCTGACACTCAGCTCCAGCGTCACATTTTTTTCTAGCTGCCCGCTCGACAGCCGTCCCCCGGCATCCGCGCCGCCGTGGGCGGCGTCAATCACCACCACGAAGCGCGACGACGGCGGCGCCTGCGCTTTTGCCGGCAGAACTCCCGCAGTCAGCGCCAGAATCGCGGCGCAGCCAACCGCCAAGCCCGCTGCCGGACCCCTACTCCAGCGCATAAATCGTCAGGCCGCTCAGCAGCTTCGGATAGAAGTCGGTGGATTTTTGCGGCATCACCGAGCCGGCGAATGCCACTTCGCGCAGCTGCTCCATGGTCACGGGGTTGGTGAGAAACGCCGCGTCGGCTTCGCCCCGCCTCACCTGGTCCACTGCCTCCGCAGCATCGCGCAGGTAGCGAATGTTCGTTTGCTCCCGCACCTTCTCGGCGTCAAGACCCAGCAGCTTGTCGAGCACAATCGCGTGCAAGCAGCTTAGGTCGAGTTTTCGCTGATGCTCCGGCAGACCCGCCAGCGCCGCCGACGCTGCCGGCTTCGCGCGCAGCACCCAGGCCCCCCCGCTTGTCACCGCGACGAAAGCCGTTCCTTCCTGCCGGCGCAGCTTCTCGAGATAGCACCCGGCATCACCCTCCACCAGCGAATCCACTGCGAAGAACTGCTCGGCGTCCCGCCTGAACACCTCCGGGCTGAATCTCGCCAGGCTGTGCACAACCCGGTGCGTTGGCAGAATGACCAGCCCGTCCGCATCCATGTTCACAAACGTCATCATCGCCGCCGCCTCAGGAAACGCCGGCTGCGGCAGTTGGCTGGTGCTGTGTTCCACTCTTGGCGTCGCCGCGGGCGCGTGCTCCTTCGCGTAACTCAGCGCCGTCTCGTAGCGATGGTGACCGTCGGCGATGATCAGCTTTTTGTCGGCCATGGATGTGGTCAACAATCGAATCGCCGCCGGATCGCTGATCCGCCACAGCCGGTGCAACACACCGTACTCGTCGGTTACCTCCACGTCCGCCGCGCCATTCTTGTCGTAGAGGATTCTCTCAACGGTGCCCGCGGGATCGGAATACAACATGAAGATCTGGCCGAAATGCGCGCGCGTCGCCTTCAGCAGATTCAAGCGGTCGCTCTTCGGCTTCGAAAGCGTGTGCTCGTGACGGAATACGATCTCGTCGCAGTAGTCGTAAAGCTTGCCCAGGGCAATGAAGCCGCGCCGTTCCTTCGTCTCCTCAGACCCCGGCGCCTTGAACCTCTGAGCGTAAGCAAACACGCACGGATCTTTTTCCTGCGCCAGGACGCCCTGCTCGCGCCACGCGCCGAAGTCGCGCGCCGCGCGCGAATAGACGCTTTCTCCACGCTCCGCATCGAACAACTCGGGCAGGCCGAGGATGATGCGCACCAGGTTGAAGGGATTGCGCTGGTAGTAGGCCTGCTGCATGGCCGGGGAGATCTTGTCGTAGGGTTGCGTAACAACTTCGTCGAGTTTGACCAGGGAGGGGTTGTAGCGCCAGGCGCGAAATGGATAAATACTGGCCATGAAAGGGCCTTGCTCTCCGTTGAAACGGTTGGGCTTGCGTTCCAACTCCCCCGCATTGGCGGCCCCTCGCGGGCATGGCACGCAAACTTGATTGTATCCCAGTGACATTATGGGTATTTCCTGCGTCTGAACACTAGGCCGCCAATTGACAAATTGGTGACCAGACGATGACGCCAGCTCCCTCTCAGCCGTGCTAAGATCGCCTTCAAATCTCAGGAATCGAGAAATGAGAACGAAACTCAATCGGCGCGGTGATTCGCAAGGCACGCGCCGGATTCGCGGCGTGTTCGGGACGGGCATTCTGATCCTCGCTCTTGCCTTGGGAATCTCCCGCGCCGCTGCCCAGGACGATCCGCTCAATAAAGTGCACGTGAACCCGCCTTCGTCGCCCAACTCGACGACCGGGGCGCCTGCCGGAGCCGAAGCCCAGCCCACTACCGGATCGATCGCGGCCAAAGCCAAGCCCGGCGCTTTCATTCGCATGAACGTCGACATGGTGCTCGTTCCCGTCACCATCACCGACCCCATGAACCGCCTTGTGACCGGTCTCGAAAAAGAAGACTTTCAGATCTACGAGAACAACGGTGAGCAGAAGATTTCAAGCTTCGCCAGCGAGGATGCTCCCGTTTCGATCGGCATTGTCTTCGACCTCTCCGGCTCCATGACCTCCAAGCTGATCCGCGCCCGCGACTCCATCTTGCAATTCATCAAGACCGCGAATCCCGAAGACGAGTTCTTTGTGATTGGATTCAACGACCGGCCCGAGCTCATTGAAGATTTCACCAGCTCGGTGGACGACATCCAGGCCCGACTCGCCACGGTGCATAGCGGCCATCGCACTGCGTTGCTCGATGCCATCTACTACGGCGTCGAAAAAATGAAGGAAGCTCGTCACGAGCGCAAGGCCCTCCTGGTCGTCTCCGACGGTGGCGACAATCGCTCCCGCTACACCGAAGGCGAGGTGCGAGCCCAGGTCCGCGAATCCGACGTCGAGATCTACTCGATCGGCATCTTCGATCCTTACGCCGCCACCCCCGAAGAGCGCACCGGCCCGCAATTGCTCAACGAGCTCTGTGAAGAGACGGGCGGACGCCTCTACCGCGTCGACGATCTTTCAGAAATGGGCGACATTGCCGAGAAGATTTCAACCGAGCTGCGCAACCAATACGTCATCGGCTACACCCCCAAGGACCTGAACCGCGACGGCAAGTGGCGTAAAGTGAAGGTGAAGCTGAATCCTCCTCCGGGATTGCCTCAGCTGACAGTTCATGCTCGCACCGGCTACTATGCGCCTTTGCAATAATGCTTTTTCCGCGGTTCTCTTTTCTCTTGCATCGCTCCAGCTCTGGGCCCAACAGGCGCCGAGCAAGCCGGCGCAGGGACCTCCTTCGCTTACCGAGGATCGCGACCCGGTTCGCTCGCCCGACGCCGAGACCGCTCCTGCTCCCACCGGGCCTCTGAAGAAAGAGGGTGAAGGCTACATCCTCCGGACCGACGTGGAAGAGGTGGTCCTGAATGCCACCGTCCTCGACGGTCCCCGCCTTGTGCAGGATCTGAAGAAAGACAACTTCCAGGTCTTCGAAGACGGCGTCAAGCAGAACATCATCAGCTTCCAGCACACCGATCTTCCGGTTTCGATGGCGATGGTGGTCGACAACTCCGGCTCCATGTCGCGCAAGCGCCCCGCGGTCAACAAGAGCGCTCTCGACTTGATCGAAGCATCGAATCCCCAGGACGAAGCCTTCGTGGTCAACTTTTCCGACGAAGCCTTCATCGACCAGGATTTCACCAACGATGTGAGCAAGCTGCGCGAAGGGCTTTCGCACATCGAGTCGCGCGGCGGCACCGCGCTCTATGATGCCGTGGTGGCCTCTGCCGACAAGCTGGTGGCCGACGGCAAGCGGCCGAAGCAAGTCCTGGTGATCATCACCGACGGCGAAGACAATGCCTCGACGCTCTCTCTCGAGCAGACCATTCGCCGCGTCCAACAGCTTTCCGGTCCCGTGATCTACTCCATCGGCCTGCTCTTCGGCGACGAGATGACCCACTCAGAAGTGCGCCACGCGCGGCGCGCCCTGGAGATGCTTTCGGGCGAGACCGGCGGTCTCGCTTTCTTCCCCAAGTCGATCGACCAGGTCGACGAGATCGCCGCCGAAGTTGCGCGCGATATCCGCAGCCAGTACACCATCGGCTATCACTCCAGCAAGCCCTCGAGCGAGCCGGGCTTTCGGCGCGTCCTGGTCACGGCGCAGGCCGCAGGCATGGGAAAGCTCGAAGTGCGCACGCGTACCGGCTATTTCCCGTCGGTTCGCGTACCCAAGAAGGCCGCCAAGGTTTCCGGCGAATGAGGGGCGCACAAAGGCGCTTCCCGCCGCCGTCGATGCCGTAGACTGAATGCCGATGACAGGCGCAGTTTACCCTTCTTCCGCACGTGTTGCTTCCGACATTACGCAGCTCGTGGGGCACACCCCGATGCTGGAATTGAAGCGGATCGCCGCGGCTCCTTCGGCGGCGATCTTCGCCAAGCTTGAATTCCTCAATCCTGGCGGCAGCGTGAAAGACCGCGCCGCGCTGGGCATGATCCTCGACGGGGAAGCGCGCGGGCTTCTTCATCCTGGCTCGACAATCTTCGAGGCAACGGCGGGCAATACCGGCGTGGGGCTGGCGCTGATCGGCGTCAATCGCGGCTATAAGGTGAAGTTGTTCGTGCCCGAGGGATTCGCCGAGGAGAAGTGCATCCTGATGCGCGGATTCGGCGCCGAAGTGGTGCGCACGCCGGAAGGCGAAGGCATGGCTGGCGCGATCGCGCGCATGAAGCAGGCAGCCGCGGCGGTCCCCGGCGCATTCACTGCGGGCCAGTTTTCGAACCAGGCCAATCCGCGCTTCCACCACGACACCACCGCTGTCGAGCTCTGGGAGCAGATGGAGGCGCGCGTCGATGCCTTTGTTGCGGGCGTGGGCACCGGCGGAACGTTTTCCGGGGTTGCGCGCTTCCTGAAGGAGCGGAATCCCTCGGTCGTTACCGTAGCGGTGGAGACGCAGGGATCGATTCTGCAGGGCGGCGCGCCGGGAAAGCACAAGGTCGAAGGCATCGGCGTGCACTTCATTCCCGAGACATTTCATCGCGAGGTGTGCGATCGGGTGATCATGGTGGGCGACGACGATGCGTTCGCCATGGTGAAGCGGCTTGCGGCGGAGGAAGGAATCCTGGCGGGATCGAGCAGTGGGGCGGCGGTTTTCGCAGCCGCGCAATTCGCGTGCGAGCTTGGTCCGGGAAAACGAGTTGCGACCATCATTCCCGACTCGGCGGAGCGCTATCTCTCGAAGCAGATCTTTGCGGGTTAGCTGTTTTCGCGAGAGATTTGGCGGGGCAGGGTTGTCCCGGCGACGAGCGCGGCGATTGTTCCACGGCTTCGAAATTGTTCCACGTGGAACAATTGTGCTGGCCGTCACGGGTGTTGGCGCGGTTTTGCGAAGAATTTGAGCGATTCGCGCTATGCTCTATCGCTCAATGTCGTCCGCCGCAGCGGGGGCGGTGGCAGCCTGTCTCATTCGATGCGCAGCGCGATCATGGGCTGGACTCCAGCGGCGCGGCGCACCGGCACGACCGAGGCAACCAGAGCTGCGAGCGCGAGCAGCGCGGTGGCGACGGTGAGCATGACGGGATCCCAGGGCTGCACATTGTAGAGCTGGTCTTTCATCAGCTTGCCGGCGAGGATGGCCAAGGGAATCCCGAGGCCGAGACCGATGCCGACCTGCCAGAATGCGCCGCGCAGCACCATTGCGACGACGTGGCCGCGGTCGGCGCCGAGCGCCATGCGCAGGCCGATCTCGTTGGTGCGCTGCTCGACGCTGTAGGCCATGACGCCATAGAGGCCAATGGCTGCGAGGGTGAGGCCGAGGGCTCCGAAGAGACTGGTCAGCGTCGCGATCATATTTTCCTGGTGGAAGTCGTTGCTGACGACTTTGCCATAGGGAACGACGTCGTCGACGACCAGGGTTGGATCGACGCTGGCGATGGCTTTGCGCACGCGCACCTCCATCGCCGGAGGATCGCCGGGGGCCCAGATGACGATGTTGTAGAGAAAGTGCGACCACTTTTCGCCTTCGGACCAATCGGGATCGTCGAAGGTGGCGGTCTGCGTCTCTGACAGCCAATACATCGGTCCAACGGGTTCGTTGTAGTCGCCGAGCATATAGCGGATGTCTTTGACGACGCCGATGATTTCATACTTCGAGGCGTAGCGGATGCGGTTGGGGCCGAAGTGCTGCCCGATGGGATTCTGGCCCTTGAAAAACCGGCGGACGAAGGCTTCGTTGACGACGGCGACATTGGGGGTTGCGGCGGTGTCGTCGTCAGTGAATGTGCGGCCGAGCACGGTTTGTGCGCCGATGGTATCGAAGAAGCCGGGCATCACGCGCGCATAGCCCGCGCTGGTGTCTTGTTTGGGAGCAGGTTCAGGCCTGCCCTGGATCCGGATTCCATCGTTCCAGCTATCGCCGGACATGGGCGCATACAGCACGGGAGCCACCATGCGCACACCGGGAATCTGTTTGAGACGGTCATCGATCTGGCGGAAGAGCAGTTCCATCTGCTCGGGTTTGTGCCTGCCGAGGGTGGGATCGATAAAGGTGAGGAAGCGGCCCTGGGTTTCGAAGCCGAAGTTCTGGTGCTCGAGGTTGCGCAGGCTTTGCGCGAGCAGAGCTGCCGCCGAGAGCAGCACGAGTGACATAGCCGCTTGCGCGACGACCAGCGATTTCTGGGCCCAGGTGCGGCCTCCGCCCACGGAGCGATTGGCTCCGCGCAGAGCCTCGACGGGATCGGCGTGCGAAGTGATCCAGGCGGGCGCGGTTCCGAAGAGGATGCCGGTGAGAATGGAAACGCCAAGGGCGAAGAGGAGAACGGGCCAGGAGGGAGCCGGGCTGACGGGAACGTAGTTGTTGCCGCCACCGAGTTCGAAGGCAAGGTAGAGAATGAGCCGCGTCCCTGCGTAGGCGACGGCGATTCCCAGGGCGCCGCCGATGACGGCGAGCAGGAGGCTCTCGACCAACGCCCTGCGCACCAGGCGGAGGCGCGAGGCTCCGAGCGCGACGCGGACCGAGATCTGCGCGCGGCTTTTCAATCCGCGCGCGAGCATGAGGTTGGCGAGGTTGCCGCAAGCCACAAGCAGCACGCATCCGGCGGCGATGAAGAGCAGCTTGAGGCCGGCCTGGTATTCATCGCGCATGGCCGATACGCCCGAGCCGCCGGGAGTGAGGTGAAGCGTCTGCTGTTGCCAGGTCTGCTTTTCCCCGGGCTCCATGTCTGCGACGTGGCTGGCGAGCCAGTTGTGGAACTCGCCACGGAGCTTGGCTTCGAGGGCGCGCGGATTGACCCCGGGGCGGACCCTGCCGATGAGGTCAAGGTAGTTTTCATTGGCGCGCTTGAGACGCGACACGTCGGAAGCCAGACTATTTTCCGCGATGATGGGCAGCCAGAAATCGGGCATTCCCCAGCCGGCAAGCTTGGCGCCGTAGAAGCCGGGCGGGGTGACGCCGATGATGGTGAAGGGGTGTGAGTTGATTTCGAAGACTTGGCCCACGATAGAAGGGTCGGCGCCGTACTTGCTTTGCCAAATGCGATAGCTCATGACCGCAACGAGCGGCGCGCCTTCGCGGTCGTCAGCATCTGTCATGAGGCGGCCCATCCAAGGCTGCACGCCGAGGGTGCGGAAGAAATTCCCCGAGACCTCCTGTCCGTTGCGTGTGTCGACGGGCCCCTGCGAACCCTCGCGGCGGACGCCGAGGGGGGCATTGCCGGCCTGGAGAGCGGCGAGGTCGCTGAACTCCGGCGTCTGCGCACGGAAGTTTTTGTAGGCATCCCAGGAGAAGAGGGAGAAGTTGGCGTCGTCGCCCTGCGTGTATCCGCCCCAGTTGCAGCAGCGGATCTTGTCGCCGATGCGCCACAGCTCATCGGGCCTGGTCACGGGCAACGACTTGAGCATGACCTGGTGAACGAGCGTGAAGATGGCGGTTGTGGCGCCGATGCCCAGGGCCAACGTAATGACCACGGTCGCCGAAAATCCCGGTGACTTCCGCAACTGGCGTAACGCGTCGCGCAGATCCGACAGCATTCGAACTCTCCTTGGCGAATCGTGTTCGATCCCGAATGGAATCAATTTTATGCGCACGAGAACGTGGGCCTCGTCGCGACCGCAAGGCCTCTGTTTTGAGGCGCACCCGCCGGCGGTTCGAGGCCGGAAGGCGCGCTTCTCAGATAAGTACGAAGGTCAGTACAGCTCGGGTTCCCTCTGGGGAACAAATGTCGACCTGAAGTCTGCAGTCCCAGCGTTAGTGAATGTGGATGTCTCCGGAGCCGGTTTGCAGGCGGACCTTGGGACCGCCTCCATTCAGATTGCCGACGATATGGTGTTCATCGAGGGAGCCCTTGACCAGCATCTCGTGTTCTGTGGTCACCGAGCCGGAGCCGGTGGATGCGTCGAGGGTGAGCGGGGCGTTTCCTGACCAGACCTCGATATTGCCCGAGCCGGTCTCGAGGGACCACGGGCTGGAAGGCGTGCCCCATGCCTTGATATCGCCGGAGCCGGTTTCGGCGCGGAAGCTGCCGTGAATGTCCTTAATCTCGATGTCGCCTGAGCCGGTCTCGGCCTTGGCGTCGCCCTCGCCGGTTTGTTCGGCGATGATGTTGCCGGAGCCGGTCTGCACGTAGAAGCCGCCATGCAAGCCGACTGCCTTGATATCGCCGGAGCCGGTTTCGAGCTTGGCATTTTGTCCTACGCCCTGGTCAACGATATTGCCTGAGCCGGAAGTGGCGCCGAGGAGAGTGCCGGCGGGAGCTTCGATCTGGTAGTTGATGCTGATACCGTGCCAATTCTCCTCGCGGCGTCCGATGCGAATGACGTTGCCGTTCTGCTCGATGGGGGGATTGGCGGCGATTTCGCGGGCTTCTTCTTCGCTCCCATCGCGGCTTACGCGAATCCGGGCGTGGATGTGGATCTCGTTGCCCGAGTTTCGGGCGAACTCGATATCACCTGAGCCGGTCAGGACCGTGAGTTGTGGCGATCCGCTGACGGAGAGAGTGCGATCGAAGGAGGGGCCGTCGTCGGATTGCGCCGCTTCGCGTGCGATGGCGCTGATGTGCACCGGCAGAGCGGGCGGGACGAGGGCGGCGATTTCATTGGAGACAACCGGGGCTTGGGGCTCGGGAGACGCGGCGGAAGTTTCCGAATCTGCGGACGCGGAAATGGCGAGATCGTCGGAAGAGGAGGATTCCAGATCAAGTTGCTGGACGGGGTCGGCGAGTTCGGCTTGGGGCATGGGGGCCGATACCGTGCTGGATGAGATGGCGAAATGCGCTGCCGCGGCGTGAGAGGCGGATTGGGCAAGGGGTGCGGCCTGCACGCGGACCATGGCAGTTGCGGCGAAGGTGGCGAGCGGGACCAGCACAACGGCTACCAGGGCGCGGCGGCTCCCGGCGAAGGCCTGGCGGAAGGCATGATCGTTGAGCAGGCGCTCGATGCGGCGCGAGAGGCTTCCAGGGCGTGCCATGGCGACGCCGATCGCAGCGGGACGGGGCGCGGCGGCGAATTCCAGGAGAACCTGGGCGTAGGTGGTGCGGCTGTGCGCAGCTTCGATTCCGGCACGATCGCTGATGGCTTCGGCCAGGTCAGCCAGCTCGTGCTTGAGCCACCAGCCCAAGGGGCTGAACCAGACGAGCGCGGCATAGAAGTTGGCGAGCAGCTGCAGGTAGAAGTCGCCCTGACGGATGTGAGAGCCCTCGTGGGCGAGGACGATGCGAAGCTTTTCGTAGTCCCAGGTCTTATAGTCGGCCGGAAGCAGGATGGCCGATCCGAGGGTGACGGGCGAAGAAACACGGGTGCTGGCGCGCGCGCGGAGGGAGGCGGCAAAAGCCGGCAAGCGATGGGCTGGGACCGGGGTAGCGGTCTGCCAAAGGCGCATTGTCGCCGACAGTCCGAAAGCGAGCTTGAGCAGCAAGGTCGCGGCAACGGCGAAGTAGAGCAGGAAGGCCCACGCGGAAAGCGAGAGCGCACGGCGCGGCGCCGGAGAGGCAGGCAGGGTGGTCGCGATCGAGGTTGGCGGGCTGTAGGTGGTGAGCTCGACAGGGGCGGACGTGTATGCGGCGTGAAGGCTGACGGAGGAATGCTTGGCGGCGTGCCGGGTGGGAGCGGGAGTCGGACTCGGAGAAGGCGATTCTTTGGCGCGCGGAGGGTTAGCTTGCGGGGCAGGGGAGGTGGCAGGCATCGCGGGACGGCCGGAGGCGCTCTTGGCCTGGATCCGGGCCTGCAACTCCTCGAGGAGAGTCATGGGATGCGCGGGAAGCGCCAGGGTTGCGCTGGCAGGCAGAAGCCGCGCGGCGACGGGCTGCAGCAAAGGCATGGCGAGAGCGGTGACGAGAACCAGGCCCCAGGCTGCTTTCTGCACGAGGACGTTGCGGACCCGGAAGAGACGCAGGCCCAGGGCGACGACCAGTCCGACGAGGAGTGAGCGCAGGGCCGCTTCGATGAGGACGGGCATCATTGAACTCCCTTCTTTCCGGTATTTTTTTGTGCGGTGGCAATGCGGTCGGCGAGGCGCTGGAGCTCATCGCGGTCGAGGACCTTGGAATCGACCAAGCCGACGAGGAGGGCTTCGACCGAGCCTTCGCAGAACCAGTCGACGATGCGCTTGACGGCGCGGCCGGCGACACGCTGGCGCGACAGAGCGGGGCGATAGATGAAGGTGCGATCGTCGACGCTGTGGGCGAGGTAGCCCTTTTCTTCGAGACGGCGCAACACGGTGCGGACAGTCGAGTCTTTGAGGGGCCGGTTGAGTTCTTCACGAACCTTTTCGGCAGAGACGGAGCCGAGACGCCAGACGATGAAGAGGATGTCTCGCTCCAGGTCGCCGAGCTCGGAGGGATCGTGACTGGGCTCAGTGCTACGGTTCATAATGTTACGGACTGTAACACATGGCGGGGCGCAGCGCAAGAGGATTTGGAAGTGGGAGCTTTTTGGGGGGAATGGTGGGGTCGGGGCCGGGGTGATCGTCGAGTCACGCAGGATCTACGAAGATTTTCGTTGACAAGTACGAATGGCTTCGTATAACGTCTGTGCATCATGACGAAGAACGGCAAAACGATTCCGCGTCCGACAGAAGCCGAGCTGGAGCTGCTGCGCATTTTGTGGCAGAAGGAGCCGGCGACGGTGCGGGAGATCTATGAAGCTCTGAACCTGGAGCGGCCTTCCGGCTACACGACAGTGCTGAAGCTGATGCAGATTATGACGGCCAAAGGGCTGGTGGTGCGCGATGAAGCGAGCCGGGCGCATGTTTATCGCGCTGCACTGAGCCAGGACGCGATGCAGAGCAGGCTGCTGAAGGACCTGAGCCTGCGGCTTTTCTCCGGCTCGGCTGCGCAACTGGCGCTGCACGCGCTGGCGATGGAGCCAGCAAGCGCGGGCGAGCTGGACGAGATTCGCGCGCTGATAGAACAGAAGCGTGCGACGATGCAAAACGGATTGCACAAGGCTGCGGCGGCGCAGCCGAGAAAGGACAGGCCATGACGCACACCCTGGAAGCCGTAGCCTGGACGTTGATTCACTTCTGCTGGCAGGCGGCGCTGCTTGCGCTGCTTTATCGCGGGGCGGCGCAACTGCTGGCGCGACGGAGCAGCAATGCCCGCTATGTGGCCGCGTTGGCGGCGATGCTGGCGATGCCGGTGGCGGCGGGAGTCACCTTCGCTGTTCAGATGGATGGGAACGCGGATGCGCGTCTTGCTCTGCCTGCGAAAGCGGGGTTTGGCGTTCCGAACATTGAAGGAACGCGCAGCCTGGAACTGGGGACGGGTGCGGCCGCGCCAACCGACAAGACGCAGGTCTCGGCGAGGGATTTGTTTCCGTGGATCGACGGGCTGTGGGTGATCGGCGTGGTGGTGTTGAGCCTGCGCAGCGTGGGCGGATGGTGGCTGATCCAGCGGTTGCGCAAGACGGCCAGTGTGGACGTGCCCGATGCGGCGTGGACGGCATTCGGCCGGATCGCGCGCGCGTTGGGAATCGACGGCGCGGTGAGTCTGCGTATCTCGAGCGCCATTGCGGGACCAGTGACGGTGGGCGCGCTGCGCGCAGTGGTGCTGCTGCCGCTGTCGGCGGTGACTTCGCTGGGGCCGGAGGAACTGGAAGTGGTGCTGGCGCATGAGCTGGCGCACGTGCGGCGTGCGGACTTTGCGTGGAACCTGCTGCAGACGGTCATCGAGACGCTGTTTTTCTTTCATCCCGCGGTGTGGTGGATCAGCGGGCAGTTGCGGCACGAGCGCGAACTTTGCTGCGACGACCTGGCGCTGACGGTGTGTCCGAATCCGATGGTGTATGCGAGCGCGCTGGTGCGGCTTGAGGAACAGCGGGCGCGGCACATGCAGCTGGCCATGGCGTTTGACGGGCACCAGCCTGGGAAGACGCTGCGCATGCGGATCAGCCGGATCCTTGGCGACCCGATGGAGCGTATGAGCACGCGGCCGTTGTCGTTGACGGCGTCGGTGATGGCGCTGATGACGGCGCTGGTGGTGGCGCCGCAGGTGCTGGCGAGCCTTCATCCGGCGCAGGCGCAGGCGAAGGTGGCGGCGATTGTGGCCAGGACCGAACGGGCGATGAAGCCGCCGGCGGGACATCTGATGGCCAAGGGCGCGGCGGCAGATGCCACGCCTCGGAAAGAAGTGGATCGGCCGGTTGCGGTGGAGAGCGAAGCGCAATCTGGATCATCGTCCGCATCGGAGTCGCAGGAGCAGCCCGCTAAGCCAGCTTCGGGCAAGGGTGACTATATCGACCGGATGAGGGCGGCGGGATATGGCGATGATCTGGACAAGCTGATCGAGATGAAGATTCAGGGCATCACGCCGGAGTATGCGGAGCAGATGTCGGAAGCCGGCCTGGGCAAGTTGTCGGCGAATGAACTGGTCGCGATGAAGGTGCAAGGCGTGACGCCTGAGTACATTCGCGGGATGGAGCAAGCCGGCTTCGGCAAACTCTTGGCGAACGACCTGGTGGCATGCAAGGTGCAGGGCGTGACGCCGGAATATCTAAACGAGCTGAACAGCGAGGGATTCGCGATCGAGAATGTGCAACAGGCGATCTCATTCCGGATCTTCAACGTGACGCCGGAGTTTTTGACAGGGATGAAGGCGGCGGGATTCGACCATCTTGACACGAATCAGGTGATTGCGCTGCGTGTTCAGGGCGTGACCCCGGAGTTTGCCAAGCAGCTGTCGCAGGAGTACAGCGACGTCACGGTGGACAAGCTGGTGCAGGCGAAGGTCTTTCACATCGATGGGGATTTTATTGCGGACGCGAAGCGGCATGGCTTCACCAATCTCACCTTTGACAAGCTGGTGAAGCTGCGTATCTCGGGGCTGCTGGATGATGAGTCGGCGAAATAGGTAAGGCGGCGAGCGGTAAGGGGCGCATCGGGATGAGAAGCGCGCGGGATTGATCGCCGCTTGATGGTTCGGGCGGCGGGGCGCGATTCGTCGGCTGTATTCATGCGACAGGAAAGGGATCAGACTGCGCCTGGGTCTTTGGGTGCGAGAGGAAAGCTGTGCGCAATTTGCGTGGACGGGAGGGGCTTCGATGAATACAGCAAGAAGAGCGGGAACGGTTGCAATGATCTCGATGGTGGCCATGATGCTGGGCGGCACGGCTCTTGCGCTGCGGGCCGAGACGACGCCGGCGCCTTTGCATGAGCGCTGCGCGATTGAGCCGAGCGATGAAGCGGGCAAATTCCGCTTGAGCGTCGATCGCGACGACTGCGGCGACAGGCGGTGGTGCGGCAGCAACAGCTTTCAGAATTCGTTTACAGGACTGACGGGAATCACGGAGAGCGATTTTTCGCGCGAAGGCGCCCACCTGACGGCGACGTTCGCGGCCGAGGCGGGAACGTTTGTATGCGCGGGCACGGTGTTTGATGGGGAACTGCGGGGCGATGCGACGTTCACGCCGGACGCTGAATTCGTGGATCGCATGGCGCAGATGGGGTTCAGGGGCTACGACGCAGAGAAGCTGATGGCCAATGCATTCATCGGCGTGGGAAGCGCATGGGCGCGGTCGATCAAAGACACGGGGATTGGCGGGATCACGATCGACAACCTGCTTGCGCTGCGCATCTTCAAAGTCACGCCGGAGTACATTCGCGGCTTTACCTCGCTCGGCTATGAACTACCGGATGCCGATAAGGTGGTCGCGCTGAGCGTGCAGAAGGTGGATCCCGAGGAGGTACGGCAGATCCGGGCGCTGGGATATCAGCCGACCCTCGATGAGCTTATCCAGATTCGGATTTTCAAGATCACGCCGGATTTCATTCGCAGCATGCAGGCACGGGGGTTTCACAACCTGACGATTGCCAAGCTGGTGCAGATGAAGATCTTCAAGCTGGACGAGTAGAAGAGCAGACTCTACGACGCTGTACGATTGCCGGCTGCCAGATTCTGGACGACCATCCAAAAAATGACGAGGCCATTGAGGGTGATCATGGCGCCGCGTATCCAGTGAGTGCTCATGACGCGGAGGTACATGGATGGAACTGATGCCGGAATCCGTGGGATCCCAGGTCTCAGAAGCGAAACCTCCACCCCGCAGACGAAGAGCAATCTGCGGGAACCCCGGACCTGCCCAATTCTTGGCTCGGAGATGACCGGTGTTTGGTAGCAGGGTCAGAAAGAGCAAGAGCTGTCTTTGGCGACGGTTTTGTAGGGGTAGCGCGCCCCGGTAAGCTAGAGGCGGGAGCAATCGAACAACAACATGTCTGAGATGAAATACGCGACACTTGCGGTGCATGCGGGCCAGCATCCCGACCCGCTCACCGGCGCGGTCAACGTGCCAATTTACCTTTCTTCAACGTTTGAGCTGACCGGGATCGGCACGGACAAGGGTTGGGACTACTCGCGTGCCGGGAACCCCACGCGGGACCGGCTGGAAGCGGCGCTGGCGGCGCTCGAAGGGGGCACGAGCGGGCACGCGTTCGCGAGCGGGATGGCGGCGATCTACGGGCTGGTGGCGACGCTGCACGCGGGCGATCATGTGATCTGCTCGCACAACGTGTATGGCGGCACGGCACGGTTGTTCAACCTGATCGTGCAGCACTACGGGATCGAGATTCAGTATGTCGATACGGGGAAGCTGGACGCGGTGAGCGCGGCGATCAAGGCGAACACGAAGCTGATTCACGTGGAGACGCCGACCAATCCGCTGATGTCGCTGACCGATCTTGCCGCGGTGTCGGAGATTGCGCATGCGCGCGGGGTGGAGGTGAGCGTTGACAACACGTTCATGTCGCCGGCGCTGCAGAGCCCGCTGGCGCTGGGGGCGGACATCGTGATGCATTCGACGACGAAATTCCTGAACGGGCACTCGGATGGATTGGGGGGCGCGCTGATCGGGTCAAAGCCGGAACACAAGGAGCGATTCTCGCTGGTGCAAAAAGCGGCGGGGGGAATCCTGTCGCCGTTCGAATGCTTCCTTGTGTTGCGCGGGATCAAGACTTTGCCGCTGCGCATGAAGCAGCACGAGGAGAATGGGCTGGCGGTGGCGGAGTTTCTGGCGACGCAGGCGAAGGTGAAGAAACTGGCGTATCCCGGGCTGAAGAGCCATCCGCAGCATGCGCTGGCCAAGAAGCAGCAACGCGGATTCGGATCGATGATGAGCTTCGACCTGGAGACGCGCGAGCGGGCGGGGCGGTTTCTTGGGGCGCTGAAGGTGTTTTTGAATGCGGAGTCGCTGGGGGGAGTGGAGTCGCTGGCTTCGCACTCGGCGACGACGACGCATGCTTCGCTGACGGATGCGGAGCGCGAGGCAGTGGGGATTACGGATAGCCTCGTAAGGCTGTCGGTGGGGATTGAGGACAAAGAGGACCTGGTGGCGGACCTGGAGCAGGCGCTGGCGAAGGTGTGAGAGAGACGGGGAGGCAACCGGGAATAGGGATCAGGACGGGAGCCGCAGAGTGTCCCGGCGTTTCGCGCTGCCGGCCTCAGTGGACAGGCGTGGGGCCGGTGGTTTTCTTGGGGCGATTCATGAGGAAGGGCATGGGTACGAGGATGGTGGTGACAGCGACCATGACCCAGATGACATCGACGTAGGCGAGGAGGCGGGCCTGGATCTGGGCCATGCCATAGATCTGGGCGCCAGCCTGGTGGACGGCGTCGGGGATCGACCAGCCGCGCTGCATCCAGGCGCCAGCGAGACCGGAGCGCATGGTTTCAAAGGCTGGATTTCCGGCGGATGCGTGGGGGGCCAGAAAGGCCAGATGCTTCTGGCTGAGGCGCGCGAGCAAGGTGGTGACGAAGCTGATGCCGACGCTTCCGCCGAGATTGCGCATGAGGGCGGTGAGGCCGCTGACCTCGTTGTATTTTTCCTGGGGAATGCCCGCATAGCAAAGGGTGTTGATCGGGATGAAGAGGAAGGGCAGGCCGAGCGCGATGTAGACGCGCCAGCTGACGGCCATGGTGAAACTGATATTGGGATTGATGGTGGTCATGCGCCACAGGCCGAAGGTCGTGATGACGAAGCCGATGGAGACGAGGCGACGCGGATCGAATTTTGGTGCGAGCGCGCCGGCAACGGGAAAGAGGACCATGAGGACGAGGCCGCCGGAAGAGACGGCCATGCCGGCCTGGCGGGCGGAGTAGCCCATGATCTCCTGGAGAAATTGGGGAATGAGGACGGTGGAGGAGTAGAGAGCGACGCCGACCATGAACATGACCAGCTGGGTCATGCCGACGTTGCGGCGCCCGAAGAGGCGGAGGTCGAGCACGGGATGCTGGATCGAGAGCTCGCGCCAAAAGAAGAGGATCATGCCGATGGTCGCGGTCGCGGCGAGTGTGCAGATGAAGCGTGAGCCGAACCAGTCATCTTCCTGGCCCTTGTCGAGCATGATCTGGATAGAGCCGATGGCGACGATCAGAAGCCCCAGGCCCCAGTAGTCGATGCTTTCGCGGCGCTTGCGAATTTCGGCGAGGTAGGGTGGGTCTTCGACCATGCGGCTGGTGAGGAAGAGCGAAATGATGCCCACGGGAATGTTGAGGAAGAAGATCCAGCGCCAGTTGTAGTTGTCGACGATCCAGCCGCCGACGGTGGGGCCGAGGACGGGAGCGGTGACGACGGCGACACCGTAGACCGCGAAGGCCATGCTGCGTTTTTGAGGAGGGAAGGTGTCGGCGAGGATGGACTGCTCGCTGGGCTGGAGGCCGCCGCCGGCTCCGCCTTGCAGGACGCGAAAGAAGACGAGCATGGGCAGGCTGGGGGCGAGACCGCAGAGCAGCGATGCAACCGTGAACATGGCGACGCAGGTCATGTAGAAGCGCTTGCGGCCGATGCGGTTGGCGATCCAGCCGCTGATGGGCAGCACCATGGCATTCGCGACGAGATAGCTGGTAAGGACCCAGGTGGCTTCTTCGGGGCTGGCGGAGAGCGAACCGCCGATGTGGGGCATGGCGACGTTGGCGATGGAGGTGTCGAGCGCCTCCATGAACGTGGCGAGGGTAACGGTGACGGCGATGGCCCAGGGATTGGCGCGGGGCCGCCAGGTGTCGTGAAAGGATGCTGTCGCCGCAGCTGCCAATGCTGGTCCTTAGGGTTGTTAGGTATGATCCGGCGTCGGGCAGCCGCTTTTGCGGTGCATGCCTCCACCAGATTAACGGAGATGCGAAGCCGTTGGGAGCCTCGAAAGACGTGTGTCATCCTGAAAGGAACATGACGGTGGTGATGTCTGCTTCGAAGGCGGGGCTGCGCGAGGGCGCAGTAGTTCTGGGTGTCGATACGTGCGGGCCTTCGGGGTCGGTTGCGCTGGGTCGGCTGACGGGCGACGGTGTGGAGCTGCTGGAGCAGATCGAACTGGCAGGCCGGAGCTACTCGGCCACGCTGGTGACGGCGGTGGGGGAGCTTCTGAAACGAGCCGAGATGAAGGCGGCTCGGCTCAATGCAATTGTGGCGGTGCATGGCCCGGGGAGTTTCACGGGCGTACGAGTGGGGTTGAGCGCAGTGAAGGGGCTGGCGGAACCGGGGCAGATTCCGGTGGCTGCGGTGTCCCGGCTCGAAGTGCTGGCGTGGAAGGCGGGCGTGTCTTGGGCGGCGTTGGATGCGCATCGGCACGAGGTGTTTTTGCGGGTGGGCGAGAAGGCGCGGGAGGTCCTCGCCGGAGGGGCGGATTTCTCTGCGATCGATGTCAAGCCGGGGGAGATCGCGGTCTGCGACGATGCGGCGGCGAGCGTGATGCGTGAAGCGTGGCCGGGCGTGGAAGTACGGCGAGTCGAGGCGCCCTCGGCAGGAGACGCGCTCTCGCTGGCGCGGGGGAAGCTTTTGGCCGGAGAGTTTGCGGACCTGGCGCTGCTGGATGGGAACTATCTACGGCGCTCGGATGCGGAGATTTTCGGGGAAGCGGCCACGGCGGGTTCGAGGCGCACATGACGCTGAGCGGAGATGTGCGGATCAGGCCGATGGCGGCAGCGGATCTGGGACGAGTCACAGAGATTGCGGCGGAACTTAAAGGCGCTCCGAAATGGCCGTTCGAAGCGTATCAGGCGGCGGCCTCCGGCGAGCGGCGGTTCGCTTGCGTGGCGGAGGTGGAAGGCAGGATCGCGGGATTCGCCATTGCGGGACTGGCGGTACCCGAAGCGGAGCTTGAAACGATCGCCGTGGCGCGGGAGTTTCAGCGGCGGGGAGTCGGGCGACGGTTGCTGGACGTGGTTGCGGGTCGGGCGCGGTCGTTGGGAGCCGAGGAGATGCATCTTGAGGTGCGGGTATCGAACCAGCCGGCACGGGAGTTCTACGGGGTTACCGGGTTTGTGGAGAAAGGGCGTCGGATTCGCTATTACACTGAACCTGTTGAAGATGCGGTTCTGATGGAGTTGCGGCTGGGGTCTTAGAGCGTGGAATTTAGACCTCGAAAATCCACAATTGCGGAAGTTTGTTCTGCTTTCCCGCTTGCCCTTTGTCCTTCAAGAGAGCTATATGTAAATGTTCCTTTAACTGTCGGGGGTGTATTGATGGACGAGATAAAGGATTCCACGCTGGGTGAAGAAATTGATCGCCTGCAAGCAGAACATCGTCGCTACGCTCAGCGGTTGGAAGAGTTGATTCAAAAGCCGTATCTCTCCCAGGACGAGCAACTGGAAGAAGTGCGGTTGAAGAAGCTGAAACTCCATGCCAAGGACCTGATCTACGCACTGGAACACCGCGCAGCGGTGGCGGTGTAGAGGCACAGGTTCGGGTCATTGCAGGCGATTGGTTAAACGGCGGTGAAAGCCGCGTTCACGGGTAATCCTGTCTCCTGTCTCAGCAGCAAACTCCGAACCAAATCAACCGTATAATCGTTAGGGACCATGGTTCGTGACGGTTACATATACGGGTTGAGCCTGCTTTTGGTCGCCGCTGTGGTGGTTTGGGCAACCCACAGCTGGGCATGGGCGGCGCTCCCGATCCTTCTGGCAGCATTCTTTCTCTGGTTTTTCCGTGATCCGCAACGGCAAATCCCCGTGGGCGAAGGATTGATTGTGTCTCCGGGCGACGGACTGGTGACCGAGGCGGTGGCGATTGCGACGGCGGAGGGTCCTCGTCAGCGGATCAGCATTTTTCTCAGTGTTTTCGATGTACACGTCAACCGGTCGCCGATTGCCGGCGTTTTGACGGCGGTGCGCTATCAGAAGGGGCAATATCTGAACGCGATGAACCCTTTGTCGGCCGACCGCAACGAACAGAACATTGTGACGGTGCGCGGGGATGGATTTGAAGTGACGTTCAAGCAGATCGCGGGACTGCTGGCGCGGCGCATCGTTTTCAACTTCGGCGAAGGGAGCCGGGTGGAGCGCGGCCAGCGGGTGGGGCTGATCAAGTTCGGTTCGCGGGTGGATGTGATTCTGCCGGCGGAGGCAGATTTGCGGGTGAAGGTGGGGGAGCGGGTGCGCGGGGGAGCGAGTGTGCTGGCGGCGATGCCGGCGGAGAACAGGGCATGAACGGCAACGGGACCGAGATGGCGCGGGCACGGGCACAGGCTCGGCTGCGCCGCGGCATGTTCCTGCTGCCGTCGCTGTTTACCGCGGGAAACATCGGGGCGGGCTATTTCTCAATTACGCAGACGATTGCCGCGATCGGCGGAAACGGGGATGCGCACAATCACCTGGACTGGGCGGCGATCGCGATCTTGTTTGCGATCCCGTTTGACGCGCTGGATGGGCGAATTGCGCGCTTGACGAACACGGCGAGCGATTTTGGCAAGGAACTGGATTCGCTGGCCGATGTGATCACGTTCGGGGTTGCGCCGAGTTTGCTGGCGTACATCTGGGGATTTTCATTTTTGCCGGACTCGGTGAACGTGCAGCTGCATCAACATCTGCTGCAGGCGGGCGGGTTCATCTCGTTTCTCTATCTGATTGGGGGAGCTTCGCGGCTGGCGCGCTTCAACATCAGTCACGATGCGCAGCCGCGGAATCCGGGGCGGTCGGACCGGAAGTATTTTGTGGGTATGCCGATTCCGGCGGCGGCGGGGATCCTTGCGGCGACGGTGCACTTTTTCAATGCCTATCCCATCGAGGCATGGTGGGTGGCAATCCTGTGGCTGCTGCTGGTGGGACTGTGCGGATTCCTGATGGTGAGCACGTGGCGTTTCTGGTCGGGCAAGGAGATCAACCTGACGCGGAGTCATCCCTTCCAGCTTTTGTTCGTGCTTTCCATTGTGCTCTATGTGACTCTGCGTTATTCGCAGGTAGTTTTGTTCTGCGCGGCCCTGGGGTATATGTTTTCGGGGATCTGGGCGCGGGCAGCTTATTCGTGGTCGCGGCGCCGCAGGCATCCGGGGTCCGCGCAGGCGGTGGTGCAGCATCCGGGCGCTTCGGAGCCGGGCCCGGCGACGCACTCACACTCGTAATTCCCAGCCATTCAAGAAGGGAACCCCTTGTACAAAATCGCAATCGCCGGCGCATCGACGCTGCTGGGCAAAGAACTGAAAGAGTCTCTCTCGGATTCGCCGCTGGCGGCGGCGAGTTTTGTGCTGCTGGACGAGCAGGAAGCGCTGGGTCAACTGGACCAGGTGGGCGACGAAGTGACGTTTGTCCAGCCGATCGACGCGGAAGCATTTGACCGCACCGACTTCACGTTTTTTTGCGGGTCGGCGGATCTGACGCGAAAGCACTGGAAGCAGGCGCTGACGGCGGGCTCGTCGGTGCTGGATCTCTCGGGGGCGCTGGACCAGGAAGCGGGTGTGCTGGTGAGGGCGCCGTGGGTAGGAGCGGATGCGGGAAGCGCGGACTTATTCACGCCGGCGATCGTGCCCGCGCATCCGGCGGCGCTGGCGCTGGTGCTGATCCTGGAGCGGATCGAGCAACGCGCGCCGATTCGAAGCGTTGCGGCTACGTTGCTGGTGCCTGCGAGCGAGTGGGGGCGCGCGGCGATGGACGAGCTGCATCAGCAGACGATCAACCTGCTCAGCTTTCAGACGCTGCCGCGGGCGATCTACGATGCTCAGGCTGCCTACAATATGCTCTCGGGGTTAGGCGAGAATGCGACCGTGAGCCTGAGCATGGTGGAGGCGCGGGTGCGGCGGCACTTTGCGGACCTGGCCGGAAACCGGTTGCCGCCGGTGTCGCTGCAGGCGATTCAGGCGCCGGTCTTTCACGGGCACACGTTTTCGATTGCACTGGAGCTGGAGCGGCCGGCCGAGATTGTGACTTTGGAAGAGGCATTGAGCGGAGACCACCTGGATCTTGTGCTCGAGGATACGGATTCGCCATCGAACCTCGCGGCGACGGGGCAGAACGATGTTCTGGTGCGGCTGAGGCCCGACCCGGGTGCGCGGAACCCCGCGGAGGCAAGCCGGGTGTGGATCTGGGCGGCAACGGACAATCTGCGCCTAAGCGCGCAGAATGCCGTGGAGTGTGCGCTGGACCTGCGCCGGCTGCGGCCGCAAGGCACGGTGCAGTAGGCATGGTTCGCGGGCAGTACCACTTCAGGAGGTCTGCGAAGGGTCTGCTTGCGTGGGATGTGCGCCGGCTTATCGAGCTGTCGCGCGCGCTTCCGGTGGCGAAAGTGCCGCTGACTGCGATTCGCGAACTCGACGAGGCTTATTGGAGCGGCGAGCCCGGGAGCCGGATGACTTGCCGTGAGCTTGTGGGTCATGCGCGCCTCATCGCGGAATGCGACCTGGCGCATCCGGTGATTCTCTCCGCAGACGGGCGCGTGATGGATGGGATGCACCGCATCTGCCGAGCTCTTCTCGAGGGGCAAGAGACGATCGGCGCGGTGCGCTTTTGCGAAGATCCGGCACCGGACTATGTGGGTGTGGCGCCGGACGAGTTGCCCTACGAGGATCAGGCCGGTCAACGGCAGCAACGCGACCAGAGCTGCACGACGTAAGCGTCAGTCATTCCGGCGATATAGTCGGCGACCGTGCGCGCGAGGCCTTCCCCTGTAATTTGCGCGTGGTGATCTTGAGGAAGCAACCCGGGATCGTTGATGAGCACGGCGAATAATTCTTCGACCACTTGATCGGCGTGGCGATGCGCTTCTTCCATTCCCGGAGAGTTGTAGAAATTCTGATAGAGAAATTTCTTGGTGGTGGAGCGCTCGGCTTCGGTGGAGGGACCGAGAGACGCGACGCGGGCGGGGAGGCGGCGAATGTCTTCGAGGGTTGCGGCGCCGGCTTGCGCAATGCGGGTGCGGACTTCGGCGAGCAAGTCGCTGACCAATGCATTGAGGACGCCGCGCAGGGCTTCATTGATGACGAGCTTGGGCCGCGCGCCGGGATAGGCGCGAAGAGCCGAATCGTAGTAGCGGCGAAAGAGCGGCACCGAAGCGCGCACCTCGTCGAGGGTGAGAATGCCGGATTCCAGGCCGTCGTCGAGATCGGCGGTGAGATAGGCGATTTCGTCGGCGAGGTCGATGAGCTGGGCTTCGAGCGGGGGGAGCTCGTCGAGGAAATACTCGGCGAGATCGGGATGATCGGCGGCGGAGTAATCGCGGGAGTGCTTGATGATGCCTTCGCGCACGGCGAGGGTGAGGTTGAGGCCGCGATAAGAGGCATAGCGTTCTTCAAACCAGGTGACGATGCGCAGGGCGTGCAGATTGTGGTCGAAGCTGAGGCCATGGGCGCGCAGGACGCGGTCGAGGGCTTTTTCGCCGGCGTGCCCGAAGGGCGGATGGCCGATGTCGTGGGCGAGCGCGAGAGCCTCGGTGAGCGCCGCATTGAGGCCAAGAGCGTGCGCGAGGGTGCGGGCGATTTGCGTGACCTCGAGGGTATGGGTGAGACGGCTGCGAAAGTGGTCGCCGGGGGGATCGTCAGGAAGGCGCGCGAAGACCTGGGTTTTGCCGGCGAGTCGGCGGAAGGCGCGGGCGTGCAAGACGCGGGCGGCATCGCGGGCGAAGGGGGTGCGGTAAGGATGGGGCGGCTCGGAATGGACGCGTGCCGCGAGAGGTCCGTCTTCAGCGACAGCAATGGCAACGGGAAGTGGGTTGAGGACAGAGTCGACCTTCATGCGGAGCCGTCTGGCTGTGAAAAGGATATATCCCGACAGAGCAGGCCCCTTCGGAACGGGTGGATCGTGTCGGAAATCACGCAACGGTTGCGAGGCGAAGTGCTATAAAGCTTTGCGTGCGTAAGTATTGGACAATGCAGGTGGGTGGGGAGTACCATCCTGCCGTTTCTTGGAGGGGTTACGGCACGGGGCATTCTTCCGTGCTTTCCGCAAACTTTTCACGTCCGGACCAGGGGGGCAACCATGAGAACAATGAAACGGATTGCGCTCACCATTTTGGCGGTGGGAGTTGGGTTGACGACGGGGTGCGAACGGCACTCGAGCAAAGAAGTGTTTTATCTGGTTGCTGCGAATTCGGCGTTGCCGTATTGGCAAACCGCAGCGGCGGGATTCAACCGGGCGGCCGCTCAATTCAAGGTGACCGCAAAGGTGGTGGGTCCTGACAACTATGATCCGCAGGCCGAACTCGCGGCTATGCAGAAGGCTGTCGCGGTGAAGCCGGCGGGGATCCTGGTTTCGGTGTCGGATGTTTCCGTGCTGCAGCCGGAGATCGACGCAGCGATCCAGTCTGGAGTCCCCGTGATCACGATTGATTCGGACGCGGCGGGGAGCCACCGGCTCTACTTCATCGGGACGAACAACCTGGAGGCCGGACGTGTGGGCGGCCGCCGACTGGTGGAGAAGCTTGGCGGGAAAGGGAATGTTGTGTTCTTCACGCTGGCGGGTCAGCCCAACATCGAGGAGCGCCTGAAGGGCTTCAAAGACGTGCTGGCGACGCGGCCGGAGATCAAGATAGTGGACGTGGTGGACATCAAGAGCGACGCGAGCATGGCATTCGACAAGGCGCAGGAACTGCTGACGCAGACGGGGCCGAAGAAGATTGATGCCTTTGTTTGCCTGGAGTCGGCGGGCGGCAAGCCTGTTTCGGACGCGATCAAACGGGCCAACGCGAAAGACCGGGTGCTGATTGCCTGGGATGCGAACCAGGAAACGCTGAACAGCATCAAGGACGGAACGATTGATTCGACAATCGCGCAGAAGCCATTCACGATGGGCTATTACGGACTGAAGGCACTGGACGAGATCTTCCACGCGCCGCCGGCGCAGCTGGGCAAGGACTATGCTTCGGATCCTTTTTCGCCGTACCCGGTTTTTGTGGATACGGGAACGTCGTTGGTGGATAAGAACAACGTGGATCTGTACCTGGCGGCCGCGGCACAGGCGAAGTAAAGACGGTGTGAGCGCGGTCTGGGCTGGCCGGAGCGAATTGCCTGCGCTCCTGCGGGAGTTCCAGTGTCGGAAGCGAATCGAGGTCAGCAAAAGGCCCACCCTCGCGGGGTGGGCCTTTTTGCGTGATGGGTGCAGGCGCTCGATTATTCGGGCTTGGGGGCGCCGGTGATGCTTTCTTCTTTCGCCAGCTTGACGCGGGCGCTCTCGAGCTTGCGTTGCAGCTTGGCTACGTCAGCGGGCTCGACGTCAGCCGCGGCGGAGTGAGAGAACTCGTTCAGCGAAAGCTCCCACTGGGCGGCAGCGAGGCGAATGCGGCCGGTCTTCTCGTAGAGGTCGCCGAGGTGCTCGTGGACCGTGGGGTCGGTCTGATCGCGTTCCACGGCCTGGTGCAGGTTTTCTTCCGCTAACTCGTACTGACCGAGCTTGAAGTAGACCCAGCCGAGCGAGTCGAGGTAGGCGCCGTTCATCGGCTCCTGCTCGACGGCTTTGCGCACCATCTTCAGAGCCTCGGGAAGCTTCGTGCCTTTGTCGGCCAGCATATAGCCGAGGTAGTTGAGGACCATGGCGTTGTCGGGATCGATGTCGAGGGCCTGGTGGAAGAAGTCCTCAGCCTGATCGAAGTGTTTTTGCCGTTCGGCCCATGCCCCGCGAAGGAAGAGCAGATAAATGCGGTCGTCTTTCTTGGTTGTCAGCGCGGATGCCTTGTTGAGCGCATCTTCGGCGTCCTTCCAGCGCTTCAGGCGAGTATCCATTTGCGCGAGGTCGAGCCACACTTTGCGGTCGTCGTCGGAGTTGTCGTTTTTGAGCAGCCCCTTGGCCATGGCGATGCCTTCATCAGGCTTGCCTGCATCGGCGAGCTCACCGGCGAGCATCAGCTTCAGGTCGATGTTCTTGGGATTGGTTTCGGCGGCCTTGCGCGAAACCTCGACGGCCTTGTCGAATTGCTTGGCATCGCGGTAGGTGTCGACCTCACCCTGGTAGCCGCGGAGGGCCGAGTCGCCGCCCATGTCGATCATCTTCTGGTAGGCCGCGATGGCCTGGTCCACTTTGTTCTGCTCGTGGTAGACGGAGCCGAGGCGGTCAAGGAAGATGCTGCGATTGTTTTTCTCATCGGCGGTGTAGGCGCCGTTGGCGTGGGAAGTCTGATCGACCATGTGCTCGTAGACTTGCGCGGATTCGTCGTAGCGGCCAAGGATGTCGAGCAGGAGGCCCTCGTTGTAGCCGGCCTCGAGGTTGTCAGGCTCCTTTTTCACAGCCTTGCGAATGGTGGCGAGGGCGTCTTCATACTTGCCCTGCCGGCGCTGAATCTCGCTGATGTGAACGAGGGTGCCGGTGTCGTCGGGATCGGCATCTTCGAGCTCGCGGTATTCCTTCATCGCGGCATCGAGCTGGTTGTCGTTAAGAAGGGCCTGGGCGAGGGCGCCCATGGTGCGCACATCGCCGGGCTCGATGTCGAGACCGCGTTGATACGCAGCGATTGCATCCTTGTTGCGCTTCAGTTGCTCGTAGGTGGCGCCGAGCGTGAACTCCATCTTGCTGGTGCGATCGGATTCGGGAACATCTTCGATGACCTTGGCGGCGTGTTCCATGTCGCCGCTCTCCGCATAGAGGCGCGCCAGATTGAGGACGACGTCTTCGGAATCCGGCTCGATTGCCTGGGCGGTCTTGAATTGCTCTTCAGCCTTTTTCGGCTCGTGCTTGACGGTGTAGAGCTGGCCCAGGACCATGCGGTCTTCGACATCTTTGGGCTCGAGGGAGACGATGGTCTGGTATTCGGAGATTGCCTGATCGAGAACGTTGCCGTTGGGCGACGAAGAAGAAACAGAGTTCTGCGCCTCGCTGAGCTGGCGGAGGTAAATGCGTCCCAATAGCTTGTGGGCGTCGATGTCGTTGGGATTGGTCTTGAGCAGTCCGCGCGCTGTGGCTTCGGCGTCGTGAAGATGGCCGGGAGTGCGGAAGTAGAGGTCGGCGAGAGCGTCACTCAACTCTGCGGAGTTGGGATCAGCGTTGAGAGCTGCCTTGTACTCTTCGATGGCGTGGGTGACATATTCGGGCTGACCTGAATTGACGGCTTCTTCTTCGTAGATGTCGGCCATAGCCGCGTGGAAGTAGGCCTTGGCGCGGTTGGAGGATTGCGCGACCGCATCGTCGCCGGGTTTGGAGGCAGGTGCTTGAGGTGGAGCAGGATTTGCAGGGGGCGGGGCATTCTGGCCGAGGAGTGCCTGAGCGGCGAAGAGGGGAAGGGCCGCGATCGACAACCCTACAGTGTGGAGCAAATGCTTTGATTTCATCATTCTAGGGAAACCCATGCCTTTCGCTTCGAAGCGAACCTGACCCATTGTGCTCCCAGCAAACGACGATGCACGGGCAGATTGCCGGGAGATCCGCCTACTTGTAAAGACGATTTTACCCGTGATTAGTCGCGGTGGGGCACCGGAGTGCCCCAAATTGGAGAATAGTACTCAATTGTTTGCACCAGGCGCGGATTTGTTTGCACCGTTTGTGGATTCGGAAGCAGATTGCGGCGCCAGACAAGCAGCGAGCCGGCGGGTTTCAGTGGCGGAAATGGCGCACCCCGGTAAAGACCATGGCGATTCCGAGGCGATCGGCCGCAGCGATGACGTCCTGATCCTTGACCGAGCCGCCTGGCTGAATGATGGCGGTGGCGCCTGCCGCGGCAACGGCTTCGAGCCCATCGGGAAAAGGAAAGAACGCATCGGATGCCGCGACGGAGCCGGCGAGCGGAAGGACGGCTTTTTGCGCGCCGAATTTTGCGGCATCGACGCGGCTCATCTGGCCGGCGCCCACGCCAATGGTCTGGCCGTCGCGCGCGTAGACGATGGCATTGGATTTGACGTGCTTGCAGACGCGCCAAGCAAAGAGGAGGTTGCGGAGTTCTTCGGCGGTGGGAGGGCGCCAGGTGACGACGTCGAGTTCGCCCTCGGTGACCCGGCCGATGTCGGCATCCTGCAAAAGCAGCCCCCCGGAGACATATTTAGGGACTGGGCGTGTTGGGGCGGGATGGACTTCAACGAGGCGCAGGTTTTTTTTGGCCGCGAAACGCTCGCGCGCTTCGGGCGCGAAGGACGGTGCGGCAATGGCTTCGACGAAGAGCTTGGCGATTTCTTCGGCGGCTTCGGCGTCGACTTCGCGGTTGATGCCGATGACGCTGCCGAAGGCGGAGAGCGGATCAGAGGCGAGGGCCTTCTGGTAGGCCTCGAGAATGGATGCGCCGACGGCCGCTCCGCAGGGGTTGGTGTGCTTGATGATGGCAACCATGGGTTCGCCGAACTCGCGGGTCAACTCCCAGCAGGCTTCCAGGTCCACGAGGTTGTTGAAGCTGAGCTCTTTGCCCTGAAGCTGCTTTGCGCCGGCGATGCCCTGGCCTGAGCCGTCGGCATAGAGTGCGGCGCGCTGGTGGGGGTTTTCGCCGTAGCGAAGGACTTGCGCGAGGGGCAGGTTGATACGCAGGGTCGGGGGCAGGGCGCAGGCGTCGAGAGCGGCAGGGGCTTCGGGCGCGGGCGAACCCTTGACGCTTTCGAGGGTGGTAGCGATGGCGGCGTCATAGGCGGCGGTCAGGGCGAAGGCCTGCTTGGCGAGACGCCAACGGGTTTCGCGGCTCAAGGCGCCCCCGGTGCGGTGGATCTCCTGGAGCAGTTCCGGGTACTCCGACACGCGGGTGACGATGGCCACGTCTTCGAAGTTTTTTGCGGCTGAGCGAACCATGGAAGGTCCGCCGATGTCGATGTTTTCGATGAGATGGCCGAAGGCGACACCGGGCTGGGCCGCTGCTTTCTCGAAGGCGTAGAGGTTGACGACCACCATGTCGATGGGGAGGATGCCGTGGGCGGCGACGGCTGCTTCGTGCTCGCGGTTGCCGCGGATATAGAGAAGACCGCCATGAACGCGGGGGTGGAGGGTTTTGACGCGGCCATCGAGCATCTCTGGGAAGCCGGTGAGGTCGCTGATGTCCTGCACGCCGAGTCCGGCTTCGCGCAGGGTGCGCGCGGTGCCGCCAGTAGAAACGAGTTCCACTCCTAGTTGCGCTAGAGATTTGGCAAAGTCGACGAGGCCGGTCTTGTCGGTCACGCTGAGCAGCGCGCGGCGGATGCGTTTTTCGGAGGTGAGGGGGGAGGATGAGGCATTCATGAAGGCTCCTTGCGGTTTCGCGCCGTTGGATCAGAAGATTCGGCGGCAAGCACCAAACACCAGACTAAATCCCGTGTGGGGATGGGGGATGTGATGCGCCGGGGGCGGACTCGTGACGGTCGGTTGATTGCGGACTTCCGATTTCAACAAGGATTGACGGAGCGCCCGGTGCGCCAATCCGCGATGCATTACGATGACAGCATGGGAACAGGCCCGCAGATTCCCGAGCCGGAGATTCTGCCTCCGGGTAGCGGATACCGCCCCCCTCCGCCCCCTGAGCGGCGGCGGCGATGGTCGTGGGCCGCATCGCCGGCGACCTACTTCCTGGTGGCCGTGAATTGCGCAGTTTTTCTGGCCATGGCGGCGAACCATGTGAGCCCGGTCAGTCCCACCCCCGAGCAGCTCCTGCACTGGGGTGCTGACAATGCGGGTGCCGTGCTGATTTACGGCCAGTGGTGGCGGATCGTGACCGCAATGTTCGTGCATGTCGGGATCCTGCACCTGGCGACGAACATGTGGTGCCTCTGGAATCTGGGATTGCTTGCGGAGCCTCTGATGGGTTCGGCGGGAGTCTTTGCGGTTTACATCCTGACCGGAGCCGCCGGAAACCTGCTGTCGACGCTGGTGAACTGGGTGTGGCCGCTTCGCGATTCCGGGGGTGTGGTGTTTCCGGTCGGTGCGGGCGCGTCGGGTGCGGTGTTTGGGATTGCGGGTGCGCTGATCGTGCTGCTGAAGTCGAAGCGGTTGCCGGTACCGGCCTATGAATTGCACCGGCTGCGCAAGTCGGTGATTTATTTTGCGGCGATCAACCTGGTGATTGGTTTCTCAATCAGCCTCGGCTCAAGGTTTACGGGGATCAGCATCGATAATATGGCGCACCTGGGCGGATTCAGTTGCGGGCTGCTGTTTGCCACGCCGATGGTGCCGAGGCTGGGATCGCCGCGTCGCGATTTTCGCATGTTGCTCGGGCTGGCTGTGTTGATGATCATTGCGATGCTTGTGCTGTTTGGGTTCTTCCTGGTGAAGGTGGCCGGGTAGAGGCTGATCGTTCGATCGCGTTCGTGCGACAATCCAAGCGGGCACGCTGCTCCTGCACATTCAAGCTCGCCCTCACTCCAACCCGGGAGGGATTTATGGAACGTCGCGAGTTTCTGAAGCAGGCCGCCATCACCGCCGCGGCCGTGGCCTCAACGAGCCAACTCAGTGCGGCGGCTTCGCCGACTCATCCGATTGCTCGGCGGACGCTGGGCAAGACGGGTGAACAACTTTCGATCATCGGGTTCGGCGGCATCGTGGTGATGAACGAGTCCAACGGTGAAGCCTCGAATATTGTGGCGGAGGCGGTAGACCGCGGGATCAACTATTTCGACGTCGCGCCGAGTTACGGCAACGCGCAGGAGCGGCTGGGTCCGGCGCTGGCGCCGTACCGCAAAAACTGCTTCCTGGCGTGCAAGACCGAGGGACGCATGAAGGACGACTCGCGCAAGCAACTGGAGGAATCGTTGCGGCTGCTCAAGACCGATCATGTGGACCTGTACCAATTTCATGCGCTGACCAAGATGGCCGAGCTGGACAAGGTGCTGGGCCCGGGCGGCGCGATGGAAACGATGGAAGCGGCGAAGAAGGAAGGGAAGATTCGCTACATTGGCTTCTCAGTGCACTCGGCGGAGACGGCCGTGGCGGCGATGGACCGGTACAACTTCGACACGATTCTGTTTCCGCTGAACTGGGTGTTGTACACGCAGGCTGGATTCGGGCCGCAAATTCTGAAGAAGGCGCAGGAGAAACGGATGGGGATCCTGTGCCTGAAGAGCATGGCGAAGACGGTGTGGCCGGCGGACGAAAAGCAGAATCATCCCGAGCCGAAGTGCTGGTACCAGCCCGCGGCATTTCCCCAGGAAGCGTCGATGGGATTGCGCTGGACGCTGAACCATCCCATCACTGCAGCGATTCCTCCGGGAGATGAGCGGTATTTCCGGTTGGCGATGGACGTGGCGCAGAGCTACAAGCCGCTGGATGCAAGCGAAGAGCAGGCGCTGCTTGCGGGCGGCAAAGGCGTCGAACCCATCTTTCATTTAGGCAACGACGTCTAGCACGACGGCGGGGCTGCGGGTTGCGCGGACGCTGGTGCGCGCGCCCGAGGCCGTGTGTGTTGCCGCGCGGCGCCGTGTATCCTGAGGCGGTCGCTCAGGAGACCGTGGCGAGGAATGGGAACTGGGATCACGAAGCACCTGCGGGTTCGCGGCATTCTATTCCTGACAATCCTGGCTTTGAGCTGCGGTGCGAACAGCCAAAAGCCGGTGAGGCATGGGCAGGAGGGCGCCGGCGATACTCCCGATGTTGCGGGGCCGCCGGCGACGGACTTGTCTCCGGCACTGGATGCCGACGCGATTGCCAAGGCGATGCGCAAGGTGGGGGACTGGCAGCTTGCGAAGGCCCGCGCGGATTTCAGCCAGGACTGGACGTTTGCCACGCTGTATCGCGGTTATCTTGCGGCGGCACGGTCGCTGCATGACGACGAGTATTGGGAAGCGATGCGCGCGGTGGGAAACAAATTCGAGTGGCAGTTGGGAGCGCGCGAGACGCATGCCGACGATCAGGCCATTGGTTTCATGTATCTCGAACTCTATCGTCGCGATCACGAAGCGAAGATGCTGGAGCCGACAAAGAAGGAATTCGATCGGGTTATGGCTATGCCCGACGTGTGCACCGAAACCTGTCCGGCGTGGCATGACCAGACAACGCCGATGTGGTGGTGGTGCGATGCGCTGTTTATGGCACCGCCGGTGTGGGCCGAACTTGCCCAGATCACGGGGAACGAGGCGTATCTCGAATCGATGGATCGCAAGTGGTGGGTGACCTCGAAGCTGCTCTACGATCCCGAGGAACACCTGTTCTACCGGGACACGAGCTACCTAGACAAACGCGAGGCGAATGGGAAGAAGGTCTTCTGGTCGCGCGGCAATGGATGGGTGATTGCAGGATTAGCGGAAGTTCTGGATGCGATGCCGCGGGATGAACCCAGCAGGCCGCGCTACATCGAGCAGTTCCGGCAGATGGCAGCAAGGGTGAAATCGATTCAGAATGCGAATGGGCTATGGCAGCCGGGGCTGCTCGGAGGCGACGCATATCCGCTGCCGGAGGTATCGGGCTCGGCGTTTTTTGTGTATGCGCTGGCATGGGGAATCAATCACGGGGTTCTCGATCGCAAAGAATATCTGCCGGTGGTGACCAAGGGCTGGGCGGGATTGATCGGTCGCATTTATGCCGATGGGAGGCTGGGAAGCATTCAGCCGATGGGAGGCGGTCCCGACACCTACAAAGCGCAAAGCAGCTACGTCTTCGGCGTGGGGCATTTTTGATGGCCGGTGCAGAGCTGCGCGACCTGACCCGGCCCTTGAATTAAGCAGCGCGTCGACGGGAGACGATTGAGCGCAATCGCCGGGTTTAGCGGGCAGCAGTGGCGGCGAATTTTTTGACCATAGCGAGGAGCAGCTTGCGATCGCTCTCGTTGAGGTTGGAGGAGTAGCGGCGGATCTGAGTGAGGAACCGCAGCTCGTCGTCGGTGAGGCGCTGGGTATTGAGTTGCCGGCCCACGGAATCGTCAGCAAAGAACTGCGCGATAGGGAGATCGAGGGCGACGGCGATTTTGGAGAGGGTGTCAAGGGAGGGAACGGTATGGCCGTTTTCGACGCGGGAGAGATAGCAACGAAGGAGCCCGGTCTTTTTCTCGATGTCGCCTTGGGAGAGTCCCTTTTGGAGGCGATGCGCACGAATGGTGGTGCCAATCTTCATCATGGGGGAGGGCCTGCTTTCGGGTACCGCCCGGGAGTTACTCCTGCGGTAGCAATCAGGAAGTTATTGGCTCAAGAGTTAACACGTTTGCTCGGGCAAGTGCAAGGAGAAATGAAGGCGTTTGCAACTTAAGTGGCACGTGGAAAAGCCGGGATGAATTTGTGGAAGCCACTGAGCTGAGGAGACGGCGGGGTTAAAGGAACTTGACGAGGTAGGCAAGCCCTTGCACGGGGTTATCGTTGTAGGCCGCGCAGGGCACAAACTTCATATCGATATAGATGCGGTACGCGCTGGCCATGGCGGCGGGCGCGGTATCGAGGTAGACGGCTCTGCGCCGGGCCGCGCGAGCGCGATCGAGAACGGCCTGGGTGAGCGACCGGCCTAGCCCCAGGCCGCGGGCTTCAGAGCGAACCCAAAGGCGCTTTAGCTCCCACGCATCAGGAGCGACCTGGGCCGAGGCAGCGAGGGGACGCCAGGCAACGAAACCGGCGAGAGCATTGTTGACCCAGGCAATCATGCATCCACCGCCTTGTTCGTGATAACTGAAGGGAAGGCGCGCTGCTTCTTTCTCAAGGGAGCCATAACAGAACTGGGCGGCGCCGGGTTGGGTGACGACGAAGCGCCCGTATTCGAGGAGCAATTCGCGTGCCTGCGCACAGAGAGCGGCAGGGGCGTCTGGCGTCAGTTCTTCGAGAGAAACCGTTTTTTGGTCTCCCGGTCGTGTTGCCATACCTGAGTTTACGACGGCGTGGATGCAATGTTTGCGGCGTAAACCTTCGCAGCGCAGGGAACGTCTGTTTGAATACTGGTACGAAGATTCCTGGAGAGTGTATGCCGCGAGCGGGCCGAACCCTGAAGGTTGCGATGTGCCTGCTGGCCGCGGGATGGGGTTTGAGGGCGCAGACACCGGCCGCGACAGCTCCGGGAACGACGCCGGGTGGCTCTCCGGGCGCCGCGCAGGAACCGGGTTCGGGAGCGACAGGACAGAGCACGCCGGCGGTGACAGGCGGGAAGCTGCATGGAGTGGTCAAGAGCGGCAATATTCCTCTGCCCGGCGTCACCATCACGGCGCAGAATTCGCTGACCGGCAAGCGCTACTCGACGACATCGGATATCACGGGCGCATGGTCGCTGACGATTCCGCAGAACGGGCGTTACGTAATTCGCACGCAGTTTGCCGCATTTGCGCAGGGCGACCAGGAGGCAGTGCTGAACGCGGCGAGTCATGACCAGACGGTGAATTTTTCATTGATCCTGGCGTCGCGGGCGGCACAACAGGAGCAGCAGCAACAAGGGGCGCAGGCCGCGCAGGCAATGCGGCAATTGATGGGAACGGGCGCGCAGAGCCTGAGCCTGATGACGGCGCTGGCGTCGGACACGGAGACGCAAGCGGGCGGAGCGGCCACTAGCGGGGCAGCGCTGCCGTCGATTGCCGGCAATTCGGATTTCAGCGACGAGTCAGTCGCGATCAGCGGGCAAGCGGGCGCGGTGAGTCCGCTGGCGGGCGTGGACATGGATCGGCTGCGCGATGCGCTGGAAACATTTCGCGCGCAGAATCCAGGGCTTCAAGGGAACTTCGCGGGCAATGGAGGTTTGTTCGGTGGACCGGGGGGCGGGTTTATCGGCCCGGGAGGGTTTGGCGGTCCGGGCGGAGGCTTTGGAGGCGGAGGCGGCCGCGGAATGTTCGGAGGCGGTGGCGGCTTCGGCGGCGGCGGGCGCGGCAATTTCCGCGGATTCAATCCCGGACAGCCCCATGGAGCGATTTTCTGGATCGGCAGCAATTCGGCATTGAATGCGGAACCCTTTGGCCTGCGCGGCCAGCCGCAAGCACAGCCTGCGTCGGGCACGAATCGCTTCGGGCTAACGTTTATCAGCGCGCCGTACCTGCCGGGCCTGACAAAGCCGAGCGGCAAAGACACGATGTTTTTGACGCTATCGGGGACGCGAAGCTCGAGCCCGCTGGATGAATACGCGACCGTGCCCACCGATGCGGAGAAGAGCGGAGACTTTTCAGCGCCGGGACAACCGGCGATCTACGATCCGACGAGTTTTCAGCAGTTCATGCTGAATGGAGTTGCGAACGTGATTCCCCCGTCGCGGATTTCTCCTCAGGCTGCCGCGTTGCTGGCGTATTTTCCGGAGCCGAACCTTCCGGGAAGCGTGCAGAACTATCACCTGCTCTCGACGGCGCAGAGCAATACGACGCAAGCCGGGGCGCGCTACATGCGCAGCATCGGCTCGAATGTTTCTCCGTTTGGATTTGGCGGGCGCGGAGGCGGACGCAGGGCGCAAACAAACCAGGGACTGCGGCAAAGCATCAACTTCAACTACAACTGGGCGCACACGGCGAAAGACAATGTGAACATCTTCCCGCAGCTGGGCGGCAAGACATCTTCCGGTCAGAATTCCGTGCAGGCGGGATACACGATCGGCTATCACCGCTTGACCAGCATCTTCAATGCGAGTTGGAACCGCAGCAACAGCACGGTCACCAACTTCTTTACCAACGGGCCGGACATTGCGACCCAGCTCGGGATTCTGGGACCCGATGGGTCGGCGCTGAATACGAGCCCGTTGGATTATGGATTGCCGAACGTCCAGTTGAGCAACATCCAGGGCCTCAACGAACAGCAGCCGAGCCTTTCTCTGTCGCAGACGATCTCGCTTTCGGAGACTTTGAGCTGGATTCACGGCAAGCACAACATGCGTTTTGGCGGGGATTATCGCAGGGTGCATCGCGATTTTCTAACCAGCTCGAATGCCACGGGGACGTTTGTCTTTTCAGGATTGTTCACCGAAGACGCGGCGCAGGACCAGGCGACGGGATCTTCATTGGCGGATCTTTTGCTGGGTCTGCCGCAGGAGACAACGCTCGACTCGGCGGTGAGCAAGACGTATTTGCGCGACAACGTTTTCGACGCATATGCGCAGGATGACTGGCGTGCATTTTCGAACCTGACGCTGCTGTATGGAGTGCGCTACGAGTTCTTTGCGCCCTATACGGAGAAGTATGGGCATCTTGCGGATGTGGACACGAATCCTTCGCAGGGATTCTCGGGACTGGCTGAGGTGACTGCGGGGGGCACGGGCGCGTTCAGCGGCTCGCTGCCGAGCTCGCTGGTGTATCCGTTCAGGACTGCCTTTGCGCCGCGGGTGGGCCTGGCCCTGCGCCTGCCTAAGCAGACGGTCGTGCGCGCCGGCTTTGGCATGAACTACAC
>DATJMC010000125.1:0-42229 GCA_035508975.1 Occallatibacter sp.
CCGTCCCCACAATCTCGAGGCCGGCCGGCCTCGAAGCAATCATCAGCACTGCCCGCGGCTGCAGAGCGTAACTCGCGGTCCGGCTGCAAGGAGTCTTTGTCTCGGCAAATCCGGCCATCGTACAAACCAGAAGAGCCCCGCCCGCGGCGCAACACACAGATCTCATAGAGTTCCCTACGCAGGTCCCGCCGTGCCGGTTCCCCATGCCGATGGCGGAGTGAATGCCCGTGTCACCGCTGCCACACCCGTGCGGCCCATGACACGTCCGGCTTCGTTCGGCCACCCGCTAACTCTCGTCAAATCAGTCGCCTCCCTTTGGAACGACACCTGCACTCTCTCTGGGCGCAGCGAACAAATGACCAGCAACAGAGGGGGGCGTGATGGCGGGATTGGTGCTCAGCAGGGTTGCAATGGTGGCAGCAGTTGCCTTGGTTCTCGCGGTGCAGGCGGCGATGGCGCAAACCGTCGTCCAGATTCCGCCAAAGCGTCTCATCGTGGTCAGCCTCGAAGATCGCAAGCTCGCGCTGCTCGAAGACGGCAAGGTCAAGAAGGTTTATCCCGTCGCCGTCGGCAAGCCTTCCACCCCCAGCCCTACCGGCACCTTCACCATCGAGCGGCGCGTCGTGAATCCGACCTATTCGCACGACGGCAAAGTCGTGCCGCCCGGGCCGGGCAATCCCGTGGGCACGCGCTGGATGGGCCTCAGCGTCCACGGCTACGGCATCCACGGCACCAACGAGCCGCGCTCCATCGGCAAAGCCGCTTCCCACGGCTGCATTCGCCTGGCCAAGCCTGACCTCGAGGAACTCTATGCGCAAATGCACGTCGGCGACACTGTCGTCCTCGTCGGCCGGCGCAACGAGCAGACTGCCCGCCTCTTTAACACCGGTGCGGCGCCGGTGCCTGCGCAGCCTCTGCTTGCACAGTCTTCTCCGGCTCCGGCAACAGCCGCCGAGACAACAACGCGTACCGCTGTCCAGGCGATCGCTGCCACTGTCGCCGGATCGCGCTAGAAGAGGTGCCGCCATGCTTCTGCTTGGGGATGCAATGAACGGTTTGGGCGCCGTTCTGCTGCCGGTGGCCGCAGGACTCCTGCTCGAAGAGCTGACATTCGGTGGATTGGTCCGGCTGCTGCTGGCTCCACGGCCGAAAACCTTGAATCACGGAGCGCGCCAAAAGCCGGACTCGTCTCTGGCGCGCAGACGCGGAGAGCCCAGGAACAGTAGGGAATTGGGAGGCGCGAAATGCTCGCACTGAAAATGTTGTTGACCGCGGTGGGGCTCATTCTTCTCACCACCGCATTCGGAATGCCGCTCTACTCGCTGTGGCTGCGCTTCAAAAATATGCGCCGCCCGCGCGTCGAAGGCGAAACCCCAACTGAACTCGAACCGATCGCATGGAGCAAACCTCTAGGCCTGGCGATGGCCGCCTGCCCGCCGCTCTTGATCGCGGCCAGCATCGTCGTGGTCCCCAGCGGCATGGGCGGCGTGCGCATCAGCCAGATCGGTGGCACGCTGCCGGGTACCCTCTATCCCGGCGTCCACTTCATCACTCCCCTCGTCGACAACGTTCAGCTCTTCGACCTGCGCGATCATCTCTTCACTGCCGGCATGTCGCAGGAAGGCATGAAAGGCGCCCCACAGAAGAACAGCCTCGATGTGCAGTCGCGCGAAGGGCTCAACATTGGACTCGGCGTCACCGTGCGCTACCGCCTCGATCCCAACAAGCTTGCAAGCGTGCAGACCCATCTGCCCCAGCCGGCCGACAAAGAACTGGTGCCTCCCATCGTTGCCAGCGCATGGCGCGATCTGGCGCCCGCCTATACGGTCCGCGAGATCTTTGCCACCAGGCGCGAAGAGGTACGCTCCAAAGCCGCTGCGGTCATCACCCGTAAGCTCGGCGCAGACGGCATCGTCGTCGAAGAAGTCATGCTCTCCGACGTCAAGCTGCCCGACGAATATGCCAAGGGACTCGAAGGCCTCCTGCTCAAGGAGCAGCAGGATGACCAGATGAGCGTCGATACCGACATTCAGCAGAAACAGGTGAAGATTGCCGAGCTGCAGGCCGAAGCTGAGGCGGCGCAAAAAGTGAAGCAGGCCGAGGGCGACGCCAAGTCCAAGGTGGTCGAAGCCAAAGGCGAAGCCGACGCCATGCAATACACGCTGCCCCTCAAGCAGAAGCAGATTGAGCAGAGCAAGCTCGAGGCAGAGGCCCGCAAAGAAGCAACCATCCAGAACGCCGAGGCCGACGCCGAAGCCAAGGTCATCGACAGCAAGGCCGAGCTCCAGCGCCGCAACCTGCTCGCCGACGCCGAAGCCAGCCGTATCAAGCTCATTGCCGCAGCCAACGCCGAGCGCATGACCAGCGAGGCCGCGCTCCTGAACAAGTCGCCGCTCTTGATCAACAAGATTGTTGCCGAGCGCCTCTCCGACAAGATCCAGGTAGTGATGGTGCCCAGCGACGGCAAATTCTTCTTCGCCAACGATGTCTTCAAGAACATGGCCAATGCGCCTGTCGTCAAGCAGGAGATGGACTCCGAATCCGATCCGGACACGAAAGGAAGCGGACACTGAGCGGCGCAGGGGGCGGGAAGCCTGCGCTTCCCGCTCCACCAATCTTCCAGCATGTCAACTTCTATGGCAAAAAGGAGAACGGCAATGCGCAAAATCGCTCCATCCCTGGTGTGGTTCTCCGCTCTTGCCGGTGGCGCCTTCGCGGCAAAAGCAGTCGCTGCGGCCGGCGTTCCGGCCGAGTCCTTCCGGCCCCTGCCCGTTTCCGCCTTTGAGCACGCGGCCCAGTCCCTGGTCTATCGCAATCCGGAGTATGGATTTTCGTTCTCTCTTCCCGCAAGCTGGAGGGGATACGGCGTGTTGGCTTATCGATGGCGCGGAGTCGATGCGGGGCATCATGAGGAGGAAACCGGCGGCCCTCTGCTCGTGATTCGGCATCCGCTCTATACCGATAACGATCCCCGCGAAGACATCCCGATTATGGTCTTCACGAAAAAGCAATGGGGTAAGGACGGCTCGATGCTGATGGTGAGCCCGGCGGGAGTTGGGCCGGCTGAGATCGGTCGCAATCGAAAGTATGTCTTCGCGCTGCCGCCGCGATTTGCCTATGACGGACGGCAGGGCGTTGACGAGGTGTTGGCGATTGTGACTGCGCGCCCGCTTCGCGCAATACCCTTTTCCCGTCAATCGACTTTCAAGAACACAAGATGACTCCGGTGCCCAGACGAACCGCTTCCAAAGGCTATAATCCGCGCAACGGCACTGCGCAGAAAATGAAGAAGGCAATGAGGCTGATTTGTTGGGCTGTTCTCGGGTTGACTGCGTGGATGGCCGTCCGCTGCGCCAATGCGCAAAAGCCGGGCCCGTGGGATCAGCCCGCGGCCGCGCTCGCTGAGAAAATTGCCGAAATTCTCGGCCCGGGCCAGGCCCGTATGACACTGCGTAACATCTCCTCCATTTCCGCCACTGAGACTCCGGCGATTCGCAAGCTCCTTGAAGACGATTTGCGCGCCCGCGGCGTGACCCCGGCCGGCGACGAAGGCGCCAACGTAGTTCGCGTGACATTGAGCGAGAGTGCGCGCGAGCGAGTCTGGGTCGCCGAAGTGATTGAAGGCAACGTGACCCATGTAGCGATCGTTGAACTGGCGGCCAGCAGTGCCCAGCACGCGCTCTCTGCCGGCGGGTTAACGCTCCGCAGGCAAACCGTTCTTACCTTGCGCGACCCGGTGCTGGCGGCGCTCGAAACCGCCAATGGCTGGGTGGTTCTTGAGCCGGAGCAGATCGTGATGTTCACGCGCGCGCCCGATGGCTGGCACGAGTTCAAGAAGATCGACATCGGAGAAAAGCAAGCCCGGCCGCGTGATCCTCGCGGCGTGCTCGCGCTCGACCCCAACGGCACAGGATTTCACGCCTGGGTCGCCGGCGCGCAGTGCGTTGGGTCGATGGGCGGCGACTGGATGGTAAGCTGCGCCGCGGGCGATGACCCCTGGCCGCTGACTTCAACGCCTTCCTCGACGCTGAGTGCGTTTTATAATCCGGCCAGGAATTTCTTTACGGGCATTGTGACGCCGGCATTGAATGTCGAGCTGCCGCGTTTCTATGCGATTGCCTCGATGCCGCGCGCTGCGGGCGGCACCGCGCTCGTGGTGGGCGGAATCGACGGCAAAGTGCAGCTTCTCGAGAACGGCGCTGCCAAGCCTATCGCCGGAACGCGCGATTGGGGCAGCGATTTCGCGGCTCTCAACTCCGGTTGCGGCGCCGGCGTGCAGATGCTTGTCTCGGGTTCAGGTTCCGCAGCGGTAGACAGTTTGCGCGCCTACGAATTGCCCGCGCTCGAAGCCGTTCCCGTCAGCGCACCGCTCGACGTCGGGGGGTCGGTGATGGCGTTGGCGGCCGCGCCAGACCAGAAGAGCGCGATCGCGATCGTGCGCAATGCAACCGGCGAATACGAGGTGGACCGTGTGTCGGCGCTTTGCAATTAGCTGGGTTCTGCTCCTCCTCGCCTTGCCGGGCGCGGCGCGCACGCGCCCGCATTATGGCGGAACCTTGCGAGTTGAGATCGAAGGCGATCCGTGGCAAAAACCGAATGGCATCGCCCGGCCGCTGGTCTTCGACGGGCTCACCGCACGCGACAGCGATGGCATGGTCCGCCCCGCCCTGGCGACCGAGTGGGCATCCGCCGACGGCGACCACCGCTGGCAGTTTCATCTGCGGCCTGGGGTGCGCTTCCACGACGGCACACCGCTGACTGCGACCAACGCGGCCGCAGCCTTGAACGTCGCCTGCCCCGCACACTGCCCCTGGTCGGCGATCCAGCCGGTCGGTGCCTGGCTGGTCTTCACGGGCGATGCGCCCATGCCGAACCTGCCCGCGCTGCTGGCCGGCGATGAGTTCCTGATCATGCTGACCATGGGTGGCGAAGGTAAGACGCCGAATCCTGACGTTGGCACCGGACCTTTTCAGGTTTCGACATCTGCTAACGGCGCGCTGGCACTCACTGCAAACGAGAACTGCTGGCAGGGACGGCCCTTCGTCGATGCCATTGAGATCCGCGCTCACCGCAGCATTCATGACCAGTGGCTTGACTTGGGCGTCGGCCGCGCCGACCTGGCCGAAGTTCCTGCGGAGATGGTGCGCCAGGCGCAGCAGCAGCGCTTGACGGTGATCGCTTCGCCTTCGGCGGAGTTGCTGGCACTACAGGAGTCCGACACCGGCGCGCTGGCGAACCCCCAGATTCGCGCAGCGATCGCGGCTGCCGTCGATCGTAGCGCTCTCTCAAATGTGATTTTCCAAAAGCAAGGCGAGGTCACTGGAAGCCTCTTGCCGCAGGCCGTTACCGGGCTCGGCTTCCTGTTTCCCACCGACCGCGACCTGAACAGAGCGCATGAACTGCGTGGCGGCCTCACGGTTCCTCCCCTCGCCCTGAGCACCGACGGCGACGGCGCGATGCAATTGGCGGCACAGCGCATCGCATTGAATCTGCGTGAAGCCGGTTTCAACGTGCAGACGGGCAATGCCCTCCGGCCCGATCTGGAGTTGCGCAAGCTTCCTCTCGCCGTCGCGTCGCCGCCCGCCGTCCTCGATGAGTTGCTGCGCAGCGCAGGTCAGCCATCGCCGGCTGCTTCCGGCGCAGATCTCGCATCCCTGTTCAAGGCGGAGCGCGAGGTCCTCGACCGGCACACGCTGGTTCCTCTGCTCGATCTGCCGCGCGCCTACGCCGTCGGCGTCCGCCTTCGCGATCTGCGCATCGGCGCGGATGGCCTGCCGAATCTCGCCGACGTCTCCCTGGAGGATGCGCCGTGAGCCTGCGGCAGAGGCTGCTGCTTCTCTTCTCGCTGACCGTCGCTGCCGCAGTTGCCGCCGTGGCCTGGACCGTTCTCGTCCGCATCCGTACGGTCTTCGAGCAGCGCGATCAACAGGAAACTGCGCTCTTCGTCAACCAGTTCCAGCGTGAGTTCCAGCATCGTTCCGCGGAGGTCGCCGCGGCCGTCGATCATCTCGCGGCTACTGAACGCGCTCGCAACATGGCCTTCGAAATGGTGCAGTCGGGAGATTCGACGCCCTACCTCACCGAGGCGCAGACCATGGCCCAGGATGCGCAACTCGATTTCCTCGAGATTGTCGGCTCCGATGGAAACGTCGTCAGTTCCGCGCAGTGGCCGGCTCGCTTCGGCTATCCCGAACCCGCCGCTTCCGAGACCGGCGGCGCTGCATTCCTCAAGCGTGAAGAATTGCCCGATGGTAGCGTCGCCCTCGGCCTCTTTGCGGTGCGTGCGATTCGTGGCGCGGAGCCCGCCGTCCATCTCGTCGGCGGACGACGCCTCGACCAGAGCTTTCTTACCAACCTGCCCGCCGCTCCTGGCATGACGATTGCGCTTTACAGCGTACTCGGAACAGCCGCCACTCCCGGCGGCGCCACCGGCGAACGCGACCCTTACGCCTTCGATGCGAAGCAATTGGTCGGGGTCGCCGGCGAAGTTGCGGGCGCAGACAAGTATCAGTCGCTCATCGATCGCGCGCGCGCTTCGGGCCAGCAAGTCAGCAGCATTCTCTATATGACGCCGAGACGCGAAGACAGCCTCAGCGTCACCGCGATTCCTTTGAAGAATCAGGCAGGAGTCCCGATGGCTGTGTTGACCGTCGCTCTCTCGCGCGCGGGGTTGGTCGAGGCGCAGCAACACATTCGCGCCATCGCTTACGGCGTGGCCGGCGCCGGCATCCTCTTGGGCATCGCCTTCAGCTTGTGGATCGCCGCTCGCGTTTCGCGTCCCATCGAGCAGCTGGCGCGCGCGGCAGAAGAAGTCGCCGAAGGCAACTGGGAGGCGCGTGTACCCGAGCATGGGCCGGGGGAAGTGAGCGTGCTGGCGCGAAGCTTCAACCACATGACCAGCGAGCTGGTCGCGCAGCGCGAGCAGCTCGTGCAAAGCGAGCGCGTCGCAGCCTGGCGCGAGTTGGCCCGCCGTCTTGCCCATGAGCTCAAGAATCCCCTCTTTCCTCTGCAGCTCACCGTGGAGAACCTGGTGCGCGCGCGCAGCTTGCCGCCCGAGGAATTTGACGAGGTCTTCCGCGAGAGCACAACCACGCTGGGAATGGAGATCGCCAACCTGAAAACCATCATTGGGCGGTTCAGCGACTTCAGCAAAATGCCCAAGCCGGAGATGGAACGCATCGACGCAAAAAGCGTCATTGAGCGCGCCTGCTCCCTCTACTCTTCTGCGGGCGAGCGTGCCGAAGCCCCGATTCGCTGCGAGACCGAGATCGCCAACGAGCCCATGCCCCTGATGGCCGATTCCGAGCTCCTGCATCGCGCGCTCTCCAATCTCGTCTTGAACGCGATGGACGCAATGCCCAGGGGCGGCAACCTGACCCTCACGGCAAAGCCGGCCGGGGAAAAGATCGAACTGCGCGTCTCCGACACCGGCGAAGGCATGACGCCGGAAGAATGCCAACGCCTGTTCACGCCCTACTACACCACCAAGCAGCACGGAACAGGCCTGGGGTTGGCCATCGTGCAATCGGTCGTGGCCGATCATGGAGGCACGATTGCCGTGGAAAGCCGCACTGGCGGCGGAGCGACATTTATCATTACGCTGCCGAGGGCGGAGAGATGAGCGCGAAGGCCAACATCCTGATCGTCGACGACGAAGCGAACACGCTGGCCTCGCTGTCGCGCGCGTTTCGCTTGGCGGGGCATGAAGCCGTCGTCTGCGACAACGCTGCCCGCGCTCTCGAGCTGGCACGCGCGCAGCCGTTCGACCTGATCCTCAGCGACGTGGTCATGCCCAGGCGCGATGGCCTCTCCCTTCTCGAAGACCTGAAGACCGCGGGCGTGACCGCTCCGGTGGTCATGATGAGCGGCCAGGCGCACATCGAAATGGCCGTGCGCGCCACGCGGTTGGGCGCGCTCGATTTCCTCGAGAAGCCGCTGTCGACGGAAAAACTCCTGGTCACCCTTGAGAATGCGCGCAAGCTCACGCGCCTCGAGAGCGAAAATCGCGACCTTCGATCGCGCATGGGCAAGCACACGCTGGTGTGGACCGGCGAGATCATGCGCAAAGTGATGGCGCAGATCGAGCGCGTGGCAAGCAGCGAAACCCGGGTTTGTATTTACGGCGAGACGGGCACCGGCAAAGAATTGGTGGCGCGCACCCTGCACGAAAAGAGCCCTCGCGCCGCGGGCCCCTTCGTGACCCTCAATTGCGCGGCTGTGCCCGCGGAGCTGATCGAGAGCGAGCTTTTCGGCCACGAGAAAGGCTCCTTTACCGGCGCGGCGCAGCGCCATACCGGCAAGTTCGAGCAGGCGCATCGCGGCACCCTCTTCCTCGACGAAATCGGCGATATGCCGCAGGCCATGCAGGCCAAGCTGCTGCGCGTGCTTGAAGAAGGCGAAGTGGAGCGCATCGGCGCCGACAAGCCAACCAGAGTTGACGTGCGCGTGATCGTCGCTACGCATCGCAATCTCGAAGAGCTCGTGGAGTCCGGTGGATTTCGACGCGACCTGTATCATCGCGTTGTGGTCTTCCCCGTCGAGTTGCCGCCGCTGCGCAAACGAACCGAAGATTTTCCTGCGTTGGTCGACCACTTTGTCCGCCAGGTGAGCGCGCAGAATGGATGGAAGCCGGCGACCTTCACAACTGATGCCATGGAAGCTCTGAAGGAGTATGCGTGGCCGGGAAATATCCGCGAACTGCGCAACGTGGTTGAACGATTGCTGCTGCTGGCCGGCGCCGAAGTGGATCGCGAAGCCGTGCGATTGGCCCTGCCGGCTGGGCGCGGAGCGCCGGCAGCAGCGCCCTGCGGGAACAATTCGGAGATGAGCGGACCCCTCGCGCAGCGCGTGCTGGCGTTTGAACGCGCCGCCGTGCTGGCGGAGATCGAGAAGAACGCGAAAAACATCACCCAGACTGCGAAGGCATTGGGGCTCGAACGCAGCCATCTTTATAAGAAATGCCAGCAGCTGGGAATCGACTTGCAGAGCTTGCACGGACGCACTGACTAAACCGACAGATCGAAATTCGCGCACCGCGGGAGAGATGTTGAGCGAATCGACAGCTCAAGAGGCAGGGAAGCTGCCGAGACGAAGCTGGCATATCGCCACTCTGCTCGGACTCGGCGTGCTGGTCAACTACTTCGACCGCGTCAACCTTTCCGTTTCGCACGAAGCCCTGATCGCGGCGTTCGGAATTTCGAACGTTGCCTTCGGCTATCTCTCCAGCGCTTACAACTGGACCTACGCGCTCTGCCAGCTGCCCGTCGGTGTTCTTCTCGACAAGTTAGGCGTGCGGCGGGTCGGCCGCATCAGCACCTTTGTCTGGAGCCTTGCGTCGTTCTTCGCTGCGTTGGCCCCGGGAATGCCCAGCCTGTTCGCGGCGCGTTTTCTCCTCGGCGTGGGCGAGGCTCCCACCTTTCCCGCAAATGCGAAGGCGATCGGCTTGTGGTTTCCTGCGAGAAAACGAGGCTTCGCTACCGCCATCTTCGACTCCGCCGCAAAATTCTCCTCGGTCATCGGCGTGCCCCTGCTGGGCGTGATTCTGCTGCGCATCGGTTGGCGCCTGAGCTTCGCGCTTACCGGCGTCATCAGCCTGCTTTACTTCTTCTTGTTCTGGAAGGTCTACAGCGATCCGCATGACGATCCAGCCCTGAGCGATGCCGACCGGCGGTTCATCGAGGCGGAGTCGCAAGCCGGTCCGGCCGGCGATTCCGTCGCCGACGAGCCGCAGTCACTCGGATACCTGCTGCGACGGCGCAAGGTGCTCGGGCTCGCAATCGGCTTCGGTTCCTACAACTACGTCTTCTACCTCTTGCTCGCCTGGCTGCCCAGTTATCTCACTCTGGCGTTGCACATCGATCCTTTCCACTCGTTTCTCTACACAAGCCTGCCGTGGCTGGTGGCGACCTTCGGCGATCTCGCCGTGGGCGGTTGGCTCGTGGATGCGCTCATCCGCCGAGGCTACGATGCCAGCCGCGTCCGGCAGGTGATCCTCATCGGCGGCACGACATTCGGCCTCGGCATTCTGGGAGCAGCCAATGCGCACACCGCCACGCAGGCGCTCGTCTGGATCAGCATCTCGATCGGAGGGCTCTCCGCAGCGGCGCCCGTGGGCTGGTCGGTGCCCGCCCTGATTGCCGGCCGCAACAACGTGGGCCGCGTGGGCGGCATCATGAACTTCTCCAACCAGGTCTCGGGAATCGCCGCATCCACCATCACCGGCTACCTGTTCGCCGCGCACCAGGTAGGATGGGTCTTCGGGATCGCAGGCATCTATCTCGCAATTGGCATCTGCGCCTACATCTCCCTTCTGGGTAAAATCGAGCCCGAGCCGCCCCGGCTTGGTGCGTAGAATGAGAGCCAGCGTTGCCATGCCCAACCGGCTGCAACAAGGAGTAGACAACGATGAAGGCGCTGGTCCTTTCTGCATATAAGCAATTGAGCATTGAGGATGTGCCTGTACCGCAGCCCGCCGACGATGAGTTGCTCATTCGCATCCGCGCCTGCGGCATCTGCGGAAGTGATGTGCACGGCTACGACGGCAGCACCGGCCGTCGCATTCCACCCATTGTGATGGGACACGAGGCCGCCGGAATCGTCGAGGCGGTCGGCAGCAAGGTCTCCGGCTTTCGCAAAGGCGACCGCGTCACCTTCGACTCGACAGTCTATTGCGGGCGCTGCTTCTATTGCGCGCGCGGGCAGGTGAATCTCTGCGAGCAGCGCGAAGTCATTGGAGTTTCGACGCCGCTGTTTCGGCGCATGGGCGCCTTTGCCGAGTACGTCGCCGTTCCGGCGCGGATCGCTTACGCGTTGCCCGAATCCATGCCCTTTGCGCATGCCGCGCTGATTGAAGCAGCCTCGGTCGCCGTCCATGGCGCGGCCTTGACGCCGCTTCAGCCGGGCGACACGGCTGTCGTCGTCGGAGCCGGCATGATCGGACTGCTCACTCTCCAGGCGGTGCGACAGGCCGGCGCCGAGCGTGTGTTCGTTGTCGATGTCGATGACACACGTCTGGAACTGGCGCGCCGGCTCGGCGCCACCGAGACGCTCAATTCAAAACACGCCAACGTGGTCGGCGAGATTCAGAAGCGCACCGCGGGTCGAGGCGCCGATATCGCGATCGAGTGCGTGGGCATTACCGATGCCATCGGGCTCGCCGTCGAAACCGTGCGTAAGGGCGGTGCGGTGACGCTGGTGGGCAACGTGGCGCCCAAGATCGAGTTGGCGCTGCAGTCCGTGGTGTCGCGGCAAATCCGGTTGCAAGGCTCGTGCGCATCGAGCGGCGAGTATCCGGAGTGCATTGACCTGATGGCGAGCGGAAAGATTCAAGTGGAACCGCTGGTTTCAGCACGGGCTCCCCTCCAAGAGGGAGCGCGCTGGTTCGAGCGGCTCTACAGCCGCGAACCAGGACTGCTGAAGGTTGTGTTGGAGCCTTGAGGGAGATCGATGAGCGACACGTTGTTTGATCTGTCAGGACAGGTTGCGCTGATCACGGGAACCAGCCGCGGACTGGGTCAGTATTTTGCGCGGGCCCTTGCGCGGGCGGGTGCCGACATTGCCATGACCAGCCGCGACCGGAGCTCGCTGCATGATTTTGCGCGCGAGACCGAAGCCATCGGGCGCAGGACTTTTGCCACCGAACTCGATGTGCGCGACCAGGCAAGCATCCAGCGCGCGGTGAGCGAAATCGAAGACCACTTCGGCAAGATCGACATTCTGGTCAACAACGCGGGGTGCAATATTCGCAAGCCGGCCCTCGACGTGAAGTGGGAGGACTGGAACACCATTCTTGACACCAATTTGCGCGGCGCGTTTTTTGTGGCGCAGGCCGCGGCGCGGGGCATGATCGCGCGCGGCTATGGACGCATCATCAACATCGGCTCGGTCACCAGCGTGGCCGGCTACGCTGGCCTCGCGCCCTACGGCGCCAGCCGCGGCGGCATCCGCCAACTCACCATGAGTCTTGCCGATGACTGGGGTCGCCACGGCGTGACCGTCAATTGCCTCGCGCCCGGGTGGTTCAAGACCAGGCAGAACGAGGTGCTGTATCAGAACGCGGCCTGGGTCGAATACATCACCGACCGCATTCCGGTGAAGCGGCCCGGCCGCCCCGACGATCTCGATGGCGCGGTCGTGTTTCTCGCCTCCGAAGCCAGCCGCTATGTCACCGGGCAAACGCTGCTCGTCGATGGCGGCATTTCGACTGGAGCGGCCAAGGCGACGCTGTGAGGCGCAACGGGTCATCTCATCGGCGCACACATTCGGCTAGTCGCTGCGCGTCCTCGTTTAACCTGCCTGCAGCCTCGGGCACCGCCGCGGCGTCGCCGATCGCGATCCACTCCGTGCGTACCGGATAACTCGACGTCGAAGTGCAGCCGGACGTGTGAGGCGGCGCATCCTCGGGGCCTTTGTCGAAGTCGGCTTTGCGATACCAGGCCCACGCGGGCCCGCTCGTGGTGAGTGTGCCGGTCAACACGTAGTCAGCCTGCGCGGCGCGCGAGACGGCCTGCACCGGGCTGCCCGGCTGGCGAAGTTTCAACCTCGCGCCCAATTCCTGCGAAGGCGGCAGATTCGCCCAAACCTTTGCCCCCGGGGGAACGCTTTGCTTGAGCGCCGCGGCAGTCAGCTTCCAGCCCAGCTCAACCAGATCGTTCGATCCGGCGCGCTTGAGAACCCAGTGCGCGCTGTTCCATAGAAGGATGTGCGTCCACGGCTGCGCGGCCGGATCCGCAACAACGTCAATGCCCGACGCTCGAATCTCTTCCACGGCCCTTTGCAACCCCGCCTCCGGAATGGTTGAAGGCCAGATCCAGAAGTGAAGCGGCTCTGGCGGCGCACCCTGTGCCAGGCCGGCGTCGGTCGCGACAAGAAGCAGGAGAAGCGGAAAATGCCAAAGGCGCATGCAGGGCAAACTCCATCAACTGGACCGAAGTGTAACGGCCTGAGGAGGCGCCAGAGAAGCCCTCCGGGCGACGAGGTTCCGTCATGCGCTGAAGATTTGAGCGGCAAGCAAAATCATGCGGCGCGAATACTCGATCCGCGCCGCGCAAAAGGGCCAGCAACCGCAATCAGAATTCGAGCCGCACCGAGACCTGGCCGGTTCGAGCTCCGCCAAAGTCTGCGGGCGTGCCGTTGTAGGAGCCGATCGTCCCGGAAATCAGTCCGAAACTCGGCAGGCTCAGGTTCATTTGCGGATCGCCCAGATTGGTGTGGTTCAGCACGTTGGTAAACGTCCCTTCGGCCTTCACGTGGAAGCGCTCGGTCAGGGCGAACGATTTGCTCAGGCCCGTCGACAGGTTCACCAGCCCCGGGCCCTCGAGGGATCCAACCTGGCTGTTGCCGAACCGCCCGATAGGAAGCGGCGCTGGGCCCGTTCCGCTGCCCGTGGTGCACGGCGTGCCAACTGCCCACCCAGGATAACCGGGGCAGGTAAAGGCGCCTCCGTTCACCCAGTTCAGACGAGTGCGTCCCGCAGGCTTCATGCTCACTCCTGCTACCTGGTCGGCGTGTTGCGCGCGGTGCGCTGGATCCCATCCCGCAGCCGTCGAGGTCAGCCCCGAGCCCGTGCCCGATGGATCGCCCTGCCCGGCTGGGAAATAGGCGGTTTCATAAGGGCCGGTTTGCACCGTCAGGATTGAAGTCAGACGCCATCCGCCCAGAGCGAAATCCTCAGCGCGATTCATCGATCCGCCCAACAGCTTGCCGCGTCCGATCGGCAGATCGTAGAGCGCGGTGGTGTTCCAGCGCAGCCGCCGCGTTCCATAGACATTCCCAAAGTCGACGTGGCGATTCAGCACCGACGTCGAACGCTCGCCGCCGCCTTCGCCGCCGAATCCGTCGCCCGTTGAATCCGAACCATACGGGCCCTGGTTGTCGGCCAACGCCTTGGCCCACGTAAAGTCCGAGTGGTACTCCAGGCCCTTCTGCAGCCGATGGCTCGCCTCCACCTGCATCGATTGGTAGCTCTCGTTTGCGCCGGTGGCGCGCGTGTTGATGCGTCCCCAGTTGGGGAACAGCAACGCGGAGTTGGGCTGGTTGTAAGCCGAAACCGTGTTGGAGTAAGGCAGCGTGTTTTCATCCGGCGCCCACACCAGCTGGTGCGTCTCTGACCCGATGTACGAGACCCGGCCCGCATAGCCCGAGCCAAAGTCGTGCTCCACACCGAGCGAGAACTGCAGCGTGTAGGGATCCTTCCAGTTCGTGCTGTTCGCCGTGCCGAAGTAGTCGGTGCCGTAGCCGCCCACCCCCGCCGCGCCGCCGCCCCCTGCGTCAATCGCAGGCCACTGGTAGCCGATGGCGTGCGTGGCAGGGTTATAGGTGTTGTTGAATTGCTGCGTCTGCGCCTGCACGGTGCCGGTCAGCGAGTAGAAGCTCGACCCCAGCATGGTGATGTTGTACATGCCGAAGCCGCCGCGAATGGCCCACTTGTCGTCGCCCAAAGGACGATAAGCAAACCCCACGCGCGGCAGGAAGCGCAGGTGCGGATATTTTTTCAGTCCCGAGGGATAACCGGCGGTCGAGTTGCCCTCAACCTGCATGCAGGGCGCGCCGTTCACCGTAGCCGAGTTGGTCTGGGTCACGCCGTTCGCGTCGCACGCATTCGCGCTGGCCAGGAAGGCCTGGGCGAGCAGCGACTCCTTGTTCTGCGGATAGATCACGCGGCCGGCCAGCGGAACGCTCGGATCGAAATTGCCGATGTCGCCGTAGCGGTCGTAGTAGCCAGGATGCAGTTCGTAGCGAAGCCCGTAGGAAAGCGTGAGCTGCGGGCTCACCTTCCACTCGTCCTGCGCGAAGAAGTGATAGTGCATTGAGAGCCCGTCGTTGTCTTCGCGCACTACGTCATAAAAGGTGGCGTCCGGAATGCCCAGCAGGAAGTCGGCGAAGTCCACCCCGGTGAACGCGCCCTGGCTGCCATTGCCGTCGGTAAACGTGTAGGTCCCGTAGTTGTCTGAACCGTTGAAGCCCAGAGGCGTGATGGCTTCGAGGTGCTGGATGTCAAGGCCGAACTTCAGCGTGTGGTTGCCCTTCGTCCAGATCAGCGTGTCGTCGTATTCATACGTGAACGATTGAGTCAGGCTCGTCAGCCGGTCGGCGTTCAGGCTCTTGATGTTGTTGAAGTCCATCTCCGGAATGCCGTTGTAGAAGAGATTCTGCAGGCCTTGCCAGCCTTGCCCGTTCGTCCAGGCCAGCCCGTTGAAGCTGTCGCTCTGGCCCGAGGTATAGCGCGTGAACCCAAAGCCGCCTTCATTAATAAGGTTGGGCTTGAGACTCCAGTTCGTGTCCACCTTCATGGCGCGATTCTGGCTGATCGACAGAGATGACGGCACAAGAAGTTCCTCGGGATTGGAGATGGGGAAGTTCTTCCACGTGAATTTGCCCCAGAGCAGGAATTTCTGGTTCGAGCCGAAGTATTGATCGCCGCGGATGTCGAACTGGTCCGAGTGCCCGCTCGCATCCACGTTGGCCTGGTAATTGGCGACGCCATTATCCGTGTACGCGGTGGGGTCGCCGATATTCGGGTCGGGATAAAACTGCTTGAGAGCGTTCAGCGCGATCGGGCTTATCTGGCCCGACGGGATTTGCGTTCCGAAGGTGCCGCCCGTGTAGGGGTTGTAGAGGCCGGTGAAGCTGTTGCCCCCTGTGCCGTTCGGTTCGATGTAGTTGGAAAAGTTGCCCTGCTTCATCAATGTGCTGGGAACCACTTCGAGGATGGTGCTCTGCGCAGGATGACGCCAGCCTTCATAAGTTCCAAAGAAGAAGCTCTTGTTGTGCCCGTTGTAAAAGTGCGGAATGACCACCGGGCCCCCGATGCTGCCGCCGAACGTTGCCCCGTGCACATCGGGCTTCGTTGTCGTGGTCGGATAGGTGTAGGGAATCGCATCCCACTTCGAGTCCTGGTAGTACCAGAAACCCGTTCCATGCAGGGCGTTGGTGCCGCCCTTGGTCGTCACTACGATCTGCCCGGGATCGCCGAACTCCGCGTTGGCGAGCACGCCGTCCGCGCGGATCTCCGAGATCGATTCGGTCGACGGAAAGGCGTCGTTGATGAAGCTCCCGCCCGTCGCGCTCTTTGAGGTCACACCGTCCACGGTCACATCCACCTGGTAGGGCAGTGCGCCCTGCAGCGAAATGCCGGAACCATCGGCTTGTACGCCCGGCAGCGCGTCGAAGATTGCGGCCGGCGTGGTTCCTGAGAAGCTGGCCCGGCTGTTCACCGGCAGGTTATCCGCGTCATCGGTGGTGAAGGTGCCGCTGATCGTCGGCGAATCGGTTTCGATCGCGCTCACCGAGTCCCCCGTCACCTCCACATCCTGCTGAACCGCGCCAACCGACAGGCTGGCATCCACGCGTAGTTCTTGCCTCACCTCCAGGCTCAGGCTGGTCACGATGAACTTCTCGAAGCCCGGCGCTTCGACCTCGAGCGAATAGTGGCCCGCTTTCACGTCAAGAAACTGGTAGCCGCCAACACCACTCGACTTGGTTACACGCACCGTGCCTTCTTCAATGCTGGTCAATATGATTTTGGCGTTAGGCACAACCGCGCCGGCTGAGTCTTTCACCAGGCCGCCGATGGATCCCTGCGTCGCTTGCGCAGCGCTCTGGGTGCTGACGAGCATTAGGAGAACAACGAGACCGGTCACGACCGCCGCGCAATGGCGGAACGCGTGACGCGAAGGTTGGACGCATCCAAACATGGGGCACAGCCTCCTGAAATCTTGCTTGCAAGTTGTTGAGCTCAGTGATGGGTCGGTGCGATGAGCAGGAGTTGACCTTGCGGCAGCGTCAAGTGAGAGTCAGCACTCGATGGAATGCCCTTCTCGCATGCTGCTCTTGTTGTAACTCGAGATGCTCAGCCGGATGGTTGACGAAATACGCCGCTCGATCGGCCGCGACAAAAACAGCCGAAATCGGCAAAACCGCTGAAAGACGCGGGCAAATTTTACTGGACTGCACCGTCAGGCTAACCGGCTTCTGTTAAAGACGAGAGTACGCGAGATTACGGAGAAATTAAAAAAAAATTGTGCGCTTCTTGCCGGCAGGCATACCGGGCATCCGCCCGGCCGCACAAAACCGCCGCCGCCGGCGACTTCAGCAACATCATGCGAATCCCAGATCCCTCGACCCCTCTCGCGCGGGTTCGCTTCCCACCGCAAGTCCGGGTTGACTGCGCAAACCTACTCGGAGGCGCCGGGGTTGTCGGGGTGGTGGCGATACTGGCTGATGTCGTCATCCAGGCGGTCGGGATCGACGGAGACTTGGACAACGTTGAGCTCGTTGTGCTCCTTGGACACGACAAAGAGGCCCATGCGCGCGCCTTCGGGGCGCATGTAGATCAGGGTCTGGTCGCCGCCGCGTCGGCTGGTTTCTCGCACGATGCGCTCCCAGCCCGGCCCGAGCTTTTCCGCGATCATCAAGCTGAGCTCGGCGCCGTCGATCTCGGCGTTCACATTCTCAAACTCGGCGATATGGAGGTTGGCGACGCTTTCGTGCGTCGACTTGCGCGCGATGAAGCAGGCCAGGCCCAGAAACGGAATGTGCGTTGCGCGGAGGTGGTAGCGAGACTCAATCGAATCGACCACGCCATTGAAGCTTCCGCCGCTGCCTGCGAGCACCACCGCGGGGACGAGAAGAGCAGCGAAGCTGAGGGGAATCCAGAGAAATCGTCTCATTGCGCACCGTCCGGTTTTGCCTTGGGCTTGATCTTGTCCTTTTCCTTGTCTTCGGCCCCCTTCCGCGATCCCGTGTCGAGGTCGGCCAGGCCATCGAGGCCCGCGAGGCCGTGCAGCTTGCCGAGTTCATCGGGGTGGATCGGGCCGAGGATCAGCACAATGGTCAGCTCTCTGGGCTCTGCCGAGAGGATGAACATGCCTCTGCTCTCGCCATTCACGGTCTTCATCAGGACATCGGTGGTTTCGCCCGACTTGCGGGAGCGCTCGCGAATGATCGGAGTCCACTCCGGCGTTTCGAAGGATTTGCGCAGTTGCTCGACCTCCTCGGGCGAGTACTGGTTCTCCTTGTCGAATTCGTATTCGCGGACGTAAATGCCGTCGAGATTCTCGATCAGGTGCCGGACCCCATCCTCGTCTTCGTCTTTGTCATGCATGAATTTCGCGGCGAAGGCAAGCATGTTCTTCCCTAACGTCACCTCGGTCACGTCGGAGGCGCGCGTCGATAGCTCTTTTTCCACCGAAGCCGGAATCGACAGCGGAGATGGGCTTTGCGCCAGAGCCGGGAGCGCAAAGAGGCTCCCGAGGAGCAGCAGGGTTGCGATGCGAGGTTTCAAAGTGGCCGTCATAGCTTCTTTCCAGAGTCCCGGTTTTCCCAGATCTTAGCGACAAGACCCGGGCACCCAATTTCATTGCTGCAGCGACCTACCTACTCGTGGCCGGCGCGATCGCGGGCCGCGAGACGTGCGTGAATCTGTTCAAGTGCATGGTTGGTGATGCGCAGGGCGGTCAGCACTTCCCGCCTCGCCGCCTCGCCTCGCCGTTCTTCCTCGACGTGACGCCAGGTGAAAAAACTTCCCAGCGCGACTGCGACGACAAGGCAGGCCGCGAGACGCTGCCACAAGAGAACACGGCTGCGATGCTGCTCCAGGCGGCGCCGATCCCGTGCGTCGAGAATGCGCTGTCGCAATCCCGGTGGCGCCGGCCGACGGAGAAAAGCCTCGCGTAACTTGATCTCAAACTCGTCATGCATGGGGTCCGGCTCCTCTTACGACACGGCTCGGCCTGAGGTAATCCTTCAAGTTGGTTTCAGCCTTGGCGCGAAGCAGTTTCAAGCCGCGTTGCAGGTTGCTCTTCACCGTAGCCAGCGGCGATTCGAGCGTCGCAGCGATTTCCTCCGGGGTCAAGTCTTCCTGGTAGCGGAGCACGAGCGCGGCTCGATGAGGCTCAGGCAAGGTGGTCAGCAACGCCTCAACACGCGCGCCCAGCGCAGAATGGCGCTCTTCAGGGACTGCCCCGTGATTCTCTTCGATCTCGACCCAGAGATCGACCCCCCGCACGCGCCGGCGGCGCAAAGCATCGGCCGATCGGCTCATGGTTACGCGGCGCAACCAGAAGAGTGCGTGTTGCGGTGACTCGATCTTGTGCATGTTCCGGTCCAACTCCAGAAACACGTCCTGGGCAATCTCTTCGGCTAATCCCCGGTCCCCGGTCATGCGCCACGCGAGCGAGAACACCATCGACTGGTGCTCGCTCAGGAGACCTTCGAAGTCCGCCTGCCAGAGCGCTTTAGGAAACACGGCGCCCTCTCTTTCCGCCGGAGAGGTCGACCCTCAGGGAGGGTCGACCTGGCTGTGACGCCATGGCTTCGAATAGACCGTTTCCAAAAGCGCTGCAGTCGCGGGCCATGGAGATCGCTTCTACCTACTCATCCGCAGGGGAATGCGGGTTGGGATGCAAAAGATACGTGCTTGATCGGCAAAAGGTTCGCCGGTTCGACATTCGCACCGAATGCTACGGCGAGTAACAGAATGAATGTTACGGCGAGTAACGGAAGATGGCAAGCTCCTTGCGGAATGGTCCGGGGGGTGGGCTGCGGGGCTGGTGACGCTTTTTCAGCAGAGCGAAGACAGCAGGTGAAGTTGCGGGCAAGGTAATGACGGAGTCGTTGCATTCCGCGGTTCGCTGAGGCGTCGGCAGGCGTGTCAAGTTTTAGCGCAATTTGACCGGGTTGGAGCGAGGCTGTGGGCGCACCCGTCGGTCGGAAGAGGGCTGCTGGAGCGGCGAATTTCGAAGTTGGCTGGACCAAAGATCAGCGCGTTACAGCCGAAATTGTTCCACGTGGAACAATTGTGTCGGCCGCCACAACAGTTGGCTGCGATTTGCAGATTATTGCGGACATTCGTGCCTTGCGCTTTTCGCTGGCAGCGGTCGAGAGGACTCTTCAGAACAAGTCAGGGATGGAGTGGAAGGCGATGCGCGTGGGCGCGGCTTTGTAGGCGGCAAGCATGGCGGCGGGAGCGAGGGCAGTGGTGCCGTATTTGTCGTTGAGCTCGTCCATGGTGGCGAGGAGGCGGGCGCGGCCGCGGGTGTCGTCGAGGGCGTCGAAGAGGTTGAGGGAGTGGAGGCGGTCGGGGACGAGGTTGTTGAGCTGGACGCCGATGAAGTAGGGCTGATCGTATTCGGGTCCCTTGGGGCGGCCGGCCCAGAGCCTGCAGAGCGCGGCGATGAGGGTGGGATTGTCCCGGCACTCGGAGAGGCGCAATTCGCTGTGCCATCCGCGGGTGGGGACGCCGAAGCGGCTGACGGGAGCATTCTGGCCGCGGGGCACGGAGAATCCAATGGCGAGGCCGATGGAGCCGGCCCACAGGTCGGCCTTGCGCAGGCGCATGGCGGCTTTATGAAGCAGCTTGTGGGCGACGGCCCAGGCTTTTTCCGCGGTGCGCATCTCCGGGGCGAGGACGTGCGAGTGGCTCAGCGACTTGTTGTGATCGGTCTCGGACATCTCGAAGTCCTGACCGCGGAGCCAATGCCAGAGGCGTTCGCCCCAGACCGATCCCCAGAGTTCGCCGGCCTGTTCGCAGCCGAGGGCGAGCAGTTCGGACATGGTGTAAATGCCCTTCGCGTTGAGGCGCTTTTCAGTGCGCGCGCCGATGCCGGGCAGGTCGCGAAGGGACAGCTGCTGGAGAGCCTGGGGCAGGATGTCGAGGGGCAGAGCGACGAGACCGTCGGGTTTTTCCATGTCGCTGGCGATCTTGGCGAGGTAGCGGTTGGTGGCGAGGCCGACGGAGCTGCGCAGCATGGGACCGACGCGCTCGCGGATTGTCCGCTTGACGCGAAGACCCAGCTCCAACGCCGCCTGCAGGGCCCGCTCGCGGCCCATGAGGCGGCAGGCCATCTCGTCGATGGACATCACGGAGCTGACGGGGAGGCAGCTTTCGACGGCTTCGACGATGCGGTGATGGTAGTCGACATAGATCTCGTGGCGGGCTTCGACGAGGGCGATGTCGGGGCACATGCGTTTGGCGTCGGCGACGACGGTGCCGGTTTTTACGCCAAAGGCTTTGGCCTCGTAGCTGGCGGCGATGCAGACGGTAGTGTCGGCGAGCATGGGGACAACGCCGACGGGACGGTCGCGGAGTTCGGGCCGCACTTGCTGCTCAACCGAAGCGAAGTAGGAGTTCAGGTCGACGAAGAGCCAGTTGAGACCGGGGGCGGATGCGGGGTCGTTCGAGGCGGCGAGGGAATCCGGAGCGGTGGGCGGATCGGGGACCAGGCCGAGCTCGGCGGGCCACTCGTCGGGAGGCAGCTCCGGGGAGGGCGGTACGTGTTCCGAAATGGGAAAGGAACCCATTTGAGGACTATTTTCGCCTTGTCTTCGCTCTTTTGCAAGCCGAGAATGCACAGGCTCGGGACTTCAAAATGCTATGCTTGTGCCGTCTAAGAGAGTAGTGCCGAAAATCCCGGGTCCAGGTGACCCTCGTGCTATGGCGCGATTCTGGAACCGGGGGTACGTTGTTGCGTAGAAAATATGCGAGTCTTTTCCCACTGGCTTGAGACGAACGCCGACCTGCTGGCCATCGTGGTCACGGTGGGGGTTGCGTTTCTTCTGGTGTGCTGCCTGCAGTGCACGAAGTGCGGGTGCCGCGAGAAGGACGAGTTTTTCAAGCGCCACGGAGTGTAGCGGGGCTGATCCGGACGCGCTCTGCCGCGACTTCCCTTTTCAATTTCAGAATTGCGATTGTGATTGATGGGTCAGGGGATGGGTGTTCCCTGATGGAAGCGCATCTTCCACTTGCCCGATTGGCGAGACCAGAGCGAGCTGCGCAGAGCGGCCTCGCGGGCGCCGGTTTTGGGGTTGCTGCGCACGGAGCGATAGGTGACGAGGACGATGTTGTCGTGGATGAGGCGGCACGCGAAGTCTTCGATCAAGGGCGGCGTGTAGGTTTCGGTGGCGAGTTCCTGGAGGATGGCTTCACGGGTCCAGGTGCGTCCGGATTTGCCGAACTCAAGGAAGTCCGCGGCGAGCCAGGCGCCGACTTTGCCGCGATCGCGGCGAAAGGCTGGATCGAGGAGCTGCATCTCAGCGCGAAGGAGTTCGGCGGCGACGTTTTTGGAGACTTTGCGGGGCACGGTCATTCGGGGGCCGGCATCAGATATTCCTCGAAGTGAGCGAGGATGCGGTTGTATAGGCTGGTGCGCACGTCGGGTCCGGAGATGGAGTGGGTTTTGCGGGGATAGATCTGGAAGTCGTAGGGAATCTCGGCTTCAATGAGCCTCTGGATGAGCTGCACGGCATTTTCGAAGTGGACATTGTCGTCGCCGGTGCCCTGGGCGATGAGGAGGCGGCCCTTAAGGTCTTGGGCAAAGTTGGCGACGGAGAAGTCTTTGTAGCCGGTGGGGAAGTCGGAGGGTTGGCCGAGGTAGCGTTCGGTGTAGATGGAGTCGTAGTTGCGCCAGTCGGTGACCGGGGCGACGGCAACGCCTGCGCGGAAGCGATTGGAGTGGGTCATGGCATAGAGGGTGAAGGTGCCGCCCCAGCTCCAACCCCACCAGCCGAGGCGTTTGGGGTCGAGCTCGGGATATTTGGCGAGGGCCGCGTCGATGACGGTGAGTTGATCTTCGAGCTGGACGGGGCCGAAGTTCTGATAGGCGGCCTGGGCGAAGTCGCGGCCGCGAAGGCCGGTGCCGCGATTGTCGGCGTGGAGCACGGCGAAGCCATGCTGGGTGAGGAGCTCGTCGAAGAGCAGAGCGTCGCTCCATTTATCGGCAACTTCCTGGGGTCCGGGTCCGCCGTAGGGATTGACGATGAGGGGCACGCTGGCCCGGTCCGAATCGCCGTCGGGGAGGAGCAGGGTGGCGTAGAGAGTGACGCCGTTGTGGGCTTTGACCTCGAGGCTCTCGGGCGGGCGCAACCCGTAGGGGTCGAGTGCGTGGGTCGACCAGTAGGTTTCGCATTTCCCGACGCTCTGGCAGATCCGGAAGGAAGGCGCGGCCATGCGCTGGGAGAACTTGTCGCTGAAAGCGCCGCTGATGGGGGAAAAGTCGGCGGAGTGATTGCCCGGGCTGGTGGTGAGCTGCTTGCGCTCGCCGGTGAAGCTCACCTGCCAGATTTGCTGATCCTGGAGGTTGCCTTCGTTGGACGCGTAGTAGATGAGCTTGTGAAGGTGGTCGACGCGATAGATCTGAGTGACTTCGAAGTCGCCGGTGGTGAGCTGTTTTTCGAGCTTGGCGGTCGCGCCGCCGGGATTGTTGGGGTCGAATTTATAGAGATAGATGTGATTGTGGCCGTCACTCCAGTTGGTGAGGACGAGTGTGTCGTCGGCGAAGTTGACGTTGTAGTTCTCATCGAGGAATTTGTCGTCGGTGAGGTCGAGGATCTGGCGGAACGCGCCGCTGGCTGCGTCGGCGAAGAAGAGGGTGCGGTGCTTGTGATCGCGGGTGAGCACTTCGGCCCAGAGGTTCTTGCGATCGAGCCAGCCGAAGCGGGGAATGTAATCCTGGCCGGGGTTGACGGGGAGCTTGATCCAGACGACCCGGCCGCCCTGGGCGGAGACGACGCCGATGCGGACGTTGGGATTGGGGTCGCCGGGCTGGGGATAACGCTGCAGGACCACGCCGGCGTGGAGGGGGAGCCAGTCGGTCATGGGATAGAGGGGCACATCGGATTCGTTCATTTGCAGGAAGGCGATGTTTTTTGAGTCGGGAGACCAGAAGTAGTTGCTGCGGACGTCGAGTTCTTCTTCGTAGACCCAGTCGACTTCGCCGTTAAGGATGGACTCGTTGGGGGCGTTCACGACCACATTGGTGGGCGAGACGGCATCGCGCAGGTGGACGATGGAGAGGCTGTGATTGCGAATGAAGGAGATGGCTTCGCCATTGGGGGAAAACTTGGGATCGTCGCCGGCGGCCTGTCCGGAAGTGGCGATTTCGATGCCGGTTCCGTTGCGGAGGTCGTACATCCACAGGCGGCCGTTGGCGTTGAAGAGGAGGTGCTTGGAATCGGGGGCCCACTGATAGGCAGCCATGCCATAGCGAGCGCGGTGGTCGCGGTCCTGTTCAGAGGCGGGCGCTCCCTGGAGGGCGGTGAGTTTGGCTCGGCTGACGAGGACGTGGGACTTGCCGGAGTCGGGGTCGAGGTCGATCAATTCGCCGCCGTCGAGATAGGAGAGGTGCTGGCCATCCGGCGACCATTCGATGTCCTCGGGCGTACGTCCGAGGAGGGGACCGTGGGAGAAGATTTTCTCAACGGTGAGAGGGATGGATTGAGGCGCTGCGGGGAAGGCAGAAGCAAGCAAGGCCATCGACAGGAAGACGGCAAGACGCTTCAAGAGGATTCCTCCGGTGTGAAGCAAGGCGCGGCAGTTCAAGGGGGGGCGGGATGGATGCCGTACGACTCCCAGCAGTTTAAACCACGGGAGGAGGGGCCCGATTTGGCGAGCAAGGTGGACACGGCGGAGCAAAAGTTGGGTGGAGGGATGAGGCGCGGAGGAATTTTGCAACCGAGTGTCGGAGGGTATATGGTCGCGAACATGCAATGGGCAACGCCGGAGGAACGAAGGAATCTGGGCCAGTCGCGACGCAAGCAGATAGGCCGGCAGGAGCACGATCAACTCAACACGAAAGCGCGGCAGGCGACGGCGTTGACTCTGTTGACGAAGGCGGAACGCGGGCGGATCCCGGCGTTAGTCAAGCTGAAGCATCAAACCATGGCGCAGTCGCCGTTTTTGTATTTTCGCGGAGCGGCGCCGGTGATGGCGGCGGATCTTGCGTTGCTGCCGAACACGGGAATTGGGGCGCAGTTGTGCGGCGACGCGCATGTACGCAACCTGGGGGCATTCGCAGCGCCGGACGGCAAGCTGGTTTTCGACATCAACGATTTCGATGAGACGATGCGGGGACCGTTTGAGTGGGACTTGAAGCGGATGGCGGCGTCTCTGGTGCTGGCGGGGCGTGAATCGAAGCACAAGGAGGCCTCGGCGCGCGGGGCGGCGGAGGAGTTCGTGATTCACTACAGCGAGCAGATGCGCGCGTTTGCGGAGATGCCGTTGCTGGAGGTGGGCAGGTTCCAGGTGCATCGACTCGGATCGGCGGAGCCGGTGCACGACGCGCTTCTGAAAGCCGAACGAGCTACGCCGCAGCATACGCTGGAGCAGTTGACGGAGGCGGCGAGCAACAAGCCGGGCGCGCCGCGGCGCTTTAAAGAGATGAAGCCGATGTTGACGCGGGTGACGGGCAAGCAGGCGGTGAAGGTGCTGGGGGCTCTGAAGCCTTACCGTGAATTGCTGGAGCCGCAGCGGCAGCATTTGCTCTCGCTGTATCGGCCGGTGGATGTTGCGTTCAAAGTGGTGGGCACGGGATCGATTGGACTGCGTGACTACTGTATTTATTTCGAAGGGAATGGTTCGCACGATCCGCTGTTTTTGCAGATGAAGGAAGAGGCTGCATCGGCGTATGCGCCTTATCTGCCGGATGCGCATCCGGCGGGGCACAACGGGCAGCGTACGGTGGAGGGCCAGCGCGCGATGCAGGTGCAGTCGGATCCGTTTCTGGGATGGACGCACATGGAAGGGCGCGAGTACCTGGTGCGGCAGCTGAACGATCACAAGGGCTCGATCGAGATGAAGGACCTGGAGGGAAGCGGTTTGCCGGCGTTTGCGGAGATCTGCGGCGAGCTGCTGGCGCGGGGCCACGCACGATCGGGTGATCCGCGGGTGATTGCCGGTTATATTGGGTCGGGTGATCGATTTGCGGAGGCGATCGGGCGGTTTGGCTCGCTCTACGCGGATCAGACGGAAAAAGACTGGCAGGCATTGCGCAGAGCAGGCAAGGCGTGAAGAACAAGGGAGCAGGGGAATAAGGAGGGTGGGCATGGATCGGCGCATGTTTACGAAGGTGATGGCTGGGGCGGCGGTGGGTGCGGCTGCCGCGACGACGAAGCTGACGGCGAGCGATGCGTCGGCAGCAAAGGCGGACAACGCGGAGACGCCGTTTCCGCTGTCGGTGATGCTGTGGACGGTGTTTCGCGATCTGCCTTTTGAAGAGCGGCTGGCGAAGGTCGCCGAGGCTGGGTACACGAACATCGAGCTGGTGGGTGAGTACAGCAAGTGGGGCGACGCGGACTTTGTGAAGGCGAAGGAAGCGCAGAAGCGGCTGGGGATTCGCTTTGACGCGACGGCGGGGTTGCATCACGGCATTGCCGACGCTTCAGTGCGCGATGCGTTCCTGGGCGAACTGCGGGAGGCGCTGAAGCCCATGGAGACGCTGAATTGTCCTGCGATGATCGTGCTCTCAGGGAACGTGGTGCCGGGCATGACACGCGACGAACAGCATGCCGCGGCGATCGAGACGCTGAAGCAGGCGGCGGGGATTGTGGAAGGCAAGCAGATTGACGGGCAGCCGGTGCGGCTGCTGCTGGAGTGCATCGATCCGGAGGAGAACCCGAAGTATTTTCTACCGTCGGCGGCGGAGGGAATCGAGATTGTGCGTGCGGTCAATCATCCCCAGGTGCAGTTTCTCTACGACATGTTTCACGAGCAGATTGCCGAGGGGAACCTGATTGAGAAGCTCGACAAGCATATCGATGTGATCGGGCTGATTCACATTGCGGATGTGCCGGGACGGCATGAGCCGGGAACGGGAGAGATCAATTACGTCAACATCTACAAAAAGCTCGCGCAGCTGAATTACAAGCATGTGGTGGCGATGGAGTTCAGGCCGTCGGGCGACCCGGTGGCGACGCTGCGTGCCGCGCGGGAGATGGTGACGCGGTCGGTGTGAGGCAGGGGACAAGGGACGAGGGTCCGAGGACCGGTTGGGTCCGTCAGCCGACGGGGACGAGGTCGGCTGGAGGCGGGTTGGTGATGGGTGAATTCGTGAGGCGGGTCGGGCCCGGAGGCGCGCTGAGGCTGAAGCGTTTCTGGTTGGCTGCGAAGCGGACCAGGAGGTTCTTCTGGTCGAAGGTGATGGCGAAGCTCTGCATCGGCGGTGAGCCAAAGTTGACGAGCGGGAAGGCTGGATGAATCTCCACGACTGGATGGGTGAAGGTGTAGCGGCCGAGCTTGACATCGGAAGCGAGCTTGGCGGCCTTGAGCTGGAAGCAGGTGGAGACGGAGTGCCCGGAGGCGAAGACCACGGGGTCAACCTCGTACTTCAAATGCGCGGCGAGTTTTTCGGGAAGGATGAGGCCGCCGCCGCCTGAGTCGAGCTGTGCCTCGACGGGAGCAAGACCGTCGACTTTGAGAGTGGCAACCGGGACGCCTTCGGGCATGCGGAAGGGCAGAACGGATTTTTCTCCGTCCGGCGCAAGCGCACCGGTGTCGAGGGTGACGAGCCGGTTGGGGAAGTCGAGGGTGAGCAGGTAATGGCGAAAGAGCGTGAAGCCGAGCACGCCATCGCAGGTTCCAGCCTCGGCGAAGAACGGATGGCTGACGGCGGGAATATTTGAAAACTCAACGCCTGCCAATTGAAGGGAGTGGATGAGAACGATGGGGGCCTTCTTGCCGCCCTGGCCGCTGGGGTCGCTGAGAGTGGTGTGCCCGATGGTGATGAGGCCGAGCTGGGAGACCAGTTCCGGCGTGACCAGGGCATCGCCGCCGGTTCCCGTGTCGATGACAAAGCGGAAGGGTCCCTTGCCGTTGATGGTGACCATGACATAGGGCTTGCCGTAGACCTCGAGCATGGGCGCCTGGTGGACGGCGGTGGGGGTGGGATTGGGCTGGGATTGCAGGAGGAGTGGGGCGCCCAAGACCGTTGCGACAAACAGGTAACTGAAACCGCGACTTGCTGCGATTTTCATGTCCCCTCCTTTGCGCCTGAGGGCTGCCTCACTGTGCGCAGTTCTGGGGAGAAACGGGGAAGCTCCGACTGGGGACCGTCGCAAGAACCGAGCTGACGGGACGTCAGAGGGGGCCCTCGATTTCCTTGGACGCTCAGTGTACGTCGAGATGAGCAGGTTTGTTCCGGGGTTTGTCTGGGACGGAGCGGGGCTGGGGCAGGACGGCCCAGCCCTACAATGGAGCGGTATGGCAACGACGGTGCGTTCGCACGCGAAGATCAACCTGGGCTTGGGGATAGGAGCGCCGCGGGCGGACGGCTTCCATGGGTTGACGACGGTTTACCAGACTCTGGAGATGCATGACCTGGTGACGGTGGAGGCGCGGCGGGCGGGAGAAACGACGATCCGGCTGAGCTCGAACGACGAGCGGGTGCCGCTGGATGAGCGGAACACCGCCTGGAAGATCGTTTTTTGGGTCTTGGAGGAACTTGGTGTCTACGCCGATGTGGGGATTCACATTGAGAAGCGGCTCCCGGTGCAGGGCGGCCTGGGAGCGGGATCGGCGAATGCGGTAGCAGCCCTGGTGGGGCTCAAGGAGGAGCTGGGGCGGAGCGAGCCAGCAGGGCAGCGAGTCAGCGAGGCAGCAGGTCCGCCGGAGCAGTGGGGTGCGCAGTGGCTGGAAGTCGCGGCGAAGGTCGGTTCGGATGTGCCGCTGTTTCTGGTTGGCGGAGCGGTCCTGGGAGTGGACCGGGGGCAGAAGGTGTCTGCTTTGCCGGATTTTGAGCCGGTATGGTGTGTGGTGGCGGTGCCGCCGGTGGGGGTTTCAACGCCGCAGGCGTTTCGAGACTGGGATGACCTATGTGCCCGGGAGGGTTTGACCGCAGAGGCAAGCGCCGGTAAACTTGAACAGTTGAGCCGTGCCTATGCCAGCGCCTTTTCGGGCGGGCGTGAAGCAGGCTCCTCCGGTGTCCTCTCCGTGGGAGGGGACCTGGCTGGACCGCAAGGGTCCGAGCTTGTCCGCACCGGGATCACGAGCTGGATCGAGAACGACTTCGAGAGCGTTGTTTTTCCCCAGCAACCCATCCTTTGCGAGATCAAGCGTCTTCTTGCGGCTTCGGGCAGTCCGGAGGCGGCGGTGTATGCCTCGTTGTCGGGGTCCGGTTCGGCGCTTTACGGGTTGTATCTGACGCGTGAAGCAGCGGAGGCAGCCCGGGTGCGCGTTGAGGCGCAGGTCAAGGATGTGAAGTGCACGTTGACACGCACCTTGCCGCGCGATTCGTACTGGAGCGGAATGCTTGTTTGAGAAGTAAGTTGACAGCCCGCGTTGTGCGCGAGAGACTCGCAGGCGGCTGTGAAGAGGGCGAACTGCAGCGTGACGCGGATTCGCGAAGTTGGGCGATCGTCTAATGGTAGGACAGTGCCCTTTGGAGGCACTTGTCTAGGTTCGAATCCTAGTCGCCCAGCCAGTTTTTGGGGGAAGACTCAGCGAGCAGCCAAAGCCAACCAGCTTGGAGGTTCACGGGAGATGGAAGTGGGATCGGTGACGGTAACGGCGGAAGAGAAGCAGCAACCGGGCGCAGAGGACGCGAACAAGGACGGCGGGGCGAAGGGGTCGAATCCCGGCGGCTCGCAGGACGCGAAAGCGAAGGACGCTAAGCCCGCAGCCGAGCGCAAGCGCGCGCGCAATTTGAGTGAGGACAAGCGCTTCAAGTTGTTTTCGGGGACGGCCAACCGGGCTCTGGCCGAAGAGATTGGCCGCCACATCGGGGTTCCGGTGGGCGAGGCCAAGCTGCAGCGATTCGCGGACGGCGAGGTGTACTTCCAGCTGCTCGAGAACGTGCGGGGCGTGGATGTATTTGTAGTGCAGCCGACGTGCTACCCGGTGGATCAGCATCTAGTGGAGTTGCTGATCATGATTGATGCGCTGAAGCGGGCATCGGCGGCCAGGATCACGGTGGTCGTTCCGTATTACGGCTATGCGCGGCAGGACCGGAAGGATCGGCCGCGTGTGGCGATCAGCGCGAAGCTGATTGCGGACCTGTTGACGACGGCGGGCGCGAACCGGGCGCTTTTTGTGGACCTGCACGCGGCGCAGATCCAGGGGTTCTTCAATATTCCCGTGGATCACATGTTTGCGAGCCCGGTGCTGGTGGGGTATTTCAGGGAGTTGAATCTGCCGAACCTGACGGTGGTATCGCCGGACGCGGGGGGCGTGGAACGGGCGCGGCATTTTGCGCAGAAGATGGGCGCGCCGCTGTCGATTGTGGACAAGCGGCGGACGGATATGAATGTTGCGGAAGTGATGAACGTGATTGGCGCGGTGGGAGGCAAGACGTGCCTGATCATCGACGATATTATCGACACGGCGGGCACGCTGGTGAAGACGGTGGATGCGCTTTACGCAAATGGCGCGGCCAGTGTTTATGCGTGCGCGAGCCATGCCGTGCTTTCGGGACCGGCGATTGAACGCATCGCGAATTCACGGCTGGAGCAGGTGGTGGTGACGAACACCATTCCGCTGCGCGACGCGGCGCAGAAGTTGCCGAAGATCAAGGTGCTGTCGATTGCGGGCCTGCTGGGCGCGGCGATAGAGAGCATTCACATGGAGACCAGCGTAAGCACGCTGTTCTCGTAAAGGCAGCTCTCAGCTTTCAGCTGTAGCCAGGACTGCGTGGGATGGACCTTTGCGATGGCGCGAAGGGAAAGTGGCGGGAGTGGACTTCCCGTGTGACAGAAACCTGAAGCGGGGCCAGATGGCCTGCTGCTTCAATCAAACAAAGGGAGCGACAGGTTACAGCGAGAGGCTTGGAGCTGACAGCTGTTTTCACGTGCCCGAGGAAACGAGAGAAGAGATGCCTGAAGTTGTGATAGCGAAGCCCCGCGAGGGCAAGTTCAACAAGAACGCAGCGCGCCGGGTGCGTGCCGCGGGCAAGATTCCTGCGGTGATCTACGGCGGCGGCCACGAGGCAGTCGCGGTGGAAGTGGATCCGAAGCAGATTTCGCGGATTCTTTATTCCGAGACGGGGCACAACACGATTTTCGACGTGACCGTGGGAAGCCAGGCGGCGGCCAAGGCCATGATTGTGGACTGGCAGCGCGAGCCGATCAAGGACCAGTTGATTCACATCGACCTGAAGCGTATTGCGCTGGACAAGCTGCTGCAGGTGAGCGTGCGTGTGAAGCTGCTGGGGACGCCTGTGGGGGTGAAGACCGAGGGCGGCATCCTGGACCAGGTAATGCGCGAGGTGGAGATCGAGTGCCTGCCGACCGATATTCCGAGCCACATCGACGTGGATGTGAGCAACCTGGCGATGCATGGCGTGCTGCGCGTGAGCGATCTGCCGCATTCGGACAAGATCAAGTATCTCGACGCCGAAGATGCGACCGTGGCGCACGTCGTGGCGATCAAGGAAGAGGTTGCACCGGCTGCGGAAGGCGAGGCGGCGGCAGCGGGAACCGAAGCTGCACCGACGGAGCCGGAAGTTGCCAAGAAGGGCAAGACGGAAGCGGAACCGGCAGCGGGAGCTGCGGGAGCCGCGGCAAAGAAACCCGAGGCTGGGGCAAAGAAGTAAACCTTGGCCGAGACGGATGCGCATGACATGCCGGGAGAATCTGATCCGGCAAAAGAACAGAACGAGATGGTGACACGCATCGGCCTTGGTCCGTTCCTGGTGGTTGGGCTTGGCAATCCCGGCCTGGAGTATTTGTGGACGCCGCACAACGCGGGGTTCATGGCCATCGACCGCATCGCCGAGCAAGAGGGCGTTGTGGTGCAGAACCGGCGGTGCCGGGCAGTGACTGCGATGTGCCGGATTGCAGGGCGCGACGTGGTGCTGGCGAAGCCGGAGACGTTTATGAATCTGAGCGGCGCGTCGGTGGCCGCTCTGATTCGGGAGCTTGAAGTGGACCCGGCGCGGGATCTGCTCGTAATTTACGACGAGCTCGATCTGACGCTGGGGACGTTCAAGATCAGGGAGCGCGGTTCGCCGGCGGGGCACAACGGAGCCCGCAGCGTGACCGGGGCTCTGGGCACGGAAGATTGGTTGCGACTGCGGATCGGTGTCGGTCCGGAGTTGCCGCCCGAAGCGAAAGAAGCGGGAGGCAGGCGGCCGGGCAGGGAATATCTGCTGTCGCCGATGAGGAAGCGGGATCTGACGGTGCTCGATGAGGTGCTCGACCGGGTGGCTGCGGCGACGCGGCGGATTCTCCAGGACGGGCCGGGGCCGGCGATGAACGAGTTTAACCGGAAAGACAAGGAATAGGCAGTAGGGAATCGGGAGTAAGGAACAGGGTCGTGAGAGCAGTTGAGGGCACAGAGAACAGGATGGCTTAGGAGCCAGGCCGGATGAACTGAAGGCTGTGTTCAGAGGACTGCAGAAAAGGAAACCGGATGTCGCGAGTGTATGAAGTGATGTTTATTGTTCGGCCGGATGCGGTCGATGAAGATGTGGACAAGCTCATTGCCGGCTTCACAACGTCCGTTACCAATGGTGGCGGGGTGGTGAAGAACGTGGAGAAGATGGGACGGCGGAAGCTGGCCTACGTGGTGCGCAAGTTTGGCGATGGGAACTACATCCTGATGACGCTCGAAGCCAACGGCGCGGTGGTGACGGAACTGGAGCGCAGGCTGCGCGTGTCGGAGCCGGTGATCAAGTTTATTACGGTGCGAATGGACGAGGAAGAGAAGCGGCTGGCGAAGGTCAAGGCGCTTCGCGGAACGCGCAGGAAGCTGAGTGCAGAGCCAGTGGCTCAAGCTCCAGCGCAGGCTCCCGCGCCCACGCCGGCGTCTACGGCGCATGCTGAGCCTGCGGAGCCGGTGCAAGCGAGCGCATAGACGGGGATCAAGGGCAGGCACGTTGTAGAAGCGCCTGTCTGCGTATGACGGATTGCTCGGGCTGGCCGGCGGAAAGCCGGAGAGCCGCGAGCGCCAGAGTTCATAAGAAAACGAGGAAACAGATGGCAGAAGAGACACAAACGAAGGCGCCCGAGGGGGGTGCAGGAGCGGCTCCGGGCGCAGGACCGGGCGGCGGTCAGAGTGGGCCTGGGCCTGGCGGACGGCCGGGCGGGAAGCCGGGAGGACCCGGCGGCCGGGGAAAATTTTTCCGGCGCAAGAAGGTGTGCAAGTTCTGCACGGAGAAGATCGACGCGATTCCGTACCGCGACGTGCGGCTGCTGCAGCAGTTCGTGGCCGAACGCGGGAAGATTGTGCCGCGTCGGTTGACTGGAGTGTGCACGACGCACCAGCGCCGGCTGACGCGTGCGATCAAGCAGGCGCGCAACATCGCGTTGCTGCCGTTTGCCACGCATCACTAAGCAGCGGTTCCGGACTTTGTCTGCCGGGTAATGGCCCAGAAGTTGTAGGGAGTTGTCAGGAAGAGAAAGGACGAGTCGGGAGACAATGCTTCCGATGCCGTTGTAGAATCTTGCGCGGCGCAACCCCCTGGCCGGGGGAGAATCTAACAGACCGGCAGGGGATGACGCCGCCTGCAACACTGGAGAATTTCACAATGGAAGTAATTCTGAAGGAAGACGTAGCCAACCTGGGTCATCGCGGAGACGTAGTGAAGGTGGCGGATGGCTACGGTCGTAATTTCCTGCTGCCGCGCAAGCTGGCGATGCAGGCGACCGAAGCGAACAAGAGCGTGATCGAGCAGATGAAGGCGGCGGCAGCGCGCCGCTCCGCAACCGAGAAGGCGCAGGCAGAGGAACTGGTTGGGAAGCTGCAGCCGGTGGTGCTGAATTTTACGCGCAAGTCCGGGGAAAACGGGCAGCTGTTTGGATCGGTGACTTCGGCGGACATTGCCGGGGACCTGGCCGCCAAGGGATTCGATGTGGACCGGCGCAAGATCCAGTTGTCGGAGCCGTTGAAGAGCCTAGGCGACTACACGATTGCGATCAAGCTGCATCGCGAAGTGACCGCGCACATCAAGGTACAGGTGGTTGCGGACTCGACCGAGCCTGTGGCCGAAGAAGCGGCCGTAAAGTAGTTCGGTTGCCGCTGCGTCGGATGACGCGGCGATAAAAATCCACGCTCTGCCGCCTCCGGGATGCCCGGGGGCGGTCGTGTCTCCGGCCGAATCGGGGAGTGAACGTTGGGGGGTGAGCCGGTTGCGAGATAAAGCGCGCCCAGGTGTTTGGGTGAGAACAGCCCCAAAGCGGCGGTCTAAGCCGCGCCGAGGAATTTCAGCAGACTGAAGGCCGCTGCTCGCTCCGCAAAGACAGCCGGAGAGAGTGTTGCGAGTGCGCCCTTCTTCGTTAGAAGAGGTCTTTCTCGGGCTCGCCGCCGGCAAGCACGATCAGCTTCTTGAAAGCCTTGGCCATCTTGTCCTGAAAGCCGGGGATGTCGTCGGCCTTGGGCTGCGAAAAGAGGAAGCGGGCGCGATTGCCGATGAGGTCGAGGTTGACGTGGTTGGCGGGGTCATAGCAGGTGCGCGCATTTTTGCCGATGACGGAAACCATGGTGAGGCGCAGGAGTTTTTCGCGCTGGCGGTCGCTGTCGCTGGGATCGAAGACGTCCCAGACGGCGTGGTTGGGATCGAGGGCGGTGAGAAACGCGTCGCAGCGACCGGAGGGTCCGATGATGGTGAGGACCTTGGCGGTGTCGTCGTAGCGGACTTCGAGATTGTCGTTGATGCCGTCGCTGGGGCTGAGGGAAAGAAGCGCGCCGCGTATGTACTCGACGAGGTCGGGTTCAGTAGGTTCGGGTTTGGGCTCGGCGGCTTTCTTGTGGGTAGAAGTCTGCGCGAGGCAAAGCGGCAGGAACGCAAGCAGCGCCGCGGCACAGATGCAGAAACGAATTCTTCCAGGCCGGCCTATTCGCATGCGGATCGCCTCGGCGGAAAACAGGGATTTGCGCTGAGTATATCTGTTCCGCAGAGAGGATCCCAGAGGCGAATACAGTTCGTACGTGACGTGGGGACTGCGGACGATGGGCGCATCGAGAGGAGCAGTGCGGCGAATGAGCGGGCGGGGATACAATGGCGTCAACCACGACCCCGCCTCATGCAGGGGTTTCAAGCGCCGGCACATTCGTTTCCCGCCCAGTCGGCCACGCCTCCAAACTTATCAACCTGCAGGAAGGAGATCGAACGATGCATCTCAACCGAATGGCTATTTCCGCAGTTGCATTTCTGCTCACGGCTTCTACCATGACGATGACGCGGGCCGCCGCGCAGGCTCCCGGGTATGGCTGGGACGCGCCACCCCAGGAACTCAACGACATCCAGCGCCAGGGCTTTCATGAAGGTGTGGAGGCGGCGCGTCATGATGTCGAAACGCAGCGCCATCCCGATGTGGATGATCACGAGATCTTTCGTCATCCGAACTTGCCACCGGAACAGCGGGAGGCTTTCCGCGATGGATTCCGCAGGGGCTATCAGCGGGCGATGTCGCATCTGATGGGTGGGCAGCCGGGTTTCCGGGCCGCGGAGCCGCCGCCGCCCCCGCCGCAGTGGGATGCCTTTCCCACCGAGTTCAACGATATTCAGCGTCGCGGCTTTCACGACGGCATCGAGGGCGCTCGGCACGATTTTGAAAACCATCGGGCGCCGAACGTAGACAATCGCGACGAATATCGCCATCCGCATCTGCCGCCGGAGCTGCGCGATGCTTATCGCGAGGGCTTTCGGCGCGGCTACGACCGCGCGATGGATCATTTGATGGGGCAGCCCTTCCGCTACTGACGTGTTGGTGGTCAATCCGGATGCCCGGCGGTTGAAGCCGGGCATCCGCGCGTGGATAGAAATCGGCAGGCGCGAGCCGGAACGAAGCGCATCCAACTGCAGGTAAGCCTGTATCTGCGCGCCGTGAGGCAGTGGCGCGGTCCCCGGTCAAAAATTCAAATCAGGAAGTCCGCATGACTCATTGTTTGCGTTCCGTTTTGGTTTTCGCTGTCCTCGTGTTGGGTTTTTTGCGGGTGGGTGCAAGCGCGCAGAGACCGCCGATTGCGATCACGATTGATGCGCACGCACCGGCTCATCCATTGCCACAGTTCTGGGACGAGATGTTCGGATCGGGGCACGCTACCCTGGCGTTGCGTGCGAATTATCTGGACGACCTGAAGGAGGTTCATGACGACATCGGCATGCGCTATGTGCGCTTCCATGCGATCTTTCTCGATGACGTGGGGGTTTACGACGAAGACAAGGACGGGAACCCGGTTTTCAACTTCACCTATGTTGATGAGATTTACGACGGATTACTGGCGCGCGGGGTGCGGCCTTTTGTCGAGATCAGCTTCATGCCGTACAAGCTGGCGTCGAAGCAGGTAATTCATCCTTTCTGGTACAAGGAGAACGTCGCGCCGCCGAAGGACTATGCGAAGTGGGATGCTTTGATTCATGCGTTCGCGCAGCATCTGGTGGATCGCTACGGAATCGACGAAGTTTCGCAGTGGTACTTCGAAGTATGGAACGAACCGAACATCGATTTCTGGGCAGGCGATCCGAAGCAGGCGACATATTTTGTGTTATACGATCACACGGCGCGGGACCTGAAGGCGGTGAATCCGAGATTGCGCGTAGGAGGGCCGGCAACGGCGGCGGCACACTGGATTCCGGCGTTTCTGGAGCATGTGAACAGCGAGCACGTGCCGATTGATTTTGTCTCGACGCATGGATACGCCGACGACACGGTGCAGGACCTTTTCGGGACACAGGAAGATATTCCGATGCGGGACCGGGTATGCCGGGCGGTGAAGATGGTGCACGACCAGATCGGCCAGTCGGCGTCGCCGTCGCTGCCGTTGTTCTGGACGGAGTGGAATGTGCCGTCGTATGGGCCTCTGGACGCACGCGATAACTGGTATGTAGGGCCGGCGCTGGCGCATGACATCAGCCAGTGCGATGGGTTGGTGAAGATGATGTCGTGGTGGACTTTCGATGACGTGTTTGAAGAGGGGGGCGTGAAGAAAGAGCCGTTCGATGGCGGGTTCGGGTTGATTGCGCCGGGCCGTATCCGCAAGCCGAGTTTCTATGACTTCGAGATTTTGCATGACCTGGGTGGGGAGCGGATCGAGAATGCGGCGGACGATGTTCTGGTGACGCGCAAGGGGGATGGGACGCTGGTGGTGGCTGCGTGGAACCTGGTCGATATGGACAAGCTGGCGGAAGGTGCGCCGATGACACTGCACCTGACGTTCAAGGGTGTGCCGGCAGGGTCGGCGGTGGAGATTGAGCGGGTGGATGATGCGCACGGGAATCCGATGAAGGCGTACCGGGCGATGGGCAGTCCGGAGTACCCGACGCAGGCGCAGATTGCGGCGCTGAACAAGGCGTCGATGCTGGGTCCGCCGGAGCGCAGGAGTCTGGCAAATGGGACGCTGGATTTGCAGCTGCCGGTGAATGGGCTGGCGGTGCTGAAGATAGCTGCGCGGTGAGCGCGGCGCGATGGTGCACGCAGGCATTGCATGCAGCGGACTTCCGCCCAGGTCTCAAAAGCGAGACCTGGGCACCCGCTCGCAAGGGTAGCTAGAAGCTGAAGCGCGACTGCAACTGGATCGTGCGGCTGCCCAGGGCGCCGCGCGCCACGCCGAAGTCGGGGTTAAACGACGAAAGAGTTCCATCGGGATTGGCAGACCCGAGGGTGTTGTCGATGGTCGATGGATCAACATTGGTTTTGTTGAAGAGGTTGTAAAAGTCGGCGCGAAACTCGATCATTGCGCGCTCGCCGAAGATCCGGCTAGTCGGAAACCCGAATGCCTTGGTGAGCGAGGCGTCGAAGTCGTTGTAGTCGGGCCCATTGAGGCTGTTGCGCTGAATTCCAGGAGCAGGCGGCGGTGCAGTCGCGGGAAACGTGGGTCCATTCACGAAAGTCGGCGCGGCGAAGTAGAGGGTGCCATTTCCGTGATAGTTGGGGTTGGCGGCCTGCATGAAGGCGGAGTTGGCGGTGCTGGAGCCTGCTCCGCCGAGGTAAGCAGCCGGGCGCAGTTGCGAATAACCGCTGCCGTTGTAGTAGAGCCCGCCGGAGGTGTTGACGTTGTAGAGCGGGTTGATGGGGAACCCGGAATGCCAGTTGTAGATCCCGCTGAGCGACCACCCGCCCGCGACTTTTTCTCTCCAGTCATGGCCGCCGTGGAAGAACACCGGTTGCCAGAGGCCGAAAAGCTTGAAGGCATCGGCGACGTTATAGTCGGAGCGTCCATAGGCGTAGTGCGAGTTGTAGGGATAGGGGTCTTCCTCGTAGGGCCCGGAGTTTTCGTCCATTGACTTGGCCCAGGTGTATTGCGCTTCGACATTGAAGCCATGCGAGAGGGTGTGTTTCAGGGTCGCGATCATGGCGTTGTAGTTGGCGGTGCCGTCGTTGGGATAGTAGTCGAGGAAGTTGACCACGGGATTCAGAGCCATTCCCTGGGCAGCGGCAACGGCGTTGTAGTTTTCCTGGATGAGCAGGTGGCGAGACTCGCTCCCCTGGTAGCCGAGAGTGGCAACCACCTGGAGCGGGAACTGATATTGCATGTCGAGCGAGTAGTGGTAATTGGTGATCGTGCCCGGGTTGTAGGTGAACCCAGTGACGGAGGTGACGCCGCTGGTGGGAAGGTTATTGGATCCGAAGGTGGTGATGGTGGCGGGATTGGGAGCGTAGCCGAAGAGCGAGTTGATGTTGGTGGCGGTTTCGTACAGGATGCCGGGAGTATTGCTGGTCGGGGTCGAGCAGCAGAAGTCCTCGTTCACGACATTCGGAGGGTTGCCGAAGCCATTGGCGAGGATGGCGATTTCGTTCTGGTTGTAGTTGATGCCGAAACCGCCGCGCAGGACGAGGTGCCCGGAGGACTCATTGGGGAGCCACGCAAATCCGAACTGGGGGCCGAAGTCGGTTTTTTCAGGGTTATTGAGCGGACCTCCCACGCGAATGTTCAAGCCGTTGAGGGCAGTGGTTCCCTGTCCGAATCTCAAGACATCGAGGTTGTTCTGCTTGGAGTAGAAGGCGCCGAAGTAAGACCAGCGCAGGCCCAAGTTGAGAGTGAGGTTGGGGCGAAGCTTGAAGTCATCCTGCACGAAGACTCCCCAGAGATTCATGCGGTTGTCTTCGCGATTGGAACTGGGTACGCCGGTTGTGGAGTCGAACTCACCGGTTTCGCTGAAGGGTGCGTCGTTGGCGAAGTCCCACAGGTTGCGGAAGGTGAAGGTGGGCCGCGCGGCATAGACGGCATTGTTCAGGTAGTAGAGGCGGGTGAGATCGCCGCCGATTTTGATGCTGTGGCGGCCTAGGATCTTGGTAAGCGTGTCGTTGTAGTCGTAGGTCCACTGATTGAGATCGGTGGGCCCGGGGGCTCCGAAGTACTGGAAGTTTGCGGTACCGAAACTGCAAGCCGATCCGCCGCAAGAACTGTCGTTGACATTGCCGATGTTGTCCTGCGGCAGGCCGAAGGGCTCCTGGGGGTTGGAGGCAACTTCATTCCAGCGGTAGCCGGCAGCGTTGGCGCGGGCTTCATTGAGCAAGGTGGCGGAGAAGACGTGGTTCCAGATCAGCGAGAATGCGTCGTTGACCTGGGTATGGTGCCAGAGATTTGCCGAGCGGATGGGGCCGTTGTAGTCGGTGGTGGTGATGGGCACCCAGTAGATGGCGAAGGCGACATGGTCGTTGCCGCGAATCTGGGCATCCAAGCGGCCGTTGTACTGATTCTGGGAGATGGTGGTTGGGTTTACGGTGTTGAAGTAGCCGACGTCCGGGACTCCGTCGAGGCCGCCGCCGATGCCAGGAGAGTTGGCGGAGCCGCCGTAGGAGGGATCCTGCGTGCCAAGCGCGACTCCCTTAAGCGGAGAGCCGAGATCGAGGCCGCCGGAGGTAGTGGCGCAATTTTTTCCCTCCTGGAGACCGATCTGCGAGCAGGTCCGGGCGATGAGCCCGCTGGAAGCAACGCCCACCCCTTTGTAGCCGAGATATTTTGAGGCAACGCTGCCGGAGGGAGCTGCGGTTGAATCGAACTGCGAGGTTTCATACCATGCCTGGGCGGTAGTGCTGGCCGAGTAGGGGCTGGTTTCCCAGTTGAAGAAGCCGAAGAGGTGGTTGCGCCAGAAGGGACCGCCGAGGCTGCCGCCGTAGTTGTTGAAGCGCGAGTCATCGCGGTTGAGTCCGCGGGTGGCAGGGGTGCCGGGGGTATCGGATCCGAGCCCATTCCAGCGCTGATAAGCGTTCAGGCCGGGCCGCGAGGCTTTGAAGAAGGCGCTTCCGTGCAATTGGTTTGTTCCGCTTTTGGAAGTGACTTGAATCTGGGCGCCGCTGAAGCGGCCGACGCTGGCGTCGTAGCTATTGGAGACGATCTTGACATCCTGCACCGAATCTTCGCTGGGCGTGATGACGGAGGTTCCGCCCCAGACGGCGCTCACGGTGCTGATGCCGTCGATGGAGATGCCGTTGGTTTCGTATTGGCCGCCGCGAGCCTGGATCTGGGGGCCGTTCTCAGTCTGGAAGATGCCAGCGGCGCTGGCGCCGGACCCGCCGGGGCCTTGATTGCCCGGCAACTCGTAACTTCCTCCGCCGCTACCCTGCGAGGCATCGCCGAAGGATCCGGGAGCCAACTGCGCGAGCTGAAAGACATCGCGGTTGAACGATGGGAGGTGTTGAATCTGCTGGCTGCTGATGGTTGCGCTGAGCGTCGCAGTGCCCGTATCGAGCAGGGGAGCGGCGGAGCCATTGACGGTGACGGTCTGCGCCACAGCACCAACCTCGAGTTGCACGTTGAGGACGTTGGGCTGCTCGGGAATGAGCACGACCTGAGCGATTTCCTTTGATTTGAATCCTTGCCTCGCGACGTCGAGCCGGTACTGGTCGGGCGCAAGCGCGCTGAACTGAAAGAGGCCCGTGTCGGTCGAGGTGGTTGTTCTGACCTGGTTGGTTTCCTTATCGATGAGCGTGACTTTTGCGCCGGGAATGATTGCGCCGGTTGAATCGGTAACGGTGCCGCTCAAGGATCCGTTGAACTGGGCAAGCGCCGGCCTGCACCCGATGGCGACCAGCGAGCACAAAAAAAGCCGCAAAGCATAGTGTGCGGCTCGCGATGGAATCGAGCTGAAAGAAATGGGGAAAGAGTACATCGATGCCTCCTCACAAGAAGCGCGGGCCCTTGACGTGCGGTTGGGGGAATTGGGGAAGTGCACAACGAGCGCGCAAGACGAACATGGGAACCCGCAGAAGCGGAGAATCCACAAAGAAGGCTTTGGTTTCGAGGGCTGATGCGGAGATGCCGCACCGTCTCACTCGCATTCATTGCCAGCTGTTTAGATGCAGGGAGGAAGTTTCAAGGCCAGATGAGGCAGAGGACCGAGGGGTCGCTGTGACCGATGGGCGCGAAGCGGGGATGAGCCGGAATGATCGCTTACTGGGCCCCGTCGTCCGCGGGAAGCATCTGATAGCTGACGAAGGCGAGGTGCTGACTATCGGGAGCCCAGTCGGGCGTATTGTCGGTTCCCGAGCCGCCAACGATGTTGGCCAGGACGCGGATTTTCGCGTCGGCGACATTCAGGATGCGAAGCGCGATGTCCTTGTTGGCGGGATGGCCGGTGACGTCGTGGGCATAGGAAAGAATGAGGACCGATTTGCCATCGGGGGACGGGTGCGGGGTCCAGTTCTGAAGTTCGTCGTGCGTAATTTGCTCGGGATGGGAACCGTCTGGGAGCATGCGCCAGATCTGCATGGAGCCGCTGCGATCGGAGTTGAAGTAGATGTACTTGCCGTCGGGCGAGTAGTCGGGATCGTCGCTGATGCCAGCGCCGGTGGTAAGCGCGGCCTCCGGCCCGCCATCGACGGAGATGGAGTAGATGTTGCCGGAGCCGTGACTGGGACGAGTGAAGGCGATGGTCTTGCCGTCAGGCGACCAGCTGTGGAAGTAGGATGCGGGGTTTTCGGTGACGAGGCGCGGATCGCCGCCGGCGGAAGGGACGATGTAGACGCGCGTCTCGGGCTTGTCTGGCATGCTGCAACTGATGGCGAGCCACTTGCCGTCAGGCGAGAGGCCGTGGCTGCCCGTGCAGCGCGTTGCCGCGCCGGTGTCGAGCTGCGCGGGTGCGCCGCCTTCGGAAGGAACGGTCCAGAGCTTACCATCGCGATCGAAGATGAGCGACTTGCCGTCGCGGGACCAGTTGGGAGCTTCCATGCGGAAGCGGCCGGTGGCGATGACGGTCTGGCGGGTGTTTTCGAAGTCGAGGTTGACGGTCTCAAGAGCGCTGTAGAGCGCGAGGTTTGTGGATGGCGAGGAAGCGAGAGGGGTGAGCTCGACGCCGGAGAAGGTTGCCTTCTCGGTGACGTCGTTGTTGTGCGAGCAGACGCCGATGCCGGCATAGAAGGGCTCTTTGAGGGGGAGCTTGATGGACGCGCCGACCTGATGGAGCGGTTCGCTGCCCATACTGAGAAACATGGTGAAGGTATTGCCGCGCTTCTCGATGCGAAGGCGATGGGGCGGCTCGATGTTGAGCTCGATGTCTTGCGTCGAGGCGCCGGGGGCGGTGCGGTATTGGATAGCAGTCAGGCCCGAGCCGTGTTGCGCGGCATCGACGTAAACGCTGTCCGC
>DATJMC010000126.1:0-33334 GCA_035508975.1 Occallatibacter sp.
CTCACCCATTACACTCGATAGATGGACGACATTCCTGCGTTCATCCGCCGCCTGCCCAAGGCCGAGCTTCACCTTCATCTGGAGGGCACCATCACGCCCTCGACCCTTGTCGAGCTCAGCCGGCGCCACGATGCCCAGCCCATCTCGCTCGCGGAGGCCAAAGACCTCTACCAGTTCACCGATTTCACCGGCTTCATCAACGCTTTTAAAGCCGTGACACGCCGCCTGATCGGGCCCGAAGATTACGAGCTGGCGGCCTGGCGCATGCTCGAGGCGCTTGCGGCGCAGGGGGTGGTGCACGCCGAGGTTTATATTTCGGTGGGCGTCATCTACATGTGGCGGGACCACGACCTGGCTTGTTTTGAGCCCATCTTTGAGGGCCTGGAACGGGCGCGGGAACGCGGCGAGCGAGAGCTGGGTGTCTCCCTTTACTGGATCTTCGACGCGGTGCGACACTTCACAGTCCCCGAGGCCGAGCGGGTGTTTCGCAAAGCGGCCGAACTGCGCTCCGGCTACCCCTCGATCATCGGCATCGGCCTGGGCGGCGACGAACGCCAATGCGGCTCCGAGGCTTTTCGAGCTCTGTATGCCGAAGCCCACAAGGCCGGCCTGCGGCTGACCAACCACGCCGGGGAAACCACGGGGCCCGAGGCGATCTGGGAGGCGCTCTCGATCGGCTCGGAGCGGCTGGGCCATGTGCTTTCGGCGATCTCCGATCCAACACTTCTGGCAGAGCTGAAGGCGAGGCAGACGGGCCTCGAGCTGAATCCAACTTCGAACGTGCGCACCGGGGTCTGCCGTTCGTTTGGCGAACATCCGATGAGGCGCTACTTTGATGCCGGACTGCTGGTCACGCTTAACTCCGACGACCCCGCGTTCTTTGGCTCGGACGTGGCGAATGAATACCTTCTCGCCCACCGGGAGCAGGGTTTTTCCCGAAATGAACTGCGTCAGCTTGCCCTGAATTCCATGCGCGCAAGCTTCCTGCCCGAGGCGATGAAAAATTCATGGATTTCGAAGATCGAGTCGATTCACTAAGCAGGCGCAGCATCCAACATTAGTTGTAGCCTCACTTTTCCAATGTGAGACGAGTCCAATAAGAACTGAGATATCATGTGGACAGAACAAGGAGCTCCAATGTCGCTCGAATCCAATTCGGTCACGCTTGGCGGAGAGTCCGAAGAGCGCCACCCTCTGCGCGTGCTCGGTTGGTTTTCGGTCGGGATGGCGGTAGCCGCCCTGAGCATCTATATCGGGCGCGAACTGCGCGATCGCTATAAATTCAACCAGCGGACGCCTTATGATTTCTACTCGAACGCCGGTGAGTCGCAGACCGCCGAGTTCGGCATGGGCATCTGATCCGGCCGGGATTCTTTCCATCAAACTGCCGCTTTCGAGCGGCATTTTTCATTTTTGAGCGTCGCGTTCATTCGGCAGCCTAAACGTCCCGGCGGCCGTGAGCCAGGCTTTTGAGGCATCTTTCCCATTCTGGGAAAAAACACGAGTGACGTCATGCACATTGCATCCACAGAAGCGTCACGCTTCCGGCCGAATGCGCGCCGGCCTGGATCGAGGGCGATCTCGAGAAAGCCAACCAGGCCTGGTAAAAGAGCGATGCGCTCGCCCAAGAGCGACCCCGCGCCGGCGCTTACGAATTGGGCCGCCACTGCTGCGCGCTATTGCGAGACGCTCTGGATCAGACGCACCCCGTCGCGGCTTGATGTCGGCGAGGCAACCAGGGCAACCTCGGGCGCGGGCATCAGAATCTCAATCCACCATCCCTCTGCCGCGCACCCGCATCGAACTGGCTTGTGTTCGGCCGCCTCGAAGCCGGACGCCAAGGAGACTCGATGGCTTCCCCCAAAAAATGTGCCAATGCTGCTTGTTCATGCGTTCCGCCCGATGGTTCAAAGTATTGCAGCGCTCATTGCGAAGGAATGGAAGGGAAAACAGAAGTGGTGTGCCAGTGCGGGCACGATCACTGCAGGGGAAATGCAGTGAAGTGACCGCGCCCGCGTGGTTCGAGCGGCGCTTGCGTTACCCTAGTCCCTGATGGGGCGCATTCGAGTTCTCTCCGATCAGGTGGCCAACCAGATTGCCGCCGGCGAGGTGGTCGACCGCCCCGCTTCGGTCGTCAAAGAGCTGCTGGAGAACGCTCTCGACGCCGGCGCGACGCGCATCAGTGTGGAAGTGGAGGCTGGAGGCCGGAAGCTCATCCGCCTCGCCGACAACGGCCACGGCATGAGTCGCGACGACGCGCTGCTGGCCTTCGAGCGACATGCCACCTCGAAGCTGCGGTCGGCCGATGATCTGCTGGCCATCGCGACCTTAGGGTTTCGCGGAGAGGCACTGCCGTCGATCGCCTCGGTCGCGCGAGTCACGCTGGAGACAGCGGAACCGCCGCAGGGCACGCCCGGCACACGGATGGAGATTGCCGGCGGCAAAATCCACCACGTCGACGAGGTGGCGTTGCCGCCCGGCACGACGATCGCGGTTTCAGACCTTTTCTTCAACACGCCGGCGCGGCGCAAATTTTTGCGTGCGGAAGCGACCGAGCTGGCGCATGTGACCGCACTGGTGACGCACTACGCGCTCGCGCATCCGGAGAAGCATTTCGAGCTTGTCTCGGCCTCGCACACGCTGCTGTCGGCCCCGCCGGTGGGGCGCACGGCGGAGCGAATCTACCAGATCTTCGGCAAAGAGACGCTGGCGCAGCTTCTGCCGGTCGCCGCAGAGACGCCCTTCGAGCGGCCGGGGCTTCCCGAGCCGCCGCCCTGGAAGAAAGACCCGGACGAAGCTCCCCGGCAGGCTGGGACGCTGCGGCTGAGCGGCTTCTATTCCAAGCCGGAGTTGCAGAAGCTCAACCGGAACTCGATCTACATTTTCGTGAACAAGCGGCTGATCCGCGACCGGCTGCTGCTGCACGCGATCACGGAGGCGTATCGCAACATTATTCCGCCTACGAGCTTTCCGGTTGTGCTGCTGTTCCTGGAGATGCCTCCCGAGGAGGTAGACGTCAACGTCCACCCGGCCAAGACCGAGGTGCGTTTCCGGCAGCAAGCGCTGGTTCACGACTTTGTGCGCGACAGCCTGCGCGTGGCGTTGATCAAGGCGCGACCAGCGGCCGGTTTCCTGGCGGCGCTCGATTCGTCTCCGCTCGCCAGCCCGTCTCTGATGCCTCCGGCCACGTCGCCCTTGCCGGGCGCTCCCGGCCATGAGGTCGCGCCGCCCCTGCACTCTTCCGAAAGCGGGCCGCCCGGGTCAGAGTCGTCCGGCAGCAGCTCTGCAGCTCCTTTCGCGCTCACGCCCCAAGGCCCTCGGCTGACACCGGGAAAGCTTCCGTTTGATGGAGGTCCGACCCTGTCTGCCGACCAGGCGATCGGCCGAGCCGCCCTTTCGCTCCTCGAATCTGCTCCTGCTGCGGGGCAAAGCGGCTGCTCCTCGATCGAAACCAATCCTTTGGGCCGGGATTCCAATGACGCGACGCTTGTGGAAGACGAGCAGATATCTGCCAATCTCAGTCGACTCGGCTCGCTGCGCCCGATGGGTCAGCTTCGGGAGTCATTCATTCTTGCCGCGGGCGAAGACGGGCTGTGGATTATCGACCAGCATGTGGCTCACGAGCGGATATTGTTCGAAAAACTTCTGCGCGAGCGCCAGGTGGAACGGGTGCAGCGGCAGCGGCTGCTGATGCCGCTTCTGGTCGAGCTTCAGCCTTGGCAAATGGTGGTTTTCGCTCAGATCGCCGAGGAGTTGGAGCGCAACGGGTTTGAAGTAGAACCCTTTGGCCCACAGACGCTTGCGGTGAAGGCCGCGCCGCTCGGCCTGGAGGGCGCGGAGCTGGAGCGCACCCTGGCCGAGATCATGGAACAATCGACTCCTGGCGCAGGAGGATCGAGCCAAAACGGGGGGCTCACCAGCCTTCGCACCCGAGTGGCGGCGTCAATCGCCTGCCACTCGGCCATCAAGATCAACACGCCGCTTGACCCGGCGCGTATGGAGTGGCTATTGTTGGAGCTTGCAAAAACTGAGCACCCAACAAGTTGCCCGCACGGACGTCCGATAGCCTTGCACTACTCCTGGAAGGAAATCCTGCGGGCTTTCCATCGCATCTAGTTCGGATTTAAAATCCATTGGGACCGTTCATTTCCTAGGAGATGGGCGGCAACAGGGGCCAGCACGAGCCTGGAAGCGAGGGTTTTTCTTTGACAGCAGAACAATTGGCAGCAGCACGGGCGGAACGTATGCGCCACAACGGACTGGGAACATTGACTTTAGAGGACGCCCGGACTTGGATTGAAGAAACCGGTCTGTGCCTCTTTTTGCCGCGAAAGCAGTTCACCTCTTCGGTTGCCCCTTCTTTTGTGGAGGCCATCGCCGGACGCCGCGATGCCACACCTGAGTCCGGACAGATCGCCGCCGCCGAAGCTTTGCTGGTCCGGCTAGAGCTGGAAGGTGTTGCGGTTCGTCTGAACCTCCTCGGCCAGCCAGGGGAGCAGCCCGACTACGTGGTTGCCAGCTGGGTTCTTCCGTATGTGTATGCATTAAGGGGAGATCGAGACTGGCGCCGCAATCCGCAGCTGACCGGATCTCGTGCGGTTTCACCGCTGGCTGTGCAGGCCTACAAGCTGCTCGAAGCCAATGAGCTGACAATTTCGCAGTTGAAGCAAGCACTGGGCCGGGAGGTCAGCGAAGCCGGGGTGGTTCGCGCCATCACGGAGCTCTGGCAGCAACTGCGCATCATTCCCGTCATTGCAGCGCCAGGCCAGGCCGCCAAGTGGCAGCTCTTGCGCCACCGTTTCCAGAAGGCCATCGCCGAAGGCGCGTCGACGTCGCAGGTAACTGCCATTTCGGTGCTTGCGTCCATCTTTCTGCAGGCCGTGATTGCCGCCAGCATGGAAGAAGTCGAGATCTTCCTGTCGCCTTTGACCGCGCGCAGCAAAGTTCGTGAAGTTTTGCGCGGCCTGGTGGCCACCCGGCAAGTCCACACCATTGCGATGGGTCATGCGCCCCACTTTTACGTAGCCGGGACACTGCCCGAATTTGCTCCAACCTCGTCCACTTACGGCAGCACGACTTTTGCGAGCAGCGGTTATTCGTCGAGCGGGCTTGACCGTTTCGAGTCGCGGTCGTCGTTTGCCACTTCGTATACGCCGCCCTATTCTGCGCCGTTGCCGGCAGCACCGGTTCGCGCTGTTGAGCCGCCTGCGCCTCCCACCCCGCAAAGGGAGCCGGTGCAGACAGAGAAGCCAGTTCAGCGGCCGCACCTGAACCGCCCGGCGCATCCGCGGAACCGTAAGCCAATTGCCGCAAGCCGCCCGGGACAGGCCTCGAATGCCGCTCGCATGGCCCGGCGTGGAACCGACGCGCGCTCCTCGGGATCGCGTTCTGCAAACGGATCTCGCCCGGGTCAGTCTTCGCGCTGGAGCCAGAATGGTCATCGCAACGGAAAGCCCCAGGCCAATGGCACTCACGCGGCGAAGTCGCAAAGCAATGGCGGTCGCTCGAACGGCACGGCAGCCCACGCCAGTAGCAAGTCGTCGGCTCCATCGTGGAGCAAGCGCAACGGACACGCCAAAATGGTGAAGCCCGGATCGAAGGCTTCAGCGATCAAGCGTAGCTCCGGCCGCACTGCCCGCCCGGATGCGCGTTCGAACCGCAAGCCCGCAATGGCCGCCGGAGTGAAGGCCGGCAACAGCAAGCACTTCGGCTTTACTGCGCGGTCTAACAAGGGGACGAAAAAGCGCGGATGAGCGGGTTCGAGAGCACCTCGCTGCCCGTTCTGCCGGTTCGAAAGATCATTGTCGCGATTGACGGTCCCGCGGGCGCGGGCAAGACGACGATTGCGCGTCATCTGGCCCGTCACTTCGGTCTTCTGAATCTCGAAACGGGCGCCATGTATCGCGCCTTTGCCCTGAAGGCCCTGCGCTCCGACGTTCCTCTGAACGAGGGTTATGCTCTTGAGGAACTGGCAGCCGAGACGCGCATTCGACTCGAACCCGGAGACGAAGAGAACCGGGTCCTGCTCGACGACGAGGATGTCACAGGGCTGATCCGCAACCAGACAGTCACGGACGCAGCCTCGCGCGTCAGCGTATTTCCTGCCATTCGCGCCTGGATGGTGCGCCTGCAACAGGAGATGGGCGCGGGCGGTGGAGTCGTAATGGAAGGCCGCGACATCGGCACGGTCGTCTTCCCCCATGCAGATGCCAAAATATTCCTGGATGCGGCCCCCGAGGTGCGCGGGATGCGGCGTTTTGATCAGCTTGGCGCCGAGCCCGCGGTGCAGCCCGCGGAAGTGATTCGCGAACTGCACGCACGCGATGAACGCGACCGCAATCGCGCCGATTCGCCGCTGAAGCCCGCGCCCGATGCGGTGCTTCTCGACTCCACCAATCTCTCGCTCGAAGAAGCCGTGCAGGCGGCCGAGGACATTGTTGCGGCCAAGCTCGGGCTTGCCAAATCAGAAGAAAAGAACTAGCCCGCAAGACGCTTCCCGACAGATTTTCTTCGCCCTTCGCAGTGTCCCGCTTTGCAAACCTGCATCCAAGAATTCGTGACCCTTTTTTGCAAACGTTGCGGCTTTGCCGCTTATCAAATTTCGCGTCTTCGCATCTCGGAGTGGCCACGCCTTTTGCTGCTTCACTATCCGGTGCGCTGCCGAAGCTGCAGGCTGCGCATTTTTGTGTCCGTCGGGCGGGCCCTGCATGTCTACAGGGCGACGAAGCCGGAGATCAGCGTCGCACACCAGGAACCGGAAGCCTCGTTGTAACAGCGCCGAATCACGGGTCCGAGGGCTGCCAGGCCTTTGGGTTACCCGCGAAATCGCTTTGTTTGCCCCCGTCATCGTTCTCGCAGCATAGAATTGCAGCAGGTTGTCCCATTCCATGGAAATCACCTGCCATCGCTGCCATCAACCCGTACATGCAGAAGACTGCTTCTGCCCTTCGTGTGGGCTGCCACAATTGGTTTACACCGCCGATACGAGCAGCAGTCAGACGCAGGCGGATCGCTGGACCGAGGCGGCTCGCGACGCGAGCATGGTGGAGTGGAAGCCGGCGATGCGTGCAGCGGTTCTGCTTGCCGTGCCTGCGGGCCTGCTTTCAAGCGGCCTTTCGCCGGTCGGCTTTTTCGGCCTCATCTGGATGGGGGCGGCGGCGGCGTGGGCCGTCGTGCTCTACGTGCGCGGGCAAGGCCCGGCCTGGATCACGATCGGCGCCGGCGCACGCATCGGCCTGGTGACGGGCTTGCTCGCCGCATGGCTTGCGTTCAGCATTAGCGGCGGAACGCTCTTCGTGCAGCGGTTCGTTCTGCATCAGGCCAGCCAGATCGATTCAGAATGGAAAAATCGCGTCCAGATGAGCCAGCAAATGACGCAGGAGTGGACCGCCGAGATGGAACCTTCCGACGCGGCCCAGGCACAGGCGCTGCGGACCCAGGTGCAGACATGGATGCTTTCTCCCTGGGGACATGCGGGCATTGAAGTCTTCAGTCTGGCATTCAATGCGATCTTCCTGCTCTTTTTCGCTGTTGGGGGCGGCGCTCTTGGAGCTCGCGTGCTCGCCCGCACGCGACGCCCCGATCTTTGACCAGCCTTTTTCTGGAACACGCGGGTAAACACTTACCCGATCCCACTTCTCCACAACTTGCTGCAACGAGCCAAGCCTCGTATCATCCGGCGAGAGAGAATCCATGAGCGAAGCATCAAACCATCCCAGCCTGCGTGTGAAGGGCAGGCTGATGTCGGCCTCGGAGATTGAACGTACGCTGGTTCGCCTTGCCCATCAAATCGTAGAGAAGAGCAACGGAAGCGGAGATCTGGCGCTGATCGGCATCAAGCGCCGGGGGGTGCCACTGGCCGAGCGGCTGGGCAAGCTGATCTCGGGGATTGAAAAGCGTCCAGTCGACACCGGCATCCTCGACATTCAGTTCTATCGCGATGACCTTTCTACCGCCGATGTGCGTCCGGTGGTTACGCCGGGTGCAATTGGATTCGACGTGGCGGGTCGCGACGTGGTGTTGTGCGACGACGTCCTTTACACCGGCCGCACGATTCGCGCCGCTCTCGACGCCCTCTTCGATCATGGGCGCCCCCGTCGGGTCCAGCTGGCCGTGCTGATTGATCGCGGTCACCGCGAGTTGCCCATTGAGGCCACCTACGTAGGCAAGGCCGTGCCCACCAGCAGCCGTGAAATCATCGAGGTCAAGTTTCGCGAAGTCGATAACGACGAGCAGGTTCTGCTGGTCGAACGGGTAGATTGAACATTCGCTCCGTGTCTCGCGTGCGATGCATTGAGCTGAAGCTAGAGGCTAAAGAATGACCGCAGCAGCAACCGCAACGCCGGCCCGCCGCCAGCTGCATCCTCCACCGGTTTCACCGTCACCATTTCCTTACAATCCCGGCTCTCTGCTTTCCGTCGAGGACTTGTCGCTCGAGGCGATCGGCGCGGTGCTGGCCCGGGCATCGGTGCTGGAGCATATGGATCCGCTGGTGCGCGACCGCATCCTTCTGAAGCGCCGCCTTGCCCTGCTGTTCTACGAATCTTCCACGCGCACCCGCACCAGCTTCGAGCTTGCCGCCAAGAGTCTTGGCGCCGACACCACTCTGATCTCGAATCTTTCTTCGAGCATTGAGAAGGGCGAGAGCCTGAAGGATACCGGTCTGACGCTGCGGGCTCTCGGCGCCGAAGCCATCATCCTTCGCCATAATTCATCCGGAGCTCCCTGGTTGCTGGAAGAGACAACGCGGCTGCCGGTCCTCAACGCCGGCGACGGCATGCATGAGCATCCCACGCAGGCTCTTCTGGATCTGCGCACCATCCTTGCTCATCTTCGTCCCGGGGTTGAAGCGGTCGGGCCGGAAACCCTCGCCGGAGTCACCGTGACCATCACCGGCGACATCTTCCACAGCCGCGTGGCGCGCTCCAACATGCTCCTGCTGCCACGGCTGGGAGCGCAGGTGGTGCTCTGCGGTCCTTCGCAGCTGCTGCCGGAACTCGCCGCGGGCGCAGGCCCAGGCATCTCTATCGAACGCGACTTCGACGTGGCGCTGCGGCAATCGCAGGTGGTGATGATGCTGCGCATTCAGGGCGAACGGCTTGCCGGAATGCAGCTCGACCTGGAGCAGTACAAGGCGGCTTACCAGCTCACCGGCCACCGGCTGGCCTCGCAGGCACCGACCGCGCTTGTCCTCCATCCGGGGCCCATCATTCGCGGCCTCGAACTCACGGCGGGCGTTGCCGATGGTCCCCAGTCCGCCATTCTCGAGCAAATCACCAACGGCGTTGCCATCCGCATGGCCGTGCTGGAACGCGCGCTGACGACGGGAGGCCGCGCTTGACCGCTCTTTTGATTCGCAATGGCAATCTCGTCGATCCCTCGGCCGGCATCGACGCGCCCAAGGACATCCTGCTCAAAGACGGCCGCGTGGCCGAGATTGGCGGACCCAACAAGCTGAAGCCGACCAACGGCACCGAGGTTCTGGATGCGACCGGACTGACGGTAGCTCCGGGACTGATCGACATTCATGTTCATCTCCGCGAACCCGGCCAGGGTTACAAGGAGACGATCGCCTCGGGGACTTCGGCCGCGGCGGCGGGCGGATTCACGGCCGTGGCCGCAATGCCCAATACTTCGCCGGTGAATGACACCGCCGAAGTCACCCGCTGGATGCAATCGCCGGAGCGGGGCGCCAAGGTGCGGGTCTATCCGATCGCCGCGGCTACGCGCGGGTCGAAAGGCGAAACACTGAACGACTTTGCGGCGCTGAAGTCAGCGGGCGCGGTCGCCGTGACCGACGACGGCCACCCCATTCTCAAAGACGGCATCATGCGCGAGACGCTGGCTGCGGCAGCGCGCGTCGGCCTGAGCGTGATCCAGCACGCCGAAGACACGCGGCTTACGCAGGGCGCCTGCATGAATGCCGGTCCGACCGCTTTCAAGCTTGGGTTGCGTGGGATGCCCGCGGAAGCAGAATCGGGACTGGTGGAGCGCGACATCCGCCTTATTACCGAGTTACGCGACGCGCGGTCGCACCTTCACATCGCGCACACCTCGACGGCCGGCGCGTTGGCCGCGGTACGCAAGGCGCGCCGCAATGGGCTCCGCGTCACCTGCGAGGTTGCGCCGCACCACTTCCTGCTGACCGAAGAGCACGTGGGAATGTACTCGACCAATGCCAAGATGAATCCTCCTCTTCGTTCGGCTGCCGATCGCGATGCCATGATCGAAGGCATCCTCGATGGCGTCGTCGACGCGATTGCCACCGACCACGCGCCCCATGCGACCCACGAGAAGGAAGTGGAATTTGAGAATGCGCCGAACGGCATCACCGGCCTTGAAACCGCGCTGGGCCTGTGCCTGCGCTGGCTGCACCGGGAGTGGAAGCTGCCGCTGGGCCGGGTGCTGAGCCTCTTGAGCGCGCAGCCGGCCGCGCTTCTCGGCTTGAAAGGCCGCGGCACCCTTGTGGTGGGCAGTTTCGCCGATGTCGTCGTCTTTGATCCGAAGATCGAATGGACGTATCGCGCCAAGGAGACCCGCTCCAAGGCGCACAACTCCCCGTTCGATGGGTGGACCATGCAAGGAAAAGTCCGTTGGACCATCAGCGAGGGCCGCATCGCATACGCCGGCGCGTAACCCTTCGATCGATTTTCAACCTTCTGTCAGGACGCCTTGCCCAGCAGCTGTTGCTCTGCGCGCAACCAATCTTCCGCGTCGTGCCCATGCTGCCGGCCGCGTTCCAGCCAAAAACGGTGTGCCAGTTTTGCGATTTCTTCGTGCGACGCGTTGATCTGCGTGACCTTCGCGGCACGCTTGGGTGCGGTCGCCGCTTTCGGCTCAACTGCTTTCACGGCAGCAACTTGGGGCTCGGCCGCTTTTGCCGCCGTGGTCCGCGGTTTTTTCGTCTTCGTCGTCTTCTTTTCCATCTCGGTCATTCCGGATCTCCTCGTCAGGATGGGGGAGCGAGGGCAGAACCCGGGTTTCCGTGTCCGGTAACCAGGCTTTGACAACGGCCGCAGGTGCGGCCATTCGCCCGTTAGCCTGGGGCACATCCACTCAGGTCTGCCGTAACGAGCAGGCCATCGTTTTTAGAATAGCCAACCGTCCAGCACGTTTGAAGCGCAATTCACCCCCGCGCATCCTAATTGCAAACGTTCGAATCCTCTTGATTGGATGCGGAAGACGCCCGAATGTTCTGCCTGGCAGGCCGCATCGAACGAACCCCGAGGAGGAGGTCGCTATGTTCTCGATTCCCGGCGCAACCGACTTTGCCGATTGGAGCCTTTTTCTGCTGCGGTTCATGGTGGCGCTGGTCTTCGGCACCAGCGGCTTCAGCCATTTGAAATCGCCCAAACAGCGTGCCGAAAGCATAGGAATGAGCATCGGATTCACGGTTTTCGTTGGGATCGCCGAGGTTGCCGGAGCGCTTGGGCTCGCCTTTGGCGTCCTGACCCAAAATGGCCGGTGCTGGGCCTTATTCTCATCATGGGTGGCGCCATCGACAAAAAAACCGTAGAGTGGAAGACCGGGTTCTGGGGTGACAAGTCTTCCGGATGGCATTACGATCTGCTCTTCGTGATCATGAACCTGGTGATCCTGTGCACGGGAGGCGGATCTCTCGCACTGATGCGCATCTGAAACATCCCCTCGATCGAGGCCAGGGAGTCCATGGATAAACGGGAGTTTCTCAAGACGTCAGGAGCGATCGTGGCGGGCAGCGTGATCTCGCGATTCTCCGCCGGCCAGCAGCAGCCGGCGCCGCGCCAAAACTGGTCCGGCAACATCACCTACAGCGCCGATCGCGTGTATACGCCGGCCTCGGTGGACGACGTGCAGGACGTGGTGAAACGCTGCGACAAGCTGCGCGCACTCGGCTCGCGGCACTCGTTCAACACGATCGCAGACAGCAAGATGAACCAGGTCTCGCTGCAGCACCTCGACTCCATCGACATCAACGACAAGGCCAAAACGGTGACCGTGGGCGCGGGCATCAAATACGGCCAGCTCGCGCCAGTGATCACCGCGCGCGGCTACGCCCTGCACAATCTCGCCTCGCTGCCGCACATCTCGGTTGCGGGCGCAATCGCCACGGCGACGCACGGGTCGGGCATCCACAACGGCAATCTCGCCACGGCTGTCTCGGGACTCGAAATTGTTACCGCCGACGGCAAGACCATCCACGTCACGCGCGATGCCAACCAAGCGCAGTTCCCGGGGGCGGTGGTAGGCCTGGGAGCGCTGGGCGTGGTCACGCGCGTCACGCTCAACCTTCAGCCGACGTATGAGATGGCGCAGTCGGTCTATCGCAATCTTTCATTCGATCATCTGAAGGATCATTTCGACGACATCTTCGGGTTGGGCTATAGCGTAAGCCTGTTTACCGACTGGCAGAACCATCGCGCTACGCAAGTGTGGGTGAAGCGGCGGCTCGGGCCGGATGTCAAAAATGATTGGGCGCCGGAGATTTTTGGCGCGAAGCTGGCGACCGAGAAGCTGCACCCGATTGAAGGCCACGCTGCGGATGCATGCACGGAACAGCAAGGGATTCCCGGACCGTGGTACGAGAGGCTGCCGCACTTCAAGATGAACTTCACGCCGTCGAGCGGGCGCGAGTTGCAGACGGAGTACTTCGTGCCCCGCAATCGCGGCTATGAGGCGATTCTCGCCGTCGAAAAGCTGCGCGACCGCATCACACCGCATCTCTTCGTGACGGAACTGCGCACCATCGCCGCCGACAACCTCTGGATGAGCATGGCGTACCAGCGCGATTCACTGGCGATTCACTTCACGTGGAAGCCGGAGTGGCCGGAGGTGCGGCAAATCCTCCCGCTCGTCGAGGAGCAGCTTGCGCCGTTCGGGCCGCGCCCGCACTGGGCGAAGCTTTTCACCGTGCCACCCGCGCGCCTCCAGGCCCAGTATGCCCGGCTTGCGGAGTTCAAAGGGCTGCTGCAGAGCTACGATCCAGGGGGCAAGTTCCGGAACGAGTTTTTAAACGCGAATCTATACGCGAGCTAGTGGCGCAAGCCAACGCGCCAGTCTCGTCGAAGGTCTGGATGATGTCGTTGAGAGTGCAGGGATCGAGCAGCGGCTCGGCGATGACTTGCAGCGGCGGCACGCTGGCCGCTCTGCGCAGGATTTGACGCTCAAGGGGGCTCGTCAGCCCTTGCGGCGGTAGTGGATCTGGAATTCGTAGCCGGGGTTGGCCGGAAACATTCCCGCCACGTGGCGCAGCCGTTCCGCGAGTGCCGGCGCAGCCAACAGAGGATAGTCGCGCTCGCGCAGGTCGTGATAGTCGAAGTCCAGCGCCAGCGAGAGCATGTAGATCGCCAGCGCATCGGAGAATGCGGCCTCGTAGAAGCCGTTGCGGGCACGCTCGTCGATGCCCTTGGTGCGCGTATCCTGGGCACGACGGCGTGTCTCCCAGGCGTCCTGGCTCGATTCGCCGCGTACCTGCGCCTCAGCCTGCGACCAAACCAGCGATGAGAAGCTCTCGGGTACGCCGGCAACACCGACAAAGTTGTGCGCCACGTTGATGAAGAACTCAAAGGCCAGGCCAAAGCGGTCTTCGACCAGCCGCGTCGACAGGAACACGGCTTCGGTGGTCCCAAAGGTTGCGTTGCGGTGACAGATTGCGCGGTCGCCGAGCTCGACGGTATAGGCCGGCGCGATCATGGTCTCGCCGGTATCGGCAATGGCGAGGGGCACGAAATAGTAAGCGCGGCTGGAAAGGGCAGCAGACATAGAGGCCGGCACGGCGCCTACGATGTTTTCCAACTCGGATTCCGGGACGCGTGTCTCGCCCCAGGGCGCATAGCGAATTCCGTTGGGGGCCTCGCCGACAGGAGTCTGCGTCGCAACCTTTTCGGCATGCCACAACTCGATTTGCACGTTACTGGCCATGAAACTGTATTCTATCGACACAAGGGGGGTCGCGAAAGTGACGATGCCAACAGCCCATACGCCCCGCCACGCCAGCGGCTCCTTCCTCGGCTTCCCGCTCGAGGGTTTCAGCCTCTTTCAGAGCCTTCTGCTGGCGTTTGCCTCGGCGTTTTTCTCGTTCTTTGCCGCCACATTTCTGGCCATTGTTTCTCTGCTGGTGTGGAACGGCCTTCTGCATCACGCGGTGGACTACGCCGACAGCTATCGCTACATCGGTTTCCCCGTGGGGGGCCTCGTGCTTCTGATGGCGCTGCCCTTGTTTCTCACGCTCTGGGTCCGCGCCAAAGTGCGGAAGTGAGTCATGCCGGTCCACACGATTCCCCTTGAGGCGCTGCAATCGGCCGGCGATGCCCAGGCTCGAGCCTGGTGCGCTCACCTCGAGGCGGGCGGCATCCTTTACTTTCCCAAGACCCCGGTTGCGATCCCAGTCGCCGACCTGGAGTTCCTGCTCGGCCAGCGGCAGACCGGCAGCAGCCTGCACAAAAACATTGCCTACAAGCCCGATCGGGACGCGCTGAGCGGAGCCGATGAAAAGGCTGCGCCGGCGAGGGACATCCAGCAGCTTCACGACGTGATGCGCCGGTACTCGGCCAGCGTCCATGCGTTCCTGGGCGGGTTTCTGGCGCCTTACGCGCGGCGCTGGCGGCTCGACTACGCCAGCTTTCGCCCGCTGGAGGAAGAAGGGCGGGACCTGCCCGTTCGCCGCCGCAACGATCTGCTGCACACCGATGCTTTCCCCACGCGACCCACGCGGGGATGGCGCATCCTGCGCTTCTTTCACAACATTCATCCCACGCGCACGCGCGATTGGGTGGTTGGCGATCCGTTTGGGAAGGTCGTTGGCATCTTTGCGCCATCCAAACTCCCCACACCGAGGCCGGACACCCCGGCAACGCGCGCCGGCAAGCAGCTGGCGCAGGCCACAGGGCTGGCCTCTCTGGTCCCGCAGTGGAGGCGCACGCCCTACGACGAGTTCATGATGCGCCTGCATAACACCATGAAAGAAGATTCGGCGTTTCAGAGCAGCTGCGCTCGCGAGCACGTCAAGTTCGCGCCGGGCTCAAGCTGGATGGTCTACACGGAGACGGTGCCGCACGCGGTGCTCGGCGGGCAATATGCGCTGGAGCAGACTTTTCTGGTGGATCCGGAAGCGATGGTCACGCCGGAATCGGCTCCGATTGCAGTGCTCGAGAAAATGGCCGGCGCGCGGCTCGCCTGAGCTGCGACTAGCGGGTGTAGTAGGCCAGGAAGGTCAGCAGGATCAGGAAGACTCCCACGGCGGCAAACCAGCGCGGCTGCCTGAACTCACGCGACCGCGTGAGGAACGGAGAGCGGATGGAGAGGAGGCTGGCGCAGTTGGCGATACCGTCTTCAAGCGCCTGGTAGAGCCCAGGCACGAGGCCCAGCAGCATCATGATGAGCCCGATCGTGACTCCATTGACAACCTGGTCTGGACCAATCATGCGTACCTCACAGCGGACGGGTTTCTCCCGGCGAGCGCAGCTCTCACGAATCCAGAGGGCGCAACGGTCCCCTGAATCTCAGCAACTCCGCTCTGCTTGTATCTCTCTCGTGCTACAGCCCGGCGGGCTTGGGATTTTCAGGATCGAACTTGGCCACGCGAATCTTCTTGGCAAGGCCGATCTTGGAGAGGACCCAGATGCCCCAGAAATTCGGATCGAGCTCATACCACTTCAGACCATGACGCGCGCTCACCGGGTGGGCGTGGTGATTGTTGTGCCAGCCTTCGCCGCCGGTCAGCAGCGCCACCCACCAGTTGTTGCGGGAGTCATCACGAGTTTCAAAGCGCCTGCTTCCCCAGAGGTGCGTCGCCGAATTCACAAGCCAGGTCGCGTGCAGGCCAAGAGTGACGCGCAGCAGCACACCCCATAGCACCATGCCAACGGCGTTCTTCCAGCCGCCCCAGTACCAGCCGCCGGCCAGCAACAGCACGCCGCTCACCGTGATCGGAAGCCAGTGATACTTGCTCAACCAGACGTGGAACCTGTCTTTGCTCAGGTCGGGGACGTAGCGCGATAGAACCTTGGTCTGCGCGTGCAGGGCTTCGCCAAAGAGGATCCAACCGGCATGCGCCCACCATCCGCCTTCGCGAGGGGTATGCGGATCGCCTTCGTGATCGCTGAGCTGATGATGCACGCGATGCGTAGAAACCCAGAAGATCGGACCTCCCTCGAGCGACATGGTGGCGAAGATGCTCATCAGGTACTCAACCCACTTGGGCGTCTGATAGCCGCGATGTGTAAGAAGGCGGTGGTAGCACATGCCGATGCCCACGTTGATCGCCAGAACATAGAGAATCGCCATCACCGCCAGCCGCTGCCAGCTGAAGAAGAAAAACGCAGCCAATGCGCCGGCGTGGAAGAGGATGATCGTCGTCAGGGTGAGCCAATTCACCCCTGCATGGACAGTCGCAGCCTTGCCCATGCGCACCTGTTCCCGCGCTGCCGTGGAGTGGACAGGAACGCCGTCGGCAAGCGCTCTCGTGCCGTTCGGTTGTTCTTCGCTGGCGCTGTCAGGGGACGGGGCGGTTACGACTGATGCCATTCTTCGATAAGTCCTCAAAGAGTGGCTCAGATTCCACTCTCACTTTCTGAGATTTTATAAGAGACACAATCATTATCTCTTATCGGAGCGAAATAATCGCTCGAAAGTCACTTTTTTCTCCTGGACGGCTGTCGGCTTGATTCCCGGCTATGCCGTTCGGCCCGGGACTCGCATTGTCAGGGAGCAGCTGGGGGAATTGGGCGGCCTTTCCGGCCTGAATCCGAATCAGTTGGCTGCCTCCGGCGAGGCGGCTCCTCCTCCGGTCACAAAAAGCTCTCGGGCGGAGCCCCGCAGAACGCGATAGAGCGCGAATTGCCGCTGCGTCTGCCCGCGCAATTCAAACAGAAGCTCGCCGCGGTTGTCGGCCATGGCATCCACGGCATCGACCAAGCGCATGCGCGGCTTATCGTCGAGGTGCGCGGCGTCGGTCACACTCTTGAAGAGCACCAGCAGGCTGCCATAGAGATCGGGCTGCGCGATGAGGGTAACGAATTTCTGCTGGGCCCCGTTTCCATCGGTATGCGCCGTCAACACCAGCGTCGCTCCCGAACCGTAGGCAAGCTCGAAGACGCGGAATTGTTCATCGACCAGGGGCGCGGGCTCGGGCGGAGGCGTGGATTTTGCCTTTGTCCTGGAGGCAGTGGTCCGCTTTGGCGCGGGAGCCGGGGGAGGATTCAGCCCCAAAGCGCTCCGGGCGATGTCTTCGAGCTGCGACTTCATCTTCGCTTCATCGTCGGGATTCGCCCAGGAGTAGCTCCACGGATGCTCGTTGGTGTTGCGTGGGTCCGAAACGGCAACCGTTTGTTCCATCCCGGCAGGCAACCCTACCAGCGTTGGCGTGGCCTCGTCGGTCACGCCGCCGGTCGACTTTCCGCGTGCGAGACGCGGCCTGTCCGGGTCGATGGCCGTGGGCACCGACTCCACATACCCTTCATCGGCCTGCGGCTTCTGTTTGCCGCGCTTCAGGGTTGGCCGGTCCGAATCGGGAGACGACGAACTGCTGTTTGTGCTGGAGCTCTGCGGCTGACTCGGTCCTGTCTGGCTCGATCCCGAGCCTGGGCCGGAGCTTGCCGAGCCCGACCCGGAGTTCGAATCGCCGCTCCCCGACTCGCTCGAAGGGCTCTTGTGCAGCGTGGGGCGGTCCGGATCCGGCGGCGGAGCCGACTCGCTCGCATCGCCCGAGCTGTTGCCGCTCGATCCATGCTTGCGGTGCAGAACCGGGCGGTCGCTGTCGTAGGCATCTTCGTCAACCTTTGCGATCGCATGCGGCTTGGGCCGCGCAACCTCCATTGGCTTCCATTTCCCGAAGCCAACCCAGGCACCCTGCTCCTGCCCGGCGCTCTGCACGTCAAACAGCCCGATGCGCGACCCGTCCTTTTGCAGGATGTACTCGGTGCCGCCAGCGACCGCGAGGGGTTCCGGCCGCGCAAGATAGATCGACCCATCCTGCAGTTGCTCCCCGTCGTAAACCGTGATCGGAACCAGGCGGCTGGTCTTCGGCTTGCCCAGGTCCCCGGTCCACTCCAGGACGGCGACGGCCCGGAGCGCAGGAACGTCCTTGTCTTTCTTGATAATCTGCCCGGGATACTGCGCGAAGGCGATCGGAGCAGCCAACAGGCACACAGCGGCCAGCGTTGGGACCGCGATCCACAACGACGCCGCGCCCCCCGCTCGGCCATAATGCAAACGGATGCTCATTCGATCGAACCTATGAGGGAAATTCCCATGGAACTCAATGCAAAAGTCGCCGACTTCACGCTCGAAACCGACGAGGGAAAAACTGTAAGCCTCTCTGACTTTAAAGGCAAACCGGTCATCCTCTTCTTTTATCCCAGAGCCGATACGCCGGGCTGCACCATCGAGGCCTGCGGCTTTCGGGATCAGTTTAAAAAGCTTCAGACTGCCGGGGCCGTTGTCCTCGGCATCTCGCGCGACACCGTCAAGGACCAGGCCAAGTTCCGGGCCAAATACGACCTTCCCTACACGCTCCTTGCTGATGTAGACGAAAAGGTCTGCAATCAGTTTGGCGTCATGAAGGAAAAGAACATGTATGGCAAGAAAGTGTGGGGCATTGCCCGCACCACCTTTCTGATCGGCCCGGACCAGAAGCTGCTGCATGTCTTTGAAAACGTGAAGCCGGAAGGCCACGCCGAAGAGGTCCTGGCCCTGATCAAGGAATGGAACAAAGCGCACAAGTGAGCAAGACAGGGACCAGGGGACCGCGGGGGCAAGGAGCCGAATGATCCAGCGAAAGCCGGCGCCGGTTGCCTCAACCCGCGAATCCTTGCGCACCGTACCTCCCCGGGATGAGCGCTTCGGCTCCGCGGCGCGGAGCACGAAGCTGCCCGGTCGCCTGCTGCCGCGTTCTTTCTTTGAGGCGCCTCCCGAGCAGGTGGCGCCGCGGCTTCTCGGAAAGCTTCTGACTTACCAGGTCGAAAACGGCGCGAAGCACATGGCGGGCCGCATTGTCGAAGTTGAAGCGTATCTTGGCCCCCACAACAACCCGCCCGACCCGGCCGCGCATGCGCATCGCGGCCCCACGCCGCGGAACGCCGTTCTTTTCGGCCCTGCGGGCTATGCCTACGTCTACACCATCTACGGGCGCTACTTCTGCCTGAACATCAGCTGCGAGAGGCCAGGCCAAGCAGGCTGCGTACTGTTGCGCGCCCTTGAGCCGGTAGCCGGACTGGAGCAAATGGCTGCAAATCGCGGGCTGGAACGCAATGCCCGGCCGCGCCTGCTGACTTCGGGCCCGAGCAGGCTATGCCAGGCTTTCGGCCTCACGCGTCTGAAGCACAATGGCCTCGACCTGCTCAGTTCCCGCTCGCCGCTCCAGGTTCGCAACGACCTCTTCACGGTCCCCAAGGTGCACGTCAGTGCGCGTATCGGCATCAAGCATGCAGTCGACTGGCCGCTCCGCTTCACCCTGCCCGGGCACGCCTGCGTCTCCGGGGCACGAAACTTAGCCGGCACGCGGCTCGTTCTTAACACAGTTTTGTAAAGGGCCAGTGCTCTGTTACTGTGATTTCGTTCCGGCTTCCCATCTCAATCTGGAGGACGATCTCGCTTGAAACCCGCTTCCCCGTTCCTTTCTGCCCTCGTTGCCCTGGCGAGCGCAGCAGTCTTCGCCGCCGCCTCCGCACAGGAACCGCACCCGCAAGCTCCGCCGCCCACCAATCTTCAGGTTCTGCCCAAGACGATGACCGGCGAGCAGGTCCACGAACTGATGCACAAATGGGCGGCTTCGCTGGGCACCGAGTGCAGCACCTGCCATGCCGCCGACCCGAACCGCAAAATGCCCAACGGCCGCGCCGCGCTCAACTTCGCCGACGACTCCAAGCCGGAGAAGAACACGGCGCGTCTCATGGCCCGCATGGTGCACGAGATCAACTCGCAATACATTGGCAAGCTCGACTCTGCTGAGCCGGTCACCTGCGCGACCTGCCATCGCGGTCATCTCGAGCCGCCGGAGTTTGTCCCGCCGCCGGAGCATCACGATCACGACGCGCCGCCTCCCGGGGCCAAACCAGGGCAGTAAGACAAGGTGCCGTGCGGCCGGCCGCCGAACCCGGCGCGCCGTTCTGCGCTACGGCTTCCATACAAAGGTGGCCACGGATCCCGCCGGGATTGTCGTGGTCACCGTCTTGCCGCGAAAACTGATCCGGAACTCCTGCCCGATGGTTCCGTCGTTCAGCGCGTAGAGCACCATGGTTCCGTTCGTATTCCGGAACGCCACGTCTTTCAAGTGGGTTCCCGCGGGCTCGTCGCTCGCCACGCGCACTGCGCCGGGCAGCAGGAATTTGCTCGCGTGTCCCAGCACGTAGTAGTCGAGCTCCGGCTTCACGGTTGCCTTCTGGGGATCGCTCGTGTCGATGGTGAGCAATCCGCGGCACGTGTCGCACCCGCCGACGAATGGTCCGTGCTTCTCATCGGTCGCCAGCGCCCAGAGCACGTAGCTGCGCGACCAGTTCCGCATCACCGCGATTAACTCGCCGGCCTCTTCGGCAAGCACGTTGCCGGTCTGCCACGTGCCTCCGCTTGACTCCGTCACCCACTCGTCTTTCTGCGGAAACTCCTCATGGATCTTTGTCATCACGCTTGGGTCACCCGCATAGTGGTGCCATGCTGTGCCCGCCGCCAGCGCGGCCGCCTTCGCGTCTTTCAACACGGTCTCGGGATAATCGGGCCGGTCCCAGTTGTGGTCGTAGGCCATCACTTTTGGATGTAAATGCGCGGCGTCGAGAGCAGGAGCCAGGGAGTCGCCGAAGAACTTTGCCTGCTCGGAGGCCTCCATCTTCATGCCGCTATAGGTGGGCGGATCGTAGAGCGGCTCGTTCTCGACGCTCAGCGCCCAAACCGGAACACCCGCTGCCTCATAGCCCTGAATGGTTTTCACGAGATATTGCGCAAACGCGTCATAGGCGTCCGGCCGGAGCTTCGACGGCTGCTTGGTTTCGGCAATCGAGCCAAGCATCGTACCCGTCGTCTTCATCCAGCCCGGCGGGCTCCACGGCGTCAGCATAACGTGAATTCCCGGATCGACGGCCAGGGCCTTCTTGAGCAAGGGCAGGATATATTCCTGGTCATGCGCCAGCGAAAAATGCTCGAGGTGCATGTCGGTCTTCTCTGGCGGAGTCGTACAGGCCTTGGTCGTCTGCGCACACAGGTCGTCGAAGGAGTAGAAGGTGACCGACAAGTCGGATGAGCCGATCGGCTGGCGGAGAATGTTGATCGCGATCCCATCCTTGCGTGCAAACAGCATCTGGAATGCGGCGTCGGTTTGCGCCGCGGTCAGCTTCTTCGCAAACAGCCACGCGGCTGCGTCGGTGAGCGAGGCCCCGAATCCGTCGACCTCCTGGAACCGCTGAGCCTCGTCGACCGTGAGCACCGGCAGGGAAGCGAGGGACTTCTTCGCGTCGAAATGAAGGGTGGCCAGCTGCGACATGGCTTCGAGCAAATCCGGCGTTGTTTGATACACAGCGACCGATTGCGCAAAAGCGCAGAGAGATGATCCCGCGAGCAGCAGTGCGGCAAGTCGGACAGAATGCGGCACGTGCCCTCCTTCCTGCAGAAGGAGAATCCTAGTGGATCACCCCTAGGAAAAGAAACCGCGGCCACGTTGAAACGGGCGGCGTGGCCGACTGCGGCTCACTTGGCGCCCAAGTCGTTCGGTTGTTCGCTGGATTGGGAAGTGGTTGGCGAGCCAGGCTGCGCGACGTCGCGCGCGCGCATGAGCTCAATGTAGATCGCTTCGATTTCTGCGCGGTCGGCGTCGCTGATGGCAACTTCGAAGAGGGGAAAGCGTTTCATGTTGCACCTCGCGAAACCTCATATCCTTAGAAACCCCATCCCAGCCCTGCAGTTGCGTTGCTGAAAGCCCGAACTGCGCTGTGACGGCTGGCGCGTACCTAAGTTCCAGTCCTGGCTGGCATTGCAGCCCATGAAATCAACTTGCCAGTACCTCCGAAACGCAATTTCCTTGAAGCTCGCCTTCTTCCAGATGCAAGCAAACCCGGACCTGCGTCACTGCCTCGGCAAGCGTAGTCGATATCGGAAAGCTTTCGTCACGGGCAAACTTCTCCGCGGTCCTGGCCCCATCCTCCGTCGATCCCCAGAATCCCAGCATGACCTTCAGGTTCGGATTGCGGGCACGAAGAACTCGGACCATGCGGTGGGCTCGGGCAACGGCAAAAGGAGGCAGCCCCGAAAGAAAGATCAATTCAGGATTCTCCTTGGCGGCCGTTGTCAGTGCTTCGTCGTTCTTCGGTACCGGAAGAGCGACCGCGTGGATGCGATCGCTGTCGAGTAACTTCGCAAGCATTATCGCCCCAAGTTCATCCGTGTCATCGCGCAGCGGAACACAAAACACCCGCGCTGGAGGCTTGGTCGCGCTCACGAAAGGAGCCGGCTCGGCATTGCTCCTTTCGCGGAAGGCAAGCTCTTCGATCAATTCGCGCGCAGTCTGGTGAACGAATGAAATCGTGGAATCGCTCAGCTCACCCTGCTCGCGATCTCTTACTGACATGAGGAGCGCGGGAAGAAGGACTTTGTCGTAGATATTCTCGAGGGTGTCGCCCTTCAGGCAGCTGTCCAGAATCTCCGCGGCTTCCCGCTCGTCGCGCGCGAGCAGGCGCTGGTAGAAGCACGTCGGCGGCGGGATTGCAGGGCGGTCGCCAAGCATGACGGTAAGGAACTCCAGAGAAGGCACATGGCGCCCGATCACGACGAGGCAGACGGTCAAAGGCATCGACAGGACGAGTCCCACGGGCCCCCAGATCAAAGTCCAGAACGCGGCCGCGACAAGGATGGCGAGCGCCGTCAGACCGGTGTGACGACCGTAAATGCGGGGCTCGACGTAATTGGCCGTGAAAATTTCGAGAAACAGGAACGTGCAGAGAACCTCGATGGAATGCGTCCATCCCTGGAAGACGGCGAGCGAGAGAAGTGTCGGCAGGAGAGCCGCGGTGAGTGCGCCGAAGTAAGGAATGAAGCGAGACAGCGCGGCCAGCGCACCGAACAAGAGTGCATGGGGAAGGCCGATGAACGAAAGTACGCCGGCGACGAGACTGCCGAAGCCCAGATTGACGAGCAGTTGCAGGCGGAAATAACGGCTGATGCGCGCGCTGGCGTCGTTCATGGCGTGCGTCATCATGGTTAGGTTGTGTTCGCCCGAGAGCCGGATGAGCCTGTTGCGCAGGTCTTCGCGCTGCAGAATGACGAAGAAGGTGAAGACCACGGCAAGGAACGTGGTCGTGGCCGCTTCTGCGACTCCGCTGAGTTGATCGAGGCGGCCCGAGGGCCGAGCGACTTCACGGACCTGGACGGGGTGATCCGGAGTGGACCCCAGCGGTTTCCTGTTGCTTTTGCTGCTGGACTGCGGCGTGGGACCCGAGGCGAAATTAGCCAGCCCCAGTTCTTCGCTGAATTCCCCCACCTCTTCCTGAGCGCGTCCGATCGCTGAGTCGCTGGGCGTATGGAACGCCTCGATTTTCTCTGTGATGTTGTCGCGATAAATGGGAAGATCGTTTGCGATCGAAACCAGCTGCGTGAACAGGAGCCAGGCTGCGCCCGCAAGAATCGCCCCGAACCCGAGGATGACGGTCGCAGCGGCAAGCGAGCGGGGAAGGTGAAGACGCTCCAGCAATCCCACCACCGGAGCAAGAAGAAATGCAAAGAGAATGGAAAAGGCGAGCGGGAGGAAAAGGACTTTAGCGAGATAGAGAACGGCGATCGCGAGAACTGCGACGGTGAGAAACCAGAATCTGGCAAGAATTCGTGCCGTGCCTTGCCCGTCCATCGTGCGTCTCCTGCCGTAGCCCTCGTTCGACCTGCGCTCGGCCCAGACGCCGCGACGATGCCGCGCGTCAGAGGCGGGTATTTGCAGTCAAACTGCGGGAGCAAACAACAGAGGATTAGATGCGGGATTTTCCGCGCCTTTTCGGCACCGTGAAGAAAAAAGAGCGGAAGCGGCGCCGAGCTTAGAGGAACGCGCCGCCGCGCGTGTAATCCCCGCTCTTCCCTCCGGTCTTCGTTTCCAGGCGAACCTCGCGAATCACAATGCCTTTTTCGAGCGCCTTGGTCATGTCGTACACCGTCAGAGCGGCAACCGCAGCAGCGGTCATCGCCTCCATCTCCACACCTGTCGGCCCCACGGTCGCTGCCGTGGCCTTGATGCAAACGCCGCCGTCGCCAACCTCTGCCGTCACGTCCACGTGGGTAAGCGCCAGCGGGTGACACATTGGAATCAACTCCGAAGTCTTCTTGGCCGCCTGGATTCCCGCGAAGCGCGCCACTTCCAGCGGGTTTCCTTTCGGATTACCCGGCAGCGCCTTGAGCACCTCACGCGAAAGCTCCACAAATGCGGTCGCCGTAGCCGTGCGCCGCGTCGCCTGCTTGGCACTGACGTCCACCATCGTGGCACGGCCTGCTTCATCGAAATGCGACAGCTTCGGTTTCTCCATCTCCGCTCCTCAGAACCTCAGAATCCGCACCATAGCCCCCGCATCGAGGCTCGCCGCGTCCTCGGGCACAACCACAAAACAATTCGCTCGCGCAAAGGCCGGCAGATCGCCGCTTCCGTGCCAGCGCAACGTAGCCACCTGCGGCAATGGGTTGCCGGGCACGCCGAACTCGCAGCGCGCCGGCAAGAAGCGCGTCAGTCCCGGCTTCAATTTGCGGTCGGTCGGCTCGGCAAGTTGCGCGGCCGAGAAATGCGGACCGGCATCGCGCTCGCCGGCGAGCGCCGCAAGCACCTGCCGCGCAAACAGCAGAAATGTCGCGGCCGATGAAATCGGATTACCCGGCAGCCCGAAGAACGGTTGCTTCCTGGACGCCAGAAGATCGTCGCTTATCCCGCCTGACTCCTTGTACGCCTGCGGTTCTTGGTTCGCCGGGAGCAGTTTCTTGTCTTCCGCCCGCAGCACTTCGCCAAAGACGAGCGGCTTCCCTGGCTGAATGCGCACGCCGGTGAAGTGAAAGGTCGCCCCCAGCCGCGCCAGAGCCGGCTCAACCAGGTCGAACTTGCCGGCGGAGACACCACCCGAGATCAGCAGCAGGTCCGCACCCATCGCTCCGCGCAACGCGGCATCGAGAGCTTCCGCATTGTCGGCTGCCTGCGGCAGCACCTGCGGGTCACCTCCGGCGACGGCCACCAACGCGGCCAGCATCGGCGCATTCGAATTGCGAATCTTGCCGGGGCCCGGTACCTGGTCGACCGCAACCAATTCATCACCGGTGGTGAGAATCGCCACCCGCGGCTGGGCAAACACCTCGACCGTCGCGTAACCACACGCCGCCGTGATCGCAATCTGGGCCGGTCCCATCCGGGTACCCGCTCCCAGCAGCTCTTCTCCTGCACGCGCTTGCGCTCCCCGTGCAACAAGGTTCTCCCCAGCCTTGATGGTTCGCGGCGAGACCAGCCGCACCTGCGCCCCTTGGCGCTCAATGTGCTCAACCATCATGACGGCGTCAGCGCCCGCGGGCAGTTGCGCGCCGGTCATAATCTCCCAGGCGGAGCCGGCGGGCAGCGGCCCGGCGGGAGTTTCACCCGCATGCGTGGAGCCTGCAATCCGTAAGAGCCCGTGCGCTGAAGCTTCAACAGCGCAGCAGGCGAACCCATCGCGGGTCGAGCGGTCGAAGGGGGGCTGATCTTGATCGGCGGCAATTCCCCGTGCCAGTACGCGGCCGTTTGCATTAGCCAGCGCCACGCGCTCAACCGGCCTATGAGCCGGGCTCAACCCGCGCACATACGCGGCCACCATCGCGTCCGCTTCGGTGTACGTCAGCAGTTCCGCGCTCATGCTTTGGATTGTAGAGTGCGGGTCTCACCGGCGGTCGACCTTCAGCTCCGAGTATCAAAACGCGCATAAACAAAAGGCGCTTCCGAGTTGGAAGCGCCTTGTTTCGAGAAAGCCTGCGCGGGCTACTTCTTGCCGGCCTTGTAACTGGAGTTGACCTTCTGGCCAGCTTGCTGCAGAATCGCCTGCACCTCACTGGCATAGGGTCCGGTGGGCGCAAGATCCAGATATTTCTGATAGGCTTCCGCGCAACCTTCGGGCAGGACGATCCGCTGTGTCTTGGGATCGACGGTGGCCTTCGATACCAGGCCCTGGCCCTTGAGGTAGTAAACCAGCGCGTCGTTGGGATCGTTCTTAATTGCGGTTTCCGCAGCCGCCACTTGCGCATCCGCGTTCCCCGATTGGAAGAAGATCACTGCCTGGTTCCGGTAGTAAGTTGCCGCAGAAGTTGGATTGGCCTTGGCAGCGGCCTCGTACGCTGCGTTGGCTTCCGCAACTTTCCCGGCGCGCGCATAAACCTCGCCGAGACCCGCGTTGGCCATGCCCTCGATCGCCGGATTTTGCTTCTTCGCCGCTGCATCCACTTCCAGAGCCTTCTTATAGGAAGTCTCAGCATCGTCATACTTCTTGAGCCCGGCCTGTGCCTGTCCCAAGTACGCCCACAAGACCGGCTCGGTTGGCCGCAGCTGCGTGTCCTTGGTCATCATGGTTTCGATGTCGGTGTATTTCGCGGTCTTAATCTCGTTGGTCTTTTCTTCTACAGCGGCCTTCTGCGGATTCGCCCCCAGCTGCTGCACTGCGGCGGCGTGCGCCTGATCCGCGTCTTTCAGATCCTGGCCAACGACCTTGAGATCGGCGTTCAGGTTCTTGATGACCTCATTCGCCTTCATCACGTCGGCGTTTTTCTTACGCAGGTCTTCGAGCTGCTTTCTCTGGTCTTCGGGCAGCTTGTCGATGTATTCCTGGCGCGACATGTCCAGATCGGCAGCCACATCCTCGCCTGCGGTGACTTTCACGTTCGGCAGTTCGTCGGCCTGCTTGTCTTTATCCATGCCAGGGGAACGGTAGATCACTATGTAGGTACCCGGAGGCACTTCGCCGCTATACTCGCCGTTGGTGTCCACGTTGAACGTGGCCTTCTCGTTCTGCGGCGCCGTCAATCCCGGTCCTGAGGCATGGCCCATCTCGACAAACGAAACCGTGCCGCCGTTCTGAGGCGCACCGGTCGGATTGGTCACGTGTCCGTGAACTTTGCCGGGGCCCTCAGCAGCCGGCGCGGCAGCCTGCTGCGCAACTGCGGGAAGAAGGGCGAATACCAGCATGCCCAGCAACAGCGAAAAGTTGCGTTTCATCATCTCTCTCCTTGGGAGCGCGGCAGGAAGTGCTCTGCACCCGCTCGGTCGTCAACAAAATCAATCCCCTACGAACGAAGGCAACTGGATAGCCGCGCTCAAGGCAACTGCAGCGATTGCCAACGGGTCAGCATACATTACGATGCGCTCCGCCCGCATTGCAGCAAGGTTCCAGACCCGTTTGGGACCGGCGCGGGCGCCCCGCTTCAGAGCAGAACTCAAGTTAAATCCAACCCGCCTTCGATGACAAGACCGGTCCGCGATCGAAGCTGAGCTCTTGAGGCTTGTACAACATTCACTCTAGAGTCGTTGGTATCGCGTAATTTGTGGCGTCCATCACACCCTACAATAAGACATGGCGATCACGATCCGAGAGGCCGCCGCAGCGGATGTCCCGCTGATTCTGGCGTTTATTCGGGCTCTCGCCGCTTACGAGCGCGAACCCGATGCCGTCACTGCAACCGAAGCCGATCTTCTTCGCGACGGCTTTGGTCCTAATCCATTCTATTTCTGCCTCATAGCCGAACGGGACGGCGCACCGGCCGGCTTCGCCTTCTACTTCTTCAACTACTCCACGTGGCTGGGACGTCCCGGCCTCTATCTCGAAGACCTCTTCGTCCACCCCGAGTTCCGAGGCCTCGGCATCGGGAAAGCCCTCCTTCAGCGCATTGCCGCCATCGCTGTCAAGAAGGGGTGCCCTCGCCTGCAGTGGGAGGTGCTCGACTGGAATACGCCGGCAATTGACTTCTACGCCGCCATGGGCGCGGAGTTCCTGGATGCATGGCGGAACGTTCGCGTCGAGGGCGATGCCCTGCGCAAGCTCGCCGTGCCGGCGGGCGACTCCTCCGAAGTGCCGGCCGCGGAAGGGAAGCGATGAGCCCGGATCGAACCCCGGGCGAGCTCGGGGGCCCGGCCGCACCGCGGGTGCTTCGCGTCATTGGAGGCGGACTCGCAGGCCCCGAAGCTGCTCTCACGGCGGCACGCCTGGGCTGTTCTGTCGAGCTTTATGAAATGCGCACGATGGTGGATGGGAAGCCGCGCCTGACACCCGCGCACCAGACGATCGATTTCGGCGAACTGGTCTGCTCCAACTCGCTGAAGAGTGAGTCTCCCCATACTGCACCGTGGCTGCTGAAGCAGGAGATGCGCCGCGGGGGCTCCGCCCTCTTGCGACTTGCGGATGAAACGGCAGTACCAGCAGGCCACGCGCTGGCTGTCGATCGCGTGGAGTTCTCGCGGCGGATTGCAGACGCAATTGCAGCCGAGCCGAACATTCGCGTCGTTCGGGAAGAGGCCACATCGCTTCAGGAGCAGGACGACGCGAAGCAGGTGACGGTGATCGCCACGGGGCCGCTCACCTCACCGGCGCTGAGCGCCGAGATCCAGCGCGTCACCGGCTCGGGGCATCTCGCCTTTTACGACTCCATCTCGCCGATTGTCGATGCCGATTCGATCGACATGAACCGCGTCTACTTTGCCGCCCGCTGGGACAAGGGCACCGCCGACTACATCAACTGCCCCTTCGAGCGGGAAGAATACGATCGCTTCTACGATGCCCTGCTCGCTGCCGAGTCCGCCGAGAGCAAGGAGTGGGAGCAGCTCGATCTGGCCGGAAAGTCTTGCGCGGGGGGCCCTCAGTATTTTGAAGGCTGCCTGCCCATCGAAGTGCTCGCGCGGCGCGGCCGCGACACCCTGCGCTTCGGCCCGATGAAGCCTGTCGGCCTGCGCGATCCACGCACCGGCAAAACGCCTTGGGCGGCGGTGCAACTGCGAAAAGAGAACCTTCGCGCCGACAGCTACAACCTGGTCGGTTTTCAGAATCACCTGAAGTGGGGCGAACAAGCGCGTGTCCTTCGTCTCATTCCCGGACTCGAGAATGCGCGCTTCCTTCGCTACGGGCAGATCCACCGCAATACCTACATCTGCGCACCGGCATTGCTCGATGAGGCCTTGCGCTTGAGGTCTGACAAGAGCAAGCTTTTTGCGGGACAGATCTCCGGCGTCGAGGGCTACACCGAATCGATCGCCAGCGGCATGCTGGCCGGGCTTTACGGGGCGTCGATTGTATGCGGTGAAGAACCAGTGCCGGTGCCGCGGGCCACGGCCCTCGGGTCGCTGGTGCACTACATCACGCATGCGGAGGCGAAGGGGTTTCAGCCTGCCAATATCACCTTCGACCTCCTGGAGCCTCTCGATGAAGAGACACGCCGCAAGGTCCGCGACAAAAAAGAGCGACATCGCATCCAGTGCGAACGCGCGCTCGCGGCCTTCGATGCGTGGTGGGCAAACTCCGCTTACCGCGGCCAGGTTCGTTCCGCGGTCTGATTCGCTTCAGTGCGGCGCGTCGGTCGCAGCACGAAGAAGGGAACTCGACGCATCCTGATCGCGTAGATCGTGGTACGCTGTCCCGTCGGGGAAAGGCCGTTATGCTTGCCCTCTCTGCCACGCAAGCCATCACTCCCGCTGTCGAGCGCACAAGGAGCCTGCTCTTCCGTCCCTTTGCCTGGGGAACGTTTTTGAAGCTCTGCGCGGTTGGGGTTCTCACCGAGGGTTTCGGCGGCAACTTCAACTCCTCGCACAGCAACCCTCGCGCACACATTGGCGGGGCAGGGTCGATGCCGTTCCATCTCACCCCGAATGTGGTGGTAACGCTCGTCTTCCTCGGACTGGCCGTGCTGGTGCTCGCGATCGTCCTCTTTTACGTTGTGATTCGCCTGCGCTTCGCTCTGTTCGATTGCCTGATCCATCAATCGAAGCTCATCGCTCCCGGATGGCGCAAGTATCGCTTCCAGGCATTCCGCTTCTTCTTGTTCTCAATTACGGTGGGCTTGGTTCTTTTTATCGGACTGATCGCGATCCTGCTGCCCTTCGCGGCCGGTTTCGTGCGTCTCTTCCATGAAACCCAGCGCGGCGGTCCGTTCCCCATCATGGCTGCCCTGGGCTTGATCCTCCCGCTTATTCCCATCTTTCTGCTGTTTGTCCTGCTTGCACTCGCAGTCGACTTGGTTTTGCGCGACTTCATGCTGCCGCACTTCGCTCTTGAAAATGCATCGGCCGGCCAGGCGTGGGCCGCAGTGCGCGCGTACATCGCCCGCGAAATGGGATCGTTCTTCCTCTACGCCGTGCTGCGCATCGTTCTTCCCGTTGCAGCGGGCATCGCCCTCGTGATTGCGCTTGCCATCCCCTGCCTGCTGGTCTTCGGGTCACTGGGAGCGGCGATGGTCGCTTTGCACGTGGCCGTCCATCACGCCGCGCTGGGAGCCTTGATCGCCGGGCGAATCTTTGAGGCAATTCTCGGCCTGATTATCGCCGCAGTCGCCCTGTTGCTGGTCGTCAGCGTTGGCGGCCCGCTCTGCATCGCGGTCCGCAACTATGCTCTTGTCTTTTATGGCGGTCGCTACCAGGCGCTCGGCAACATTCTTTACCCGCCGCAGACCTCCCCGGCCCAACCTGGAATTGGCTAGGACCTCGCTCCTCGAGAAGAGAATCCTGCCGACGGGAACCTTTCGTGGATTTGGCGTGTCCAATCAGAAGGAGTCGTGGCTCGGTCGGAGACGCACGCTGGTAGTAGTCTGAAAGTGAGGGGTAGAGAGCTTGGATCGCTGGCTTGTTCGGATCGCCGTACTGATTGCCGTCGCGGCACAAGGGATGGCTGCGCGGGCTCAGGGGACTTCCGGTACCCAAGCGAGCGCGCCCGTCAAGGTGGAGTTGCCGCCGCCGCCCCGGCCATTGCTGCCCGATGCCTTCGCGGGCTGGGTAGCCGGCCCTATCAGAACCGTCACCGATGCCGCGCAAGCCGACAGCGCTCATGCTACCGCCTTGAAGGAATACAACTTCATGAATGCGGCGTTCACGACCTACAAGCGCGACTCAGAAACACTGAGCGTGCGCGCGTTGCACTTCATGGATATGAGCGGCGCGTATGGCGCTTACACCTTCTACCGCCAGAACGACTGGCCCCACGAAGAGATTGGAACCGGAGCGGCTTCAGACCACAATCGCGTGCTCTTCTGGGTGGGGACCACGGTTGTCGATGCCACCTTCTCCAGCGTCGGCCCCATGTCTGCGGCAGAGCTGCGCGAGCTGGCAAAGCAACTGCCGGTTCCGGCAGGCAACAAAGCCGTGGCTCCGCCGATCCTGTTGAATTTGCCGCAGGCTTCGCTCGACAAACAAACCACACACTACGCGCTCGGACCCTCGAGCTATGTGAGTTCAGGAGGCGTATTGCCTGCCGATATGATCGGCTTCGACCGAGGAGCGGAGACTGTGACGGCGAACTATTCGCTCTCCTCCGGCCCGGCCACGCTCACGATCATCGATTACCCTACGCCGCAGATGGCGGCGGCAGAAGAGACAACGGTTCGGACCTACATTAAAGCGGGCAGTAAGGCGCAGCCGGCCTTTCCCAAGCCGCTCGCAGACTCAGACCAGGCCTCGCTCGAGGTCCGCCGCAGCGGGCCCCTCGTGGTTCTCGTAAGTGGAGACGCGATTCCCGACGAGAGTCACAAGCTTCTCGAGTCGGTTCATTTCCAGGAGGACCTGGTCTCGATTCCCCAGCCGACCGAGTCGGAGGTCAACAAAACGGGAAGGCTGCTGCTGGGTATCGCCGAGCTGGTGATCATTGGCTCCTCCGCGGCGATCCTGCTCGGGCTGTTTCTTGGAGGCGGACGAGCCATTTATCGTGTGGCGCGCGGAAAACCCGCATCGTCGGTATACGAGTCTGAGTTCATCCGGCTGAATCTGGAAAAGTAGGGCCGTTTCTTCTGTTTCCGGGGGGAACCAAGCTGCGCAACGTGTGCAGACTCATTCGTGGGAAACAACCTGAAAACCCCAAGAAACACCCTCAAAGGACTGTAACTCATACACACCAAAGGCAAACAAAAGACGAAAAGGCGAAGGTTTTTGAAAAATCCACAAAGGTCGCAACTTAAAGAAAATAAAGATGATATTTAGTGCCTGATTTGATCTTGACACCCCGCCCCCCCCAACCTACTATGCAGCCAGAAAGTTCTGATGGCTTTGCCTCCGTTGGAACTATTCTCCCTAAGGAAGGAGCTGCCCTGTTGCCGGGCGGCTCTTTCCGCGTTAGAGACCCGGAAGCGGCGTCTTACCCGCGGTTGATCGATCATCTCGTTTTGTGTGCCAATTCCCGTTGAAGCACGGGCGTCTCAATCGATCGGGTCGGTCCACTGGTTTCCACACGCCTCGCACGTCCAGCTATTCGCCGGGTCGGTACTCTCGAGCACCGGGTCGTCGTCGCCGCATCGTGGACACTTCGGCGGCTCGAACTCCGGCAGCTTCAATTTCGATTCTTCAACGATATCCTGGGGGATGGGCTGGCTGGCGATCTGACGCGCGCGGTCGAGTTCATCGGCGGCGACCAGGACCCGAGGTCGGCTCATCTCAACGGAGGTTGATCCTGGAGCTTCGATCCAGCTTTCAATCCCCATTCGTCTCAATAACTCGGAAATCTGCCATGCTTCCTCTCCTGTATCGCAGTCGCACAGCAATGTCTTCCACGTAAACTCATGCTGAGGGCCACCGTCATCGATCGAGTCTTCGGCCTGGGAGAGATCTTCGTCGAAGTCATGTTGCGGAATCGAGGAGCGATCTGGGTGCACTGATGCATCCCGCGGCTGCGCACCGTCCAGGCCGCGCGTTTTCAGCTCATCTCGCAGAACCCGCTGCGCCATTTCGGTCAGCGCGGAGAAGTCGCCGGCGAGGTTGAGCAGCTCGTCGTCCCACATCTCACGATAGAGCTTGGTGAGCCTTTGCCACTCGGATGCCTGATCGATTTGCATAGAAGGAAGGTGCCGCTTATTGGAACGAGCTCAAGCCGATATCGGCGAGGATGGCGCGAAAGACGACAAGGCCGGTAACAACCAATGCCGCAACCACGCAGGTCCAAAAGCCGACGCGGCCATAGGAAACGAAAAGCGTGGTCTTGCTGCTTGTGAACGTGAAGCCCGCTTTATCGGGCAGAGCGGCGCCCACTGTAACGGCCAGTATCATCCCAGCCGCCCATACGATGGCGATCCTCAGCGCCAGTTGCACCGTGGTTGCGAACATGGTTGCATCTTCGGCCGGCGCCTTCATTCCCTCAACTTTACCCGAAGCGGGCGCCAACGATACAATTTATGCTGAGGCGCGCCGACGTAGCTCAGTTGGTAGAGCAGCTGATTC
>DATJMC010000127.1:0-4365 GCA_035508975.1 Occallatibacter sp.
TGCGACTGCAGCAGCAGCTGGGGGTATATCTGCATCATGTTCTTGCCGGCCGGGGTCTTGTAGAAGGCGATGATGGCGTCGGCATCTTCGACCGAGATGTGCTGCTTGTAAATGGCGATGATCGGCGTGTCCAGATCGAGCTTCTGGAACGACTGCACGAGATCGTCGTTGGCGTCCTGCGGCAGGAAAGGCATGCTCGCGTGGACATAGTTCATGATGCCGTTGGTGAGCTGTCCCTTCATCGCCGCTTCACCGGTCACGTCAAGCATTTCCTTTGCCTGCGCGTCGGTAAGAGGGTGGGCGAGAGGCGCAGGAACGGCCTCAGTCTTTACAGTGGCCGGGGTTGAGGGCGGATTGCCGGAGGGTGGATTGCCGGAGGGCTTCTGCTGAGCAAAGGCAGCGCCTACAAAGAGAAGGCTGCCGAGAGTGAGAACGGTGATACGCATGGTTACTCCAATCAAAAGCGGGGAACGCGCCGCGTCGCGGTTAGATTGTCTTACTCGCCAAAATTCACAGCTTCGAGGCCGAGGAATTCGGCGGCCTGGCCGAGCTCTTCTTCAATGCGAAGCAGCTGGTTGTACTTGGCGATGCGGTCGGTGCGCGAGGCGGAGCCGGTCTTGATCTGGCCGACGCCGGTCGCGACAGCAAGGTCGGCGATGAAGGTGTCTTCGGTCTCGCCGCTGCGGTGCGAAATGATCGAGGTGTATCCATAGCGGCGGCCGAGGTCAATGGCTTCCAAGGTTTCGCTGACGGTGCCGATCTGGTTCACCTTGATGAGGATGGAGTTGGCGATGCCCTCCTCGATGCCGCGCTGGATGCGCTCGGTGTTGGTGACAAAGATATCGTCGCCGACGAGCTGGATACGCTCGCCCAGAAGCTGGGTCAGGTACTTCCAGCCTTCCCAGTCATCTTCCGCGAGGCCGTCTTCCAGGGAGACGATGGGGTACTGGCGCGTCCACTCCTGCCAGAAGCGCGCCAGCTCTTCGCTGGTAAGCTCGCGCTTGTCAGACTTCTTGAAGACGTATTTGCCCGACTCCTTATCGTAGAATTCGCTGGCCGCGGGATCAATTGCGATGGCGATGTCTTCGCCCGCCTTGTAGCCGGCAAGATCGATGGCTTCGAGGATCACCTCAATTGCTTCGACATTGGACTTGAGCGACGGAGCAAAGCCGCCCTCATCGCCGACCGAGGTGTTGTAGCCACGCTTCTTCAGCACTCCCTTGAGGGTGTGAAAGACCTCCGCACCCCAGCGCAGCGCATCGGCGAAACGCTCCGCACCGATGGGCATCACCATGAATTCCTGGAAGTCGACGTTGTTGTCGGCGTGGGCTCCGCCGTTGATGATGTTCATCATCGGAACGGGGAGAACCGAGGCGTTGACTCCGCCGAGGTAGCGATAAAGCGGGATGCTGAGCGCTTTTGCGGAGGCGCGGGCGGCGGCCATGGATACGGCGAGAATCGCATTGGCGCCGATGCGGCCCTTGTTGGGCGTGCCGTCAAGGGCAATCATGGTGGCGTCGAGAAGCCGTTGGTTGGCCGCATCCATGCCGGTGAGCTCCGGCGCGAGAATGCTTTCGACATTTTCGACTGCGTGCAACACACCCTTGCCCAGGTAGTGCGACTTGTCGCCGTCGCGCAACTCCACCGCCTCATGTTCCCCGGTGGATGCGCCGCTGGGCACAGCGGCACGGCCTGTGACGCCGCCGGCAAGAACAACATCGGCCTCTACCGTGGGGTTTCCGCGCGAATCCAGAATCTCACGCGCATGGATGGCTGCAATCTCAGTCATGTCACTCCTTGAAATGTGGTGCTGTAAGCGGTCCTTGAGTTTGGGGCGGCGGTCTACAGGGATGGGTTCACCGGCTAATCCGCCGATAGTGTCGATGAAGCTTGCCATACATATCAACAGCCTTGTGCAATCGCTTGGGGGTTCCCTCCGAGATTCTAACAAAGAGAAGCATTTCGCCGCCGGTACGGGCGGCGGGCGAGCAAAGTCTCGTAAATGGTAACGTTTATGGTTCGCATTGCGCTTCCGGTGTGGCTTGCGAGGGCAAGCTCGGCTAGGCTGAATATGGGACAGGCGCGTGCCGCCTGTCCTATTCGGGACTTGATGGTCCGGAACGCGACTGGTTGCCGCGGTTTGTGTCTAACTATTCAGGGACTGGCGGCAGGTATGAGGTTTTGCGCTCGAATTTTGCGTTCGGGGCGGTCGACGCCAGGCAGCGCCAACGCGAATGAGGTATTTATGACTAAGCTTCACAAGGGATGGACTTTCGCCGCACTAGCCGCGATGCTGATCCTCTCGGGTCCGGCTTTCGCGCAGCAGGCAACAAACGCCGATCCTTATATCGGCGTATCGCAGCCGCCGCCGGATTCCACCATAACGGCAAGTCCCGATGCACAGCCGACGCCTCCGCCAGCGGCAAAGCCTTCACCAGCAGTGCCAGCAGCCGCGGCACCCGCGACCACACCCGCAGCAGCTCCGGCTACAGCTGCGCCGCCGGAAAGCCCGGCTGCACCCGCCGCGGCGGCGAGTAATCCCGACTACGGCATCGTGACGTCGATCCCGGCCCAGAGCTCTCCGGCAGCGCCCGGTGCGTCGCTGCAGACGCGCCCGGGGCCCGATGACGACATTGTGACCTCGGTGCCTTCCTCGCCGAATGACCTGGCCGAGGGCACGAATATCCGCGTCAGGCTCACGGAGAGGCTTTCGACACGTGATGCTTCTGTGGGCACGCCGTTCAAGGGCGAAGTGGCGAGAGACGTCTACAAGGACGGGCGCGTGATTATCCCGGCCGGCTCGGAACTGCGGGGCCGCGTGATCGGCGTCAGCCAGGGTCATCACCTGGGGCCGGCGGCAACGCTACGCCTGCGTCCCGATGTGGTGATTTTGCCCGACGGAACCGCCTACCATCTTTATGGGCAGGTGGCCGGCTCGGAAGCGCCGGGCACGCGCACCGACAGTGAGGGCGGCATCCAGCCGCGATCGCACCTGGTGAAGGATGCGGCCGAGTACGGCGTGGGCGCGGGCACGGGCGCGATCATCGGCGGATATGCCGCAGGTCCCGGAGGTGCACTGGCAGGAACGCTGATTGGCGCCGGGGTAGTCACGGCTCACCTGCTTATGCAGCACCCCAGCGCCGCCGTGGTCCCGGCGGGATCCATCGTGGTCTTTAGCCTCACCGAACCGATGGCGATGACTCCGACGAAAAACTGAATCAGCAAGCAGACTACGTTGAAGGGAGCGCGCCAGGGTGCATGAGGCCGCTCCCTTTTTGCTGGACTCCTGAACTGTTTACAATGGCGGCGTGCCATGGAACACCGCCTTTACACCCCGCCGGCTCCGCTCGCGCAGTTCGTAAAGTGCTTCTGGTATTGGCAGGGCGCCCCGCAAACCCACGACAAAGAGCAACTGATGCCCAATGGCGAGCCCGCCATCATCGTCAACCTTCGCGATGAACCGATCCGCATCTACGACGCGCGCGATCTCAGCCGCAGCGAGACCTTCGGCCTGGCGGTTCTATCGGGGGCGCGCTCCACACCTTTTGTGATCGACACCGAACAGGAAGACCGCGTATTCGGCGTTGAGTTCCAGCCCGGCGGCGCGTACCCCTTCTTTCGCATCCCGTCGTCGGAGTTCGCCGACAGCGACGTTTCTCTTGACTGCCTCTGGCGCGCCTCGGCTCATGAGTTTCGCGAGCGGCTGCTCGAAGCCCCCGACATTGACGGTATGTTCACGGTGGCCGAGAGGTTCCTCCTGCGCCAGGCGGTTCGCCCGTTTGAGCTCCACCCCGGCGTGGCTTTCGCGCTTCACCACTTCTGCGCCAGGCCGCACCGCACGACGGTTGCGTCGGTTCTCGATCGCATCGGCCTGAGCCATCGCCACTTCGCACAGGTGTTCCACGATCAGGTCGGGCTGACTCCGAAGTCGTTCAGCCGAGTGCAGCGATTCCAGCGCGTGCTGCGCAGGGTTCATCGCGCTTCATGCATTGACTGGACGGACGTGGCGCTCGGCTGCGGCTACTACGACCAGGCGCATTTCATCCACGACTTTCAGACATTCTCAGGATTCACCCCAACTGTCTACGCGGCTCGCGCGATCGAACACCTGAATCACGTGCCGCTCGTCTGATTTGCTTCCAGGTCAGATTTTTACAATTCAGGGTCAGCGGGGGCGGGTCACAATCATCCTAAGTAATCAGGAGGATTCCGATGGCTAAACCAATTCCCGACGGCTACCACAGCGTGCAGCCGTATCTCTATTTCAAGAACGCGTCCGATGCGATCGCATTTTATGCCAAGGCCTTTGGCGCGACCGAGCGGCTGCGCATGGCGAACAAGGACGGCCGCATCGGCCACGCCGAA
>DATJMC010000128.1:0-35670 GCA_035508975.1 Occallatibacter sp.
ACGACCTGGAGCAGGAGTCGAATGCGGTTGTCGAAGGAGCCTCCATACGAGTCGCTGCGCTGGTTGGAGAGGGGAGAGAGGAATTCGTGGAGCAAGTAGCCGTGGGCGGCGTGGATCTCGACGAGGTCGAAACCAGCGTCGTGGGCGCGATGGGCAGATCGCGCGAAGGCGTGGATAACGGCGTCGATGCCGGCCTGATCGAGAGCCTGGGGCACGGAGTAGTGGGGTGCGAACCGGATGGAACTGGGGCCGAGGGTTTGCCATCCGCCTTCGCCGGGGTCGAGCAGGCGTTCGCCAGTGAAGGGCGAGGACATGGAGGCTTTGCGGCCTGCGTGGGCGAGCTGGATTCCGGCGCGGACGCCCTGGGTGTGGATGAACTGGGCGATGCGGGCGAGGCCGGGAATGTGGTCGTCGGAGTAGATGCCGAGGTCGGAGGGGGTGATGCGTCCTTCGGCGAGGACCGCGGATGCCTCAAGCATAACGAGGGCGGGTCCGCCCTGGGCGCGGGCCCCGAGATGAACGAGGTGCCAGTCATTGGCGAATCCGTCCTGCGAGGAGTACTGGCACATGGGCGAGACGCCGATACGGTTGGCGAAGGTGACGGAGCGAAGCTGAAAGGGCGCAAAAAGAGGATGGCTCATGATGTGAGTTTGGCCTGGAAGATGAATTGGACCTCAGAGGAAATGATGAGGGAACGCGAGAAGAGATGCAATTTAGGAGGGAAGAAAGGATGTAGAATCCACGCCATGTTGCCAACAGGAAGGATTGCGATGCGCAGAGGGATTGTTGTGTTGATGCTGGCTGTGACCTGTGCGGGAGTCAACGCCCAGGGTGGTGCTTCGTTAACCGGAACGGAAACGGAGATGGCACGCACGATCGACGCGCATGTGAATTCTGATTTGGCGTTGCTCGAGAAGCTCGTCGATATCAACAGTGGAACCATGCATCCGGAGGGCGTGGTTGCGGTGAAGGATGTGCTTGTGCCGCGGTTTGAGGCGCTGGGGTTCAAGGTGCGGTGGGTGCCGATGGAGGCGGAGACGGGGCGCGCAGGGGACCTGGTGGCCGAGCATTTGTGCGCGGATGGTGAAGGGAAGTGCGGGAAGAGGCTGCTGCTGATCGGGCACATGGACACGGTGTTTGAGCCGTCGAGCAGGTTTCAGAAATATGCGGTGGTGGCGAATACGGATGGGAAGATTGCAACGGGCCCGGGCATTGCGGACATGAAAGGCGGACTGGTGGTGATGCTGGCGGCGCTCGAAGCGATGCAGGAGTCGGGGGTGCTCAAACATTGCGAGATCCGCGTGGTGTTGAGTGGCGATGAGGAGCGGGTGGGTGCGCCGATCGAGGTGGCGCGGAGAGATTTGATTGGGGCGGCGAAAGCGAGTGATGTGGCGCTGGAGTTTGAGCCAAGCGCACGGTTGAACGGGCAGGACTCGGTGAGCATTGGGCGGAGGAGCTCGACGACATGGCGGATCGAAGCGTCGGGGGTGAGCGGACACTCGTCGCAGATTTTTGGAGAGCGGCTGGGGTATGGAGCAATTTATGAGCTGGCACGGATTCTGGATGGATTTCGCGAAGAGCTGCCGGAGGACGGCCTGACGTATAACGTCGGGCTGGTGCTGGGAGGGGCAACAGCGGAGGTGAACGAGGGGAACACGGGAGGTTCAGCGACGGGAAGGCGAACGTGGTGGCGCCTGCGGCGATTGCGAGCGGCGACCTGCGCACGCTGAACGATGAGCAGACGGCGCGCGTGGAAGCAAAGATGCGGGCGATTGTGGCCCGCCATTTGCCGAAGACGGACGCGAAGATCACGTTCAGCGAAGGCTATCCGGCGATGGCGCGCACCGAGGCGGGTGTGAAGCTGATGAATGAGTGGAATGAGGTGAGCGTTGCCCTGGGCCTGGGGCCGGTTGTGGAGGGGGGACCGATGACGCGGGGAGCGGGGGATGTTGCGTTTGCGGCTCCGTACGTGCCGGGACTGGTGGGAGTAGGAATGCTGGGCGAGGGGTATCACGCGGAGGGCGAGACGGCCTATCTTGACTCGCTGGCGCGACAGGCGAAGAGGGATGCGGTGTTGATGGAGAGGCTGGCGGAAGGAGGGAACAGGGAATAGGGACGAGTGGGTGCGAGCCTGCGTGCATCTAACGACATGGCTTAAGTAATGAGTTCAGGCCAGTTGTGCGGGATTTCGTGGACTGAATTCGATTTGACTTTCGTTAGAATGAGGGGCGATGAGCACCGCTTTGATCTCCGCGGACTGGGTGGGGCGCGTCGTGGACGGACGGTTCGCGCTGCAGGAGTGGCTGGGCGGATCAGGCTACAGCGGTGTGTTCCGGACGGAGCTGCAGCAGCCGATCCCGAAACAAGCAACGATCAAGCTGATTCCGGCGGAGGGAGTGGAGGCGGATGCGCTGCTCACCAACTGGGCGAAGACGGCACTGCTTTCGCATCCTCATCTGATCAAGATATTCCGGTCGGGACGTTTTCAATTTGGCACGGTTGGCATGGTGTATGTGGTGACCGAGTATGCCGACGAGGTGCTTTCGCAGATTATTCCCATGAGGTCTCTGACCGCCGGGGAAGCGCGCGAGATGCTGGGACCGGTGCTGGACGGGTTGGGTTTCCTGCATGAGAAGAGCCTTGTGCACGGGCATGTGAAGCCTTCGAACATCCTGGTAGTGAACGACCAGCTGAAGCTATCGGCGGATCAGCTTCGGGTGAGCGGCACAAAGGTGACGCAGTTCAGGCAACTGAGCATCTACGACCCGCCTGAGGGATTTGAAGAAGCGATGTCTCCGGCGACCGACGTGTGGGCGCTGGGCGTGACGCTGGTGGAAGCTCTGACGCAGAATCCGCCGGCGTGGAGCCGATCGACGTACGGGGAGCCCGCGATTCCGGAATCGATTGCGCAGCCCTTTCGCGATATTGCGCGCGATTGCCTGAGGACGAACCCTGCGCGTCGCTGCACCCTGGAGGAGATCAGAACGCGTCTCATGCCGGGACGAAAGCTGGAGTTTCCGGCCAGCCGCGGAGCTGAGCCCGAGGAGGAAGAACCGCGCAAGCGGGGCATGCTGCCGTGGGTGATTGCGGGGATCGCGGTTTTGCTTGCGATCTTGGGCCTGGTGATGTGGCACGGACCCAAAGGCAGCCCTCAGCCCGCAGATGAGGCAGCGCCCTCAGCGCCGGTGGTTGCGCCCTCGCCGGCGTCGCGGCCAGGTCCGGCGCGGGGGGTGAATGCGAAGGGCGCGGTGGCGCAGAAAATGATGCCAAACGTGGCGTCGTACGCGACGGATACGATTCACGGGACTGTGGTGGTGGTTGTGCGGGCCGCGGTGGACACCAGCGGCGAGGTGACGAACGTGACGATCAAGTCGGCGGGGCCGAGCCGGTATTTTGCGGACCGGGCGCTGATTGCGGCGCGGGGATGGAAGTTCAAGCCGGCGATGAGGCACGGGCAGCCGGTGGAGAGCGAGTGGGCGATCCGGTTCGGGTTCAGGCGGGGCGGAACGGAAGCGACTGCGACGGAAGAAACGCCCTAAACGAAAAGCTCTGAGGGATGATGGGCGCGCGGGAAAATCGCGTGCCGGGAAAATTGCGATTGCAATACCTTGAACTGCAAGGTATGATGACGGGCAATGGCGATGCGCGAGACCAATCCAGATTTCATGAATGGCGTGCCGGAACTGCTGATCCTGCGCCTGCTGGAAAAAGAGGAGATGTACGGCTACGAGATCGTGCAGGCGATCAGGAGCCGGACGGAAGACGTTGTGACGGTGGGTGAGGGCGTGGTGTACCCAGTGCTGCACGCGCTGGAGCAGGCGGGGGCAGTGAAGTCGAGGCGCAAGACGGTGAACGGGCGCGGGCGGATCTACTACGTAACGACGGCGGCGGGCAGACGGCGCCTGGCAGCGATGACGGCGACGTGGACGAGCCTGGCGGGCGCGGTGGGGAGGATGCTGGGAGGGTTGCATGCAGAGGCGATTGGCTGAACTGCGGGAGAGGCTGCTACGGGCAGGCGTGGCTCCGCGGCATGTGCGGCGGTACTTGCGAGAGCTGCGGGATCACGCGGCGGACTTGCAGGCTGAGGAAGAACGCGCGGGGCGGAGCCGGGTGGATGCGGAGCGGACGGCGCTGGAGCGGCTGGGCTCGGCCGAAGCGCTGGCGGGGGCGATGCTTGCAAAGCCGCAATTGCGCGCGTGGAGCGCAAGGGCGCCGTGGGCAGTGCTTGGCGTCGCACCGTTGCTGGGATTGGCAGGGATGTATGGGATTGCCTGCCTGATTTTGTGGACGGGATGGCGGATGTTTTTGCCGGGGGTAGAGTCACCGTTTTTTGCCCGGCTCGAAGGATTATCGATTGCGTATTTCGGGGTGGGGCGGATGTTATATTTTGGCGCGCCGGTAGCCGCCGGCTGGGCGATTGGATTGTTGGCGGCGCGGCAGCGGGTGAAAGTGCTGTGGCCGGCGTTGGGACTTGCGGCAGTGGCGCTGGTGGGAGGCGTGGCGCAAGTGCGAACGGCTCGACCGGCGTATCCGGGCGCCTGGGGGCACGTGAGCATGGGATTGGCGGTGGGGCAGACGCTTGAAGAGAACCTTGGAAAGATTGCCTACATGGCGGCGATTTTCGCATGCACTGCGGTGCCATACGCTACATGGCGTACATGGCGGGCGTGGGTGGAATAGGAGCGCAGAACCCGGTGAGCAAGGGACTCCAAGGTGAGGAATTAGAGAGGTGGATGGAGCCGATGTGAGCCGCGGCGAGTCGTGGTTTAGATGGAGGCATAGCCTCAGGGGCTGTGGCCCCTCCTTTCTTATGTGCATCTACGCATGGTCTAAAGCCCGCACCCCTCCTTCAAGCCCGTACCCTTCAGACAAAAGTTAAAGCGCGAATCTCTCAGCCGACACCCCCTTTAGACAAGCTAAGGCGCACTGCCTTCAGACACGTAGAGGACCATTGACGGCGAGAGCCCGGATACTTCAGGTTGACTCAGTGCGGGCAGGCAGGTGCTCATGAATGCGGGAGTAGACTGGTGTGTTTTGTAAATCAATTGGGCAAAGGATGCGCTGGGTATGAAGAGCGGGCGTGGGCTGGGGTGGTGTGGGTGCGTGGCAGCGGTATTGGCGCTGGGGATGAGCGCGCGGGCGCAGTGGGATCCGCCGAATGGGGTGGTGAGTTTCGAGAAGAAGGAGCATGTGCTGGAGGTGCGCCAGGCAGCGGGAGTGCTGCGCATCGAGGTGGATGCGCCGGAGGTGCTGCATGTGACGTACGGGCCGCCGGGCGATGCGATGACGGAACGGCCGTGGGACCACGTGGTGGTGAAGCGGGGATGGGGCACGGAGTTTGAGGTCAGTTCCGATGAGAAGGCGGTGACGCTGACGACGGCGAAGTTGAAGGTGACGATCGAGCGCGGGAACGGTGCGATGCACTATGCGACGGCGGACGGGAAGCAACTGACGACGGACACCTATCGGCGACTGCACCCGGCGGAGGTGAATGGCGAGCAGACGTTCCATGCGGAGGTGGCGTTCGGGATCTACGGATCGCATGAGGGTTTCTACGGACTGGGGCAGCATCAGGCAGGCGTGTGGAACTATCGCGGAGATGATATTGCGCTGTCGCAGGAGAACACGGAGATCGCGGTGCCGCTACTGGTCTCGTCGAACGGATACGGGATTTTCTGGAACAATCCTTCGCGGAGCGAAGTAAACAACCGGTTCGTGCATTGGCTCTATATGACCGCGGAAGTCGCGGACCGCGTGGACTATTACTTTCTGTACGGGCCGGAAGCCGACGATGTGATCGGACACTATCGCGAATTGACGGGGGAAGTGCCGCTGTTTGGGCGGTGGGCGTATGGGTTCTGGCAGTGCAAGAACAAATACCAGTCGCAGAACGAGCTGGAAGCAGTCGCGGCGAAGTACAGGGAGCTGCATATTCCCGTGGACAATATCGTGCAGGATTGGTTCTGGTGGGTGACGATGGGGGAGATGAAGTGGAATGCGAACTATCCAAACCCTCAGGGAATGATCGATACGCTGCACAGCGAACATTTTCATTTGATGGTGTCGGTGTGGCCGTATTTCCGGCCTGGATCGCCGGTGTATGACGAGTGGGACAAGAACGGGTGGTTTGTTGCGAAGACGCAGGAAGCGGGATTTCACCCGCTGGGGCAGGCGCTCTATGACGCGACGAACGACGCTGCGCGGAAGCAGTATTGGGCGAATATCAACGACGCGCTGTTCAGCAAGGGCGTGGATGCCTGGTGGCTGGACACGGATGAGCCGGAGACGGAAGGGCAGCAGAACAACATCCTGGTGAATCACAAAATCGCGTTGGGATCGGGGGCGCGGTACGCAAACGTGTATCCGCTGTTTCATGCCGGCGGTGTGAGCGAGGGACAGCAGGCGGCGTCGGACAAGAAGCGGGTGTTTATCCTGTCGCGGTCGGCGTATGCGGGCTCGCAGCGGTACGGAGTCACGGCGTGGTCGGGCGATGTGCTGAGCGACTGGGTGACGTTTGAGCGGCAGATTGCGGCGGGATTGAATTATGCGATCTCGGGGATGCCGTACTGGACGACGGATATCGGCGGGTTTATTTCGGGCGGGAATTTGAGGGATCCGAAGTTTCGCGAGCTGTTTGTGCGGTGGTTTCAGTTCGGCACGTTCTCACCGGTGTTTCGCGTGCATGGAACGCGGAATCCCGATGAGAACGAACTGTGGTCGTATGGGCCGGACGCGCAGAAGATCCTGGTGGACTATGACACGCTGCGGTATCGGCTGATGCCGTACATCTATTCCGAGGCGTGGCAGGTGACGAGCCATCATGGAACGCTGATGCGTCCGCTGGTGATGGATTGGCGCAACGATGTGGAGGCGCAGAACACGGGCGACGAGTATCTGTTTGGGCCGGCGCTGCTGGTGAGTCCTGTGTATCGGCAGGGCGCGACGAGCAGGAGCGTGTATCTGCCGCAGGCGAGGTGGTACGACTTCTGGACGGGAGAAACGGTGGAGGGCGGACGGCGGGTCGAGGCGGATGCGCCGCTGCGCAAGCTGCCGCTGTATGTGCGGGCGGGGTCGATTGTGCCGATGGGCCCGGCGATGGAGTGGACGACGCAGAAGCCGGAAGATCCGCTGGAGGTGCGCGTATATGCGGGAGCCGATGGCGACTTCACGCTCTATGAAGACGAGAACGACGGATACGACTATACCAAGGGCGCGCATGCGACGATCGCGCTGCACTGGGATGATGCGGCGAAGAAGCTGACGGTGGGCGAGCGCGAGGGGAGCTTTCCGGGAATGTTGAAAGAGCACACGCTCCGTGTCGTGCTTGTGGGACAGGGGCACGGCGTGGGCATCGCCGAGAGCGAAAGTGCCGACAAGACGATTGAGTACGCTGGAAAGCGGACAGAGGCGCAGTTCTAAACCGTTGGGGTCAGACGGCGCGAAAGGTTTGAGGATTCCCACCCTTGCTGCGCAAGGATGGGGCACCGACAATCGGTCATATTGAAAACACATAAGTTATTGATTTCGCAATGATCTGAATGCACAAAATGCACAGCAATAAATGACCTCTGCCTCAATTTGCCACAAAAATTTCGGCCGCTGCCCCGCTCAGACAACCGGGAATTCTAAGGTCGTGGCACAAATTAGCACAAATTTTTCTCGGAGTATCGTCGGGCCTATACTTGGCGGCAGGATAGTCGGATGACCAAACGACCTTACTTCATTTGCGCTTTTCTCTTCTCGGCCTTGTCGCTTGCTCAAACGGCTGAGGTGCAGCGCTTCGCCGTGCTGCCACCTCATTCCCAGCCTTCCTTTCCACCGATCCTGCTGTGGGATAAGGGCAGTTATGCGGCTTGGACTCCAAGTCCCTCGCAAATAGAGGTTCTGGAGTCGGCACTCCCGCAGATCTCCGAACTCAAGATCAAGGGATACGAGTCGAGTTCGATTCGCATAGAGCACCCCGAAAAGTGTTTCCGGCAATATGTCGGCGTGTTGCATCGCGGCAAGCGCCGAATCTACGTCAACGGTTTCTGCGTCGATTTTCCGCCGACAAACTGGCGGGAACGCTTCTACGTCGTTATCGACGGCGATCTAGGATTCTGGCACGCGTTTTATGATCCCGAGACTAAGACGTTTTCCGATCTGACGATCAATCCGAGAGCGTAGCCCCCTACGCCTGGTTTTGTTCTGAGCAAGTCGCCACGCCGGGCAATTACCTCGCGGTGTTCAATTGCCGCAGATGGCGAGCCACAAAGCAACCACAAAAATCTGAGCGCAATTTTCAGCGCGCTCATTTTATTTAACTTGCAGCGCTATCGAGAAGTGGGGCACCCAGACTCAGTACGTACTGTTGGCGGCCTCGAGCATGGCGGAGACGAGGGCGAGAGGCAGGCCGACTACGTTGAAGTAGTCGCCGGTGATGCGGGGGATCCAGCGCGCGGCGCGGCCCTGGATGGCGTAGGCGCCGGCTTTGTCCATGGGCTCGCCGGTAGCAATGTAATCCGCGATTTCTTTTTCAGACAGAGTGAGGAAGCGAACGCCGGTGACTTCGGCGGCGACCTCGGTGCGCGCGGCGGTGACCACGGCAACGCCGGTGATGACGCGATGGGTGCGTCCGGAGAGGAGGCGCAGCATGCGTGCCGCGTCGGCGGGATCGGTGGGTTTGGCGAGGATGAGGCCGTCGATGGTGACGGTGGTATCGGCCCCCAGCACCTGCGGTGCGGCGGAGGCTCGCTTATCGCTCGCACTGGCATTCGTGCCGATCGGGAGATTTTCCCGGGTCTCAGAGGCGATACCTGGGGCACCCAGCTTTTCGCTGAGGGATGCAAAGACGGTTTCGGCTTTCTGGCGGGCGAGGCGGACGACGTAGGCGATGGGATCTTCGTTGGGGAGCGGGTCTTCAGGAATGTCCGCGGGGTGGACGGTGAAGTTGTAGCCGGCCTGGGCGAGCAATTCGCGGCGGCGCGGTGAGGCTGAGGCGAGGACGAGATTCATGGCGCTCTGTTCAGAGTAGCGCGGGGACCTGAAAAACATCGATACGCAGGGGGCGTGCCTTGTAGGATGAGGGCGCGATGATCTTTGCAGACAGGGAACTGGCGCGGCGGCTGGAGGGTGCGGAGGGTTTTGCGTGCGTGCAGTTTGCGGCGGCGCGGAAGAAGATGCATCCAGAGTGCGGCTCGGAGTGGATGAAGTGTGCGGGCGCGGATGTGGTGTTTGACGGGGTGGATGCGCCGACGACGCAGACTTTTGGGTTGGGGATTCACGAAGAGCCGACGGCTGAGGCGATCGGGAAGATCGAGATGTTTTTCAAAGAGCGCGGAACGGCGACGATGCACGAGGTATGTCCGCTGGCGGGTGTGGCGACGCTGGACGTGCTGTGTGAGCGGGGCTATCGGCCTCTGGAGATCAGTAATGTGCTTTATCGGAGCGTGGAGCGGCCGGGGCGTGTGGGACGGGATGGCATTCGGGTGCGCGTGGTTGGAGCAGACGAAGCGGAGACGTGGAGCGGCGTGAGTGCGCGGGGATGGACGCACGAGCATCCGGAGCTGATGGGGTTTATGGAACAGATGGGCGCGTTGATGGTGGCGCGGGAGCAGAGCCCGTGTTTCCTGGCGGAGGTGGATGGGCAGGCCGGTGCGACGGGAGGATTGTGTCTGCACAAGGGGGTGGCGCTGTTTGCGGGTGCGGCGACTGTTCCGGAGATGCGGCGGAGAGGATTGCAGGGTGCGCTGCTTGAGGAGCGGATGCGGTACGCGTTTGAGAATGGGTGCGATCTGGCGATGATGGTGGCGGAGGCAGGGGGCGAGTCGCAGAGGAACGCGGAGCGGCAGGGATTTCGGGTGGCGTATACGCGGGTGAAGTGGAAGAAGGACTGACGGTTGGTTTCCCATCCCAGAGTTTGTCGGCATAGACCTCAATCTGAGAAAAGCAGATTCTTCACTTACCACCTCCGAACTGGAAGAGGTTCAGGGTCTCGTTCGCACAGAATGACGCTGCGATCGTGACTAGATGGTGAGGCCGGTGTGGAGGCCGCCGGGAGTGGCGACGCCCCAGGCCATGGCAGGAGTGTTGTGGGCGAGGCCGAAGCGGCCGTCGGGGCCGAGGAGGATGATGCCGCCGTGTCCGCCGAGGCGGTTGTAGAGGTAGCTGATGGCTTCGCGGGCGGCGATTTCGGGCGCAGTGCCGGCGGCAACGCGGTCGGTGGCCCACTTGCCGAGGACGAGCTTCATGATGGGCTCGCCCCAGCCGGTAAGGGAGACGGCGGCGGCGAGATTGTCGGCGTAGCATCCGCAACCGATGAGGGAGGAGTCGCCGACGCGGCCGGGAGTTTTGTTGAGTGTTCCACCGGTGGAGGTGGCGGCGGCGAGGTTGCCGCGTGCGTCGAGGGCGACGGCGCCGACGGTGTCGTGGTCCTGCGCGGACGGCGAGTGGCCTTCGGCACGAGATCTCGATTGACTGGGACGGTCTTCGTCTTGGGGGAGATTCGGTGAGGACGTGCAGGCGGTTTCAGGGGATTTGTCGTCGGCGAGACCGGAGAAGGTGGGATCGCCGAGGCCCGCGGCCTGGCGTGCCTGGGCTTCGGCGAGGCGGATGCGTTCGCGTTCGAGGACGAGCTCGCCGTTCTGGATGAGCTCCATGCCGTGGGCGTGGGCGAAGTTTTCCGCTCCTTCACCGACGAAGTAGACGTGGGGACTTTTCTCGAGGACGAGGCGGGCGGCGTGGATGGGATTGCGCAGGCGCTCAACGCAGGCGACGCCTCCGGCTTTCATGCGGCCTCCATCCATGAGGAGGGCGTCGAGCTGAACGCGGCCGTCGGAGGTGAGGAAGCTGCCGCGGCCGGCGTCGAACGTGGGATCGTCTTCGAGGATGGCGACAGCGGCTTCGACGGCGTCGAGGGCTGCGCCGCCGCGGGCGAGGATCTCGTGTCCGGTGACAAGAGCGCGTCGAACGCCGGCTTCGTGAGCGGCTGCGGAGTCGCCGGGAATGGCCCATGCTCCGCCGTGGACGAGGAGGGTGGGATCGTGCGTGGCTGGCTGCGTATTCACCAAGGGTATGGTAGAGCACGTGGGGAGATTTGGGATGTGAAGGACTGGGGAGATCTGCGCGATGTCAACGGCGGACGAGGGTGGAGATGAGATAAGGCTTTGAAAACACGGAGAGGAGATCGCGAACCGGGTTTGCGGGAAATATTTGCGGGTTTGGCTAGACTGGAGCCATTGATCGCGGAGATGAGACAGGGAGGGCGGCAACGCTCTCCTATTTCTTTTTCGGACGGCTTCTGCGGGCGGATGACTGCGCTGAAGAGGCTGAAGGAAGCGAGGCGATTCGTTCCGAGGAAGTGCGAATCTCATCCCGGCCCTTGAGGAGCTGTCCGGGATTGGCGGGCAAGTGAAGGCACGTAGAAGGAAAGCTGCCGGCGAGGTGAAGGGAGCCGAGGGCGATGGGGACCTCTCGCGAAATGGTGCGGATGCGCTTGATGACGCGATTGACCGGGGGATGCTCAAGGATCCCGACGGGTTGGCGAGGGGTGTGATCGACCGTGCGAAAGCGGGGGATCCGAAGGCGCTCGACTATGTGAACAGAGCGTCGCAACGATCGGCGGCGCGCCGGGCACAGACGAAGGAACGGCCCAGCGTGGCGGCACGGTGGAGCGCGGAGCCGGAGTGGGACGGCGATGAGGGCCGGCTGGAATCGGCTAAGCCGGCGGCATAACTGTCAAAGGCGGCAAAAGAAGACGCAGTTGCACGGCGGCTTCCGTTCGCGTGGGGCGTTGAGCCCTGCGCGAGCGGGAAACCGCGCAAGAGCGAAGAGAGCGAGAGAGATGAAGTTCACGAAGAGGAAATGGTTGGGCGCCGGCCTGGGGTTGATTTGGATCGCGATGGTGATGGCGCCAGCAACAAGCGCACAAGGCCTCACGATGACGACGGTGCAGGGAACTGTCTATCTTGCGAACGGAATGCCGGCGTCGGGAACGCTGGCGGTGAGCTGGCCAGCATTTTCGACAGCGAACAACCAGGTGGTGGCTGCGGGTTCGTTGAGCGTGGCGATTGGCGCGGATGGATTTGTGAGCGTGAACCTAGCTCCGAACCTGGGGGCGACGCCTGCGGGACTGTTTTACACGGTGGTGTACCAGCTGAGCGACGGGAGCGCCCACAGTGAATTCTGGGTTGTGCCCGCGGCGGCGCAGGCGACGATTGCGCAGGTGCGCGCGCAGGTGATGCCGGCGGCGCAGGCGGTGCAGGCGGTGAACAAGGCGTACGTGGATGAGGCGGTGGCTTCGCTGGCTGCGGGGACGCTGACGCCGGTGGGTGGAACGCTGACGGGTCCGCTGTATCTGAGCGGAGACCCAACCCAGCCGTTGCAGGCCGCGGACAAGCACTATGTGGATGCCAGCTTTGCTGGCGCGATGCCGCTGACGGGCGGAGCGGCGACGGGCGCGCTGACCGCGATGCAGGTGGGCGCGGCGTACCAGGTGGATCAGTTTGCGGGCGCGGATTTTGGAGCGAAGCTGCAGGCTTGCGTAGCGGGATTAAGCACGACGTATGGGGGAACGTGCGACGCGCGGAATTTCACGGGGACGCTGGCGATGGCTGGAAACGTGAACATCGCCACGGCGAATGCGGCGGTGTGGCTGCCGTGCGCGACTGTCGTAACGGCGAACCAGATCGTGGTAGCTGCGGGGACGCGGAACGTGACGCTGCACGGATGCGCGCTGCGGGGAACGACGGCCGCGAGCGGAGGCCAGGGCGGAACGGTGTTGCTATATTCAGGCGCGGGTGCGGCAGTGCAAGTTGGCGATCCAACATACGCGGCGGACACGCTGGGATTCGAGTTGGACGGTGTCGCGATCAATACCACCGGGGCGAGCGCGGCGACGGCGCAGGGACTGGTTGCCTATCGGACGCAAGAGATGGAGCTGAAGAACCTGTACCTGCTGGGCAACGCGAACCAGACAGGCATGACGCTGGATGGGACGGGGAACTATACGGGCGGGAGTTTCGAGGATGTGGAGCTTGACGGGTTCGGAACGGGGGTAAACGCGATCGGACACCAGGTGGCGAACTCGGCGACGACGGACTGGATGAACGCGAGCACGTTTGTGCGTCTGCATATCGATTGCGCGCTGACGGGTGGGAATCCGGCGAGCGGGACGGTAGGGGTCAATCTGCAGCAGGGGGATGGGAACACGTTCGCGGGCGGCGATGTGGAGGGATGCGGGACTGCGCTGCACCTGGGGGCGAACGCGCAGAACAACACGATTGTGGGGCTGCGGAACGAGAACTCGTTGATGCAGGTGGTGGCGGATGCGGGCAGCGCGTACAACAGCTGGGTTTCGGGGGGAACGCTGTTTACAGGAAAGCTGAGCGACAACGGAACGCGCAACAGCTTCGTGGATGCGTTCCATCGCAGCTGGAACGGGATGAACGGCGACTGGTATGGGAGCCAGCAGGATGCGACAGTGACGAATCATTTCCGGCTGGGGATCGGCAGCGGGAACGAGCGCGGTTTGCTGCAGCGGTTTCAGACCGATTACGGATACCGGTGGACGATGGGGTTGAGCGATGCGACGGGCGGCGAGCAGTTCTACCAGATTCTCGATGAGCTGAACAACGTATACCGGCTGTCGGTGGGGCAATACAACAACGGGCAGGGGAGCACGAACGATCAGACGGTGATCAACGCGGCGGGGACGGGCGCGGTGGTGCTGAACGGATCGAATGGCGCGGGCACGGGCGGCGTGGTGTTTGGATCGGGCGGACCTGCGGAGACGACAGTGGCGACGATCGACAACGCGGGCGATGCGCAATTCAACGGTACCCTGCGGGTAGGCGGAGTTTCGACGTTTGCTGGATCGACGACGGTGAAAAATTCGGCGGATGCGGAGATCGATGCGTTCTTGTGGGCGGGCGCGACCGAGAGCCAGAAAGAATCTCTGATCTACAAGGACTGGAATGGCGCGAGCCAGTGGTATGCGGAGAAGGACGCGAGCAATAACTGGGAGCTGAATTCGGCGGTGGGGGGCCTGGACAGCTTCAAGGCGTACCAGAGCACGAACAGCGGCGACACCTATATTGATGCGTCGAATGCGACAGGCGTGGTGCGCGTGAACTACGAGACGGGCGCGGGAACGGCGTTCAAGGTGTATGGGGGGAACGCGAGCAGCTTGTACGCGGCGTTTACGGGGACGACGTCGATTCAGTTTCCGGGGCTCGCGGCGGCGAGCGGGCATAACTGCGTGCAGGTGGACAGTTCGGGATACCTGACGAATACGGGCGCAGGGTGCGGAACGGGGACAGGATCGGGAACGGTGAACGGCGGATCGGCGGGACAGATCGCTTATTACAGCGCGAGCGGAACGGCGGTGAGCGGATTGAATGCAGTGCCGGTGAGCGCAGGCGGAACGGGCGCGACGACGGCGGCGGCAGCGTTGACGGCGCTGGGTGGTGCGTCATTGACGGCAACGACCGCGCAGAGTTTTGCGGGGCCTGTGACGGCGACGCAGGTGGGCGCGGTGTATATGGCGGACCAGTTTGCGGGCGCGGACGCGAGCGTGAAGATCAACGCATGCCTCGCGGCAGCGATTGCGGCAGGCGGAGGCACGTGCGACGCGCGGGCACTGGGCGGAACGCAGGTGATGTCGCAAACCATCAATGTGGGCACGAGTGCGGGACCGAATAACGGTGTGACGCTGATTTTGCCGGTGGCGGGAACGTGGGAGTGGGGATTCACGAACGGGACCAGCTGCGGGATCGAGCAGTTCACGGGCACGTCGGTGGTGGGGCTGGCGACGGCGGGGTGGTCGGGCGATGCGTTTTTTTTGAAACCACAAAATGCGGCGACGAGCATGGACAGCTTGTATTGCACCGACCCGAATCCGCCGGGGGGCGGAGGGTATTACAGGGCGTCGGGATTCTCGGCGCAGAATCTTGGATACACGACGGCGGCGCATCCAGTGTTTGCGAGCGGGCTGGTGCACGTAAGGAAGTTTTACGACGAAAGCACGTGGAGTTATATCCAGGCTCAGAACCAGTACGGAGATGCGTGGCATATCGACAGCGGCTGTTGCGGCGGGACGTTTGAGCACATCGCGGCATCGAGCAGCGATGCGACAGGAGTTCCCAATGCCTCGTATGGGGGCGTGCCGTTGTCGGTGGGCATGGGGATGTGGATCGCGCAGGCTGCGACGACGAACGGCAGCACTGTGGTGACAGGGACGCAGACGAATTTCACCAATGCTCTGGTGGGGATGTATGTGACCGGGGCGGGGGTGCCGAGCGGGACGACGGTGACGGCAGTGACGTCGAGTTCGACGCTGACGATGTCGGCAAATGCAACGGCGACGGCGACGGGGGTTCCGTTGACGCTGAATGCGAGCAACGGCTATGGGCCGGGACCGTCGGGGATCTCGATCAGCGATGCATCGATCAATTCGCCGGAGATTGGGTTGCCGCATGTGCAGATTTTCGGAGGGTATTCGACGGCGAACGTGACCCTGAAGAACGTTTATATGGAGAACCCGGGGAGCGACGCGACCACGCCGTTTGTCTACATGGCGCCGGACGTGTCGGGGATCTGGTTCAACGGGGTGTGGGCGAATGCGAATGGAAATCCGGCGACGAAGTATGCGATTGAGAGCCACACGGTGCGGCCGTGGGGCGTGTTCGGCTTGTACACGCCGGCGGGCATCAACGATGTGGGAGACGGCAGCGTCATTGTGCCGAATGGAACGGCGACGCTGCCGCAGTTCCAGAACATCGCACAGTGGTCGAACTACAACATTCCGAACCAGACGTTCAACTTCAGCAATTCGCTGAATGCGAGTTTTGTACCGGTGACGTGCCAGGCGGGATTGACGGCCAACGAGGCGTGCGGATTCAACTGGCGCAATGTGAGCGGCAGCAATATTTATTTCGCGGGCACGGACTTTGCGGGCTACACGGCGCAAGGCGCGTGGAAGGTGAACAGCGGGATCACGAACCTCGACCAACTGGTGATTTTTTCGGGAGGAACGCGGGAGATTTTGCCGGCGGGCGGAGCGTGGCAGGTGTTCAACCATACGGCGGGATCGGACGTGGCGCAGATCAACGAGGCGAATGGGGCGTTGTATGCGAACGCCGATTTGAATGACGGGATCTATGCATCGCTGGCGGGAACGACGGGAAGCATTGGTGGCTCGTCGCTGGCGGCGGGAGCATGCGCGTCGGGAACGGCGGCGATTGCGAATGCGACGACTGCGATGGTGGCGACGGTGAGCCCGCAGACGTATCCGGGGGATGCGTTTGTGTGGAAGGCGTGGGTGTCGGCTGGGGGCACGGTGACGGCGAAGGTGTGCAACGCGACAGCGAGCGCGGCGACGCCGGCGGCGAGTGTCTACAACGCGCGCGTGATCCAGTGACCTGGGATGTTATCGCGGTGAGCAGAGAGATGGACGAGGACGGGCATGCGTGAAGGAACGGGATGCGGGGGTGGAGGTCGCGAAAGAGCCTGAGATCTGGTTTGCGAATCCAGAGGATCTGGATCTGGCGGAGCTGCTGAGACTGGGGAGGATCCTGGACCGGCGCCCTGTGAGCCTGAAGGGGAAGACGGTGCTGACGGCAATGGCGGCGGGATTATTGCAGGTGAGAACGCACGAGGGGAAGACGGAGGCACTGCGTGCGAATCCCGTCCAGCGGGCATTTGAGGGTCGCAGGGGCGCGAAGAATATCGTGCTGAAGGCGCGGCAGATGGGATTGACGACGTGGGTTGCGGCCAGGTTCTTTCTGAAGACGATTACGCAGCCGGGAACGCTGACGCTGCAGGTGGCGCATACGCGGGAGGCGGCGGAGGCGATTTTTGAGATCGTGCGCCGCTTTTTGGATTGCCTGCCGCAGGCGCTGCGGCAGGGGCCGCTCAAGACATCGCGATCGAATGCGCGGGGGATTGGATTTTCGAGGCTGGATGCGCAGTACCTGGTGGTATCAGCGGGAGAACGGAATGCGGGGCGAGGGTTGACGGTACAGAACCTGCATTGCAGCGAGCTGGCGCGATGGCCGGGAAATGCGGGGGAGACGCTGGCGGGCTTACGCGCGGCGCTGTCTCCGAAGGGGGAGTTGATTCTGGAGTCGACGCCGGATGGGGTGGGCGGATATTTCCACCAGGAGTGGATGCGGGCGGAGGAGACGGGAACAGTCCGGCATTTTTTCCCGTGGTGGATGGAGGGGCGGTACAAGGCGCAGGCGGTGAGCGAGGCGAGCCTGACGGAAGAAGAGAAGGAACTGGTGGCTCGGCATCATCTCGATCTGGAGCAGATTGGTTACCGGCGGCAGATGCGCGCAGATTATCGCAGGCTGGCGGCGCAGGAGTTCGCCGAGGATGCGGAGAGCTGCTTCAGCGCGAGCGGAGAATCTGTGTTCGAACTGACAGCGCTGGAGGAGCGGCTGAGAGCGGTTCCGGAGCCGGAAGAAAAGCGGCACAACGGGGAACTGGAGATCTGGCTTCCGCCGGTAAAAGGCAAGACGTATGTGGTCGCGGTGGACCCCGCGGAGGGGGGATGTGACGGCGACTACTCGGCCGTCGAGGTGGTGGATTTCGAGACGGGGCTGCAGTGCGCGGAGTTCGCGGGACATGTGGGCGGGCTTGAACTGGCGCAGCTGGTGACGGGGCTGGCAAGCGAGTACCAGAAGGCGTGGCTGGCGGTGGAGCGAAACGGTCCGGGAAGCGGGGTGCTGTCGCATGCAGAAGGGACATGTAAGTATGCGCGCATTTACAGGCAGAAGGAGCAGCCAGGATGGAGAACCGATTCGATGTCGAGACCTGCGATGCTGAACCGTCTGGATGCGGCGCTGGTGGAGGCGCCGGATTGTTTTCTGAGCCGGAAGCTGCTGGCCGAGTGCAGGAGCTTTGTGCGTTTTCGAGATGGTCACACGGGAGCGCGGCCCGGGATGCACGATGACCGGGTGATGGCGATGGCTATTGCGCTGGCGGTGCGCGCGGAGATGCTGGAAAGGCCGGGGGCAGGGAATAGGGAGTAGGGAGCGGAAGACAGCGACGATGAGAAGTAGAGAGATTCAGAGCAGAGAAACAAGAAATCGGGTGGCGGCATGCGGGGCCGAGAATAGAATTTGAGCAGCAATCACGAAAGGCGGAGAAGGGCTTGGCGGTCGTGGCGGTTCAGCATATCCGGCGGATGCGGGGTGGTGCGCAGGGCCATTTAATGCTGGGCGCGGATGGCCACGCCTACGTGGTGAAGTTTCAGAACAACCCGCAACACGTGCGGGTACTGGCGAACGAGATGCTGGCGACGCGGTTGGCAACGCTGGTGGGGCTGGCAACTCCGGAGCCGGAGGTGATTGATGTTTCGGGCTGGTTGGTGGAGTCGACGCCGGAACTGAAAATGGACCTGGGCAAGAGGAGCGAACGCTGCCGGCCGGGGCTGCAATATGGGTCGCGGTTTGTCGGCGGGCTGATGCCGGGGCATGTTGTGGATTATCTGCCGGCGGAGCAGCTGACGGAGGTGCGGAACCTGAACGAGTTTGCGGGGATCCTGGCTCTGGATAAATGGACGGGGAACGCGAACGGCCGGCAGGCAGTATTTGCGCGGACCCGGCGGGAGCGGCGCTATCGCGCAGTGTTCATCGATTTCGGCTACTGCTTTCATGCGGGCGAATGGCGGTTTGAGGATGCTCCGCTGCGGGGTGTGTACTATCGCAACGATGTGTATCGCGAGGTTGCGGACTGGGAGGCTTTTGAGCCGTGGTTGACGCGCCTGGAGACGCTGTCGGCGGAGCGGGTGTGGGATGCGGCAAACGATATTCCTCCGGAGTGGTATGGCGGGGACCTGGGCGAGATGGAAGCGCTGGTGGAGAAGCTGCTCGCGCGCCGAAGCCGGATCAGGGAGCTGATTGAAGGATTCGGGAAGACGGAACGGAATCCGTTTCCGAAATGGGGAGCGATGCGAGGGGAAATCGGGGAAGACAGCTGGAAGCGGGGGAAGTGGGGCGATAACATCCTTGGGAGTGTGATGTGAAGAGAGCGGATGCGCGCAGAAGCAGGGTGGCGTGCGCCGCCGAGGCGAATGAGCGGAGGGTGCAAGACCCCGCGAACGAGGACGGCGAGGCAAGAGCCGGGGGCACGCTTGAGCAAGGGCGAGAGCGGAAGTATGAGCAGGAGCATAAGGTGAGCGAATGACAGACATGGCGAGGCGGCAATGCGAGTTTCGGCTGCTTCGGTATGTGCCGGATGCGGTGAGGAACGAGTTCGTGTACATTGGCGCGGTGCTGCGCGCGGAGGATGGGAAGGGACCGATCCAGGTGCGATTCACGCGCGATTGGCGGCGGGTGCGGTGCCTCGATCCACTGGCGGACACGGCGATGCTGGAGGGGATGGAAACGGAGTTGCGAAGGAGATTGAGCGAGGAGCCCGAAGGGAAGCTGATGCGGCTTCTCGATGAATCGCTGTCGCTGAATGTGCAGATGACGGAGCCGAAGGCGTACCTGGCGGAGAGCCTGCCGGCGGGAATGGACGAGCTGATGCGTCTTTACGTGGACGCGCCGAAGCGCGAGCGGGCGGAACGGCTGAGCGGACGGACGGCGATCCATGCACGGATGCGAACGGAGTTTGAGCAAGCGGGAGTATGGGACATGCTGCGCAAGCGGATTGCCGCGTCGGAGTACACGAGGGCCGGAGATCCATTGCGTATCGATGTGGGCTACAGGCCGAATGGAATGATTCGCATGTTTCAGGCGGTGAGCCTGGAACCGGGCGTGGAGATGGCGAAGGTACTGTCGTTTTCGGCGGCGGGATTGCGCACGGGAGTCGAGCGGGTGGAGAAGGCGCAGCTGGAGCTGACGGCGGTGGTGGAACCGGCAGCGAAAGTAGGGGCGACAGACGAGGAGCCGGATCGCCTGGAGATGTATCGATTTGGCGTGGAGACGATGGAAGAGCACGGAATTCGCGTGGTCACGACTTCGGACCTGGGGCGGGTGGCGGAGACGGCGCGGAGAGAGTTGCTTGTGTAGAGCCGAAGGCAGTTCGGAAGATTTGATAACTCGGTCTCAAGTGATTTGCAGAGAATTCTCGCGGTTCGAGCTACGATGAAAGTGATGTTGAGAAATTGAGCTGAACTTTGGAGCAGGCAGCTCAGAGGAAGGCGCACCCGGATGCGGGCTGCGCCTTTTGCTTTTTTGAAGGAAGGTGCATGTGAAGTTCGCGGGACATTTGCGGGAGCTGTGGAATCAGACCATGGGGCACGGTCCAAGGGCGGTAGATGCAGGGGCGGCAGAGGCGCAGCGGAAGACGCTGGCGTTGCCGGCGGTTTTGAGCCCAGTGCAGTTTCCGGGACGCCTGCTGCCGAAGCCGACGCCGATGAACCTGCGCCGGTTTGCGGAGACTCCGGTGGTTCGGCGGGCGATCAACGTGATCAAGGACCGGATTGCGGCGATGGACTGGCAGGTCCGCTTGCGCCGGGGAGCTGCGCTCGGCGACGCCCATGAGACCGCGGAGCGTATTCGGGCGTTGCGGCGCACCCTGGAGGAGCCGAACGGGGTGGATAGCTTTCGCACCTTGATGGAGCAGGTGATGGAGGATGCGCTGACGGGCGGGTTTGGCGCGATCGAGATGGAGGCGACGGGCGATGAGGAGCGGCCGGCGATGCTGTGGCCGGTGGATGGAGCGACGATCCGCGTCCATGCGAAGTGGGACGGGGATGCGGAGGCGCCGCGGTATGCCCAGGTGATGCCGGGGCAACTGGAATCGGGTGCGGTGGAGCTGCGCGACGACCAGTTGATGTACATCCGGATGAATCCGCGGAGCTTTACGCCTTTTGGGCTGGGTCCGCTGGAAGTGGCGTTTGAAACGGTGAACCAGTTTTTGAGCGCGCATCGTTTTGCGGGAAAGCTGGCGGCGAATTCGGTGGCGCAGTATGCGCTGTGGCTGAACGAGGCGACGCCGGCGCAGCATGACCGGCTGATTCGCTGGTGGCAGGACGAGATGGAAGGCACTGGCCGGGTGCCGCTGCTGTCGACGGAACAGAAGCCGGAGGTGTTGCGGTTCGCGCAGGGCACGGATGCGGACTTGCGGCTGGCGTGGCAGCAGTTTCTGATTCGGATGGTGGCGAACGCGTTTGGATTGCCGCCGCTGCTGCTGGGGTTGGAGAGCGATGTGAACCGGTCGACGGCATCGGAACTGGCGGACGAGGCGTTTCGGGGGGCGATTTCGCCCCTGGCTCACCTGCTCGAGGGACATCTGACGCGGGATCTTTTTGCGAAGTGCATCGGGTGGAGGGATTTTGAATTTGTGTTCAACGATCTGAGCGCACGGGATGAGGAGACGGAACTGGCCGTACAGGTGCAGCTGCTGCAGGCGGGAGTGTTGACGGTGAACGAAGTACGGGCGATGCGGGGGCTGGCGCCGCTGACGAAGGACGGAGTGGGGCAAGCGGCGAGGGAAGCGACGAATTGACAGGCGGAGATCCGATGCGACTGGAAGCGATGGCGGTGAAGTTTCCCCACGTGGACGAGCACCCGAACCGGGTGGCGTTCGAGGGAGTTTTGACGGTGGTGAATGCGGCGAGCGACAAGGCTCCGTCGGGAGCGCGCGGCCATCGAGTATTGTTGACGCGCGAAGCCGCGGAAAAGGCATTGCCGTCGCTGCTGGGGATGGCGGTGGATTACCGGCCTGGCTGGGACGGGCACGATGCGCGCTGCAAAATCGGCTTGTTGACCGAGGCGAATCTCACGGGCAATGAGCTGATGGTACGCGGATATCTTTACGCGCGGGATTTTCCGGAAGTCGCGGAAAGCATCGAAGCGCAGCGGGCTGGAGCGATGGGGATGAGTTATGAGATCGCCGATGCGCGAGTAGAAGATATGCGGGCGGAGGTGTGGAAGCTGACGCGCGTCACCTTTACGGGCGCGGCGATCCTGTTGCGCGAAAAGGCCGCTTATCGAGCGACGAGCTTCCGGCTGGCAGGTTAGGTGGAGAGGAAGAGCAGCTAACCAGAGGCAAGCCTGCGTCTAAGTCAAGCCTCTAAGTCGGGAGAGCAGGTAAAAGGTTCCGAAGGATCGGGACCTTTTCTTTTTGGGCGCGAAGGGCCGATCGCGCAGGAGATGAAAGGCAATCGGGGGAAAGGATGGATATGGAGAATCGCGAGGGGGAAATTGCGGAACGGCTGGAGGCCGCGACGGCTCTGCTGGAGCGGGCACTGAGCTGGCTTGAAGAGCGCCAGAGCGCGCTCTCGGGAGAAGTGGAGAAGATTTCGGCGACGGTGGAGCAAAGCCGGCGCGAGGTGGAACTGGTGGAGAAGCTGGCACGAGTGGAGAGGGAGTTGGCAGACCTGAAGGCGGCCGGCACACCGCACGGGCTGAATGCGGCGCGCAGGACGATGCCGGCGGCAACGACGGAGTTGCTGGCCAAGCGCGGAATCGGGGATGGGCCTGTGGACGTGCGGACGCTGGATGCCGCGCTTGCGGGGCTGAGCCTGGAACAGCGCATCGCGGTGAAGACGCAGCTGCTGCGCGCAGGGGCGATTGAGTAGATGCAGCTTGCAGCCATTCGCTTTCCGCTAGCAGCCTGCGATGTGCGACGAGTGCCGGCGCAGGGACGTGGTGGGGGGGAACAAGACTCGTCGTGCAAATGGCCGGCAAAGAGCAATCAACGCCAGAGATGGCAGGAAAGAGCTAGCGGGCAGGAGCCAGCGGCAAAATCACGGCCCCATGGAGGGGGTGGAAGGAAGATATGAACGCAACCTTTACTGATATTCACGCGGCAGCCGATTACATTGGGCCGGGAGCGATCGAAGTTCCGCTGTATCAAACGGAGATTTTTGACATCTGCCGGCGCTCGAGCCCGTTTGGGCAGCGCATCAAGCAGGTTCCGGCGACCGGGCATCCATCGCGGTTTTTCGAGCAAACGGCGATTCCGAATCCAGGAAGTGCGGGATTTGTGAATCCGCGCAGCATTGCTCCGGCAGTGGTGAGCCCGACGCGAGTGGAGCTGAGCGTGCCGCTGAAAGCGATTGTGGCGCAGATCAATTACAACCTCTTCGACATCGAGCTAGGCGATCAGCAGAAGCAGTTCGCCTATCTGCAGGCGAAGGACCTAGTGGACACGGTGAGCGGGGTGATGGTGGCGCACGATGTGGCGTTGTGGAACGGAAACGACACGAGCCTGAGCGCGCCGACGACCACGCAATACATGGGATGCGCGGCGCAGATCGCGGCCGGGGGGAACTCGGTGACGGTCACGACTTCGATGAAGATTGTGGACACGATCAAGACGACGATCGCGCAGATGGTTGCGAATGCGGGCTACTCTGTGCGGCCCAGCGCGATCTATGCGAATCCGGTGCTGCTAGACCTGATGGACCAGGAGTTGAAGAGCGAGTACAACGTGGTGCTGAACAGCGATCAGATCACGGGAGGGTTCCGGGTGAAGATGCTGTCGACGCAAGCGGGCGATCTACCGCTGATCCCCGATTGGAGCCTGAGTTATACGGGTACGCCGGGCAGCGGCAACGCGGTTCTTCCTGCATACATTGTGACCGAAGACCTGATTGAGTATCACTGGCTGGGGGATCCGGCGCCGCGCATCTTCCAGCTGGGGTTGCCGAATTCGCTGACTTACCAGTATGTCGCGGTCAAGTTCGGTGCGCCGGTGGTGAAGGGAGCGAACTTTGCTCACTACCAGGTGCTGGTGGACCGGTAACGACAGGGAACCGGAAACGGCAAGCAGGGAATAGAGGATGAGGAGCGCATGCGATCGCAGTGCTCCTCTCTATCCCTTTTGATCTTGATGGATGCAAACGACGGAAGGGTTGAGATGGGATATCTTCAGCCAACGGACTACGCAAATTACGGGCTGCCGGTGGGAACGACCGCGGACTGGATCACTGCGGCGACAGCGTTGATCAACAGTTATTGCCGCCGGCCCGACCTCAATGTCATTCAATACAGCGAGCGACTGCGGGTGACGACCGGCGCGCGGACGGTGCACCTGAGTTATCTGCCGCTGGCTGCTTTGGGGACTGCGTCGTCGCCGCTGGTGAATTTGCAGGCGCGCTATGCGAAGCCGCGCCGGGGCGAAGCAATCGACGGTGCGCTGGCGGAGATTGTGTGGGCGTTTTCACTGCCGGGGCAGTGGACGGGTATTGATCCGACGACGGTGGATGTGGACGTGAACACGGGGGAGTTGACGTTGCCCTGGAACGTGCTGGGGCTGCCCTACAACGAAGTGATGGCGACGTATACGGCGGGGCTGGCGACGATCGGCGACGACATAAAGACGGCATGCGCGCAGATTGTGCGGAATGCGCAATCGACGCCGGCGCTGAACGCGAGCAAGACGAAGATCGACACGATGCAGATGCAGTATTTCTCGAGCTCGCTGCTGGACGAGACGGTACAGACGTGGCTGCGTCCGTATGTGGCGAGCAGGGTGGGGTGAACGATGGGCGATACTTCGGCGCGCAACCCGTCGGGCGCTCCGCAGATGCTAGCGGACGCGCTGTTGCGCAGTGTCTCAGGGGCATCCGCGCTGCTGCGTGTGACCGGCACCGCGACGGACACCAGTCAACTGGAAGTTGGAATCGTAGCGACGAGCTTTGTTGATGTTGTCGTGAGTCCGGTCGTGCTGCGCAAAATGCGGCCGTCGTGGCAGGAAGGCGGCCAATCGAAGTGGGAACTATTGATTTCGGCGACCAGCGTGGAGCAACAGGTGAGCACGCTGGACTTGCCGTCGGCTCAGGCGCTGTTTGCCCAGACGCTGGCGGTGACAGTGGCGGGCCAGGATTATCTCGTCGAGTCGATTGCCGCGAATGAGGCATTCGGTCAGGTGTATCTCTATCGTCTGCTGGTGCGAGAAGCAAGGCAGCAGGCAGTGTAGGCGAGGAATTTCGGCACAAGCAAGGATCGATGGCGATGCAAAATGCGAAAGATTCGTTTTATGCGGCGCTCCGGGCGCGGCTTGCGGTGATCAATCCGGAAAGGACGGTTTTGCTGCGCGGAACGGTACGGCCGGGAATCCTGGTGGAGGAAGCGGAAGCGCCGTTTGCGCAATTGCCGAACGACGTGTTCGTGCTGCGGTGGCTTGGCTTGGGAGCGGATTTAGATCTTGCGGCAACGATGGCCTCGGAGGAGTGCGAAGTAATTTACCAGACATGCGGAACGCAGAGTTTCGGAGGGCTCGATCGCGGAAGAGCACTGAGCGCGATGGATGAGGAGTTACTGGCGATGTTACAGCCTCATTACACGCCTAAGTTGAATTACACGGTGCAACCTTCGGAGGAGTTACTCACGAAAGTGTTCTGGGACGATGCCGCGTTTGGGCCGGTCGTTGTGCAACGAGACCGGCTCAGCCGCACGGCAAAGGTGCTTGTGTACAGCTACCAGGAACAGGGTGAGTAAATGGCGGCGAGTTGGTTTCAAAATCCGGCGCCGGTAGTGAGGCGCGTGCGGGCGTATTTTGCGCCGGTGAATCGTATCACGGGAGTGCCGGTGCTCTTCGATCCTTCAGAGCAGGCGACGTTCAACTTGGTTGCTCCGCCGAGTCCATGGATCGACCTGGGATGGATTGAGGGATTCGCGCGCAAGGCGTTGAGCAAGTCGGCTGCAGTCTTGACCGGGATTCCGGCCGGAGCGCTGGAGCAGGTGCGATCGACGCTCGAGGCGCAGGTGAGTTTTGAGTTTCTGAGCTGGACGAAGCTGACGATGGCGCTGGCGACTGGATCGCAGCATATGAACGTGCTGGCGCCCGCGAGCGGCGCCGCACCAGCGGCCGACGGAGCACAGGCCTCTCCGGCTGTGGTGGTGCAAGCGGGGTCGACCGCCAGCGCGATTGTGTTGAATGCGACCGATGCAGCGAAGTTTGCCGCGGGCTCGATGATTGCAGTCGATGGGGACTATGCGGGGCAGACGGGGTACGTCGGTTCGCCGGTGTCGGGCGCTTACGTGCGACAAGCGCCTTCGGATGTGGACTACATCCGGCGTGTGACGTTCAACGTGGGGTTAGTGACACAGGTGAGCAATGGGACGCTTACGCTTGCCGAGCCATTGCCGGGCGGCACGCCTGCGGCAGGAGCAAAGCTGCAGGGGCTGGTCGGTTTCGTGGATCGCGAAGGGGGAAGCTTTTATCAGGAATGGTCGGGGTTGTTTGTCCTGCAAGGCAGCCAGGGCGAGCGGGTGTCATTTTACTATCCACGATTGCAACCGCTGTCAGGCGCTGAAGAGACTCTGGTTGCTCTAGATAGTCAGCAGAAGGGCGGACACGCGCGAGTTTTATTGAAAGCGCAATTGATGGCGCTGCCGGTGATCGATCCAGAGGATGGGGAGCGAGTGTTGTGTTACCGGAGCTTTCTTCCTGCGGCGAATGCGCTGGTTTGAGGGAAAGTAAGCGAGTTAGAAGATGAAGATTGCGATCCAAGGGCAGGACTATACCGAGACTCTCGACACAACGCACCCACTTACGATTGAGCGAAAGCTCAATGAGCCATCAGTTTGCGAGCTATGGGTCAGCCTGCCCGCAAGCGGCACTCTGGCGATGCCGTCACGGAACCAGTCGCTGGAAGTTACAGGAGACGATGGCACCAGTTACTTCACCGGCTACATTGCTGTAAGTCCACTGCCCGAGTACGCGGGTTTTGCGCAGGAAGGGCCGCGCTACCGTGTCGCGATCCAGGCGATCAGCGATGAATTGCTACTGGACCAGGCGGGCATGACGGTAAGCAAGGGCGCCACGGGCGAGACAGCGGGTGCGCTGCTTACGACGTTGGTGACGCGGACGGGTCAGACGAACCTGTCAACGCATGGGTTGACGCTGGATGCGGAGGTCAGCGAATTTGCGCCGGAAGCGGGCGCCTCGTGGAGCCAGAGCGCAGGCCAGGTTGCCGGCCAAGCCCGGGCTACCTATCGCGCCGTGAATGGGGCGATCGCGCTGGCGGCGGTGCCGGGTGCGGTGCACGCATTGAATGAGACGGATGGAAGCCTGGAGTTAGTCAATCTCAGTTTGACAGCGAGCGTGAAGCGCGCACTGGCGAACGATGTGACGGTGTGCGGCGCGCATGAGCCGGTTGCGTATGTGACGGAGTACTTTCTTGGCGACGGGGCGACGACGCAGTTCAGCCTGGCGGCGGATCCGTTTGGGTTGCCCGCGTCAAAGGCGACGATCATTCACGAGCTCTTCAATGAGGGCTTGATTGATGCGCGCGTTTGGAATGCGCTGGGAGGCAGCGGATACCTGACCGTTGGAGCGAGCGGGTTGACGATGCAGGGCGGCAACGGCATTGATGGGGACACGCTGCTCACGTGGCTCGACCAGGTGGAGATGGGCGGGACGCTGCTGTTGGAAGCAACGGGCGTGACCCTGGCGGCCGGAAGCGCGGGCGTGATAGCGGGCTTCTTTGTGGGCATGGAGACGCAAGCCGCGTGCGTCGCGGGATTTCAAGCGACAGCGCAGCAAGGAACGGGCGCGGTGAGCGTGCAGCCGCTGGTTGAGGGCATGGCAGCGGGGTCAGCGTTTGTGATCAATCCAGCGAATCAGTATGCGCTGCGAGTGCGCGTGCACTGCAATGAGCAGGAGCGGGTGCTGGCCGTCTACCGATCGTGTGGAGACAACGGTGCGGTTGCCCTTGGAGGGCAGACGAATGCGGCCGGAGCGTTTCTGCTGTTTGAGATTCAGGAATTCGTGAATGGTGTAGCGGGAACGCCTGTGACTCTGTATGACGGCGCGATCGCGAGCTTACCCGCGGCATGCATGGTGGTGGCCGCCAGCAGCATCAACCTGCAAGGAACGATGCGCGGATTGAACCTGACGAATCTTGGATCGGGATGGGTGGTGAGCACGCCGTCGGGCGGCACGCAGCGCACGCGGCGGATGGGGACGACGGCGCAGGCGGCGGAGTGCCACGTGGAGAGCACGGGCAAGCTGGTGTTCTACACGGGCTATGCGCCGCCGGTAGGCGAGCAGATTGCGGTGAGTTACCGAACGGTGGGGAGAGCGGTGGGACGGGCTGTCAATACCGCGAGCCAGCAGGCATTGGCGCAGGCGGGGTTACCGCCGGTGTCAGCGTGGATGGGAACCGTGACGAGCCCGGCTGCGCGGAGTTCGCAGGATTGCCGGAATGCGGCGCAAACGATAGTGCAGGCGGCAAGCGGCGTGAGCGCACTGTGGGCGGGGACTTATAAGGGAACGCGGGCGAGCTTTGCAGCGGACGTGTGGCCCGGCGATGCGCTGGCGTTGAATGCGCCCTCGGCTAACCTGAATGCACAGGTAGTGGTGAGGGCGGCGAGACTGAGTTATCGGTCGAGTTACCCGGACTTACTGGAGTATGCGATCGGCTTTGCGAATGACTGGGCAGACGACTTAGCGATCAAGACGAGCGCGACGGTCGCAGCCGACGCGTGGCTGCCTGCGGCCGTGAGCCCTACGATGTTGCCGAATCTGAATGCGTTGACGGTGACAGAGATGATCGGGAATACGATCACGATCAACACTGGTGCGACGGCACCGGCAGGCGGCGGATTCGAGATTCGCCGCAGAGATTTTGCCTTCAATCCGGGAGAGGATACGGACCTGGTGATACGTGGAACGCAACCGACGCTGACGTTTACGCGCGTGTCCGCAAGCGACCGTTTCTATATCAGAATGTATGATGGCGGGACGCCCCCCAATTACTCGGAGTTTTCAGCGGCGCTGTTTATCAACCTGCCATTGAGCAGTTGACAGGAATCATCTATCAGGGTCAGGCGGCGATCCCGTTGAGGTTTTCAGATGCGCATGATGAATGAATTCGAGGCACAGGTATTGAGCGACCTGAACGTGCTGAAGACGCAGATGGCAGGGCTGATGGGGGACGGCAATGGCGGCCGGATTGCCGATCTTGAGCGCCGCATGGACCAGCACGAGCAGAACTGGCAGCGCGCGAAGGGATTCCTGGCGGCGGCGAGCGTGTTGCTGGCAGTGATCGAGGTGGCTGTCGAGGCGTGGTTCCGGAAGTGAGGCGCTCTGCCCTTCGGGGCTTACAGCGAAGCGCGGGAGAAGCGCGGCCGCGCCTCGTATAATCGGCGGATATGAATGAGAAGCCCGTGGTCGGCGTGGTGATGGGCTCGAAGAGCGATTACGACGTGCTTTCTGCAGCGGTGGACCTGCTGCGCGAGTTGCAGATTCCGCACGAGGCGCGGGTAGTGAGCGCGCACCGGACGCCGGATTGGCTTTTCGAGTATGCGGAGACGGCGAAGGAGCGCGGGCTGCGCGTGATCATTGCCGGGGCGGGAGGAGCGGCGCATTTGCCGGGAATGCTGGCGGCGAAGACGCTGGTGCCGGTGCTTGGAGTGCCTGTTGCGGCGACCCAGTTGAATGGCCTAGACGCGCTTCTCTCGATTGTGCAGATGCCGAAGGGCGTGCCGGTAGGGACGCTGGCGATTGGCAAAGCCGGGGCGGCGAATGCGGCCCTGCTGGCCGCGGAGATCCTGGCCTCGACAGACGAAAAGCTCTTTGAACGGCTGGAGACGTGGCGCGCGGCGCGCACGCAGGAAGTGATGGAGCAGGAGCTACTGGCTTGAGGTACTCCGTACCTTTTACCTCTGATGCTTCAACCATCGTGCCACCAGGCGGTCTTCTGGCCATTCTTGGCGGCGGGCAGCTGGGGCGCATGACGGCGATGGCCGCACGGACGATGGGGTATCGCGTGCGGGTGATGGATCCGGAAGCGGCATGCCCGGCGAGCTTTGTCGTGGATGAGACGATCGTAGGCCGGTGGGATGACGCCGAAGCGGCGCAGCGGCTGGCGACGGGCGCGGACGCGGTGACGCTGGAGATTGAGCAGATCGGCGTTGATGCGCTGAGTGCGGTTGCTGAGATCGCCCCGTTGCGGCCGGGAGTCGCGCCGGTGCGCATGATCCAGGACAAGACGCTGCAGAAAACATGGCTTGCGGAAAATGGGTTTCCCGTCGGGCCTTTTCGCGTGGTGCGCAGTGAAGCCGATTTGCGCGAAGCTGTTGAAGCGCTGGGCGGCGACGTGTTTTTGAAGATCGGGCGGGGCGGATACGACGGGCGCGGCCAGGCGCGCATTGCTCCAGGGGACGGCGCGGATTTAGGAGAAGTTTGGCGCCGTTTGGGCGAACAGCCCTGCGTGGCCGAGCAGGCATTGGACCTGGAGTGCGAGATCAGCGTCATGGCGGCGCGCAGCCCGAGCGGCGAAGTGTCGAGCTTTCCGGCAGCGCGCAACCATCACGAAAATCAAATTCTGGCGTGGAGCGTGCTGCCAGCCGAGGTTCCGCCTCATCGCGAGATGCACGCGGAGGGGCTTGCCGAGGCAATCGCTGCCAAGCTCGCGATCGAAGGGCTGCTGTGCGTAGAGATGTTTGTGACGGCAGGCGGAGAACTGCTGGTGAACGAAATGGCTCCGCGGCCGCACAACAGCTATCACCAGAGCGAACGCGGCTGCACGACGAGCCAGTTTGAACAGCTGGTGCGGGCCGCCTGCAATTTGCCGCTTGGCGATACGAGCTTGATTTCGCCCTGCGCGATCGTGAACCTGCTGGGCGATGTATGGCTCGACCGCAACGGCGCGCCCGACTTTGCGGCGGCGCTGAACGTGCCGGGAGTGCGGCTGCATTTGTATGAGAAGCACACGGCACGGCGCGGTCGAAAGATGGGACACTTGTCGGCCGTAGGCGCGACCGCGGACGAAGCGCTGCAGAGGGCACTGGAAGCGAAGCGGCGGCTCTAAGGTGCGCCGGTAGCGGCATTCTTCGGAGATTTTGGGCATCGACCTGGAAAGGTCCAAAGGCAGATTCTCCGCTCACCATCCCCGAACTGAAAAACGTTCGGGGCCTCGTTTGCTCAAAATGACATCGGCAATGTTTGCTTAGAATGACACCGCTGACTTTGATGTGGTTGATCGCGGTGTGTCCACGAGGAACTCCATCGAGGCGCTCTAGGCGCCCACTTTTTCCCAGCGCTTGGGGCGGCGATTGGCCTGCAGGATCTTTTTGCGGAGGCGCAGGGACTTGGGCGTGACCTCGACCAGCTCGTCGTCGGCGATGAACTCGATGGCCTGTTCCAGATTCAGCGTCTTATAAGGAACCAGGCGAATGGCTTCATCGGCCGTGGAGGCGCGCATGTTGGTCATCTTTTTCTCGCGCACCACGTTGACGTCGAGATCGTTGTCGCGGGAGTGTTCTCCGACGATCATGCCCTCGTAGACATCGACGCCGGGGCCGACGAAGAGAATGCCGCGCTCCTGCAGGCCGTTCAACGAATAGGTTGTGGTCTGTCCCTGGCGATCCGAGATGAGCGCGCCGGTGGGTCGTTGCGGGATCTCGCCCTGATACGTCATATAGCCGTCGAAGAGAGCGTTCATGACGATGGTGCCGCGCGTTTCTGTCAGCATTTCCGAGCGCAGGCCGATGATGCCGCGGCTGGGCACGCGGAACTCCATCCTGACGCGCCCCGATCCGTGGTTGTGCATCTTGGTCATCTCGCCTTTGCGGGGGCCGAGCTTCTCGATGACCACACCGGTGTGGATTTCCGGCACGTCGATGGTGAGGTGCTCGACAGGCTCCATGCGCACCCCGTCCACGACTTTGGTGACGATCTCGGGACGGCCCGCCATAAGCTCGTAGCCTTCGCGGCGCATCATTTCGATGAGAATTGCCAGCTGCAGCTCGCCGCGGCCCAGCACCTTGAAGGTGTCGGGCGAGCCAGCTTCTTCCACGCGAATGGAGACGTTGGTCAGCAGTTCTTTTTCGAGGCGCTCGCGCAGGTTGCGGCTGGTGACGTACTGGCCTTCCCGTCCGGCGAAGGGCCCATTGTTGACGCTGAACTGGATGGCGATGGTTGGCTCATCGATGACAATCAGGGGCAGCGGTGCGGGATTTTCGATCGACGTGATGGTTTCGCCGATGGTGATGCCTTCGACGCCGGCGACGGCGACGATATCGCCCATGGTGGTCTGCTCAATGTCGGTGCGCTTGAGACCGGAGAAGGAAAAGAGCTTGGTGATGCGCGTTTTGTAGAGCGAGCCATCGCGCTTGGAGATGTTGACTTCGTCGCCGGTGTGCAGGGTGCCCTGAAAGACGCGGCAGATGGCGATGCGGCCGAAGTAATCGGAGTAGTCGAGATTGGTGACGAGGATCTGGAGGGAAGCGTCGGGATCGCCGATGGCTGCGGGAATGGTGTTCACGATCGACTCGAAGAGCGGATGCAGATCGGAGCCGGGCACAGCGGGATCGGCGGAGGCGGTACCGGCTTTGGCTACCGCGTAGAGCACGGGGAATTCGAGCTGCGATTCGTCGGCGTCGAGATCGATGAAGAGATCGTAAATTTCGTTGAGGACTTCCTGGGGGCGCGCGTCGGGGCGGTCAATTTTGTTGATGACCACGATCGGGGGCAGCTTGGCTTCGAGCGCCTTCGAAAGCACGTAGCGGGTTTGCGGCAGCGGACCTTCCGCGGCGTCGACCAGGAGCATGACGCCGTCGACCATCTTAAGCGCGCGCTCCACTTCGCCGCCGAAATCGGCGTGGCCGGGAGTGTCGACGATGTTGATTTTGCCACCGGCGTAGTTGATGGCCGTGTTTTTGGCGAGGATGGTGATGCCGCGCTCGCGCTCCAGCTCATTGGAATCCATCACCCGCTCGGCCACCTGTTCGTTGGCGCGGAAGGTGCCGGCCTGGCGCAGCATGGCGTCAACCAGGGTGGTCTTGCCGTGGTCGACATGGGCGATGATGGCGATATTGCGTATCGTCTGGGTCACTCGGGCGGTGTTCCTTTGCTTGGGTTCGGCCGCACGGGCCGCATGTTGGAGCGAGGGTTGCTGCAAACGCCGCGCAGCGCGGCTAGCTCTATTCTAGCAGTTAAGGCGCGTGGCGATGGGGCATGGGTTTTCTGGGGACGCGCGTCAGGCGTTACACTTTGGCCGTCATGAGAAACGAAGAGCTTCCCTGTTCTAAGCCCGCGGGCCGACGATTTTCAGCCAGCCTTATGCGGTTTCAGCCCAAATTGCTGCTTACCTTGTGTCTCGCGGTTGTGTTTGCCGCGCCCAGCCGGGCGGCGGACGCACGATCGGGTCATCTCACTATCTACACCATCGATGTGGAAGGCGGTCAGGCGACGCTGCTGGTCTCGCCCAGCAAGGCCTCTCTTCTGGTGGATACCGGCTGGGGCGGCAACAACGGCCGCGATGCCGATCGCATCGTGGCGGCGATGCGCGACGCGGGGATCACGAAGCTCGATCACGTCCTCATCACGCACTTCCACACCGATCACGTGGGCGGCGTACCCAACCTGGTGCAGCGGGTGCAGGTGGGCGAATTCCTCGATCACGGCGTGAACCGCGAAGACTCCGACATCACGCGGCACGACTTTGCCGAGTACCTGAAAGCGGTAGACGGCACGCCGCGGCGCACTGTGCACCCCGGAGACACCATCAATATTCCCGGGCTGAGCACGATTGTGCTTACCGCCGACGGCGACCACATCGCCAGCGTGCCCGGCGTGAAGCCGGAGCCGAATCCGTATTGCGCGAGCGAGCCGCACTGGGATCTCGACGATACCGAGAACCCGCGCTCGGCGGGCATCCTGGTGCGCTACGGGAAATTCCGCTTTCTCGATCTCGGCGACCTGACCAAGGCCAAGGAGATTCCGCTGGTGTGCCCCGTGAACCTGATCGGCCACGTCGATCTGTATCTCGTGAACCATCACGGGTTCAACTTGTCGAACACCAAGGCCTTCGTGGATGCGATCCATCCGCGCGTGGCCATTATGGACAACGGCGCGCACAAGGCGGGCAGTCCGGAAGCCTGGCAGACGGTGCACGAGAGCCCGGGTCTTGAGGATCTGTACATGCTGCACACCGCCGAGGGGTCGGATGCCGCGCACAACAGCGCCGATCCGCTGATCGCGAATTTGAAGGGCGGCTCGGATGGCGCGTACTTTAAAGTGGTAGCCAACGCGGATGGCAGCTTCAGCGTCCTGAATTCGCGCACGGGCCAGACGAAGGAATACCCGGCGCGGAAGTAGATGACCGAGAGACAAACGTGCCGAATAACTTCCATTACGCAGCCTACTCCTATCTGGATGAATGGGTGAACAAGGATCGCAGGTTTCATTCGATACTCGCGGAGGAGAATAGCACCGCCACTTCGGCGGGCGATCAGATCGAGTGTTTGAGCGAGGTTGCAGCATACTACGGAGTAGCGCGGACGCTCAAAACAATCGAAGAAAAACCCAGACTTAAAACTGCCTTCGATGCGCTTCAATCGATCAAGCGTCCCAACGAGAACACCGTCGTCGCTACGGTGGAGGAATTCGCAAGGATTCTAGGAGGCACATATGGCGGAACGCCTATTTCTGCCGCTTCAAAATTCTTGTGGATGAGGTTTAGGAACCCGGTGGTTATCCGCGATTCTGTCGTTTCCAGCTTCCTATGCGAATTTGGGTATAGCGACAGTGGGTATTCCGACTATTATCGGATTTGGACCGACCTGTATCGACTGCACGAAGTGCAGATAGTGGAAGCATGCAGTGGATTGACGAAAGTGAAAGTGTTTACTCGCGCTTGCGATATTGCGGACATGGAAATCAAGGCTTGGACAACCAGTGAATGGTTCAAGCAACGTGTCTTTGACCATTTCATGCTCAACGAGCCCAGTTTTCGCAACTCGTAGAAATAGCCCATGTGGGCCCATTGACCAAAACGGAGTCTCCCCGTGTCCTTTTCTCGCCGTACATTCTTGACCAGGGGCGCAGCCGCAACAACGGCCGCACTCGCCCCGCATTTGCTCGCAGGGATCAACTCTGCATGTCCCTTCCGTATCTCTGTTATCAACGACGAGATCTCGCAGGATTTCGATCACGCCTGCTCGGTGGCGGCACACGACTTCGGCTTGCAGTGGATCGAGCTGCGCGGCATGTGGGGCAAGAACCTGACCGAGCTCGATGCTTCGCAGCTGGCGGACGCGCAGAAGATCCTGGCGAAACATAACCTGCGCGTGACCGACATCGCCAGCCCGCTCTTCAAAGTGGACTGGCCCGGCGCGCCGGTGTCGAAGAACAGCGAGCGCCGCGATCAGTTTGGGGCGCACGACACCTTCAAAGAGCAAGCGGCGCTGCTCGATCACTGCATCGAGCTTGCGAAGACCTTCAACACCGACCGCATCCGCTGTTTCGACTTCTGGCGGCTCGACGACGTGAAGCCCTATCGCGAAGCCATCAACGAGAAACTGCGCGAGGCCGCGCGGCGCTGCGCGAAAGCCAACCTGATTTTGCTGCTCGAAAACGAGATGTCGTGCAACACGGCAACCGGGGTCGAAGCTGCCGACACGCTGGCGGCGATTCCGGAGCGCAACTTCATGCTCAACTGGGATCCGGGCAACGCGGCGACGTTTCCCGATAGCAAGCCGTTCCCTGACGGCTACGATCTGCTGCCCAAGCACCGCATCGGCCATTGCCACGCCAAGAACGTGGTGCGCAAACCCGGCGGCAAGTGGGAGTGGGCACCGGTGGGCACGGGGGTGGTGGATTGGGCGGGACAACTGGCTGCCCTCAAGCGCGACGGCTACCACTATGCGGTGAGCCTGGAGACGCACTGGCGCGGCGCGGGAACGCCGGAGGCCTCAAGCCGGATCAGCATGCAGGGATTGAAAGAGGCGCTGGCCAAGGCGGGAACGGGCTGCTAGCGCGTCGCGGCGCGGGAGCCAG
>DATJMC010000129.1:0-35833 GCA_035508975.1 Occallatibacter sp.
GGGAATCTTTGGCAGACGATGGCTGGCCCGAGGACCCGGTTGCGGCGTCGGGGATGTCGGCGGGAATGGTCTGCCGGACAGTCGCCATGCTTCATTATAGGCCGGAGCTGTTTGAAAGGAATGAAGAAGCCCGCGACAGGGGCTCCTTGAAGTAATTGCGCCGCCATGACATGGGCGGATCTGCCGGTGAGGGCCCTTTAAAGAGGAAACAGCGCAGTTCAGGTTTTAACGGAAGCGGCTTTCCCTGACCGTGCGTGCCGGAAAGCTGCAGGGTTCAAGCACCTACAGCCAAATCAATGAATCAAGCGCATTTTCGAAGAAGCATCCGGCGACTGACTTCGAACAGGAACCTGGCCCCTAGCGACGTTTGTCAAAGAGCCTGTGTACCGAGACCCGGACCTCAAATGGCTCGACGGGATGGAAGACGTCTGTGAATGCCGGCGTGGCAGCCGGCGTGATTCTGGATGCGTAGGCGTAGTCAATGTCATGATCGCGGCGATCGAGCAAATTCAAAACCTCGGCTGAAACGCGCCATTTCTCACCGATCAGAAAGCCGACCTCTCCATTGACCAAAGCCGTGGCTCGCGAGCGATCGATTCCGTCGGACGTCAGATCCCGCGGGCCGAAATAGCGTAACCGCAGGCTGGATGAAAATCCCTTGTAGTTGTGCATTGTGATGCCCGATGAGATGACCAGACCGACCGCTTCCGGTACGCGCCTGCCGCCGGGGCTGTTGGGCGCGGCGTCAGCGTCGTCGATTGCAGTAAACAGGGCCCTGGAGTTCGCCAAGTCAAAATCAAAGGCCAGGTGGCGCGTGGGTGTGTAGTAGTTGGCCCATTCTGCGCCATAGCGATTGCTCGGCTGTTCTGAGGCGACAGTGCCTCCGGTGTCGCCGTCTTGCTGCAGTTCCGAGGCACTGTGCAGATACCACAGGGAGAGGGTGCTCTGCAGATGCGAAAAGGCCGCGGAGCGCGCGCCGATTTCCCCACCTTTGGTCGGAACCAGGGGCGGGATTTTTGTGACAGGAGTATGGGGGTAAGGATTGTCCGCCGAGATCGGTTCCACGGTCTGTGTCGCGCCACGCCCGTCATTGCTATGAAAACTGAATCCGCCTTGAAGATAGAATTCTGTGTTTGACCAAGGGCCGAAGATCAAGTTGAGTTTCGGGCTGGGGAGAAGCTTGCGGGCTGTGCCGGAATTGGCATCGGTCACAAGGCAGGTGACGTCGAAGTATTCCAAGTCACCCCGCAGCGACGCAACCGCGCGGAATTTGTTGGCCCACTGGACTCTGTTTTCCGCGTAGAACCCGGCTTGTGTATCCGTGAAGCGATCCGCTTCGGTGATGGCAGGCAAGGTCGTCCCGGTGGAGGAATCTGTCTTGTCGACGCGCACGCGGTCTTCCGCCTGGTAAAGGCCATTGTGAATCCAGTCGTTACGGATCTCGGTGCCGAACGTGTTTTCCACTCTGCGGCCCAACCATTCGCTGAAGATGGTGTGATGGGCATCCAGGCCGGCAACCCAGCGTCTATCCTTCTGTTCGAACTGATCGCCGTGATCGATGTCTGTGAGGTAGTAGGTGAAGTCAGAAAACAGGTCAAGGTCGTAATAGAAACCATAGGCTGCGATCCTGGAAACGGAATTTCCGTCCTGGCGATGCCATTCCGCCTGCAGGCTGTATCGCTGTGAATGGCCACCATCGGTCGGGTTCAACGTGCCGAAGAAGCCGACAAGAGGAACGGCGTTTGCGGGAATCTGATCGCTCGAGTGCCAGGTTCCGTGGTATGCGCGCGAGGTGATACTGAAACCGTTTGCATCGCCGCCCTGGCTGTAGGTGAGAAGGCCGTTCAATTTGTAGTAGTTGTCCGGATGCGTCCAGGGGCCGTCATCGTGATACGCTTCACCGCCATAAAGCAAGCTGCCCGGGCCCAGCTTCTGCGATGCGCCGAAAACGACCCGCCCGTAGCCATCCATGCCGCTTTCCACTTGCGAGAAGTTCTGGGGGAGCGTCTTGAAGAATTCCAGGTGGGCTGCTCCCGCCGAACCGTAGTTGCCCACATCCGCGTAATAGGGTCCTTTCTCGTAGTTGACGCGGCGGACGAACTCCGGGATGACGGTATTCATGTCGGAGTAGCCCTCGCCGTGTGCGTGAGAGGGCAAGTTGAGAGGCATATCGTCGATGAAGATGGCGAAGTCTGTGCCGTGGTCGAGATTGAAACCGCGGAGGAAATACTGATTGGCTTTGCCGCCGCCGGCATGTTGCGTGATGATCACGGCGGGAACCGTCTCCAACACTTCTCCTGAGCGAAGGATCGGACGATCCTGGATCTCCGCGGCTCCCACTGTTCCCTGCGTACCGGAATCGGCGATTCCGATCAGGTCATCCTCCCGGCCCTCCACGGCGATGGTGGTGCTCACGGACCCCACAGCAAGAGAAATGCTGATTGGGGCCGGGACCTCGGTCGAGCTGACGCTGATGGGCACTTCCCGGGTTTCAAAGTCGCGGCTGGAGACGACGAGTCGATAATTCGTTGCCGCGAGCCCGGAAATCATGAAGGAGCCATTTCGGTCCGATTGCGTCGTTCTCCGAATCGTACCGTCCGTGCTGCGAAGCTCCACCGTGGCGCCCGCGATGGCCGCGCCGGATGCGTCCATGACGGTTCCTGTCAGGTTCGAGGGGGACGACTCATTCTTCCCCTGACTCGACAGGAGAGGCGCTCCAGCCAGAAGCGCGGCTAGTATTACGAACTGGACTATCGTGTTACGCATAGACAGGAAGCGCCTCCTTTTCAAGGGCAGCTTGGGTCAGTGGCTGTGCGGCCCGAGCGTCCCGTCTGCGTGATGTGGCGCTGCTGGTTGAGCGACGGTCATGACCAGTCGGCCATGTTGAACACCCTTCAAGGCGATGAGACGGCCGGCAAATTCTTCGACCTGTCTGGATTTGCCATGAACAATCAGCACTTCAAGACACGAATCGTGGTCTAGATGCGCATGACTTGTCGATACGACGAGCTCATGGTTTGCATGCTGAATTTCGGTCAGCTTTTCGGTGACGCCGTGGCTGTGGTGATCGTAGATGAGTGTGACGGTGCCTACGACTGTGGCACTGGGGCTCGCCGTTCGATCGGCAACCAGGCGATCACGAATCAGGTCGCGAAACGCCTCGGACCGGTTCGTGCAGCCAAACCGGGAGATGAAATCGTCGAAGCGTTCGAGAAGATCGGAATCGAGAGCGACTCCGATTCGACAAAGGACTCCCATTCTGGCTCCTGGAAAGAGGATTGAATCGGATGCCGGCGGACCGTAGCACGATCACACGATTCGTGACACGCCAATTTCATTGATAGGACGAATTCGGAATTCTGGTTATGACAGCCGTCACAATCCTTGGAACTCGAAATCGCGTTTTGCAGGCGGCAGGCAGGGTCCGGAGGGGGTTGTCGCCCGTGATTCACGGGGCGCAGTTGCATCCGGAGTATGCGGGTTATGCCTTCAAATACTACCCGGTTCTCTGCAGGGTGGTCGGTGTTTTAGATCGCCCCACGAAGTGTTCACGATCACAGATCAGTGTGCCTAGTCCGGGAGTAAAGTCCCCTCCGGAGTAGAGGTCCAGATCGGAGGAAATTATGCTGAAACGCCTCTTACTTACGACCCTCGCCGGAGTAACTTTTGCCGGCCTGGGATTTGCAGCTCAACCGACTTCAAAGGTCACCATTCCGGTCAACAAGACCTCGGCGACGAGCGGTAAGGAAATGTTTACCAGCTATTGCGCGCCGTGCCACGGCGTCGATGGCCGAGGACATGGACCGGTGGTGTCTTCGTTGAAAACGACACCGAACGACCTTACGATGTTGAGCAAGAACAATCATGGAGTCTTCCCGGATACACACATTGCCTCGGTGCTGGATTTTGGTTCGTCCGTTCCGACGCATGGAACGGCAGAAATGCCCGTCTGGGGCCCCATCCTGGGAAAGATGAATGTGAGCAATTCTTTAGATAAGCAGCTCCGGATCAGCAATTTGAGCCGCTATATCGAGAGCATTCAGGCGAAGTAAGCTGGAGCGGCCGGCGGTTTGCGGGGGTCTATGATTCCCTAGAGACCAATGACAAAGCCGCGCACAACTCACCCAGTCCATAACCGGAAGGCGTCTTCGGCAGAAAAGCCGGGGGCGCCTTCTCTGCGTTCGCCCCAGGAGCCGGCGAAGAAGAATGCGCGACCAGGAATGCGCGTGCCCAGGGAGGCGGCCGAGCAGAAGCCCAAAGACGGTGGAAGCCGCGAAGCGCCGGTCCCACCGCAGATGACGGGGGCGCGCATCAACCGCAGAGCCGCGGACCGGCTGCGCCAGGGGCATGTCTGGGTTTACGCGTCCGATATCGAACAAGGGCCGGCGGGCGAGGGCGAAGCGCCCCGGTTGCTGCCGGTTGCCGACAGCCGCGGGCTGCTTCTGGGGACGGCGCTCTACAGCCCGGCATCCCAAATCGCGCTGCGCCTGGTGGCGCGGGCGGCGATCGACGAGGAGGCGTGGCTGAAGCTGCTGGCCCAGAGGCTGCGCGCGGCGATCGCGCGGCGCCGCAGCCTGCTCAACGAAGGGACCGATGCCTGCAGGCTGTGCTTCAGCGAGGCGGATGAGGCGCCGGGCCTGGTCGCGGACAAGTATGGCGACCTGGTGATCGTGCAGCGGCTCACGCGAGGATTGTTGACCGACGGCGTGCGGGAAGCGTGCACCCGCGTACTGCGCGAAGAGCTGGCGCCGGCGGCCATCGTGGAACGGCCCGACCCGAGGATTCGCGAGCTGGAAGGGTTGGAAGCGCCGGATACGGCTCCGTGGTGGGCCGCGAACCCGCAGGAGCCGGTGACGAGCACGCAGTTCCGGCTCAACGGACTGCGGTTTCACTTTGACGCGAATGCGGGCCAGAAGACGGGCGCGTTTCTCGACCAGCGAGAAAACTACGCCGCAGCGCGGGAGTGGGTGCAGCGATTGAATACGCGGGAGCGAGCGCTGGACGTGTGCTGCTACCAGGGGGGATTTGCGCTGCACCTGGCCGAGATGTGCCGGGCAGTGACGGGAATCGATGCGTCGCGGGCGTCGCTCGAAGTGGCGGAGAAGAATCTCGAGGCCAACCGGGAGCGGCTCGGCGGCAACGAAGTGGATTGGGTGGAGGGCGATGCCTTCACGATTTTGCGCGACTGGTCGGATGCGGGAGAGAAGTTCGATGCGATCGTCCTCGATCCGCCGGCATTCGCGAAGAGCAAGCGGGCGGTCGAAGGCGCGCTGCGCGGCTACAAGGAGCTGAACCTGCGGGCGCTGAAGATGGTGAAGCCGGGGGGCCTGCTGATGACCTTCTCATGCAGCCATCACGTGGGTTGGGGTGATCTGGAGGGCGCGGTTGCCGCGGCTGCGGCGGATGCGCATCGTCGGGTGCGATTACTTGAGCGGCGCGGCGCTGCACCCGATCATCCCGTGGTGTTGAACCTGCCGGAGACCGAATACCTGAAGTGCCTGGCGCTGGAAGTGGAGTAAACCAGGACCGAGAGAGCAGGAAGCAGAGCCAGGATTCCGGTTGCCGTCCGAGATCAAGAACGAGCGCGCTGAACGGGAGCTTCAGGAGCGGGAGGCGGAGTGCCAGCGCGAGAAGAAACGCCAGCGTCCTGGCGGGGGAGCAACGCTGGCCGGAGGCTTGCGCTCCGCGGAGGCGGGTTCGGCGCCGGAGCGAAGCTCAGCGAGCGCATCCTTGACCTGAGCGCGCAGCGATTCCACTTCAAAGAGGCAGGAACGCAGGTAAGCGGAGATGGTGAGGCCAGCGGCGGCCGCGCGCGCATGGAGCTGCTGGGACTCGGCGCGACTCATGCGGATGGTGATGCTCGCAGATTTCCGGCCCTCTGCGGCGCCGCAGTCCGGGGGAGCAGCCTGCGGACCTTTGAGCTCCGGCGATGCGGGCAGGTCGGCGTTGGGCCCGGCGAATTCGGCTGCCCGCAGTGAATCCAGCGACACAGCGGGACGATAGCGCGCATGAGCCTTAAGGGCCTGCTCGTAACTGAGGGAGACGACATCGTCGGCAAGGCCGTCGGCGTTGGCAGCGCCCGTTGAGCTTTGACCCGCGAAACGAGCCAGCAGACTGGCGAAGGTTGAAGGCGCAGACCCCGAGGGAGTCTGCTGGTTCGGGAGCATGGCCAAAGGATAGGCGCAGCGGAGGGCGGAGTGACCGATTTCGATACACCGAAGTGCGTCTCGATTCCCGAAAAGAAACGGCGTGTGCCGGTTCAGGCGGGAAGAAGCGCAGGCTCGCAGGGTTCGGGAAAATCCGGGAGGATGCGGCCGGGAAGGCGGAGCAGGTTGGTGATTTCGCTGGCGGGCATGGGGCGGGCGAAGAGGAAACCTTGTCCGTAGCGGCAGCCGAGCTTGCGCAGGAACAGGAACTGGTCGTAGGTTTCGATGCCTTCGGCCACCACATCCATGCCGAGAACGCGAGCCAGCTCGATGATGGTGCGGACAATCTGGCGCGGCTGCTCGCCCTCGTGGATGCGGCTGACAAAGGAGCGATCGATTTTGAGGACGTCGAAGGGGAAGGTGTGGAGGTAGTTGAGGGAGCTGTAACCTGTGCCGAAGTCGTCCATGAGGAGCACGACGCCGAGGTTATGCAGTCCGCCGAGCACATCCACGGCGGTGTGGATGTTGGGAATCAGGCTGGATTCGGTCATTTCGAGACCGAGTTGGCGGCTGGAGATGCCGAACTGAATCAGGAGGGACTCAACGTGATCGGCGAGGCCGGTGCGAGCGAACTGCCGTGCGGAGAGATTGACCAGCACGCGCAGGGTTCCATTGAGCGGGTCGGAGCAATTCCACTCGCGAATCTGGCTGCAGGCCTCGACGAGCCCCCAGTCGCCAATGGGGAGGATGAGGCCGTACTTCTCGGCCTGGGGGATGAATTCCATGGGGGAGACGAGGCCGCGTTCCGGATCCATCCAGCGGATCAGGGCTTCAACGCCGACGATGCGGCCGGTAGCCAGGTCGACCTCGGGCTGGTAATGAAGGACGAACTCGCGGCGATCGAGGGCACGGCGCAGGTCGGCGCGACGGGGCCAGGCTTTTGAGGTATCGAGAGCCGCTTCCGCACGGCGCATTTTGGTGCGTTGCGAAGAGACCAGACGCAGCTTGCGCAACTCCAGATGATTGGCGACGATCTGAGCCAGGTTTTCAAGGGTACGCAACTCGTGGGCGCTGAGTCCGGGACGGGGCGCGCGCGAGAAGATCGTTAATACGCCGAGGATCTTGCCGTCGGGCGATCGCACCGGCGCGCTGGCAAAGAAGGCGGCGTTGAGCAGGTGAAGCATGAAAATGGGCCGTTCGGGAGAATTCCAACCGGCCATATCGGCGACAACGACGGGGCCGTTGCGGGCGAGAACGAGGTTGAAGATCGAATTCTGGCGGGGGATTTCGCGCGCGTGCTTGCCCCACGCGGACTTGATCCAGACGCGACTTTCATCGCCGAAAGCGAGCCCCGCGGAGTCGGCGCGGAAGTACTCGGCTGCCAGGCGGGTGATGGCGTCGTACCCCGGCTCGGGCGGGGTGTCGAGGATCTTGTAGGAAGCGAGCGCGGCGAGCCGGGAGGACTCGCTTGATGATCCAGCTTGGTGGATGGCCATTTCCTGTTGCATCGCTCTTCAACGCCCGCTCGTGGATCTGGCAGGGACCGTTTCCGGTCCCGACGCTTCGTTTATCGGAGCGAAACGGCGGGGCTTGAGCGGGGACCGGGAAAGGCGACGCTGAACTGCTGCAACCCTAGTGCACAGATGGCTTCGGAGACGCGGCTCTTCCCGTTTCAGTCCAAAGGAAGCTCAGTTGGTCGGCGTCGTCCTGGACTTTCTGATCGATGCTGACCCCGGCGGAGTGGCCTCCCGCGAGACTGTAATGCAAAAGGATGGGGCGGTCGCTCGAGGATGCGGCTTGCAACAGGGCTGTCATCTTGCGGGCGTGCAGCGGGTCGACGCGCGTGTCGCTGTCGCCGGTGAAGAACATGACGGCGGGGTAGGCGGTACCGGGCTTGACGTTCTGGTAGGGCGAGTACTTGAGCAGGTAGCGGAACTGGGATTCATCGTCGGCGGAGCCATACTCGGTGACCCAGTGGGGGCCCTGTTCGAACTTCTGGTAGCGCAGCATGTCGAGCAGGGGATAGCCGCACCAGACCGCGGAAAAGAGCTCGGGGTGCTGGGTGATTGCGGCGCCCATGAGCAGGCCGCCGTTGGAGCGGCCGGAGATGGCGAAGTGTTGCGGCGACGTGTATTTTTGCGCGATCAGGTATTCGGCAGCCGCGAACCAGTCGTCGAAGACATTCTGCTTGTGCTCGAACATGCCGGCCTGGTGCCAGGTTTCGCCGTACTCGCCGCCGCCGCGCAGGTTGGGAACGGCGAACCAGCCGCCCTGCTGGAGCCACCAGGCCCACTGGGGATTCCACTCGGGCGTCATGCTGATGTTGAAGCCGCCGTATCCGGTCATGAGGAGCCGTTGGGAGCCATCCTGTTTGAGGCCCTTCCGGCCGGCGATGAACATGGGAATTTGGGTGCCGTCCTTGGACTTGAAGAAGACCTGCTTCAGCTCGTATTGGCTGGTGTCGAAGGGGACCTTGGGCTGGGCGAAGACTTCGCGTTTGCCGGTCGCGGTGTCGAGACGGTAGATGGTGGGCGGCTGAATGAAAGATTGGAAGTTGAAGAAGCCGTAGCGATCGGAGGGGCGGCCGAAGACGGTGGACGCGCTCCCGATGCCCTCGGTTTCGACGCTGCCTTCGGGCTTGCCGTCGAGCGTGTAGACTTCCAGTTCGGTTTTGGCGTCTTTGAGGCGGGTGACGTAGACCTTGCCGCCAACAACCGAGAAGTCGTCGATGACGTCCTGGGTTTCCGGGGCGATGGTTTTCCAGGCGATGGGATCGACGCCGGGATCTCCGCGAAGGATGCGGTATTTCGGCGATTTGTAGTCGGTCTTGACGTACCATGCGCCCCTGGCCCAGACGGCGGAGAAGCGCGACTCGATGCCCCAGACGAGCACGTCGAAGGGCGACTTGGGCTTGGTGAGATCGCGGAAGACGATGTCGACGCGCTTGGCAGGGACACCGCGCTCGATGGTGACGACCAGGTAGCGGCCGTCCTCGGTGACGGTAGAGAAGAACAAGTCGATGGGGCCGAGGGGCTCGTCGTAGAACTCGTGGCCGAAGACCAGGATGTCGTGAAATGAACGCGTGCCGAGGGTATGCAGAAAGAGGAGCGAGCCTTGTTTGTTGTTGCGGGTGTAGTAGAGACCGGTCGCATCGGGCGTGAAGTTGACCGACCAGTAGATGCCGCTGGGCAGTTCGTCTTCGAGGATCTTTTTGGTTTTGAGATTGTAGACACGCACCGTGGTTTCGTCGGCGCCGCCCTCGCGCACGTGATAGGCGAGGAGCGAGCCGTCGCGGGAGACGTCAGCCAATTCAATGGAGGTATTCGGATCGCGGCTGAGGACGGCGGGATCGAGGAGGCGCTCATCTTTTCCGGTCCAGCCGTGGCGGACGTAGATGGAGGCCTGTCCTTCGTCGGAGAGCCGCTTCATGAAGAAGTAGTTGTCGCCGCGCTGCATGGGCTCGGTCCAATGGGAGACCTGTTCGAGCGATGTGAGGTCGTCGACAGCCTGGGGGCGGATGCGGACAGTTTTGAGATAGCGGGCGGTGTAGGCGTTTTCTGAGTCGATGAAGGCGCGGGTCTCCGGACTTTTGGAGTCTTCGAGCCAGCGGTAGTTGTCAGTGACCTTGACGCCGTAGTACCTGTCGGTGACGGGATCGACGGCGGCCACGGGGGGCGGACTGAGAGTGACTCCGTCGCCGGTGCGGATGGAGTCGGATGCCAGGCCGGAGACCGCCCAAGACAAAAGGAGAGAAGACAACCAGAGAATGCGCCGCATGTTCAGCCCCCGCCAACAGAATACCGGCGATCGGAGCGTTGGCCGGGAGTTAACGAGGGATTGGCAGAAGACGGGGGTGTGCTGCCAATGGTAATGATGCGGCGCAGAGCATCCCCGATAGAATCGAGACCAGTGACCGGGACACCGACAACCAAGTTGGGACGCTTGCCCGAACCGACGTCGCGATGGGCACGCGCGCTGCAGATGCTGCGGCCTTCACACGCGCACTCGGCATTCTCGGCGACCGTGGTGCTGATGGTGTCAACGTTCCTGTCGCGCATCATCGGGCTGGTGCGGATCAAGTACATCATGTGGCTGTTTGGCAGCGGGATGCAGGCCGATGCATTGAGCGCGGCGTTCCAGCTGCCCGACATGATCTCGTACTTTCTGGTGGGCGGGGCGGCCTCGATCACCTTTGTGACCATCCTGACGCGCTATCGCGAGACGGGGCGCGAAGCCGAGGGCGAGCGTTCGCTCTCGGTGATTCTGAGCTCGATGTTTCTGGTGCTGGGCGGCGCGATTTTGCTGGCCGAACTGTTCGCTCCCTGGTTTGTGCACTGGTGGTTCAACGGCTTCGATGCCAAGACAGCGGCGTTGTGCGTGAGCCTGACGCGCATCTTGCTGCCCGCGCAGCTTTTCTTTTTTGCAGGCGGTGTGTTTGGCGCGGTGTTGCTGGTGCGCAAGCAGTTCAACGTGCAGGCGGTGGCGCCGCTGATCTACAACCTCGGGACCATCGTGGGCGGCATCGTGCTGGTGAAGGAACTGGGCGTGTCGTCGCTGGCGATTGGCACCGTGGCGGGCGCGTTTTTCGGACCATTTTTTCTGAACTGGCTGTTTGCGCGGAGAGCGGGCGCGCATTATCGGCCGCTGCTCGACTGGCACGACGAGGGTTTGCACGAGTGGGTGCGCCTGTCGCTGCCGCTGATGGCAGGCGTTTCGCTGGTGACGGCCGACAGCTGGATTATCGCGCACTTTGCCTCGAAGATCGGCGGGGCGGTGGCGCTGTTCAACTATGCCAAGCAGGGATTCACGGCGCCGATGGCGATGCTGGCGCAGGCCGCGGGCGCGGCGTCGATGCCGTTTTTTGCGAGCCTCTGGGCAAAAGACAGCCACTACGAATTTGCAGGAGCGGTGGCGGATTCGGTGTCGCGCGTCTCGTGCCTGGGATTGCTGGTGGGGTCCGCCATGGTGGCGCTGGGGCAGCCGTTGATCGACCTGGTGTTCACGGGCGGGCGGTTTTCCGCGGCCGACTCGCAGCTATGCGCGGCCTATTTCGCGGTGTTTTCGGTGTCGGTCTTCCTCTGGTCGGCGCAGGCGATTTATTCGCGCGCATTCTTTGCGGCGGGCAATACTTTCACGCCGATGGTGGCGGGGACGATCGTGACGGTGGTTTCACTGCCCATCTACACGCTGCTGTTTCATGGATTGGGCGCGATGGGGCTGGCAGTGGCGTCGGATCTGGGCATCGCCATGCAGACGCTGACGATCGCCTACCTTCTGCACCGGCGGCAGATGGTTTCGCTGGCAAGCCTGGACTATGCGGAGCTGGGGCGGTGCCTGCTGGCCGGCGTCGCGAGCGGGGTTGCGGTCTGGCTGGCGTTTGCCTGGGGCGGCGAAACGGCATTGAGGGGCTGGACAGGACACAGTTCGTCGCGCCGGCATCTGGCCGATCTGCTTTTTTTGCTGGCCGGGACGGTGCTGTGGCTTCTGGTGGCGAACTGGATCCTGAGCAGGACGGGATCGGCGTTGCCGCGGGTGGTGCGGAAGCGGCTGGGCCTCGCCTGAGACCCAGCTCGGCGCCTCAAAACATCTTGTGATCGACCATGTCCTTGTACTCATTGGCCACATGGAGGTCTTTGAGCTGACTTTCGACTTCGGCTGCGTCGAAGTGCTTGAGGGTCGTCGGCGAGTCGGCGAAGGCATAGGCGGTGATGCCCACGACGGCAACGCCGAGGTCCAGGTCGCGCGCATCGACCTTGTCGAAGGTGTCGCTGGGCTTGTGGTGGAGGAGCATGTATTTGTCCATCGGCGTCCAGAGGACAAACGACGGAACTCCCTGGACGATGAAGGGCCCTTCGTCGGTGGAGAAGGTGAAGCCGCCGCCGTCAGTTGTTTCGGCAGCATCGAGGCCGCTGAGAATCGGCTCCAGCGGCTCGAGAGCCTTCGAGGCGTCCGCGCGGGCAAAGGTAAGCCAGCCTTTGGGCGGTTCCGATCCGGAGTCGGAGACAAAGACGCCGGCGCACTGGGCAAGTTCCGACGCGTGGTCGTGCGCGTAATGCGTTGAGCCCAGCAAACCCTCTTCTTCTCCGCCGAAGAGAATGAAGCGCATGGTGCGGCGCGGGGTGAGGCCTGCGGCTTTGACGGCAGCAGCTACGGCCAGGACGGTCGATGCGCCGGTGCCGTTATCTTCGGCGCCGGTGCCCGGGTTCCACGAGTCGAGGTGGCCGCCGACGATCACGAAGCCGGCGTTGGGATCGCTGCCGGGAATCTCGGCGACCACGTTCTCGACCTTGACGTTCCGGCGGATCCGGTTCTTGAAGGTGAACTCAACTTCGACCGGGCCCTTCTCGAGGAGGCGGCGCAGCAGCAGCGTGTCTTCCAGGCCGAGGTTGCCGCAGGGAATGTTGGCCAGGGTTCCGGTGAACGCCGTGTCCCCGATGAGACTGGGTGCGTTGTTGGCAGCGCCGAATCCGAAGATGATGCCGCGCGCGCCTTCTTCGCCGAGCATGTGCAGAGCGTCGAAGAGCTTTCCGATCAGCAACTCCTGGTCAAGGCGCAAATCGGCTTGGTCGAGGAGCACGATGGCATCTTTGATCTGCGCGGCATTGGCCTTGACGGCATCGGAAGTCACATCTTTCAGGTAGAAGACATTGCCGCGCACTCCGCCTTCGGGCGTTGACGGACTCCAGCCTTCGCTCTCGAGATGGAGCCGTTGTTCATGGGGTTTGAGCATGCGCGCGGTGGCGAGGGTCTCCGGTTCCCAGGTGGCCGGAATCTCCCAGGGTTCGCGATGGACATGGCTGAGGCCGAGGCGGGTGAACTCGGATTCAGCCCAGTTCGCGGCCTCCACGTAGTTTGCCGAGCCGGTCAGGCGGGGACCGATCCCGTCGGCGAGATGGCGATCGTATTCGTAGGCTTTGTCGGCCAGCAGGAGCTGGCTGCCCAGGCGAAGCAGCGCGGCTTGTTCTTCCGAGGGGAGTGCTGGGGCGGGTGGGGCGGATGTTTGCGCGCAGAGAGGCTGAAGGCAGAGAAAAAGGATTCCAGACAGGGCCGGCTTCATCTCGTCATGGTAGCGGATGAAATCGGCGCGGCTGGAAGGGATTTTGCGGGACAGCCAGAGGCAGCCCGCGTTGGTTGCGGAGCTGCCCCCGAGAGGTGGGAGGGGGACCGAACTAGACGGCGATCGGCTTTGCTTCGGCGACCGCGGCAGTCTTCGACTCGCTGCCCTTCTTGATGTCGATGCCGCCCTTGAAGAAGGCGCCGTCTTCGATGCTGATGCGGGCCGCGGCCACATCGCCGGTGAGGGAACCCTCGGCGCGGATGTCGACGCGATCGGTCGCGGTGACATTGCCGCGGACCTTGCCCAGCACGACGATTTCGCGGGCGTTAATGGCGGCGTTCACATTGCCATTGCGGCCGACGGTGAGACGGTTGCCGGGAAGGTTGATGGTGCCCTCGATTTTCCCGTCGATATAGAGGGATTCGGAGCCCGTAATCTCGCCCTTAATAAAAAGGCCCTTGCCAATGGTGGCCTGCTCACCCACGCTGGACGAAGCAGCGGCAGGACGCACCGGCTCAGCAGCGGGAGGCGCGGACGTCGGGCGAATAGGCTCCGGGGTTGGCGTGGAGGAGGTTTGTCCTGTCTGAGTGGGTTTCCACATAGCGCTCAAGATGATTCCTTTTCTGTCCCGGCGGGACGGGGTTGCCAAGGCAGGTCCGCATGGGGACCCAAGATTCTATTTGTTTTGTGCGGTAACATTGCGATTTGCCCGCGGAGCTTCCGCATACTGCCGCAGTAAAGTGTCAATCCTGCCTGGCGACCCAAAGCATTGTCGTTGCGCTTATTCTAAGCCGCAACTTTCGCCAGTGGACACGAGCGAAAAATCTTTGGTACTCGCCGGTCCTGATTGTAGCAAGCAGTGGGGGGTGGGGAAAACGTTCAATTGCAGGCGTGATAGAAGGAAGTGCATGGACTGGAAAAAGAACGTAGCCGTGGGGTTGGTGGCTGTTGCCGGGGCGTGGGCCGGGGCCGGGGGACAGGGCGGCACCGAGGAAAAGGCACCCTTCGACGTGGTGATCTTGCATGGGCGTGTGATGGATGGGACCGGATCGCCCTGGTACGCGGGCGACGTGGGGATTCGCGCCGGCAAGATTGCAGCGATTGGAAACCTGGAGAAAGCTCCGGCCCGGGAGACCATCGACGCGCAGGGAAAAGTGGTGGCTCCGGGGTTCATCGATATGCTGGGACAGTCGGAATTGACCATCCTGGTGGACCCGCGGTTGCCGTCGAAGATCTACCAGGGCATCACGACGGAGATTACGGGCGAGGGAAACTCGGTGGCGCCGGTGAACGACGCGATGCTGGCAGCCGACCGGGAGAGCTACGAGCACTACCACATCACGCCTGACTGGCGGACGCTGCGCCAGTATTTCGCGCGGATTGAGAAGCAGGGAATGGGCATCAATCTCGCGACATATGTGGGGGCGACGTCGGTGCGGCGGATGGTGCTGGGCGATGCGGACGCGCAGCCCACGCCGGCACAACTCGATGAGATGAAGACACTGGTGGCGCAGGCCATGCGCGATGGGGCGATGGGCTTGTCGTCCGCTTTGCAATATGCCCCGGCTCCGTATGCGAAGACCGGGGAGTTGATTGCGCTGGCGAGCGTGGCGGGGCAATACGGGGGGATCTATGCCACCCACATGCGCAGCGAGGGCGATACCGTGCTGGAGTCGATCGACGAGGCGGCGCGGATCGGGCGCGAGGGGCATCTGCCTGTGGAGATCTGGCACCTGAAAGCCGCAGGCAAAGCGAACTGGGGCAAGATGCCGCAGATCGTGGCCAAGATCGATGGGTACCGGGCGCAAGGCGTCGACATCAGCGCCAACACCTATGCCTACACGGCCTGGTTCAACACGTTTTCGGCGTTCATTCCGCCGTGGGCGCATGATGGCGGCGACGCGAAGCTCGTGGAGCGGCTGAAGGATCCGGCGATGCGTGCGCGCATTCGCAAAGACATGACGACGGGCGGAAAGGATTCGGCAGGCGAGACGTGGGATAACGAGTGGCAGGAGATTCCGGGGCCGGAGTCGGTTCTGATCGCCGTGGTGCAGAACAAGGAACTGCTGCCGTTGCAGGGTAAGCGGCTCTCGGATGTGGCAGTGTTGTGGCACGAAGACGCGATCGACGCGCTCTGCGACCTGCTGATCAAGGACAAGGCCTTCACCGAAGTTGCCGTCTTCGGCATGGACGAGCCGGATGTGGTGCTGGCGCTGAAGCAACCGTGGGTTTCGATCGATAACGATTCGCAGGGGACATCGCCGGAGGGATTGCTGGGCGCCGAGCATCCCCACCCGCGGGCCTACGGGACATTTCCGCGGATTCTGCGCAAGTATGTGCGTGAAGACAAGGAGTTGACGCTCGCGGACGCGATCCGCAAGTTTACGGCGCTGCCAGCGCAGCGGATGCGTCTGACCGATCGCGGCGTGCTGAAGCAGGGAATGGCGGCCGATGTCGTCGTCTTCGATCCGGCCACGATCACAGACAAGGCGACATTCGAGAATCCCAACCAGCTCTCGGTGGGGATGGAGTATGTGCTGGTGAACGGAGTGCCGGTGATCAAGGCAGGCAAGATGACCGGGGCTTTGCCGGGCAAGGTGTTGCGCGGGCCCGGCTATGTGCCATAGTTCGCCCGGCCGTTACCGGCGTGAGCCGCAGGATGCCGCCGTGGCGCGAATGCCGTCGGCGTAAGGCGTGGGGGTGAAACCGAAGGCACGTGTGAACTTCGAGGAGTCGAAGAGGTAGGGCGCGTCGTTCTGGTAGAGCATCTCGTAGACTTCGCGAATCGTGGGGTTGAAGAGGCCGCCGATCTTGACCATGGGGCGGGAGAGAACGCGATACTTCGCCGGGCGATTCATGGCAGTGGCAGCAGCGGTGATCAGTTCGCGACTGGTAAGCGGCGGCGCTGCGGTGGGCAGATGCCATGTCTGGTTCCAGGCGGTGCTGGACCGCGCCAGCGCGAGGAGGGCCTTTGCGGCGTCGGGCACATAGGTGTAGGAGTGAGGCAGGGCGTCGCTTACGAGGCACATCGGGGTTTTGCCCTGGCTGATCGGCTCGAAGACCATGACGTTGGCGATGCCGTTTTTGGCGCCGGGACCATAGAAGTCGGCACACCGCGCAATGAGAGCGGTGAGATTGCCTGCTTTCCATGCGTCGATGAGGGTGGTGGCAATGGCGGCGCGAGTTTCGCCCTTGTTACTGGTGGGCCGAAAGGGCGTTTCTTCGGTCATGGCGCCGTGAACGCGGCCGTACATATAGACATTGTCGAAGAAGATGAGGCGGGCGTTGGCGCGCTTTGAGGCTTCGATCACGTTGGTCATGATCTGCGGCCAGGTAGCGGCCCAGAGCTTGTGGTCGTACTTGAGGCCGGCGAGCAGGTAGACGATCTCCGATCCCGCGACGGCGTCGATGGTTTGCTGCCGGTTGGTGAGGTCCGCGGAAAGAGACTGCGCAGCGCCGGGGGTCGATCTGGCGGTGCGGCTGACGAGGCGCATGGGGAGATTGTGCGCGCTGAGCTCTTCGACGAGAGCATCGCTGATGCTGCCTCCTGCACCGAGGATCGTGTGCATGCGTGGACTCCTTTGCGCGCGGCGGGTGAGGAGTGGCGCTTGCAACGAGTGTAGCTGAGGCCAGGCGACTGTCGATTCCGTCTGTCACAATTCGGCTGGAGCGATGGCCTACTCTGGATCTATGACGGATCGGGAACTGGTGGCGCGGATCGCACGGTCGCCGGGCGGCAGGGCGGGATACAAGCAGCTGGTGCGCGAACTGGGGCTGGGCGGCGGGCGCGAACGGCGCCTGCTGCTCGAACATCTAGCGCGGCTGACGGTGCGCGGCCAGCTGGTGAAGATCGACCGCGAGCACTGGAGCATTCCGCGCGCGGTAAGTTTCGGCGGAGGCCGCGACAACCTGATCGCGGGCCGGCTCGATTTGCATCGCGACGGCTATGGATTTGTGCGTCCGAATGCGCGCCAGGCATCGGGAGTGACGGAGGACATCTTCATTCCTCCGCAGGAAATCAACGGCGCTATGCAGGGCGATGAAGTGCTGGTGGAGCTGGAGCCGCCGCGCGCGGATGGGCGCATGTCGGGCCGCGTTGCACGCGTGCTCGAGCGGAAGAATCCGACCGTGGTGGGGAAGTTCCACTATTCCCGTGGCGATCGGTATCCGCAGAACGTCGTCATCCCCTTCGATGAGCGGATGACGCAGCCCATCGTGATTCCCGAAGGCGCCGAGGTGGTGGAGAAAAAGGCGGAAACGCCGGCTCACCGGGTGCTGGGCAAAGAAGCTGCGCTGCATGCCGAATACGCCGACCTGGAAGGGTTGATCGTCGACGTGGAGATTACGAGCTGGCCCACGCCCTTCAAGCCGCCGGTGGGACGCGTGATCGAGGTGCTGGGCGACCCTGAAGATTTTGGCGTCGATGTGGAGATGATGATCCGCAAGCACCGGCTGCCGCGGGTATTTCCCGAGGGGGTGCTGGCCGAGGCGCGGTCGGTTGCGCATCTCGACCTCGATGAAGTTGCCGGGCGCAGGGATTTTCGCGGGCTTCCGATTGTGACTATCGACGGCGAGACGGCGCGCGACTTCGACGACGCGGTGCTGGTCGCGGATCGCGCGGACGGCGGCTACGAACTGCAGGTGCACATCGCCGATGTGGCTGAGTACGTGCGCGAGGGAACGGATCTCGACCTGGAGGCGCGGCTGCGCGGGACCAGCGTTTATTTTCCGGATCGCGCCATTCCCATGCTGCCGCTGGAGCTTTCGACGGATATCTGCAGCCTTCGACCCAACCAGGACCGCCTCGTGCTCAGCTGCGTGATGCAGCTCGATCGCGAGGGGCGCATCGAAAGCTGGGAGATTGTCGAGGGAGTGATTCGCTCCGCGGCGCGTATGACCTACACGAAGGTGTCGGCGATTCTCGATGGGACCGAAGAAGAGTCTGTGGAAGTTGAGGAGCGGGAGCGCTTCGAACGGATGAAGCGACTGGCTGTTCTGATGAACAAGCGCCGCGAAGAGCGTGGCAGCATCGACTTCGATTTGCCCGAGCCGGTGATTGAGTTCGACGATCAGGGGCAGATGCGCGGCGTGACGCGCGCCGAGCGCACGTGGGCGAACCGGCTGATCGAGGAGTTTATGCTGGGGGCGAATGAGTGCGTGGCCACGTGGCTGGAAGATCTGGGCGTGCCCTCGATCTATCGCATCCATGAAAAGCCGGAGGCACGGCGTGTCGTGCAGTTCGAGGAGCTCGCCGCGAGCTTCGGCTATTCTCTTGGACTTGGGGCTTTGCCGGTAAAGCGGGTGACGACGCGCGGAGACCGGCGGGAGGCGCAGCGCAGCGGGCGGCAGGCACGCGCGCACGAGGTCGCCGAAGACATCGCGGTGACGCCGAAGATGTATCAGAAGCTGGCTGCGCGGATCGAGGGCAAACCGGAGGAGCGCATCCTGAGCTACCTCATGCTGCGGTCGCTCAAGCAGGCGCGCTACTCCGAGAAAAACGAAGGGCACTTTGCGCTGGCGGCGCCGACGTATACGCATTTCACTTCGCCGATCCGGCGCTATCCCGATCTGATCGTGCACAGGATCACGAAGGCGCTGTTGCGGGCTGGAGTCGACGGGCGCGGGGTGATGGCACAGGGCCGGCAGAGCTCGCCGTGGCGGCATGTGAATGAGGGCGGGCATGCGCTCTCCCAGGTCTCAAAAGCGGGACCTAGTGCGCCCAGATTTGATGGCGAGCCGCCAATCGCCGAGGCGGAGCTGGCGCAGATCGCCGAGGAGACCAGCCAGACCGAACGGCGGGCGGCGGAGGCAGAACGGGAACTGGTGGAGTGGAAGAAAGTGCGCTTCATGGAGGACAAGGTCGGCGAGGAGTTTGCCGCGCTGGTCCTGAACCCCGCGAAGTACGGGCTGTTTGTCGAGTTGACTGATTTGTTTGTGGAGGGTCTGGCGCCGATCGACTTGCTGCCGGGCGATCGCTACACGTGGCGCGAGAATACGCACGAGATTGTCGGAGAACGGTGGGGCCGACGATTCCGTGCCGGCGATCGTGTGCAGGTGGTGCTCGACCGGATTCTGGCCGATGAGCGAAAGCTGCAGTTTTCAGTTGTCGAGGAAGAGTTGCGGTTCACCGGACCAAGGCCGGCGAAGCCTTCGAAAGCGAAGAAGCCACGCAAGGAAGCTGGAAGCGGTCGGGGGAAGAGTCAAGATCGAGCAGGCAAAGGCAGGCGCGGGAAGGGCAAGCGCAGACGCTGAGGCGCGCAGCCCAGGTCCCCTGGGGGACCTGGGAGACAGGGAGCCGCGCGGTTAGTTGCCGGCCTGCTGGGCGGCGAATTTGCCGATGAGGGGCAGTTCGAAACGCTCACCTTTGAGCGCCTTGAGCAGGACGATGATCCAAATGATCAGGAATCCGAGCGAAACAAAAGGAACGAGAATCCAGCCGATGACCGGGATGAACGAAAGCACCAGGTGAGCGGCGAAGGCGGCGATGCAGAGAAAGATGCACTGCCAGGAATGGAATCGGATATAGGAATTCTTGTTGTAGGGTTCGACGATCAGGAAGATGATCGCCGGGATGATGGTGACGTAGGCGAGGGCGCCGGCCGCGTTATCAGAGAGGCCGCTCTGTGCGGCGGGCTGCTGCGGAGGCGGCTGCGTTGCCTGGGGCGGGACGGGTGTGTACTGCGGTGAATCGGACACGTTGGCTCCTTTGCGGTTAACCTCAGTGACGGATTGGGGATGGATCCTCCAGTGAGTCTGATTGAAGAAACCGGTTTCCAGGCCGGATTTCCGTTTGATCGAGACTCAAATGTCGAGGACTTCGACGGCGATCTACCGGCCAGCCTGTTTTTCCGCCAGTTCCCCGACAATGGGAAGCTTCAAGCGTTCGCCGTTGAACGCCTTGATCAAGACCATGAGCCAGAGAATGAGCATACCCAAGGCAACGAGGGGATAGAGGCCGAAGGCAAGGAACCCCATTACGGACATGACCCTGGCAAGAATGCCGATGGCGACATCCACGACGATCCAGGCGATCGCCATAAAGATGCATTGCCACGAATGGAAGCGGATATAAGAACTCTTGTTGTAGGGCTCGACCAGCAAAAAGATGATGGCCGGGATGATAGTGACGTAGGCGAGGCCGCCCGCCGCGTTTTCGGAGAGGCCCGATTGCGCCGCGGATGGAGTTGGTGTCGGCGTAGGGTCGTTCATTCGTTCTCCTTGCACCTTCACGGCTGGCTTCCCGCTCTCGCCCTGGTTAAGGCGGGCCGGCTGAGGTGGGTAGCGTGGGGGAGACACACGCCCGGACCGGCTGGGGACGAACAGGTTCCCGTGAAGTCGATTCGTCCACAGGAAAATCCGAAAAGAGAAGGTTGTCAAGCGAAATTCGCGGTTGGTGAGGCGCCCCCGACCCATCAACGGAACCAGGAAGGCACTCAGTCGAAGAGGCTGGGAGTCCCTCGAGGCGGCTGCGATTCGGCGAGCAGAGCAGGATCGTCGTTTCGGACGTTGCCGACCCGATCGTCGACCGGCCAGGCCTTCATCTTTTCAGCGGGATAAGGGCGAAGCAGGTCGGTGGGCGGCCGGGCAGGGTCCCCGGGCTCGAGCCAGCGCGAGTAGTCGCGGGGCTCGAGAATCACGGGCATGCGGTTATGGAGGGGTTCCACCACTTCATTCGGGTCGGTGGTGACAATTGTGAAGGTCCGGAGCGGCTCGCCTTCCTTGGGCTTCCAGGTTTCCCAGAGGCCGGCAAAAGCATAGGGCTGGCCCGACCGCAATGCGATGGCGTAGGGATGCTTGGTCCTGGGATCGACCCGTTGCCACTCGTAGAAAGCGTCGGCGGGGACGAGGCAGCGCCGCTGCTTGAAGGGTTCGCGAAAAGCCGGCTTGGTCAGGACTTCTTCTGCGCGGGCGTTGATGGTGGAGTAGCCGAACTTGGCATCGCTCGCCCAGAAGGGTAGGAGGCCCCAGCGGGCGAGGACGAATTGGCGTGCGCCGGAGTCGCGATGGAGACAAACGATGGGCTGCGTGCTTTGAGGAGCCGCATTGTAGGTGGGCGCGAACCAGGGCATTTCTTCAAGAGGCACGCCGAACCAGTCGGCAAGAACCTCCTGCGTTGAGCGTCGGGCGAAGCGGCCGCACATGCAACGAGCATATAGGGCGCGCGGGACTCAGCAGAAATGCCTGCATTTTTCGAGCGCGTAGCCCAAGCGCGCGTCTTTCACGGCAGAGCCCAGGCGAAATCGGTGATGGGAAGGCTGGGCGGCAGATTCCTTGTGGAGGCGTGTGATGAAGCAAATTGTGGATGGGCCGACGTGTGCCCGGCGGGCGGTCAGGATATTTGTCGTGGCGGTGTGCGCGGCATTCAGCACGGGCAGTGTGTTTGCCCAAAGCGAGCTGATGGACGTGAAGGCGACCGATCTCAAACCGGACGCCTATCAGACCTTTTATCTGACCAACCTGACTCAGCAGAACGACGCGGTCGATCTGCAAAGCGACCTGCGCAATCTCTTTCCGCGGGCGCGGTTCTTCTACGTTGCTTCGCAGGATGCAATTTCGATGCGAGGCTCGGCGGAAGACATTGCGCTGGCGCAAAAGGTGGTCTCCGACATGGATCGACCGAAGAAGACTTATCGCCTCACCTACTCCATCCGCGAGACCGATGCGGGAAAGGCAATCGGCACACAGAAGATCGTGATCGTGGTGACTACAGGCGGGACGACAGTGTTCAAGCAAGGGAACCGCATTCCGATCTCCACCGGATCCGTTGACTCGAAAAGCGGAACGCCGGTGGCGCAGATGCAGTATCTCGACATCGGCTTGAATATTAACGCGACCCTGGATGGAAGCGCCGAGGGGCTGAGGCTGCGTTCGCAGTTGGAGCAGTCGAGCCTGGCCGATGAGAAGTCGGGTGCCGGCATGCAAGATCCGGTGATCCGCCAGACGCGGCTCGACGACGTGTCAAGCCTCGTGCCGGGTCGGCCCGCTGTGCTCGGGTCGCTCGATCTGCCGGACAGCACGCGGCATGAGGAGTTCGAGGTGGTTGCGGAATTGATCAAATAGCGTGCGACCCGCGGCCGCGACGGCCATCCCATACAATAGCGGTTGGGGGCTGGAACGAATGGCGCACATGGTTTTTTGCGTTCGCTATAAGAAGGAGATGGAGGGGCTCGACGAGCCGCCTTTTGACTCGGAGTTTGGGCAGAAGATTTACAAGAACGTTTCGAAAGCGGCATGGGGCGAGTGGGTGGACCGCCAGAAGATGCTCCTGAACGAGTACCGGCTGCAGCCGTGGACGCCACAGGCGCAGCAGTTTCTGGTGGAACAGATGGAGCAGTTCTTTTTCGGCGAAGGGTCGGCCCTGCCCCAGGAATACGTGCCGCCGTCGCACTAACTTTCCTTCCGGCCGGATCGAAGCGCCGTGCTTTCGCGCGGCGTTTTCCTTTTGCGGGCAATCGGCGATCGTGTTGCGGAGCATAGCAAGTCGCCGCATGCTGAAGCTGCGCCGACGCTGCGCTCGGCTGATATGGTGGCTGTGAGATGGCCACGCGGCGGACACAGCGGCTGACGATTGCGATCGATACCGGTGGCACGTTTACGGACTGCGCGTATCGGCTGGGCGGCCGGATCGAAGTGCTCAAGCTGCCGTCGACGCCGGACGACCCCGGGCGCGCGATTTTGGAGGGAGTAGCACAAATCGCAGAGCGCGTTGGCGCGGGCTCAATTGAAGTGCGCCACGGGACAACAGTAGCCACGAATGCGCTGCTTGAGCGCAAGGGCGCGCGGGTAGCGTTTGTGACGACGGCGGGTTTCGAAGACACGCTTGCGCTCGCGCGGCAGGCGCGGCCCAGCCTCTATGACTGGAACGTGCACCGGCCTGCGCCGTTGGCCGAGGTTTGTCTTGGCGTAGACGAGCGGGTGAGCGCGGAGGGCGCGGTGCTGCGCGAGCCGAGTACGGAAAACCTGGCAGGGCTGCGGCGCAAGGTGAAGGAGTCGGGAGCCGAGTCGGTCGCGGTCTCCCTGCTGTTCTCGTTTGCGCATCCGGAACACGAACGGCGGGTTTCGGCGGCGCTCAAGGAACTTGGCTTGCCGCTGTCGCTTTCGCACGAGATTCTGCCCGAGTTCCGCGAGTATGAGCGTGCGGCAACGGTCACGCTGAATGCGTATCTCGCGCCCACGATGCAGGGATACCTTCGCGGGCTGGCGCGGCTGTTTGCAATGCGCGGAGCCACGCTGCAGATCATGCAGTCGTCGGGCGGAATTCTGTCGGCCGAGACGGCAGCGCGCGAGCCGGTGCGAACCATCTTGTCGGGACCCGCGGGCGGCGTGATGGGCGCTCTGAGCGTGGCGCGCAGGGCGGGCATCGATCGCGTGCTGAGCTTCGATATGGGCGGGACTTCGACCGATGTTGCCATGCTGGACGCAACGCGCGAGCCGGAGACCAGTGTCGAAGGCGAAGTGGCGGGCATGCCGGTGCGCGTGCCGATGCTCGATATTCATACGGCCGGCGCGGGCGGCGGGTCGCTGGCGTGGATGGATGCAGCCGACGCGCTGCAGGTGGGCCCGCAGTCGGCCGGCGCGGACCCGGGCCCGGCGTGCTATGGCCGCGGTGAAGGCGCGACCGTCACAGATGCCAATGTGCTCCTAGGGCGCTTGCATGCGCAGCATTTTCTGGGCGGCGCGATGAAACTGGACGGAGCAAGAGCGCGCGCGGCCGTGGAACGCATTCGTATTGCCGGCGGATTTGCAAGTGTGGCAGCGGCGGCGGAAGGAATTGTGCGCGTGGCCAATATGCGCATGGAGAGCGCTCTGCGCCGCGTTTCGGTGGAGCGTGGATACGATCCGCGGGATTTTGCATTGCTGGCCTTCGGCGGAGCGGGGCCGCTGCATGCTTGCGCGCTGGCTGCGGCGCTGGGCATGCGCAAAGTCGTCGTTCCGGCTGCTCCGGGAGCGCTTTCGGCGCTGGGAATTCTGGATGCAGATTTGCGCAAGGAATTTTCCCGGACGGTGATGCTGGCGCCGGGGAGCACAAAGCTGGCGGGCGCGTTCCGAGATCTCGAAGCTGATGCGCGCCGGGCATTCGATGCGGAGGGACTGCGGCCGCGGCTGACGCGATGGGCTGACCTGCGCTATCAGGGGCAAGGGTTCGAGTTGCGCGTGCAGTGGGGCGCCGACACGGTGGAACGCTTTCACCGCTTGCATGAGCAGAGGTATGGATATGCGGATCGGGAGCGGCATGTGGAGGTTGTGACGTTGCGTGTGCAGGCGGTTGTGCCGACGAACATTCCGCAAGTCAGCCGGGGCGCGCAGACGCGCGAGAAGGCGCGCGCGGCATCCATTGGAAAGCATCCTGTGTTCGAGAATGGCGGATGGCGTCAGGCGGTGTTGTATGAACGATCGCACATGAAGACGGGGGATCGCGCTGACGGCCCTGCGGTGATTGTGGAACTGAGCGCGACAACGTATGTGGCGCGGGGCTGGGCTGCGAGCGTGGATGGATTCGGGAATCTGATTCTGGTTCCGGTCGCGAAGACGCGCGGGCGCACGCGAGGCCGGCAATGAAGAAGCTGGATCCGGCGGAGATTGCGGTGGTCGGGCACGCGCTGCATTCGGTTGCGGTGGAGATGGGCGCGGCGCTGCGGAGAACCGCGTTTTCGCCCAACATCAAGGAGCGGCGCGACTACTCGTCAGCGGTGTTTTCCGGCGGCGGCGACCTGATTGCCATGGGCGATGACATGCCTGTGCACCTTGGTTCGATGCCGATGTCGGTGCGCGCGGCGCTGGAGGCGATGCGGTTTGTGCCTGGCGATGTGGCCGTGCTCAACGACCCGTATCGTGGCGGAACCCATCTGCCCGACATCACCATGGTGGCGCCCGTGTTCGTGAGCAAGCAGCCGCGGCCCGCATTCTTCGTGGCCAATCGCGCGCACCATGCCGATGTGGGCGGGATGCATCCCGGATCGATGGGGCCATGCCGTGAGATTGCGCAGGAGGGAATTCGCATTCCTCCTGTGAAGCTGATGCATGCTGGGAAGATGGATGCGCAGGTGCTCTCGATCGTGCTGGCAAACGTGCGCACGCCGCGGGAACGCGAAGGCGACCTGACTGCGCAGCTGGGCGCGTGCCGCACGGGCATTGTCCGCATGCAGGAGCTTGTGAGTCGATTCGGCAGGGCAAGGCTCGCACGCGGTGTGGAGGCGATGATCGCGGGCTCGGAACGGCTGATGCAACGCGTGCTTGCGAGCCTGCCTGCGGGAGAGTGGAGAGCCGAAGATTTTCTCGATGACGATGGAGTTCGCCCCGGGCGCATCGGCATTCGCGTTGCAGTGCGCAATGACCCGGAACGCAAGCGCGCAGTAGTTGACTTTACGGGAACGGACGCGCAGGTCGCGGGCAATCTCAACGCGGTGTATGCCATCACGTGGTCCGCGGTGTTTTATGTGCTGCGGTGCCTGCTGCCGGCTGAGTCTGTGGTCACGGCGGGACTCATGCGGCCCATCGCAGTGATCGCACCGCCGGGGACGATTGTGAACGCGACCATGCCGGCCGCGGTCGCGGGCGGAAACGTGGAGACCTCGCAGCGCATTGTCGATACGATTCTGCGCGCACTGGCGCAGGCTGTGCCCGAGCGAATTCCCGCGGCAAGTTCCGGCACGATGAACAATCTCACGATTGGCGGGATCGATCCGCGGAATGGCGCGCACTACACCTACTACGAAACTATCGCGGGCGGGCTGGGGGCCTCGCCGCAAAGCACGGGCGCCAGCGCTCATCACGCGCACATGACGAACTCGCTGAACACGCCGGTGGAAGCGCTGGAGTATGCGTATCCATTTCGGGTTGCGCGGTACGCGCTTCGAAAGGGCTCGGGCGGGGCAGGATTGCATCGCGGCGGCGATGGGGTGGTGCGCGCAATCGAATTGCTGGATGACGCGCAGGTCACACTGCTGGCGGATCGCCGCGTCACGGAGCCGTGGGGCTTGAAGAGCGGAGCACCGGGAAAGCCAGGCAGATCGACCGTGATGCTGAACGGCAAAGAAGAGTCGCTGCCCGGTAAGTGCACGCGCGAGCTGAGGGCGGGCTCGCGGCTGCGCATTGAATCGCCGGGCGGGGGCGGTTGGGGCAAAGCGTGACCGGCTCGGAGACAACGGGCTCGCGGCGGCTCGAGTTGCTACGGGGTTGCTCCGATCTGATAATTCAGCGCGGCCAGGGCGAGCTTGTATTGGTATTGAGCATCGGTGTTGCCGATCGCGGCATCGGTTTGCTGATACTGGGCCTGGCTTAATTCGACGATCGAGCTCAGGCCCATCTGGTAGCGGGTTTGCGCGAGCTTGAGCGACATGTTGGCCTGGTTCAGCATGTCCTGAGTCACCGCAAGGCGCTGAAAGGCAGTGTTGGCGCTGAGCCACGCTGTATGGATGTCGCGGACGATGCGGTCGCGGAGGTCGCGCGTCTGCTCACGATCGGCCTGCGCGCGCAGGGTCGCTTCTTTTGCCTGCGACGTGTAAAGGAAGCCGTTAAAGACGGGAATGTTGACGTTGACTCCGATCCCGCCCCACCAGTTATTGATGTAGTACTGCGCGGGTCGTATGGGGACAGTGCCCAGAGTGCCCGCGGCGGTGATACTGGGCAGCATCTGGTCGCGTTCTGCGTGGCTGTATTTGACGGCTGCTTGCTGAGTGAGGGTGAGCGACTGCAGATCGGGCCGCTGCTGGAGCCCGTCTTGTACAAGCTGATCGACGTCGGGTGGAGGAGCCTGCGTATTCGGCGTCTCGTCGACCAAGCTGTATTGGACTTCGTGGTCAAGGCCCAGCACGGCATCAAGCGCGGCCATGGTGGCGTTCAGATTGTTCTGGGCATCGAGAAGCAGCAGCTTGGCCTGCGACAGATTCACGTTGGCGAAGCTCAAGTCGAGCGTCGATTTGATCTTGTTTTTGGTAAGCTGTCCGACCTGGGTGTCCGTCGTTTGCCGAGTGTCGACATTCTGCTTCGCCACCTGGTAAAGAGCCTGCGCCTGAAGCGCGTTATAGAAAGCCTGATCGGTTGCGATCAGGATGTCCTGTTGCGTCGCGATTGCGTTCGCATTCTGCGCTTTTTCCTGCAGCTTCGCGGATGCAATCAGGTTGTTGGTGCGTCCGAAGTCCGTGAGGAGCTGGCTGAAGTTGCCGCCGGCCCCGGCGTGTTCAAAGAGGCGCGAGGCGGTGAGTGAACCGGCGGAGATGCGGCTGGCGTTTTCAGCGTCCACCGCGGTCAGGCTGGCGGCGGCGGTGGGAAGCAAAGCGGAGCGATTCTCACGCACCACCTGGTGCTCGGCCAGGGCCAGCAGATGGCTGACGCTGATACGCGGATTGTTTTTGATCGCCATCTGTTCGGCTTCGCTGACGGTGAGTCGCGGCTGGTTGTTGTCGGCGGGGGCAGAAGACGACGCTGCGCCGGTCTGCGGCATCGAGGGGTTCTGGGGCGCAGCGGCGAGCGCGAACAGCCTTGGCGGCGGGGCGTCGGGAAGCGAGGTGGTTTGCGCGGCAGCGAAGTGAGCCGCGCATGCAAAAAGGAGAAGGACGGTTAAGGTTCGAGACTCGGATCGAAATATCATGCGTGGCCAGCCTCTCCGGCGGCTTCAAGCTTGTTTTGGCGCCGGCCGTGAATGATGAGGTATACGGCGGGAACGAGGAAAACCGTAACTGCGACTGAACAGGCCAGGCCGCCGATGACGGCGCGAGCCAGGGGCGCGTACTGTTCGCTGCCTGCTTCGAGTCCGATGGCCATGGGGATCATGCCCAGCAGCGTAGCCAGCGAGGTCATGAGGATGGGGCGCAGGCGGATTTTGCAGGAGTGCACCACAGCCTCGAGCAGCGACTGGCCCTGCTTGTGAAGGATGCCGGCGAACTCCACGATGAGAATGCTGTTCGAGACCACGATGCCGGTCATCATGATCACGCCCATGAGCGACATGATGTTGAGCGTGGCGCCGGTAAGGAGCAGAATGAGCACAACGCCGGCCAGTCCAGGCGGAATGGCCATGAGAATGATGAAGGGATCGATAAACGAGCGGAACTGCGCCATCAGGATCAGGTAGACCATCAGAACGGCGACGACGAGCCCGAGGCCGAATTCTCTGAAAGCCTGGTTCATGTTGACGACCGCGCCGCGCACGTGGAGCGTTGTGTTGCGGTCGGTTTTGGTGGAGGCTAGGAGGCGATTGATGCGCTTGCCAACGCTCTGCAGCGCCTCGGTTTTGGGGGCGACGTAGATATCGATCACGCGGCGAATCTGGTAGTGATCGACTTCGGTGGGTGTGTTGATCATTTGAATGTCGGCCACGGAACTAAGCGGCGTGTAGCCGGCGCTGTGGTCGCCGATGAGGAAATTGGCGGGCATGATGGAAGCCATGCGGCCCTCCTGTTCCGGGCTGTATCCGGCAGGTCGAACGCCGCGCAAGGGAATATTCCGGAAGTCTTCCATCGACATGTGGTCCAGGAAGCGGTTGGCGTACTGCACCGTAACCATGTAGTTATTTCCGCTGACGGGATCGATCCAATAACTCGGGGCAATCTGGCCGTCGGAGGTCATGGCGGTGATGACGTCGTCGACGACGTCTTTGGCGGTGAGGCCGATGAGGCTCGCCTTCTCGCGATCAATGTTGAGCTTGATGCCGGGATAGTCGAGATCTTGCGGGATGTAGACGCTGCTCACGTTGGGCATGGCCTCGATTTTGGCAGCGAGACCGCGCGCCAGAGAGAAGGCGGCTAGCATGTTATTGGAACCGACCTGAATGTCGATCGGCGCGGGCAGTCCCTGGTTGATGACGCCATCAACCAGGCCGCCGGCCTGGAAGTACGTGGTCAGCTCAGGCATTTGCTGCGCCAGTTTCTGCTGCGTGCGACGCATGTATTCATAGCTGCCGATGCTGTGGCCTTCGTTGAGGCTGGTTTGGACAAAGGCAGTGTCCATGGAGGCATTGGAAGTGAAGATGGCGGAGAGATCGGGATAGACGCCGATGTTGGAGACCACCATGCCCAGGTCTTTTGGCTTGACGACGCCGCGGATGACGTTTTCCACGCGCGCGATGTATTGGTCGCTGACTTCAAGCCGCGTGCCGCTGGGCATGCGCACGTTGATGACGAACTGCCCCGGATCTGTGCGCGGGAAGTAGGCGCGGCCGAGGAAGGGAAAGAGACCGAGCAGGATCACGGCCAGTCCGCCGAGCATGACGGCGGTGGCCATCACCGGGCGCCGCAGCACGCGAAAAGCGAGCCGCTCGTAGCGCTCGAGGAAACGGTGGAAGTGCTCATTGAAGACAACGAGAATCCGCTTGAAGATCGATGGCTTGTGCCCTTCGACGGCTTCGGGGTTGTCTTCATGCTTTTCGCCGAGCTCGTCGAGGCGGATGAATTTGGCGCAGAAGAGCGGCACCACGGTCATGGCGAAGAAGTAGGACGCAAAGATGGAGAGCACCACGCCCAGGCCGAGCGGCGTAAAGATGTACTTGCTGATTCCGGAGAGAAACGTGACCGGGAAAAAGACGATGGAGGTGGTAGAGGTGGCGGCGAGCACGGCGAGAGATACTTCCATGCCGCCTTTTTCGGCGGCTTCGTGCGGCGGGCTTCCCAGCTCCATATAGCGGAAGATGTTCTCGAGCACGACGACCGAGTCATCGATGAGGCGGGAGAAAGCCAGGGCCAGGCCGCCGAGAATCATGGTGTTGATGGAGCCGCCCATGGCGCGGGTGAGCAAGAGGCAAACCAGCGCCGAGAGCGGGATGGAGAGCATGACCGCAAATGTGGCGCGCGGGCTGCCGAGGAAAAGCAGGATCATGATGCCGGTGAGAAGAAGACCGATGCTGGCTTCCTTAATCAGGTTCTCGATGGCGAGCTTCACGAAGATAGACTGATCGAACACCACCGCCGTCTTGAGCGACTCGGGGATATCGACCAGGTGTTTGATCGCCTGCTTCATGCCGTCAACGATGGTGATGGTGTTGGAATTGCCGCCCTGCTTGAAGACGGGCACATAGACGGAGCGCTGGCCGTCGATGCGCACGATGTTGTATTGCAGCGCGCCGGAGTCTTCTGCGTGGCCCACGTCGGCCACCAGCACCGATGAGTTGCCGACCGACTTGAGCGGCATCTGGTTCATCGATTTGGCGTCGGGAAACTGGCTGTTGGCGTAAATATTCAGGTCCTTCGAACCGATGCGCACGTCGCCCGCGGGCAGAATCAGGTTGGAACTATTGACTGCCTTGACCATGTCGTTCAGGCTCAGGTTGCGGGCTTCGAGCTTGAGCGGGTCGACGTAGACCTGGATTTGGCGATAGGTGCCGCCATAGGGCTGGGGAACCGAAGCGCCCTGCACGTTCGAAATTTGATTGCGCACCTGGAACTGCGCAAGATCTTTCAGTTGGGTTTCATTCAAACCCCGGCCCTTGAGGGTGATCAGGCAGACGGGTTGCGTGGAAGCCGTGAGGCCAAGCACGACTGGAGGCAGTGTGCCAGGGGGAAGCCGGCGCAGATCGGCCATGGCGAGATTGGCCACGTTCGACAATGCGGCGTTGGGATTGGTGCCGGGCTTGAAGTAGATCTTGATCAGGCTGACGCCGGTGAGCGAGCGCGATTCGCTGTGATCGACGTTAGCCGCCAGAGTAAAGAAGCGTTCGAAGGTATTGGTGATATCGGCTTCGATCTGCTCGGGCGGCATGCCGCTGTAGAACGTGGCCACAACGACCACAGGCATGTCGATATCCGGGAACAGGTCGACCGGCATCTGGAGCACGCTCACCACGCCCACCAGCGCGACCATCAGGCAAAGCATGACGATAAAGAGGGGATACTTGAGCGCGAATTTGGGCATCAGCGCGTCTCCTCGGGGACTTGAGGGGCGCCGCCATTGCGGGCGTGAACGATGAGGTAGACCGCAGGCACCAGAAACATGGTGACCACGACGGATACGGCCAGTCCTCCGATAATCGCCCGTGCCAGCGGCGCATACTGTTCGCTGCCCGCCTCGGTGCCGAGCGCCATAGGGATCATGCCGAGCAGCGTGGCGAGCGACGTCATGAGGATGGGGCGAAGGCGCATCTTGCAGGCCTGTACGGTTGCTTCAAGCAGAGGCCGGCCCTCGCGATGGAGAAGATTGGAAAAATCGACGATGAGAATGCTGTTGGATACGACGATTCCGGTCATCATGATCGTGCCCATCAACGACATGATGTTCAGCGTCGAACCGGTTACGACCAGGATCAGCAAGACTCCGGCGAGTCCTGGAGGAATCGCCATGAGAATGATGACGGGATCGATAAAGGAAACGAACTGAGACATGAGCACGAGGTATACCAGCGCGACCGCGACCAGCAGTCCCAGACCGAATTCCTTGAATGCTTCGTTCATATTGACCACTGCGCCGCGCATTGCCAGGCGCGTATTCCGGTCGGTTCCGGTGTCTTTGAGCAGCTTGTCGATCCTGGAGCCGACGCCTTGCAGCGCTTCGGTCTTGGTGGCCACGTAGATATCGATCACGCGGCGAATCTGATAGTGATCCACCTCGGTGGGCGTATTGATGAGTTGAATGTTGGCGACCGAGCTCAGCGGCGTGTACCCGTGCTTATGGTCGCCGGCGAACATCGACGGCAGGACAAGCGAGGCTTGGCGTGCCTCGTCGATCGGGGGGTCGCCCTGCGGTTCCGAACCGCGCAACGGGATGCTCTTGAAATCATCCATCGACATGTTGTTTAGGAAGCGGTTTGCGTACTGAACGGTGACCATGTAGTTGTTGCCGCTTTGCGGATCGATCCAATAACTCGGCGCGACCATGCCGTCGGAGGTAAGCGCGGTGATCACGTTATCCACGACATCTTTTGCCGAGAGTCCAATCAGGCTGGCTTTTTCCCGGTCGATGTTTAACGCAATGCCCGGATAGTTGACGTCCTGGGGAATATAGGTGCCGCTGACATTGGGGAATGTGCGGATCTTTGCCGCTAATTGCTGGGCCAGGGCGTAGGCTCCGTCGATGTTGTTCGACGCAACCTGGACGTCGATCGGCGCGGGCAGCCCCTGATTGATCACGCCGTCGATCAGGCCGCCGGCCTGGAAGTAGGTCATGAGTTCTGGCATTTCACGCGACAGCCGCTCGCGCACCCGGCGCATGTATTCGTAGCTACCGGTCTTGTGGCCCTCCTTGAGGCTGGTCTGCACGAAGGCAGTATCCATGGAGGCGTTCGTAGTAAAGATCGCGGAGAGGTCGGGATAGACGCCGATGTTGGAGACGATCATGCCGAGATCGGAAGCAGGAACGGTCTCGCGAACGATCTGCTCCACGCGGGCAATGTACCGATCGCTCACTTCCAGCCGCGTGCCGCTGGGCATGCGCACATCGATGACAAACTGGCCTGGATCGGTGCGAGGAAAGTAGGCGCGCCCGAGGAAAGGAAACAAGCCGACCAGCAGGACCGCGACCGCGCCCAAGACGACCGCGGTGGTAATTCCAGGGCGCACGAGACAACGCCGCACCAGCGTCTCATAGCGATCGACCATGCGCTGAAAGTAGTCGTTGAAGCGGACGAAGATTAGTTGAAAGCCGAATCGTGCCTTTCGCGCGCCATGTGCCGCGTTCTCATGCTTGTGGGGGCGAATGAATTTTGCGCAAAACAGCGGCACCACGGTCATGGCAAACACATAGGAGGCAAACATGGACAACACCACGCCGAGCGCAAGGGGAGTGAAGAGGTATTTGCTGACGCCGGTCAGCGCCGCTACGGGAAGAAACACGATGGAGGTTGTTACCGTGGCTGCAAGCACGGCGAGAGAAACTTCGGTGCCGCCTTTTTCCGCGGCCGCCTCAGGCTTCTCGCCCGTTTCCATGTAGCGGAAGATGTTTTCGAGAACGACAACGCCGTTGTCGATAAGGCGGGAGAAAGCCAGCGCCAGCCCGCCGAGAATCATGGTGTTGATGGAGCCGCCCATGACGTTGGTCATCAAGAGGCATGCCACGGCGGAGAGAGGCACCGACAGCATGACGGCGACAGTGGCGCGCGGGCTGCCGAGGAACAGAAGGATCATCAGACCGGTAAGTACCAGGCCGATCGTCGCCTCGTTGACCAATTGCTTCAATGCCAGCTTGACGAAAACGGACTGATCGAAGACCACCGCTGTTTTGAGCGAGGCCGGGATATCGACCAGGTGCTTGATAGCCTGCTTCATGCCGTCCACGATCGTGATGGTGTTGCTGTCGCCTGCCTGTTTGAACACGGGCACATAGACCGATCGTTGTCCATCGATGCGCACGATGTTGTATTGCAGAGCGCCTGAGTCCTCGGCATGGCCGACATCGGCCACCAGCACCGAACCGTTGCCGACGGATTTGAGGGGCATGGCGTTCATCGTCTTCGCGTCGGGGAACTGGCTGTTCGCGTAGATGTTGTAGTCCTTCGAACCGATGCGTACATCACCCGCGGGAAGAATCAGGTTGGAGCTGTTCACCGCTTGTACAACATCGTCCAGGCTCAGGTTGCGCGCTTCGAGCTTGAGGGGGTCGACGTAAACCTGGATCTGGCGGTAGGTGCCGCCATAGGGCTGTGGGACCGATGCGCCTTGCACGTTCGAGATCTGATTGCGCACCTGAAATTGCGCCAGATCTTTCAAGTTTGTTTCGTTCAGGCCCTGGCCCTTCAGCGTCACCAGACAGACGGGCTGGGTGGAGGCCGTGAGACCAAGGACAACCGGAGGCAACGTTCCCGGCGGCAGGCGGCGCAGATCGGCCATGGCAAGATTGGCCACATTCGAAAGCGCCGCGTTGGGGTCGGTGCCGGGCTTGAAGTAGATCTTGATCAAGCTGACGCCGGTCAACGAACGCGATTCGCTGTGATCGACGTTTGCGGCCAGTGTGAAGAAGCGCTCGAAGGTGTTGGTGATGTCGGCTTCAATCTGCTTCGGGGGCATGCCGCTGTAGAAAGTAGCTACGACAACGACGGGCATGTCGATGTTGGGAAATAGATCGACAGGCATCTTGACGGTGCTGACCACGCCGACCAGGCCTACCATCAGGCACAGCATGAGGATGAAGTACGGGAACTTGAGCGCAAACTTTGGCATCAGTGTCCCTCTCCGGCGTTCTGCTCGCCGCCCTTCATGTCGATCATGCCGCCTGATTGCTGCACGGTCTCCGAGGCTGGTTCCTGGGTAATCAGCGGGCTGACGGTTTCGCCTTCGTGGTATTTTTCCTGCCCGCCGATCAGCACGCGTTCGCCGGGCTGAAGCCCGCTCTCGATCTGAGCCAGCTTCGAGCCCTGGAGGCCCACCTGCACTTCGCGGATGTGAACGCGGTTGCCCGCGTCGAGCACGTAGACGGTTTGCTGATTGTGCGCGTTCAGGATCAGCGCTTCGACAGGGATAGTGACAACATTTTCAGCGTGGGCCAGGCGCAGCGCGGTGTTGGCATACATGCCGGGAGCGATGGAGAGATCCTTGTTCTCGACATCGACCTCGGTTTCCATGGTGCGCGTTTCAAAGTTCACGTTGCGCGTGAAGCGGATAATCTTGCCATTGATCGATCGGTTGATGGCATCGACACGCACCTGCAGCGGGTCGCCGACGTGCACGAACCGGACATCGTCTTCGGGAACGGGAATGCGCAGGCGCAGCAGGCTGCTTTGCGACAGACGGACGATGGGCAGCGTGGAATTGTTGGAATTCGTGCCGCCTTGAATGAGCGCACCGGTATCGGCGTAGCGCCAGATCACGACGCCGGCGATGGGCGCGACCACAGAGGTGTAATTTTGCAAAGCCTGGATGCGCTGGTTTTCCGATTGCGCCGCGCCCGCGTGTTCCTTGGCCGCGGCCATCGCGGCTTTGGCGGCATCGATCTGCGCTTCTGAGGAGAGATCCTTGGCTTGAGCGTCATCGAGTTCCTGTTGCGCGACGAGTCCCGGCTGTGCCTTGGCGGTTTGTATGAGCCGGTCTGACTCGGCGTGCAGCGCGCTATGGACGGCTTCAGCCCGGCTGATCTCGTGCTGCGCCTCCACGATCTCCTCATTGCTTTGCTGCAGGGCGAAGGCGGTTTGTTCCAGCTGCGCCTTCAACTCGGGGACCTCGAGGACGGCGAGGACCTCCCCTTGCTTGACAACGTCGCCAATGTCGACGTTGATGCGCTTCATGTAGCCGCTGACCTTGGGATGGACGTCGACCACCTGGTAGGGCTGAAACTGTCCGGCCAGGGTGAGGATGCGGGAGATGTTTCCGCGTTGAGCGGTAGCCACCTGCGCCGCCGGAGAGGTTGCGGCGCTTGCTCCCTCCGAATCTGCTCCCGAATGGCAGGCGCTGAGGCCGCAGGTGGCCAACAGGGCCAGTCCTGCGAGCGCGGCTGCGAGCGCTTTTCCGCGACGCGGATGGGCCGTCGAACCGTTCAGGAGTGACGGATTATGGCCGCCACCAACACTGCCGGCTGCGCCGATGGACAGCCCGTACGGTGGGTGCTGCCCTTGGGAGACAGGTCTCGCTGAAAACATGGTGCGTATTCCTCGCTGATCGCTAATCACGAAGCGCACACACATTTTTGGCAGAATGCGTGTGCAAGAACGAGCGAACGCGCTTCAAAGCGCGAACGTCGCAGTCAGGGCAGACCCTGGATCAGAGCGACGAAGGTG
>DATJMC010000130.1:0-55166 GCA_035508975.1 Occallatibacter sp.
GGCGAAGCCAAAGAGTCTTTCGCCAAGGTCGTTGCCATGCGGCCCCACCAACCCCACATGGCCGGTGAATACTGGGACGGCTGGTTCGATCACTGGGGCGGCAAGCACGAAGCCCGCGACTCCCAGCAGCAAATCGAGGAGTACCGATGGATCGTCAACCAGGGCTACTCCATCAGCGTCTACATGTTTCACGGCGGCACAAGCTTTGGATTCATGAGCGGCGCCAACTCCAGCGGCAAAGACTATGCGCCCGACGTCACCAGCTACGACTACCAGGCCACCCTCGACGAGAGCGGGCGTCCCACGCCGAAGTACATGGCCTTCCGCGACATCCTCACCAAGGCAACCGGCATCACGCCGCCGACCGTTCCGCCATCCCCCGCTCCCATCGCGATTCCGCCGATTCCCATGAGCGGATCAAAGTCTCTCTGGGCCACGCTTCCCGAGCCGGTCCAGTCCACGCAGCCGCTCACCATGGAAGACATCGGCCAGAACTACGGCTACATCCTCTATCGCACCACTCTGCAATCCGCAGGCCATGGCGACCTCGTGCTCGACCAGCTGCACGACTACGCGCGCGTCTATCTCGATGGCGCCTTTGTGGGCAGCCTCGATCGCCGCCTCAATAAAATGTCGATGCCGCTCCATGTCGAGCGCGCCGGCCAGCACCTCGACATCCTCGTCGAGAACTCCGGCCGCGTGAACTTCTCCATCGTCATTCGCGGCGAGCGCGCGGGCATCACCCATCAGGTGCTCTGGCAGGGCAAGCCCATCGAAGGCTGGTCCATCTATCCGCTGCCGATGACCGAAGCCGATCAACTCGCTTTCGGCGGCGATACCTGCATCGGTCCCTGCTTCTACCAGGGCCACTTCACGCTTGCCCACACAGGCGATACTTTCCTCGACGTGCGCGCGCTCGGCAAAGGCGCCGTCTGGATCAACGGACATGCCATCGGCCGCTACTGGGACATCGGCCCGCAGCAAACCCTCTACGTCCCCGGTCCCTGGCTCAAAGAAGGCGACAACGAAATCGTCGTATTCGACCTGAAGGGCAAAGGTCGTTTTGCAATCCAGGCCATCGATCATCCTCTCCTCGACGGCCCGGTGCGCGAAACCACCAACTGACACAGCGGCTCGAAACCAGAGTTCCCGTGGAGAGTTGCCCAATTCAACTCCGCTGTCTCAAACCATACTTCACCCGGTGAACAAACCCGGTCGGCCTCAGGTGAATCGGTCACTGTCACCTCGCTTCCTCTGGGCCTCTCTCCTGTTTCCCGTCTCATTGGCAACTCAATCCTCGCCGACCGACTCCTATTCGCCGTACGCACTGATTCGCTCCGCAAGCGCGGCGCGCAGGAGGGTTCGATGAAGTTTTCATGGATTGCCACAGGGGCATCTCTGCTGTTTGTAGTGGCGGCGCCGGGAGCGCGTGCTCAGTCAAGCCAGATGCAACACAGCAATGCCAGCCCGGCGGACTCACAATTCGTTCGCAAGGCGATGCAGGGCAGCGATGCCGAGATCAAGCTGGGCCAGTTGGCCACCGAGAAAGCCAGCTCGCCCGACGTCAAGCAATTCGGGCAGAGAATGGTGGAAGACCATACCAAGCTGAATGAACAGATGAAGCCGGTTGCCGAGCAGATTGGGGTTTCGCCCCTCACGACTGTCTCGCCCAAAGATCAGGCGCTGGAGGCAAAGCTGGAAACGCTGTCCGGTGACGCCTTCGACAAGGCTTATATGTCGGCCATGGTGAAAGATCACACCAAGGACCTCGCTGAATTCCGGCACGAGGCAAAAGACGGCCAATCCACCGCCGTGAAGGATGCCGCCGAGCAAGGCGCACATGTCATCCACGAGCATCTGCAGCTTGCCGAGAAAGTCGGACATGAAGTCGGCGCGGTTGGCACCAACATGAGCAACAAAACGGGAGCGAGGAACGTGAGCACGCCGACGGGGCCGCAGTAAACAGGGGGTCCTGCAAAACGAAACGGGCGATTGATCGGGGGCCGGATTCCTCCGCCGAACCTCGCCCGCGCTCGGGTGTCCGGCCAATTGGGGCTGCAACTCGCGGGCTCTTACTGTCCCGCCCAGGCCAGCCCATCCGTCGCCTTCCCGGTTGCGATCATGCGCGTCACCGTCCAGTTGCCCAGATCAATTTGCGCCACCTGGTTCGACTGCATGCAGGACACGTACGCCATTTTTCCGTCGGGCCGGATCAGCACCTCCTGCGGGTCAGTGCCCGCGCTCAACGAAATGTTGCGCACCACCTTCATCGCCTGCACATCGATCACCGCCACCTTATTCACGTCCGGCAGCGCCACCAGGAACCATTTGCCGTCCGGCGTCATCGCTCCGCCGTAGCCATACGACTCCACCGGAATCCAGTGAGCCACCTGGTTCGTCCTGGTGTCGATCACCGCCATCTGAGGCTTGGTCTGGTCGGCCGTAAACACCCAGCGGTCGTCGTTCGAAATGGCGATGCGCTGCGTGTTGCCCGAGATCGGAATCACCTTGATCGTTTTGCGCGCGGCAATGTCGAGTACCGACACCGTCCCCGGACCCACGTTGGCCGTGTAGCCGCGCCGCCCATCGTGCGACAGCACCAGCATGTGGCTCTCAGGTTGATCCGTGGAGATCGTTCCCACGATCTTCAGTGTCTTGGGATCGATGATCGTGACGGTCTTGTCGATCTCGGTCGTCACGTAGAGCATTCCATCCTTCGGTCCGATCAATGCACAATGCGGCCTCACCCCGTGTCCGAAATCGATGGTGCCCACGATCTTTCCGCTCGCAAGATCGATCTCCACAATCTTCGATCCATTCGTGCCCGGCTTGCCGACGCCCGAGTTGCCGTAGATAGGGACAAACGCGTGACGCCCATCGGGCGAAGCAATGACTTCATGCCCGGTAATCCCGCCCTCGGGCACCGACATGAGCACCTTGCCGCTTGCAGGATCGACGATGGCCAGGCTCGCCAGACCTTTTTGCGCCACCAGCAGCCGCGACTGCTGCGCCGGAAGCGCCGCAACCAAACCCAACCCCAGGAAAAGAGAAACCACTCCACGCGTCTTGTGCACTCGAAAAACCTCCGCAAACCACGCAACGAGTCTAGCGCAGCAAACCGGCGACTCGACCACTCGCACCAAATCAGTCCCGATTTGCGGAGACTTTGTGCCCCGCCGGCGAAATTCTCTTTTCTTGGGTACCGGGTCTCCGGGATGCGCTGCGTCCTGGAAAAAACCTGGCCTTGAATCCCTGATCCATGTTTTTCACCCCTGCGCCTTCCAGGGATCGTAGGTACCGACGCTCCAGGAGTGGCCCTCCGGATCTTTCACCGTGAACTCGCGGCTGCCGTAATCGGTATTCAGGATCTCGCGCACAATCGTTCCGCCAGCGGCCTTGGCCCGCGCATACACAGCGTCGGCATCCGCCACAACCACGTACGAGCCGCGCGTCTCTGTATTGCCGAGTTCGCCCGGAGCCTTGAAACCCCGTCCGTACGAATCGTCTTTGTACGAACCGAGCATGATCATGCCGCCGCCCAAGGTTAGCTCGGCATGGCCAATCGTGTTGTCGGGTCCGGGATAGACGGCGTGGCGCGCAAAGCCCAGCATGTTGCAAAGCCATTCAATAGCGGCGGGGGCGTCGCGGTAGCGCATCGTGGGCATAATGGTGGACGGGGATTGCGGTGCAGGGTTCGACATAAAACCTCCTCAAGCCGGATGCCTCTCACCCGGCCACTCCAACACGATGACATTGCCGAACGCTGCGCATCTTGGAAAAATCGGAAATGTGCTGGAGTGCTTGACTTCGCCTTGATCGCGCAAGCTACTCGAGGGGGATGTGGTTCGCCCAGGGCCCCTCGCGCCGCGCGGAATACGTGGTCGCGTCAATGCCCGAGAAGGCACGAAACTCGTTGGCAAAATGAGCCTGGTCGTAGTAGCCGCAATCGAGCGCCAGCTCTGCCCAGCGCACTTCGCGGCCGGCATGCAGCTGCCGCACCACCCGCTGAAAACGCTGCACGCGGCACCACGCCTTGGGCGCCAGCCCGACATGCTCGCGAAATACCTGCGAGAATCGCCGCTCGCTCCAGCCGGTGCGTTGCGCCACTTCGCGTACGGTCGCCATTCCGGGCGCATGCGCGAAGGCTCGCACCGCAAAGTCGACTTCGCTCCGCCGCCACGGCCCATGGCGCGTCAGCCGCGGCGCAAAGCGCTCCACCAGGAATAACTCCAGGCACTGCAAACGCGCTTCCGGCAGAGAAATCTCGCGCAGGCGGTCGCGGAGCCCTCGCGCCGGTCCGCCCCACACATCTTCCAGATCGACCGTGCGGTTGCTCAACAGGTCTACGGCGTCGCCTGCGAAGGGCGCGAACCCACCCGGCCGAAACACGATGCCGATCAGATCGGCCATATCGGAGCGATCGATGATCTCGTAGACGGTGCGCGCGCCAACCACCAGGGCCGGAGGCCTGCGCACGTCTGCCGCGTCCTCCGCGCAGTCGAGCAGAAAATCCCGCGCCAGGCTGAGGATCACCTCGATACAGCCGCTGGGCAACACCCGCTCGCGCCGGTGGGAAAGATCCGTCACGCGCGCGTACCACAGCGCACGAATGAACGTGTCCAGTGGGGCGGCGGGAATGCGCTCCAGGTAAAGCACGGCGACCTCGCACCTCTTATAGCACGCCGTTTCCTCCATCATCGTCAACCCGGTGAGAGCACGCCCGGCACTCCCTTTCCCTTGTTCCCCTGCCCTCGGTCTGTTGTTCCCTCCGCCCCTGCCTTATTCTTTCCCCATGCCTCCCCGGCCCCTCGGCACCGAATCCGTGCGGGGTCGCGACAGCGGGCTCGTGCAAATCGTGGACGCGGCACTCGCCGACGCAGCCCAACGCGCCGGCTCCTGGCTCGCGTGCCGTCCCGGATGCACGCAGTGCTGTCACGGCGCCTTCCCCATCCACGCGCTCGATGTTCTGCGCCTGCAAGCTGCGATGGATGCGGCAGACCCGCAAACCGCCGAGGCTCTCCGGCAGCGCGCCCGCGCGTGGCTCGAGGCCTACGGCCCTGATTTCCCCGGAGATCCGGCCACTGGCATCCTGGGCACGTCCGACGAAGAGCAAGCCCGCTTCGAATCCTTTGCCGACGACGCGCCCTGCCCGGCGCTCAACCCCGCGACCGGCCTGTGCGACGTCTACGAGCATCGGCCCATGACCTGCCGCGTCTTTGGCCCGCCTACCCGGTTGAGCGACGAGGTCGCGCTTGGCTGTTGCGATCTCTGCTTCGTGGGCGCCAGCGAAGCCGAGATCGCCGCCTGCGAGATGCCGGTTCCCCGCGAGTTCGAAAACGAGTTGCTGGCAGAAACCGGTGACACGGGAGAAACCCTCGTTGCCTTCGCGCTGCTGCGCTGAACGCAAAATTCCTGCCCGTCCGCGGCGAAGAAACTAAAATGAACTTCCAGCCCGAGATCCTGCGGCTTCGCACGACCATGCCCGTCGCCCAACTTACCCTCGAATTGCGCATCGAGCACGCACAGTCGCTCAAAGACCGGCGACAGGTCGTGCGCTCCATGAAAGATCAGCTGCGCCAGGGCTTCAATATCTCGGTCGCGGAGCTCGACGAAGCCACGACATGGCGCTCGGCGACCATCGGCGTCGTTGCCATCTCCCATTCCCGCGACTATCTGCACGGCCTCATGCACGAAGTGGAACGGGCGGCGCGGCGCATGGCCAACGAGCTCGGCGCAGAACTCGCCGACAGCTTTTGGGAATACCACGAAAGTTGAAGCGAAAAGGCGGTTTTGGCGCATTCCTCCTTCACGATCCGAGCCATGCGCTCTGCTATCCTGATTGGTTTACCTGGGGAAGAAATCGCACATGCCGGAGCATAGAGGGCGCAAACATCATCAGGACCGCGTAGCCGAAACGCTGCGCGAAGAAATCGGCTCCATGATCGAGGGAGAACTTTCCGATCCGCGCATCGCGTTTTGTTACGTCAGCGAAGTCGTTCTCAATCCCGGGGGCAAGTCCGCGCGCGTCTACGTCGCGGTCGACAACGCGGTTCCCGACATCGCCAAGGCCGAGGAGGACACGGTCGCCGCGCTCGAAGCTGCCAAAGGCTACATCCGTTTCGAGTTGAAGGAACGGATGGGCGTTCGCCACGTCCCGGACCTCAGTTTCTTTGCCGATCGCTCCGGCCGCTTCCAGGCGCGCATCGAAGAGCTTATGGATCGCTCCCGGCGGCGACAAAAGACCCCGGTGGACTAGCCGCTCATGGATCATACCCTCCCCATCGTCATCGAAAACTCCGCGGCTGAGTCGCAAACGGATCCGCCCGCGGCAATCCTGAAGGTGATTCGGGAAGGCGAGCGGTTTCTGGTCTGCTCGCATTCGCGCCCCGATGGCGATGCGGTGGGAAGCGTGCTGGCCATGGGCATGTTTCTCGAGCAGCTTGGCAAGCGCGCTGACCTGGTGACCGCCGATCGCATTCCGATCGCTTATCGGAAGCTGCCCGGAGCCGGCGGCATTCGCACTGCCATGCGGATCCACGGGCCCTACGACGCTGCCATCCTGCTGGAATGCGACAGCTTTGAACGCACCCGCTTGCGCGGCCTCGAAAGCTTCTTCACCATCAACATCGATCACCACGCCAGCGGCCGCCCGTGGGGCCACCTGAATTGGATTGACCGCCAAGCCGCAAGCGTCGGCGAACTGGTCCACCGCCTCATCGCCGCTTCGGGCGCCGATCTGACTCAGGAGATGGCCACATGCCTCTACACCACCCTTCTGACAGACACTGGAGGCTTCATTTACGGCGGAGTACGCGCCTCTACATTCGCGCTCGCCGAGAAGCTGGTTTTGGCCGGTGCAAATCCTATCCGCATATCCCAGGACATCTACTTCTCCACGCCAACATCTAAATTGTTGTTGTTGGGCGCCGCCCTCAATAATCTGCGTCGCGAGGGCCGGCTCGCCTGGCTCTGGGTCACGCACAGCGATATGGTGCGTACCTGTGCTGCTGAAGAAGATTGTGAAGGGATTGTGAATTATGCGCTTTCCATCGCCGATGTCGAGGCGGCCGTGTTTCTGCGGGAACTGCCTGAACAGCGCATTCGGGTAAGCCTGCGCGGCAAGGGAAGGGTGAACGTGGCTCGGATCGCGGAGCAACTCGGCGGGGGAGGGCACGAAAATGCGGCGGGTTGCACCGTTGACGGACCTCTCGGGCATGCTGTGGAAAAGCTCCTTGCCGTGCTTCGCCCGCAGGTTGACGGCTTCAGTACCGAGACTCCTTGAGATTCGCCGCCGATCTGTTAGCCTTGTTTGACAAGCGCGCGTCGAGCACGTATCGCTGCTCGCAACCCTCGTTCCCGCCTCCAATGAGGCATGGGATCAAACCGGTCATCTGGAGTTCCCCGCACTCCCGTTGAAAGGCCGAAAGAGCCTCTCCGGCGCCGCATTTGCGCCCTGGCTCACTGGAGAATCACTGGAAGTGGAGACTGCGCTGGAATCATCTGCTGCGGCATCGGGCGAGGGATCGCGCAAACGGGTGCCCTCCTGGGGCACCATCTGGGAAGCTTCCGTCTTCATCGCCTTCGCCGTCTTCTTCATTTCGTATGGAGTCACGCCGATCTTTGGCGGCGACGGCATCGGACTAGTGGGCGCCGACGAGCCCCGCTATGCGCAGATCGCTCACGAAATGCTGGTGCGGTTCGATTCGGCCCACACCCTCAAGGAACGTCTTGCCGCCTGCGTGACGCCCTATCTCTACGGCCATCCCTGGCTCGAAAAGCCGGCGCTCTACTACTGGCGCGCGATGTTCGTCTTTCAGGATTTCGGCGTTCACGACTGGAGTGCGCGCCTGCCCTCGGCAAGCTTCGCCTTCATCATGGCAGCCCTGATTTATCTCCATATGCGGAGATTTCGCCGCGGCGGCCATCTCGATGCGGCGCTCATTACGGTTGCCTGCACGGGAATTATTGCCTTCTCTCGCGGCGCTTCCACCGACATGCAACTCGCCGCGCCGTTTTCCATCGGCCTGCTGGGCTGGTACGCCTGGTATGAGACCGATTCGAAATTCTGGCTGTTCGACATCTACTTCTTCACCGGCGTTGCGACCCTCGCGAAGGGGCCGGTCGCGCCGTTCCTCGCCATTCTGATCCTGGTTGCCTTCGCCGCTCTGCGCCGCGAGTGGTCCATTCTCAAGCGTTCGTTCTGGTGGCCGGGGATGCTGCTCTACTTCGCCATCGTGTTGCCCTGGTTCGTTGCCGTCCAACACCAGAACCCGACTTTTTTCCGCGAATTCTTCCTCGAGCACAACCTGGAACGCTTTGCCACGAATCGTTTCGAGCATCAGCAGCCTTTCTGGTACTACCTCGTCGTCGCATTGCTTGCGCTCATGCCGTGGACGGTCATCGCGATTCGAGCCCTGGTTGACGGAATTCAAACTTCCGTGGCTGAGTGGCGGCTGCGCCATTCCAAACCCGATAAGCCTTTACCAGGCCGTCCCGGGGATGCGTTCCCGGAGTTCCTCGTTTTATGGGCCCTTATCCCCATCATCTTTTTCTCCTTTTCTCAGTCCAAGCTTCCCGGCTATATCCTCCCCTCCATTCCTCCCATCACGATCCTCACCGGCGACTATCTTTTCCGCTCACGACAGCGGGGCTTGCAGCCCTGGGTTCTCTTCGGGCACGCGATTCTCTGCGGTGTGATGGCGCTCTCCGCTTTTCTGCTTCCGTGGTTTGTGGAACACGGAGCCTTGATGCCCCCGGTCCACGCGCTCACCGCTGCCTTGCTTGCGTCGCTGGGTGCGGCTCTTCTCATCCCCGTGGTGGTTCACGGGTTCGGCGTCGCCCGGTTGCGCCTCGCGACGACCGCGGTGCTGATGGTGCTGGTCTTTTTCCTTTATGGCATCGGCCCATTTTTCGGGATTCCTGCGGTGCGGGCTTCCAAGCGGGTCGTTCACCTGCTTGATCGTTCCTATTCCGCGCGGCCCCTCGCGGAGCGGTTGGCCGGGCTCGCTCCGCCCAATGAAACCGTCGCGGTTTTTCGCGTGCGGCGCGACGTTGAGTTTGGATTGGCTTTCTACCGCAATCACCAGGTGGTCAACTATGAAGACACCGGTGTGCCCGACGAGGAGCATCTCCTTGTAGCCCGAATCACGGGCCGCAAGGGAGTCGACCTGCATACCCAGGACGCGCTTGCCGAGTATCTTGAGGGCCGCCAGTATGAGCCGCTCTTCACCTGGCCCGAGCAGGGGCTCGAAGTCTATTTAGTGGGGCGCAAGTGATCGAGAAGGTGAGTCTGCAACAATAGGCTCTGCCTCAACTTGCCGTATCGCCGGGCTTCGTGGCACATTGACCCGAGAGACATTTGAGCCGGGCCCGCCAGGGGAACGCCGGGCGGAGCCCGAACGGGGGAACAAAACCCCATTGGCAACACCTGTTCAAGACGATGGCTGCTGACGTTTCGTTTGAGATTCTCGACTTGCGACACTTCGGTGCGGCGGTGCTTCGCCCGGTTCTCGAAGCGGAAGGCGAAGTCTGGATGGAGCGCCTCCACTGGGACTATCGCGCCTCGTCGAAGCTCCTCATGCAGTACATCGACAGCCACATGCTGCCGGGCTATGCGGCCTTGGAGTCTGGCCAGGTAACTGGCTATGCCTTCTGCGTCTACGAAGAGAGCAAAGCCGTCATCGGCGATGTATTCGCCTTGCCAGGACTGAGCCCGGAGCTGCCCCCTCCCGTCGATGGATCCAACGGCCCGGCCTATGGGATCGAGGAAACGCTTCTCAAGCATCTCCTCGAAACCCTTGTGAATTCGCCGCAGGTGGTGCGCATCGAATCACAGTTGCTGTTGCATCCTTCGGGGAGCTACGCCGGCATCTTTCACAATGCCGGCTTCCGGCTGTACCGCCGGCTTTTCATGGTCCAGTCGTTGGCTGCACACTGGAGCCGCCCGCAGATGGATTTGCCCCCGGGGCTGGAACTACGGCCGTGGCGTGAGGAGGACCTGAATTCCTCGGCCCGCCTCATCTCCGCCGCCTACCGCAATCATCCCGACAGCCTGATCAACGATCAATACAACTCCGTTCACGGCTCGCTGCGCTTTCTCCATAACATCGTTCGCTACGCGGGCTGCGGAGCATTCTCCTCGACAGCCTCTCACGTCGTGGTCGATCGCAAAAGCCGTGAACTGGCCGCGCTCGTGCTCGGTTCGCGCGTCAGCCCGCAAAGCGGACACATCACCCAGCTCTGCGTGCATCCAGACTCTCGCCGGCAGGGGCTCGCGCGGATGCTCCTGTCGCTGGCGGCGGCACAGTTTGTGCGCCAGGGCGTGAGCGAAATCTCGCTTACCGTCACCGAAGCCAACAGCGATGCCATCGGGCTTTACAAGGCCGAAGGCTACGAACGCAAGCACGCCTTTGATGCGGCGGTTTGGCAGCGCTACGAACAGAACTGACCCCTCGACACCGGGCAAATGTGCGTGGCTGACCACGGCAACCCGCGAATTGCCAGCCGACCTACAGAAATAGGGCTGTTACACAAGTAATTTCCCAATGGTAACCAGCGAGTATCTTTCGATGTTACAGGATCGTAGAATCTTACCATCGGGAAAAAGCTTGAGGAGATAACCCAGGCGGCTTTCAAGCGGAGCTTCAGGGAGATCCGTCGGGGCAACGGACTCTTCGATGTTCTGACCCGGCATATGCATAGTTCTAGAGATTGAAAGTTCCGAAACGGGAAGGTTTTAACCGGGGATCCTTGCATTTGCGTATCTCCAGCAGTATCTGAGATTTAGTAGATGCTGAAAATAGACCCTTCTTGAAATAGGAAGCGAAAGGGGGAAGAACATGCGTCTGATCAAGGACGAACGCGGACAGGCCACGGTGTTTATGGCCCTCTGCCTGGCGATTTTCCTCTTTGGCTTCTTTGCCCTCGCGATTGACGCGGGAATGCTCTACCACCAGAAGAGGCTTGCACAAACCGCCGCGGACGCGGGCGCACTGGCCGCGGCAGCCGGCGAGAGCAGTGGCGTAAACATCACTTCCTCAGCTCAAACAGCCGCCACGCAGAACGGGCTCACGCTCGGGACCGGCAAAGGTCAGGCGACCGTCACGGCCGCCCTGCTGAATAGCGGAAGCAGCCTCGGCTACGTCCAGGCTACGGTCACCATCCACTCGCCTACCGTATTCCTGGGCATGGTGAATCCGAGCTTCAATCCCATGAATATCACCGCCTCCGCAGAGGCCTCCTACACGATCTCCAGCAACGCGTGCTTCACCGCTTTGAGCCCGAACGGCAGTGCCGTCCCCAATGCATCGGGCGTTGAAACGGACGGATCTACAAGCATGACTTGGAACACGACGGTCATGTCGGACATTGCCACCGAGGGCAATAGCCAGATCAAGGCCCCGAATTGCGGCATCCAGGCCTGCGGCCCATCCACGAGCACCTATGGCTCCGGCAGCGGCAAAACCGGGGCGGCTTTGTATGCTTGGGGCTCCGGCAATATCACGGCCGAATCGAACACCGCTCCCAGCTACGGAACGGACAACAGCGGCAGCAAGATCACCACGACGCCGACGCTCGGGTCCTGCTCCGGCGATCCAATGGCCGGGAAGATGCCCACTGCCCCAACCGCGGGCTCGTGCATCGACCCAAGCTGGATGAAAAACAATACGGCGGGCGGGGCTGCCGAGACCATTTCGCCGGGCACCTACTGCAACTTCAATACCTCGAACGTCTCCACGCTCACGATGCAGCCCGGGCTCTACGTCATCACAACGACCTTCAGCACCAACAGCGGCACAACGATCACCGGCAATGGGGTAACAATCTATCTCGCCAACGGGGTGATTGCCAACTCCGGCAACTACACCTATGTCTCCGGCGGCGCTACGCCCTATGGTGTCGGCAACGGCACCACACTGAACATCAGCGCTCCGACCTCCGGCCCCTACGCCGGCATCGCCATCTGGGACGGCAACTCCTCGTCGACCACTCCGGATACCTTCACCTTCGGGGGTGGGGCCAGCTCAACTTTCACCGGAACCATCTATGCGCCGAATACCAACCTCGTCCTCGGCAACGGCAGCGGAACCAGCACCATGAGTTCCTCCATCGTTGCCAACACCATCATGGTCCTCGGCGGCTCAACCATTCAGAATGGCTACAGCGCCGGCGGCGGAGCAGGGAACGGCGGCGTTAACCTGGCGGAGTAGATCATGCACGAGTTCCATCCTCCAACCCAATCCGCTGTCTTCGCAACGCTCAAGCGCTTCTTCGCGCGCGCCAATTCACTGCGCGGCGAAAGCGGCGCATCGCTGGTCGAAGTCTCCCTGATCCTCGCAATCCTCGCGCCTCCCTTGCTGTGCGGCACCGTGGGTGCTGCGGGGCTCGTCTACGCATCGATTGAAGTCTCCAACGCTGCGCATGCAGGCGCTGCTTACGCCGCCGAGTATTACATCGCCAACTCCAACACCGCGCTGCCAACCACAGCGCAGGTCACAACCGCCGTTCAGAACGATGCCCCAGAGCTGACCGCCGTCCTCAAACCGGGAACGTCCCTCACCATTTCCATGGCGACTGGTTGCAATGGCGGATCGGCGACCACAGGCAACTCCATCCCTAGTTGTGGAACCGGCGTGTTGCCCTACGTTAAGGTAACGACACAGGCTACGGTTCTTCCCTTCACTGCATTTTCCGGATTGCCGAGTTCTCTCACCATGAGCTCCCAGGCGACCATCAACCTGGTGAACTGATGCTCAACACACGCGCCTGCGGTTTATCTCACCCAAGACGGGGGCGAATCAGAAGCTTCTTGTCGGCGATGCAGTCCACCATTCGCTCGCGCGCGGGTTGCCGAAGCGAGGAGGGCGCCGAGCTCGTCGAGTTCGCGCTGGCTTCCAGCGTCCTGTTTATCTTCATCTTCGGCCTGATGCAGCTGTGCATCGTCTTCTTCATGTACAACACGACCGCCGAAGTCGCGCGCGAAGCCTCGCGCTGGGCCAGTGTGCGCGGCACAACCTCGAGCGTCACCAGCAACGGCGTCACATCATGCGCCAATCCGAATATTTCCGGCTGTCCTGCGAGCACAAGCTCGATTCAGAGCTTTGCGCAATCCTTTGTGGGAGGTCCCGGCCTGACGGTGCAATCCTGGTGGTGCAACTCCGACGGCCAGACCAACTGCGTGACGAGCCAGAGCAATGCGCTTCCCGGAAACATCGTGAAGGTCAAAGTCTCCTATAGCTTCGCGACCGTGCCCTTTGTTTCCAGGAGCGCCCTCACGGTCTCCAGCACCTCTGAGGTTGTGATCTGGCAGTGAGCCGGCTTCAAGGCAGTTCAGCATGTTGCCGTTGCAATGCTTGAGAGCCCTTCCTTAGCGCGCGATCAGGTACATACCCCAGCTGAGCACGATCACCGAACCTACGAAGAGGACGAAGCAGTAGATACCGTAGCGCAGCATGCGCCGCGGGGTCTCGCGCATCGTGATTCCGAAAACCACCGAAGCACACAGGGCGAACAACAGCACGGCCGTGAAGTGAGAAGGACTGAACATTAGAGCGGCTTCCTTCCCGTGCGCAGATTGTGCGCATCGACGGCGGCAATCACATTGAGCAGACCAGCGACCACGATGAATCGCGTTCCGTAGTCGGCGGTCGTGACCTGCGCGGACTCAACTCCGAGGCCCAGAACGCGGCTGACAATGTAGAGCAGACCGCTGCCAAGGTCGCCAATCATGCCGAGCATCTCGAGAATGTCGTGCGCGCTCGAGTACACTTCTCCCTGCATCGCGATGCCCAGCGCGAACATGGAAAAGATGGCAAGAGCCAGCAAAATGCCGCGTCCCCACTTACGCAACAGAAAGTGCCCGGCCCCGGGCACAAGCCAACCGACAATCAAGGGCAGGTAGACAAATCCCTGTTGCGAAGCTGCCTTTGTGCCGGGGGGTGTGCTGTTCGACGATCCTGCCATGCCTCTTCGACTATATCGCACCCACCCGGGCCCGGCGCCCAGCCGGCTCTAGTTCCCCGTAGGGATGATCCCGGCGTTCTCAACCATCAGGATCACCGTGCGTTCAAGAGCGCGCGTGCGGTGCAGAACTCCGCGCGGCACAACAAAGCCTTGCCCCGACGCGAGTTCGACTACCCGGCCTTCGAGATCGATCAAGAGCTTGCCCTCCACCACATAGAAGAACTCATCGTCTTCGTCGTGCTTGTGCCAGTGATACTCGCCTTCAATGACGCCAACGCGCACGACTGAGGCGTTCACCTGGCAGAGCGTCTGGTTGAACCATTTGAACTGGCACGTGTCGGCAAGAGCCTTCACGTCGATCCGCTCCAGCGGCCCGTGCAGAATGTTCAGGCGCGTTTCATACGGAAATGCAGCAGTCGATTCAGGCACGCAAACCTCCAAATCTCCCGGATTTCAACGCTTGAAGCATAGCGCTTCGACGGGTTTCGCAGGTACTGAGACCAACGATCGCAACCTGCCCCGGCCGTCAGAAGTTTCTAGATCCGCACAAGCTCGCGCTGTATCTTCCCTGTGACCCATGCCTTGGCGTCTGAGGTCATCATGTCCACCTCGCTGCGCACCCCGAACTCCGGCAGGTAAATCCCGGGTTCCACTGAGAAACACGTATAAGGCAGCAGGTGGCGTTCGTCGTGGGTCTCCAGATTGTCGAGGTGCGCGCCCGGGCCATGGATTTCGCGCCCGATATTGTGCCCTGTGCGATGGGTGAAGTAGCGTCCATAGCCCGCGCCGTAGATCACACCGCGCGCCGCATCATCCGCCTCGTAGCCGCAGATACTGCGCCCCTCGGCAAAGGCCGATTCGACAACCGCAACGGCAGCATCGCGCGCCTTGCTCACAATCGCGAAGACGCTTTTCTCGCGCTCCGACGGCTCGCGTCCGACAACCCCGGTCCAGGTGATGTCGTAGAAGACGCTGTTGGGCTCATCGATACGCCCCCAGATATCGATCAGCAAAAAGTCGCCATCCTTGATCGCCGCGCTGCGGTCCTGGGTTGGTTCGTAGTGCGAGTCGGAGCTGTTGGCGTTCACGCTGACGTTGGGCCCGTTTTCCCACACCAGTCCCTCACTGCGCATCGCTTTGCTGAGCCACTGCATGTGATCGAACTCCGTCAACCCGCCCCGCCGGCCGCTTCCCGACGGCGGCCGCAGGCGCCTCCCAATCTCTTTCCATCCTTCTTCGACGATGCGATCGATGGCCTGCTGCGCAATGGTGTGCGTGGCCACCTGCTCCTCGTTGAGCACGGCCTCGAACTGGCTCACCAGATCGGCGGAACTCACGATCTGCTTGCCGAGAGAACGCAAAAACTCCACGGTCCCCGCATCGACCATGGAGATGTACATGATCGCGTTGTTGGGCGAGTACTGCATGGCGATCTGCCGTGCGCCGCCGAGAAGCGCCTCCAAGCCGGCGGCCAGTTCGAGCCAACTGGAATAAAGTCCTTTGGTCCCGGGGAGCAAATCGAGCCGGCCTTGCTCAATGCGGTGCACCAGCTTGCGCGGCTCGCCATCCGCCGGCACGTAGTAGTACCAGCGCCGCGTGATGTGTGCCTTGGAATCAAGGCCAAGAATGCTTTCGGCAATCGGGTCGCGATGATGATGGTCGTAGAACAGCCAGCCGTCGTGGCCCGCATCGCGCAGTGCCGCCTGGATCGCCTCAAGGTTCATAGGGGGAATTCTACGCGTTCGTTTTCAGATCCTGGTTCTCGACAAATCAGAGCGCCGCCAGAGCCTCGGGCTGCCCCGGAAACAGCCCCGCATACTTGGTAATCCCCACCATCGTGAAGACCTTTGTGAAGTGGGGCGAGAGGCCGAATGCATAGACCTTCTGGCCGGAGTTGGAAGCCTCGATAAGCATCTGGATGACGAGCGCGATTCCGCTCGAATTGATGTAGTCCACTTTGGTGAAATCCAGCAGAACCAGCTTGGCCGTCTGCTTCGGCAGGCCTTGGTAGGTGCCCAGAACAGCGTCCTTCGACGTGCTGGCAATGTCCCCTTCAAAGCGCAAGACAGTAACAGGGTGTCCCGCTGGAGAAGTAAGCTGGTCGACGCGCGCTTTAGTATCAGTCTGCACGATCTCGTGTCTCCCGTTAGGTATTAGTCCGTTGCCTTGTCCAGGCGTATGAGAAGCCTTACGTAGCTGCTCCTGCCATTGCTGCCCTTCACCCATTCCGCTTCATCCACCAGCGCCTGGATCAGAAACATACCCATGCCGCGAGGGTCTTCTTCCCCATGGATCTTGCGGTCGATGTCCGGTTTGGCGGGCAGTTTCTTGAGGCCCTTGCCATCGTCGATGACCTTCACTTCCAGGCCATCGTCGACCGACGACAAGACAACTCCCACCGACAACCCTTCATTGAGAAGATTGCCATGTTCAATGGCATTGATGCACGCTTCGGCCACGGCGGTTTTCAAATCTTCAATGCGCTCTTCTCTGAACCCGAGAAGCTTGGCAACGGCAGCGGCGGTGCTCATGGCCACTTTTTCGTAGCCAAGCCGCGAAGGAAGCCGGACCTCCACGCTGGTGGGTCTCGCGCTGGTCATGCTCAAATCCACCGCTCCTTACTTCGCTTCCCGGCACAACGCAAGGGCCGTCATATCATCTCCTTGCGGGCCGCCTTGCGAAAATTCCCCGATGGCCGTCCACAATGCACCGAGAATATCATCCGCTTTTGGCGCCGGGCACGTAGAAAACGCGTGCATCAGCCTCTCCGGACCAAATTCTTCATCGCCGCGAAAAACCTCGGTCAGCCCGTCGGTATAGAAGAGCAACCGGGCGCCCGGTGATAACCCGGATTTTTGACTGGAGTAGCGCATGCCCGGGAGCAACCCCAGCGGCGTTCCCGTCGATTCGAACTGCACCGAGTGCCCTCCTGGCTCCAGAAGGAACCCGGGATTGTGCCCCGCGTTCACCACCTCCAACTCGCCGGTTTCCGGCTTGAGCCGCAAAAAAATCGCGGTCACATAGCGGCGGCGCGCTTCCTCGCCCTCAGTCCATTGGTGCTGGTTCATCCGCGCAGCCAGTTCGTCCAGCGGCAGGCCAGTGATCGCCACCGCGCGGAAAGCCGCACGGAAACTGGTAGACATAATGGCGGAAGCCAGTCCTTTGCCGGCGACGTCGGCTACGGCCATCAGCAGCGTTCCGTCGGGTTCTTCGACGATGTCGAGGTAGTCGCCTCCGACTTCGTAACAGGTCACCGAGCGGAACGCCACCGAATACCCTGAGATCTCCGGCAGCTTCTGCGGCAAAAGCGAGCGTTGAATGTTGCGCGCCGCATCCAGATCCTGTTGCACACGGGCCCATTGCAGGTTGCGTTCGTGGTTGCGGGCATTTTCGAGGGCCACGGCGGCCTGCAGCGCAAGTCCCTCGAGGAAATCGGCTTCGTAGAGAGTCAACTCCCGGCCGTCGGGCGGCGCCACGACAAGTTCAGTCATTCGCCGGCCCTCGCGGTCCTGAAGCAGGTAGATGGGCTGCACCGATCCACTGCCGTCGCCAAGATTCAGGTCCTTGACGTTCCCGTACGCCAAACCCACGCTCGGGAATGCGGCTCCCGCCATCTCCAGCTCGCGTACCACGATGCGCAGCGTTTGCTCGAGAACTTCCTCTTCGCGAATGGTCGAATGCACCTGGCGCGACGCCTCAAGCAAAGCCTGCAGCCGCGCGACCTGCTGCTGAAGCTCAATCGTTTCGCCGCTGCCTGGGAGTTGGATTCCAGCCGCCATCCCGACCTCCGTGGAATCTCACTCTACCATGCGCCACACCCTGCTGGCGGATCGTGCAGCAGTTCTGTCCGATCACGCATCATGTCATCCGACGGGGCGGTAACTTCCGCGAGTAACTCGCGGTAATTAGCTCATAAGTAGCATTTTCAAGAAGATGCAATCCGACCAAGATTGAAGATGCAGCGCAACAGGCCTGCCACCGCTCGAGAACGATGAGTGCGAGTCGCCGCATCAGGCGCAATCGGCACTCCGATTCGTCCAGCGGCGCATGAGGAGAGGGTCCATGTCGTTCCTTCGCTTAACAGGCGATGCCTTGAGTTTTTTCCCGTCCCCGGATCAATCCAACGCGAAAACCAGCCCCGCGCAACAGCCGCCCGCTGCTTCCACTGAAGATGCGGCTCCCATCGTCATCGAAACCGAAATTCCGCACTGCTGCTTCTATTGCGCATGGTGCGGATCGCCGCTCCTTCTGCCGCATGACAGCCTTGGGCTTCCCTTTGGCGGACCACTGATTCGCAGAATCGAAGCGCGCTCCATCGGGACAGTGTGCGGCACGTGCAACCACGTGGGGGTGTATTCGCTGTTCCATGGCTGCGCCGGCTACAACAGCAGGCACAGATTCGTGGCCGCGCGGCCCCATGGCAAAACCGTGCTGCTCGACTGGATCCGCTGCGATGAACGCACCTGCGCGTCGCCGCTCCCGTTCTTCCTCACCCTTGAGGACGAATCCGCTTACACGAAGATCCACGACAACGCCACCAGCTGGCTCTGGGAAGGATTGATGTGCACGGGCGGGCACGAAATCCAACCGCCGCGCTGGGTCTCTGATGCAGGACTGCATCGCGTGCCGATCGACTTGACGCAAGTGGGGACTCGCCGGCGTCAGTAAAAGCCTTATTGCTTCTCCAAATATCTCGGGGCTGCACACCCAAATCTATTTAGATCGGTTGATTTATTCTGCACTCGATGCCCAAGACGCTCTCGGTCGCCATGATCGCAATGAACGAGGAAGCGAATCTCCCTCGCACCCTCGAGAGCGTTCGCTGGGCCGATGAAATTGTCGTCGTCGATTCAGGATCAACGGATCGCACCGTTGAGATCGCCAAGTCTTTTGGAGCCAAGACCAGCTATCACTCCTTCGGCGGGCATGGCGAGCAGAAGAACATCGCGCTCGATCTCTGCACGTGCGATTGGACGCTCTTGCTCGACGCCGACGAAGTGCTCACACCCGAATTGCAAGCCGAGATTCTTGCATTGCTTAGCGACCAGCCTGAGTTCGATGCTTATTGGATTCCGCGCTTAAACCTCTATTTTGGCCGCTGGGTCCGCCATGGAGGATTCTACCCCGACCACAAGCTGCGACTGTTTCGGCGCGGCTCCGCACGCTTGAGCGAGGGCGTAGGACCGCACTCCACGCCGCAATTCAAAGGCCGGCGCGGGATGTTGAAACACAATATGCTGCACTACGCCTATCCAACCCTCGGAATCTACCTCGAACACATGGGCCGCTACAGCACTGAGATCGCGCAACTGCTCCACAAGAGCGGCCGCACCAGCCGGTCGTGGCCGGCTTTTCTGTGGAATGCGGTCCTCAACCCAGTCGCAACCTTTGTCTATAACTACTTTTTCCGGCTCGGTTTTCTCGATGGGCGCGAAGGGCTGTTACTGCACCTGAACCACTCGGTCTATGTGCATTGGAAGTTTGCCAAGGCCTGGGCACTGGCAAGAGGAAAGTGAGCAGGTCCATCCCGCCCGTTGCCACTCAGAGCTCTGCTTCCCGGTTTTTCTGTTTTTATTCCCTGCTCTTAAATATGACAGCTTGCCTGTCCGCGCTTTTCAAGATACTTCTGGTGGTATTCTTCGGCGCGCCAGAAAGCTTTCGCGGGCTCGACTTTGGTCACGATCCTCCGCGGCTTAAATCGTCCTTCAGCGGTGAGTTGCTCGATCTTCGCGCGCGCCTGCGCTTCCTGTTCCGGCGAGTGGAAGAAAATCGCCGAACGGTACTGCGTGCCCCAATCGGGACCCTGGCGATTCAGGGTCGTCGGATCGTGCAGCTCAAAAAATGCGTCGAGAAGCTTCTCGTAACTGACCTGCGCGGGATCAAAGTCCAGCTCGACCACCTCCGCGTGCCCGGTTTGGTCGGTGCAAACATCCTTGTACGTCGGGCGATCCATTGTGCCGCCCTCGTAGCCGACCGCCGTTGCCTTCACGCCGGGAATTGCCGCGAACGCAGCCTCCACGCCCCAGAAACAGCCCGCACCAAATGTCGCCTTCTCGGTACTCATAGTGATTTCGATGCTATCGCATCGATTTGGTTCCGATCTCGTCTGCCCGAAGCCAAATCACGTCGCCCACGGAATTCCCCCGCAGCGCTATGCTGGTTGTCGATGATCAAGATCAAGCGCGTCTATGAAGCAGCTGCTCCCGATGACGGCGACCGCTTTCTCGTCGATCGCCTGTGGCCGCGCGGAATCAAGAAGGAAATGCTCAAGATGACCGCCTGGCTGAAGGACGCTGCGCCCAGCAACGAGCTTCGCCAGTGGTACCACCACGACCCGGAGCGATGGGATGAATTTCGCCGTCGTTACTTTGAGGAATTGCGGCAAAACCCGGACGCGTGGCTTCCTCTCACCGAAGCCGCGCGCGCGGGGACCATCACCCTTCTTTACAGCGCCCAGCACCTCGAGCAGAACAACGCCGCAGCACTCGCGGAGTTTCTGCGCAATAAGCCGCGGAAGAGATCGAAGCGATGACCGAGGCGCCGCTCCGTTAATCGCTCTCCGCCTCCAGTTGAAAGGCGATGCTGCGCTCCGATTCTCGTCGTACCGCGCGCCTGCGGCCCGCCAGGAGCTCGGCGGCGCCGACCGTACCGCTGACACGGCCTGAATCGCGGTCGACTACCAGCAAACTCAAACGGCCTGATGTCGCCATCTCTTCGGCCACGGCGCGGCAGGTTTCGTCCCCATAGGCAAAGATCTCGGGCAGCTCCGCCGCGGGAGTGGTGGGCTCACCGCCAGGCAACTCTGTCATCACTTCCGAGACAAGGATCGTTTCCAGCGGATCGACACCGTACTCCCGCGAAAGATGATAGCCGCGGCGGCTCAACTTCTCCGTCAGGATCGAGCGCGGCATGATCAGCGAAGTGGTGAGATACGCCCCTGCACAGGCAAGGATCAGGGGAAGCAACGCAGGTAACGCATGCGTGAGTTCAAGTGAAAACAGAACCGCCGTGAGCGGCACGCCGAGCGCTCCGGCGAGCATTGCCCCCATGGCCAGCAGAGCCCACAACGCCTGCGTCTCCCCCGGCATCCCCGCAATACGCGCGAGCGAGGCGCCGAGCGAGGCGCCGATCATGAGGAGCGGCGCAAGAACACCACCTGAAGTTCCCGAGCTGAGAGAAAAAGCCCACATCAGAGACTTGGCAATCACCAGGCCGGCAAGCAAGCCGATCGGCGCATTGCCGCGCAGCAACTCGGCAATGTTGTCGTAACCCACGCCAAGGCCGCGTGGGAAAAATAGCCCGCCGAGGCCCACGCCGAGCCCCCCGATCGCGGGCCACCACATCCAGTGAATGCGAAGGCGTCCGCAGATGTGCTCGAAGGCGTCCTCGAATCCGTACATCAGGCGGCTGAGGCCCGCCGAGGCCAAGCCAACCAGCACGCCCAGAGGAGCGGCGACGAGAAGAGTCTGCTCAAGGGGAATGCCCCCGGGCAGATTCACGGGAAAGAGCGGGCCCGCGCCCAGCCACCAGATGCGAAGCGCACCCGCCGTTACGCTCGCGACCGCAACCGGCACAAGGGAACGAGGACGCCACTCGAAAAGCAGCAGCTCGACCGCAAGCAGGATGGCTGCAACCGGGGCGGCAAACGTTGCCGACATGCCCGCAGCTGCACCCGCAACCAGCAGCGTGGTACGCTCCGCGTCCGACAACTTGAGCCACTGCGCGATCAGCGAGCCGAAGGCGCCGCCCGTCATGATGATGGGGCCTTCCGCGCCGAACGGACCGCCGGAACCAATCGCGATAGCTGCCGAAACCGGCTTCAACACGGCAACCTTCGGAGGAACCCGCGCGCCCCGCAGCAGGATTGCTTCAATCGCCTCGGGAATGCCGTGCCCACGAATCTTGTCGCTGCCAAAATGCGCCATGAGACCGACGATCAGCCCGCCGATGACGGGAACAAAGAGCAGAAGAAGACTCGGCTCTGTCGATCCCGCCGGCCCGACCATGGCCAGGCTTACACGGTGGTAGTAGAAGAGATTTGTGGCCAGCGCAATGGCGCGCAACAGCAAAACCGCCAGTGCCGCTCCGCCAACTCCAATCACGAAAGCTACGGCAGATAGCAACCATGTACGCCGATCAACGGTGAAATCGCGTAACCCTGACGGTCTGGACTTCATTGCGCCTCGGTTCGCGAAGCCAGGCGTGCATGCCGCCGCACTCGCTCGAGCGCTCCAATCAAACGCGGCGCCATTTCGTTGAGTTCGCGCGCATGGTCGCTTGCCAGGCGCCCAAGAATCTGCCGGCCCTTGCGGGTGATACGCAGAAGAACGCGGCGCTTGTCGCTGCCGTCGATCACGCGCTCCAGAAAGCCCTCCCGCTCTGAGCGATCGACGAGCTCAACGGCGCTGTTGTGTTTCAGCTCCAGGCGCTCGGCAGCATAGGCAATCGTGACAGCTGTCGTCTCAGGTGCTCCCGCGACCTGTAACAGCAGCTGATGCTGTTGTGGCTGCAGGCCGGCTTCAAGCGCGGCACGCTCGCTGAAGTGAAGGAAGCGACGCAGCTCAAACCGGAATTCGGCGAGAGTATTGAGCAGGTGACCGGGATCGGATGGCTGCGGCGTGATGCTCATGTCAATTTATATCGTATCACGATATAAATTCCCCAAGAACCCCTACCCCCTTCCGATGTCCCGGCCAGTTCATGTGATCCAGAACACATTCCAGAACGCCGCGCCCGGCTATCGTCGTGGAAGGAAACGATTATGGCCTCGTCGATCCCAGCCCCCCTCAAAGAAAAGAAAGCACTTGTGCGCAGAACGACACCCGACCGCTCGCAGCGCGTCCGCCACATCGTGCAGGCTGTCTTTGTGGCTTTGAATGCCTTTCTTGGGCTGCAGTTCTACGCGTGGGTTCGCTATTTCGAGCACGGCGCCGCCGGTTTCTATCTGCCCAGGCCTGCGGGAGTGGAGGGCTGGCTCCCCATCGCCGGCATGATGAACGCAAAATTTCTCTTCGTCACGGGCCAGGTTCCTCTCATCCATCCGGCGGCGATGTTCCTGTTTCTGGCTTTCGGCCTCATGAGCCTCCTGCTGAAGAAGTCATTTTGTTCGTGGCTTTGCCCGGTCGGCACCCTCTCGGAGTATCTGGCAAAGTTCGGGCGGCGTGTCTTCGGTCGGACTTTCCATCTTCCCGGCGCGCTCGATATTCCTGTGCGCGGATTCAAGTACCTGCTGCTCGCCCTGTTTGTCATTGTCATCGGGATGATGTCGGCTTCGTCTCTTGAAGAGTTCATGGCAACCCCTTACGGGCTTGTGGCCGACGTCAAGATGCTGAACTTTTTCCGCGATATCGGCTCGACGGCAGCCATTGTGATCGGCCTGCTCGCCCTTGGCTCGATGCTGGTCCAGAACTTCTGGTGCCGCTATCTATGCCCCTACGGGGCATGGATGGGATTGCTCTCGTTTCTCAGTCCGGCGAAAATCCGGCGCGATGCCGACGCATGCATCGACTGCGCGAAGTGCGCGCATGCTTGCCCGTCTGCTTTACCGGTCGACAAGCTCGTGCAGATCCGCTCGGTCGAATGCACTGCATGCATGGCCTGCGTGGCTGCTTGCCCGGCTCAAGACGCGCTGCAGTTCTCGCTGGCGCCGCGCAAAGCTGCCAAGCCAAGCGAGAGGTGGGCACGCCGCGCGATAGGTCCCCTCACGGTTGCGGGACTGATCGCCTATATCTTCCTCGGCTTCGTTCTTTATGCGCGGGTCACCAACCACTGGCAGACGACGATGCCAAAGAGCGTCTATCTTTACCTTGTGCCGCACGCCAACGAGTTGACGCATCCGGGCATGTGAACGCCGGACCTGGATCCTCTTTAGCTGTCGCGCTTCTTCCCTCTCGGCGGGCCACCACGGCGCTTGCCTGGCCGCCCGTCAAAGGGGCGATTGCCGCGATTCGCAGTGTTTCGATCGCGCGAAGAAGCTGGCCCGGATTTTCGCGAGCGCGAGCCCGATAGAGTGGGCCGTCCCTTCAATGGGGCCTCCGGCCGACTGCTGCGCGATTCCCCAAAACGTTTCGGCGGGCCGTCGGACCGGCGCTCCCTCGAGCGCGCGTTGAAGGGCCGATCACTGCGGCGCTCAGCCTTCTGATCGCGTGAGGAGCCTTTTCCGCCCTCCCTCGGGGGCGCCTTGAAGGGGCGATCGCCGCGCTTTGCAGGATTCTTATCTCGTGAGAAGCCGGGTTTCCGCGAGCGCGACGCCGGGGCAGCCGGCCGTTCGGTCACCGCGCCTTCCGGTCGATCGTCCCGCGCACGTCCAAAACGCCGCGGCCCGCCGCGCTCTGCTGAAGCTGGCCGCCCCGGGTTTCGCGGGCGCGACTCTTCGTGCCCACGCGAACGCCCCTCTGCTTTACGCTCCTTTGAACGCCAGCCACCGCCGGCTTCCCGGCGCGGAAAGCTCTTCCTCGCGCGCGCCGCAGTCCGCGCTTCCCTTTGCTCGGTCGTGAGCCCGGCTTCCTTGGGCAGAAAGTAGGTGGCTTTCACGGGCCGGGGCTTCAACTTGCCCTCGGCCGTGAGTTGCAGGGCGCGCACTTCTTCCGGTCTCAGTTCCCGGATCTTGCCCGGGTCGACATCGAGAGCGAGCGGCCCATAGCCGACACGCCGGATCTTCTCCACGTGGTGGCCGATTTCCTCGAACATCTTGCGAAGTTCGCGGTTGCGTCCTTCAATCAGCACCACCTCATACCACGGGTTCTCACCGGGACGAACCTGGTGGATGCGCGCGGGCGCGGTATGAACCTTCCCGCTGCCGAGCTTGTCCTTTTCGATCGCGATGCCTTTACGCAGGCGGTCGAGCATCGCCTCGCCCGGCCTGCCGGCGATCTTCACGAGATAGGTTTTCTCCACACCCGACGCGGCCTTTGTGAGCTGGTTAGCCAGTTCGCCGTCGTTTGTAACCAGCAGCAGGCCCTCGCTCTGATAGTCGAGGCGGCCGACAGGATAAAGCCGCTCGCCAAGCTTCGCAAAGAACTGCATCACCGTAGGGCGGCCTTCCGGGTCGGTCACACTGGTGACGTACCCCTTCGGCTTGTTCAGCACAAAGTAGCGACGCCGCTCCGCGCCGTGCAGCAGCTTGCCGTCCACACGAATGTGGTCGCGCGCGGGGTCGGCTTTCGATCCCAGCACGGTGACGGTCTTGCCGTTCACCTGCACTCGACCCTCGGTGATCAATTCTTCCGCATGGCGCCGGCTGGCAACACCCGCTTGCGCGAGGATCTTTTGCAGCCGCTCAAGCTTCGGAGCGGGGCGCGCGTCTTCAGTTGCTGCCAGGTCTTCAGCCTCTTGTCCATGATCAGAGCCGCCGGTTGCAATCGGCGGCGCAGGCTCACTCGTGACTTCCGACTGGGTCAGACCGAGAGCCTCCGACGTGATCTCCTGTTCGGGAGCGTCCGCGGGATGCTTGAACTCCTCATTCATGATGTGCTGGCTCGACTTCCACCACTTCGTTGGATGCCGCAGACTCGCCGTCGGACGGATTCTGCGGCGCAGTTCCCAGGTCTGGCGGCTCGACGGCAGAGACCGCAGGCTGAGAGCCTTCCATCGTCTCTTCTTCAGCCGCGTTCTCGTCCAGCTCCGGGACCAGTTCCTGACCGGGAACCGCTCCTTCGCCTTCTTCGGTCTCGCTGAGTTCAACCGCCGCCATCTTCTCGAACTCCTCCATCGACGGCAACTCCGATACGTCTTTCAGACCGAAGCGAAGCAGAAATTCCTTGGTGGTCTTGTACAGAATGGGCCGGCCGATGACCTGCTTGCGGCCCGCGGTGGTAATCAGCTTGCGGCTCAGCAGAGAGCCAAAGACTCCCGACGATTCAACGCCGCGAATTTCGTTGACTTCCGGCGCCGTTACCGGCTGCTTATAAGCGATCACGGCGAGGGTTTCCAGGGCCGGAAGCGAGAGCTTCAAAGGCTGCTTCAAGCTCCTGATGAAAAGGCGAACCGAGTCATGGTATTCCGGCTTCGTTGCCATGCGATATCCGCCCGCAATCTCGCGGATCTCGACTCCACGCTCATCCGCCTCGTAACTTGCGATCAGCTCGTCCAGCTGCTGGCGCAGAATCGCTTTGACGTCGCGGTCGCGCTGGCGCAGCAGAGCCTTCGCTTCGGCCTCGGGATCGGCGGCATCAGCGCTTTCTTGCGCTTCGCCGGCGAGCACAGCCGGCTCGGCGGGAGCCGCGTCCGGCTCGTTGGCTTGGGGCGCCGGGCCGGCCGTTTCCGGCGCAGCGTAGAATTCGGGCGTCTGTTCCAGCCCCAGGTAGGCAAGACCGGCGTCGAGCATCGGCAGGGCCTCGGGCTGTCCCGCAGCCTTGGCCTCCTGCGCGGCAGCTTCCTGCTTCGCCTTGTACTCCAGGGCTTCTTCGGCAAATAGGCCGGCGAGCTGAGCCAGGGTCACCGGCTCCTCAGCGGCATATATCACGGCTTCCAGCTTGGCGCGCAGGCTCATAACGACTGTAGGTATCGTACCGGATTGCCTGCCGCCGCATGAGGAAATCAAGGACAAACAACGCAGGCGTCAGGGCCATGCCAAACGCCTGGAGCTTCGAGCATCATGCCAATTCAACAGCTTAGGAGGAGTGATTCGCCGTGGTGTGCACGATCGAGATTTTCGTCTTGCCATCGTTCTCGCTTGGTCGCGAGATAATCGACACAATGATGCTCTCGCCCGATCCCCGGCGCAGCGAGAGCATGGCATTGGTCGGATTGTCGAACACCGATGCGCTGCTTCCCAGCTTCCCTTTGTAAAAGTTCAACACCTGCTCCTTCGAGTCCGGGGTCAGGTAGACTCCCGTCACAACCGAGCCGGTCGGGAGATTCATCCGCATGCCGCCCTTGATGCTCTGCGCGCCCGGATAAACATCGGTGCCCAGTTCTTCGGGTGTGAAGTTGGTGGCATTGCGCCCGGAGACACTCCCTTCCGGCGTGCTGAAGCTGAACTGGCCGTGGTTGGCGCCATGAATTGCATGCGCGACCTTCCACACCATGAAGCCCACCGCTCCCGCCCCCAGAATGCCGATGCCCACGAGAATGGCGAAGATGATCAGGATGATTTTCAGCGCGCTGCCGCCGCCCTTTGCCGGAGTTGCAGCCGGTTGGGCGTAACTGCCACTCGGCAGATAACCGGCACCGCCCCCAGGCGGAGGGGGAACCGGCGTGTAACCAGGCGTCGTTTGCGCGCCGCCCGCTGCTTGCCCTGGAACGTTCACCTGTGTGTAGCCCGTCTGCGTGGAACTCGATGCCGGTGGAGTTGCGAATGCTGCCGGGGCTCCGCAGGCTGCACAAAACTGCGCGCCTGCCGGCATCTCCGCGCCACACTTGTTGCAAAGAACTGCCATAACGATCTCCTGTCTTCCAGCCCTGGATGCGTAGCAGACACTATACCGGAAGACCACCTCTTCACGTGCCACGTTTTTTGTCCCCCGAAAGCAAAAAAAGGGACAGACCGAAGTCTGCCCCTCGAACTGCAAGAAGACCGGGTTAGCTGGTGAAGTGCCGGAAGAGGGCAAATAGCAAGCCGGACAGAATAGCTGCCGCAGGCAGGGTGAAGACCCAGGCTGCCGCGATGTTTCGGATCGTCGAGAGCTGGAGGCCGCTCTTGTTTGCGGCCATCGTGCCGGCAACGCCGGAGCTCAGCACATGGGTCGTACTGACCGGTAAGCCGAAGTTGTCAGCGGCAAAGATCGTAGCCATTGCCACCAGTTCGGCGCATGCGCCCTGGGCGTACGTCAGGTGCTCCTTGCCGATCTTTTCCCCAACCGTAACCACAATGCGCTTCCAGCCAACCATGGTTCCCATGCCGAGAGCCAGTGCCACGGCGACCTTGACCCACGACGGGATAAACTTGGTGGCCTTGTCAACCTTGCCCCTGTAGTTGTTCAAGGCTGCAGTTTCGTCGACATCGAACTTCGGATTCTTGCTCTTGGCCATCAGGCGGAGCGTCTCACTGGTCACGTACATGTCGTTGCGGATGTTGGTCTGCTGGTTGGCCGGCACCTTCTTGTAGTCGCCGTATGCCTTGACTGCTCCCTCAAGGTCGCGGATGTTCTCGCGCAGTGCGGTCATCGTGGCCGGCGTCAGCTGCTTGGTGCGCAGGTAATCGGTAAGCTCAGTGCGCGGATCGCCGCTCATGATGGCGTTCTTGTCTACGTGGGCATCGACGATGGAGACCGCACGCTCGGAAGCCGCAAGAAAGTCCTGAATGTCGTGTGCGGTGACGGCGTGATTCAGGGCGTAGGCCGTGGGCACTGTTCCGATGAGGATGAGCATAATGAGGCCCATACCCTTCTGCCCGTCGTTCGATCCGTGGAAGAAGCTCACACCGGTGCAGGTCAGCACCAGTAGCATGCGAATCGGCCACGGTGGAGGCGTGTTATCTTTTGGAGCCTCGTAGAGCGCCGGATACTTGATCGTCGCCTTGCCCACAAAGAACAGAAGCGCGGCGCATCCGAAACCGACGAGCGGAGATACGAGCAGCACCTGGAAAACCTTGGTGGCCTGCGCCCAATCCACACCCGAGGTTCCCGAACCCGCGTTGAGCAACTGGTTGGCAACGCCTACGCCAATGATCGAGCCCGTCATGGTGTGTGTGCTCGAAGCCGGCAGGCCCAGGTACCAGGTTCCGAGGTTCCACAGGATCGCCGCAATCAACAACGCAAAGACCATGGCAAACCCGGCCCCCGAACTCACCTTCAGGATCAACTCGACGGGCAGCAGAGTGATGATCGTAAAGGCCACCGTACCGGCCGAGGTCAGCACACCGGCAAGGTTGCACAGTCCCGACCAGACCACGGCGATGTTCGGCTCCAGCGAATGGGTATAGATGACGGTGGCGACCGCGTTCGCCGTGTCGTGGAAGCCGTTCACAAACTCAAAACCGAGCGCGATAAGAAGCGCGACGGCGAGAAGCGCATAGGCCCATGTGCTGCTCGACGTTACGCCGCCCAGATCGCCGGCGACGTGGAACCCGATATACCCGAGCCCTCCGACAAGAGCCACAAGCACGACCGCGCCGCTGATCCAGGCTGGGGATTTCCCCATTTTTTTGTCAAGAAGCGAACCGCCGTGCGGAAGAGCACCGGCTGTTGTCGCAATGTCAGCCATTGAGAAACTCCAGAGGTGAAGTGACAAATCTATCCAGGCGCGTGGGGAGTCGCAGAATCCAGACTCCACATGGATATACCACTCGGATGAATGGCAGATGAATTTGCCGAGGAAAGCTCGTGACTGTCGATGTGAGGTAGAACACAAGACCACTTTGGAACTTGGGCGGCGGCGCCGTTATTCCCGCCAGTCGTCGCGAGCCAGCCCTTCGTTCATCACTGCATCGAAACCGGTGCTCTTCTTGATGAAGATCTCTGAGAACACTCGGTCCTGCCGCAGCAGAATGGCCTGGAGCCGGACAAGTTCAAGAAGCGCCAGGAACATCGCGACCAGCGCCCTTTCTGACCGCGTATGACTGAGCAGCCGCCGCAGCGCCAGAGGCTTGTCCTCGAAGGCAAGGCGCCGCCCCAGGAACTGGATCATCTGGCCGACCGTCACGGAGTCCTCCTGCACGTTCAGGATCGGGCGATTGCGGGCTCGCTCGAGCACCTCGCGAAAGATGCGAACCAGGTCAACGGTGTCGGCGGCGATTTCCGGCTCGGCCTCAACATCTTCTTTGAATTCCCGAACTCCAGGATTGGTCCACGTGGCCGCTTCGAGCATTTGCTTTTCCTGGAGCATCTGCGCCGCATTCTTGAAGCGCTCGTGCTCGAGAAGCCGCTCCACCAGTTCGCGCCGCGGGTCTTCGGCCGCCTCGTCGGGGCCGCTGGGCGTGCGCGGCAGCAGCATCTTGCTCTTGATGTGGATCAGCAGCGACGCGGTATAGATAAACTCGCCGGCCACATCCACATCGCTAGCCTTGAGCTGGTTCACATACGCGAGGAACTGCGCGGTGATCTTCGCAATCGGAATGTCGTAGATATCGATGTCCTGCTTGCGAATCAGGTCGAGCAGGAGGTCGAGCGGCCCGTCATAAACCTGGCCGACTGTGACCGAGAACGGAGACTGCTCCGTTTCATCCTGAGGCTTCAGCGCCCTGGGCGCGCCCTCGCGCACACTGCCCTCCGCGGCCTCGCTCTTCTCCGCTTTTTGCGCCAGCTTGGGGGAATTCTCAGTCACTGCGTTCTCGACTTCCAAGGTTTGGGGGAAATTCAGGCCGGCATGCGCATGGCTGTGCGCACTTCCTGCATCGTCTGCTCGGCACGGGCCGCCGCCTTCACGGCGCCTTCTTCCAGAATAGCCTTCACCTCGTCCTCGCGCAGATTCGACCGCCGTTGTTGGATGGGGTTGAGAATTTGTACAAGCGCGTCCGCCGCCCAGCCTTTGCACTCGATACATCCGATGCCCGCCGATCGACAGCCCTGATACACCTTCGCCAGCGTCTCCGGCGTCGAAAAAACCTTATGCAGATCGCCCACGGGACATTTGTCCGGGTCGCCCGGGTCTGAACGCCGCACCCGCGCCGGGTCCGTCACCATTGTCTTCAACTTCTGACGCACCACCGGCTCGGGATCCGACAGCTCAATCGTGTTGCCGTAGCTCTTTGACATCTTGCGGCCGTCGGTCCCTGGCAGCTTTGGCGACGGCGTCAGCAGCACATCCGGCTCGGGCAGCACCTCTCGCTCGCCCAGCTTATAGAAGTGATTGAAGCGCCGGGCCATCTCGCGCGTGAGTTCCACATGCGCCTGCTGGTCCTGGCCCACCGGCACATATTTCGCCTGGTAGAGCAGGATGTCCGAAGCCATCAGCACCGGATAGCCCAAAAATCCATATGTCGAGAGGTCGCGGTTTTCCAGGTTCTCCTGCATCTCCTTGTAACTCGGCACGCGCTCCAGCCAGCCCAGCGGAGAAATCATTCCCAGGTACATGGGCAATTCGAAATGCTGCTTCACCTTGCTTTGCACGAAGATGACGCTTCGCTTCGGGTCCAGGCCCGCCGCCAGAAAGTCATACGCCACTTCCTTCACATGGGGGGCGATCTTCGAGGTGTCTGCATAGTCCGTTGTCAGCGCATGCACGTCCGCGATAAAGAAGAAACACTCATACTGGCCGGAGTCCTGCAGCTTGACCCAGTTGGCCAGCGCGCCCATGTAGTTGCCGAGGTGAAGCTTGCCCGTAGGACGCATGCCGCTCAAAACGCGCGGGCGGAAATTCGATGGGTGTTGTTCAGACATTCTGTCGATCAGTTCCGGGTTCGTGCCAGCAGGATGAAGCCGCATTTGAACCGCGAAGGGCAGATCAAAGGAAGGCTGGTTCCATTGTAGCGGGACGGATCTGGAAAAGCCGCACGCCCTACGCCCGTGCAAGCACAAAATAAACAATCGCCATCGACGGTCCCAGCAGCAGACGCAGGATGAATCCGCCGACAAGAATCATCAGGATCCAGCTCACCCAGCCGCCAATCCGGTCGTAGGCCTGCACCGCGTTATACGGGAGCGCGTTGCGCAACAGATGGCTGCCGTCGAGCGGGGGAATCGGGAGCAGGTTAAAGAACAACAATGACAAGTTGATCTCGATGGCCAGCACGCCCAGGAGGACCAGCGCCTGCAGTCCCGATCCAACGCCTTGCAGCATGCCGCCCGAGAATGTCGACAGCACCACCTCGTGGCCGCCGGGAATCGCCAGGGAGATGACCACAAGAAAGGCGAGCGCGAGGATTACGAGCAACAGATTCGAAACCGGCCCTGCAAGCGTGACCAGGTTGTCGTCGCGCACGATCTTACGGAAGTTGCGGGTAATGACTGGCGTCGGCTTGGCCCAGCCGATCAGTGCCCCGCTGAAAAACGTGAACCCGAACAATGGCCCGAAGATGATGATGGCGGGAAAGAGCAGCGTCCCGATGGGATCGATGTGGTACATCGGGTTGAGGGTCACACGGCCCTCCAGCCGTGCGGTCTGGTCGCCGAGACGCGAAGCCATCCACGCATGGCAGCACTCGTGAAAGCTGAGGGAAAAAAGCAGCAGAACAAACTCAAACAGGCCAATAATGAAGGCTGCCGATTGCAAACGCGCGCTCCCGTGGGGACAAGCTCAGGTTAGCATGCGGGGCGACGTTTAACTGCGGTCCGCCGGGAAGTTGCCGACCACCTCGCCCGGCTTGATCCGCGCCCCCGCCATCACGATCGAGTGGCTGCCGATACGTGCGTTCTCTCCGACCTCGGTGGGCGCGAGGGTGACCTGGTCGAGATTCTTAGGGCCGTACGTATGCGAGAAGATGCGGGAGAAAGAGCCAATGACCGCTCCTTTGCCGATCTTGATGCCGCCACGATCGTTCAAGAGGGCGCGCTGGCGGATGATTACCCCGTCCTCAATCCACAGGTTGTAGCCATAGAAAAGATCGACGCCGTGGTAGATCTTTACGCCCGAACCCATGTGCGCGAAGATGTGCCGCCCCAGCATGCAGCGGAAACGGATGCCGAGCCAGTGATTCAGCCCGATCGGGGAGCGGTCGAACATCTGCCAGAACCACAAAAGCGGCTTCCGCTCGGCGAACCGTTTCGCATCGACATCGCTGAAGTGTTCGGCTTCGAGAGTCACATTCTCAGGATCGAGCGACATGCTCAGCACGTTGCCGGGCAGTTCGCTGGTCAGGGTCAGGTTCAGCTTGCCGCCGTGGGGCCGGCCCAGGTAAAGCTGGTAGAGCTGATCGCGCACAATCTCGGCGCGGCGCGCCGGCGCGGAGTGGCGGCAGAACTCGTCATCCAGAAACTGCAGCCAACGGCGATAGACTTCCTCGGCCTCAAGCGCGGGATGCGGAATGGACTGCTGGGCGACTGCCATATGCATATTTGACGATAAACCAGCCCCCCACGCTCCGCCACTGTGTGGGGCAGAGCCGGCGACCCTGAGGCCGAATGAGCGGCGTTATCCTAGAGTTTCGGCGCGTCCCTTTCTGCCGCGCCTTCGAAAGAGCCTTGCGACCATGCCCGAAGAGATGCGAACTCCTGCTTCATCCGAAACCACGCCCAGGCCACCCGCTCCCAGCGCCACCATTGCGACCCTCGGCCAGCACGAAGGCCAATCCGTAACCCTCCACGGATGGCTCTATAACTCGCGGGAGAGCGGCAAGCTGTTGTTCCCGATTTTTCGTGACGGCACCGGCACGGTGCAGGGCGTGGCCCACGTCAAGAGCGTGCCGCCGGCGGTCTTCGAGGCGCTCAAAGGCCTGACCCAGGAGTCGAGCGTCATCGTCACCGGCAAAGTCCGCGCCGACAAGCGCGCGCCGGGCGGCTACGAACTCGACGTCGAAGACATCCAGGTCATTCAGCGGGTACCCGAATCCGATCCCTATCCCATCACGCTCAAGGAGCATGGCGTCGACTTCCTCATGGAGCACCGCCACCTGTGGGTGCGCTCGCCCCGCCAGTCCGCCATTCTCCGCATCCGCGCCGAGATCATGCGCGCCGCGCAGGAGTACTTCGACAGCAACGGCTTCATCCGCACCGATCCTCCCATCCTCACGCCGGCCGCCTGCGAAGGCACTTCGACGCTGTTTCCCGTCGACTACTTCGGCGACCCTGCCTACCTCACCCAGTCGGGCCAGCTCTACATCGAATCGACCGCGCTGGCGCTGGGCAAGGTCTACAGCTTCGGCCCCACCTTCCGCGCTGAGAAGTCCAAAACCCGCCGCCATCTCACCGAGTTCTGGATGATCGAGCCCGAGGTCGCCTACTGCGATCTCGACGGCCTGATGGAACTGGCCGAAAACTTCATCGCCCACATCGTGCAGAGCGTGCTCAAGAATCGGGCCGCCGAACTGCAGGTGATCGGCCGCGACGTGGAGAAGCTCAAGAACGTGCTGCCTCCGTTCCCGCGCCTGCGCTACGACGAGGCCGCCAAGATGCTTAACGAGGCCCACAAGAACGGCCAACTCGAGCAGCCCTTCGAATACGGCAACGACTTCGGCTCGCCTGACGAGACCTGGCTGAGTTCGCAGTTCGACCGGCCGGTGATGGTGCATCGCTACCCGGCCGCCGTGAAAGCCTTCTACATGGAGCCCGACCCCGAAGACCCGAACTTTGCCCTCTGCGTCGACGTGCTCGCGCCCGAGGGCTACGGCGAAGTCATCGGCGGCTCGCAGCGCGTCTCGAGCTACGAACTGCTGAAGAGCCGCATCGAGCACCACCAGCTGCCGATGGATGCGTTCCAGTGGTATCTGGACCTGCGCCGCTACGGTTCCGTGCCGCACGCCGGATTCGGCATGGGCATCGAGCGGCTCGTTGCCTGGATCTGCAACCTCGATCACGTCCGCGAGACAATTCCCTTTGCCCGCACCCTGCACCGAATCTACCCGTAGGGCCGCGATGGGTGATCAGCGTCGTATGGGCCCCCTCGTTGCTGATTCCGCAAATTTATGAGTTGTTAGGCTTCATGCGCCGCTTTCCATCCGTCGAGCGGGATGCGGCATCTTGTCTCCGTCCCAAGCGGGGTGGGGTACTTCTCGGCCTTGCTGCACGCTGCTCAGCCAATCCGCTGCGCCGAATGGGGAAGTCTCGGCATCCAAGCAGCGGCCGAAGCCGCCGCAAGAGATGCGCACTGCGTCGGTGGTAACGGTGAACCTCAGGGGACGACGAACTCCAGGTGTTTTCGGCCGGGAGGCCGGGACGATTGAGTTAGGTGGATGACTTTCCCCCTCGCACGAAGTGCACGATCACGGAGATGACCGCGCAGATCAGCAGAATGTGGATGAGGAAGCCGGCGGTGTGGAAGACAACAAACCCGGCGATCCATGCGACGAGAAGCACTAGACCAAGGATCAGAAACATCGAACCTTCTTTCCCGATTCGTGGTGATGCACGCAGAATCGAAATGCGTTAACTGCGTTAGAAGGGGAAAGCCCCCAGAAGGTTTTTCGGCCGCGGCGTCGCCGCGCCCTGGTTTTGTTTGGTGGGATTTCCCCGGTCTCAGAGCCGGATCTTGCGCGCCCGGCGTTTCGTTCAATTCGATCCCTCAAAAAGGGAAACGCGGCAGCCGGAGCCGCCGCGTTTGGCTTGGACGAAAGGGCCGCCGCTTAGAAGGTGAGGCGCACGGCCATCTGCAGCTGGCGCACGTTGTAGGCAAAGTTGCTGTTGTTGGTCCCGGTGATGGACGAGAACGGCGTGCTGGTGTAGGGCACGAACTCGTTGATGTGGGAGGTGGCGTTCTCGGTTACCGCATAGGCCGTAGTTCCCACCGAAGTCACGTTCTGGTGGTTGGCGAGATTAAAGGCCTCGGCGAGGAACTCCAGGTTGTAGTGCTCGCGCACCACGAGACGCTTGGAGGCGCGGAGATCGACAAACCAGGTGCTGGGCATCTGGTAGGCGTTGCGGTCAATTCCGGGAATGCGGTTGGCGCCGCCCGACCCGTTGAAGGAGCTGGTGCTGATGATGGACTCCTGGGTGGCGCTGCCCGGCGTCACATAAAGCTTGGACGAAGACCCGCTGATGCCGGCCGAGTAGGGCAGGCCGCTCTGGGTCTGGAAGTCCGGCGCGAGCTCGAAGTCGTTGACGAGGTAGCCAAGGGGACCGTTGACATGCCAGGGCGAGGTGGCCACGGTGTAGATGGTGAGCCGGTAGGGCACGTTCTGGTTGGAGTTGCCGTAGTCGAGGTGAATGTTGGAGGGATCGAGCAGGGCCGTGGCGCTGGCGCCGGTGGTGTTGTTCTCGCCGTAGTCGAGCGCGTGCGACCAGGTGTAGTTGGCGTTCACCGACACGTGGTGAGAGAGGTGGTGAGTGTATTGGCCGACAAAAGCCTCGTAGTTCGAAGTTATGCCGCTGAAGATGTCGGTGATGGAGCTGAAGTTCGGATTGGGGCGGTGATTGGCCGTTGCCGCGTAGAAGTAGGCATTGGCGTTGATCGTCGATCCGTTGGGGATGGGCCCAACCTGCGAGGGATCTGTCACCGTGAACGCGACGGAGGTCGGCGCGCCGAGGTTGGTATCGACGAAGTCGGGCAGGCGACGGCCCCACGAACCCAGCCAGTAGATGGTGAGAGCGTCGTCTTTGCCGAACTGCTGCTCGATGCTCAGGTCCGACTGATGGATCTCGGGCAGCTTGAAGTTGGGCGAGATGTAGTAGGCCGTCGCGTTGCCGCTCGCGCCCTGCAGGCAGGTTCCGTAGCTGGCGGCGGGAACAATCTGGGGAAAGAGCGGAGCGCAGGTTGTGCCGGCGTTGAGGGTGGGATTGACCTGGCCGGCGGAGTTGCCGCTGCCGATGAGGGCCTGGTAGAGCGTTGAATTGATGGCGCGGGCATAGAACATGCCGTATCCGCCGCGGAGGATGGTCTTGCCGCCGCCGTAGACGTCATAGGCAAAGCCGACGCGGGGCCCGACGTTGGGCATGTAGTCGGGGAGCTTCGAGGTCTGCGGAAGGAGCGAATCGGGAAGCTGCTGCGACGGAAACTGCTCGTAGTCCCAGCGAACGCCGAGGGTGAGGCTCAGGCGGGGATTGACCTTCCACTCATCCTGCGCAAAGAGGCCGTAGTCCCCGGTGGTGAAGTCGAGTCCCGGTGCACCGACGCCCTGGTTGAAGTAGGTGTAGTTTTCCGCGGTTTTTCCGGCGATCGGATTCTGCGAGAGGTAAAGGTCGGCGAGGTAGTTGCCCAGGGGCGTATTGCCGCTGTAGGTGAAGCCGCCGTACTGGTTATAGAGGTTGGAAATGCGGTCATCGGTGTGGATGTAATCTTCGCCGAACTTGAAGGTGTGATTGCCGCGCACCCATTCGACGGTGTCAGAGAGCTGCCAGCGGCGCTCGTCGGGCAGGGCAGCGCGGTTGAGAAACTGGGGCGTTCCGAACTGGAAGAATCCGCTGAGGTAGACGTTCGCCGGCAGGCCAAGCGGGTTCACGTAGCCGCTGGGCGTGTTGACCAGGTTGGTCTGCTCGTAGGCTGTCGGCTTCTGGTTGAACTCGAACTCGAAGTCGCGGCCGTACATGAAACGGACTTCGTTGCTCAGAGCGTTCGTGACGAAGCTGTCGAGCTTGCCGACGATCCAGTTGTCGCGGACGTAGTCGTTGCCGAAGCTCGACATGCCGTAAGCAACGGCGGGGCTGGTCTGGATGCCTGCGGGTGAGGACCAGCGCATCTGGTTGGCTTCGACCGAGGCATGGTTGCGCCCGTTGACCTGCCAGTCGAGCTTGGGGAAGAAGATGACCTGCTCGCCGATGCGGGGCACGGTGCCGAGCATGGAGGTAAGCCCGTTGATGCCGGAGTCGTAGATGCTGGCGGCGGCAGCAGCGGAGAGGCCGGTGTCTTTCTCCAGCTGAGCGATCTGCGCCGCGGCGTAAGTGCCGTTGACGCCGTAGAAGTTGGCGTTGGCGCTGGTCCCGGTAATGGTGGCGGCGGCGGGAAAGTCGTGGTAGAACCGGTCGGCCGCGGCGAAGAAGAAGAGTTTGTCTCTCAGGATGGGACCGCCAACAGCGAAGCCGTATTGGCGACGGAGGTCGGTTGGCTTGAAGGACTTAGAAGTGTAGGCGATGGGGCTGGTGGAGACTTCGACCGGGTGCTGCACATAGTAGTTCTGCGCGGCCCAGGCGCTGTCGCGGTCGTAGTAGTAGCCTTCGCCGTGGAACTGGTTGGTGCCGCTCTTGGTGACGGAGTTGACGATGCCGCCGGCGGAGCGGCCGTACTCAACGGAGTAGTTGGACGTGTTGACCTGGAACTCCTGCACCGCCGCCTTGATGGTGGAGTAGCCGGCGCGGGTGCGTCCGCGCTCTTCAGAGAAGTAGGCCTGGTTGTCGTCGGTGCCGTCGATGGTGACGTTATTGAGCAGCGTGCTTTGGCCGCGGAAGCTCAGCAGACCGTAACCGTTGGAGTCGTTCACAACACCGGGCGTCAGAAGCGCGAAGGCCGACCAGCGGTAGTTGTTCTCAGGCAGGTCGTGCAAGGTCTGGGGCTCGACAACGCCGGCGAAATCGGGCGAGGTGGTGTTGATGAGTGGAGCTTGATCGGTCACCTCGACCGATTGCGCTGCTGCGCCCACAGTGAGGCGAGCCTCAACGTCGGTGAGCACGCCAACCTGCACGACCACATTCAGGGCACGGTAGGTTTCAAAATTACTGGCGGTGACGGTGACGTTGTAGGAGCCGGGCTGCAGGTGCAGCGCCCGGAAGTAGCCCGAAGCGTCCGCGGTAACGATCTGCTCGGCGTTGGTGCCGTTATTGTGCACGGTGACCGTGGCGTTGGGAACTACGGCGCCGGTGCTGTCGAGAACGTTGCCGCCGACTGCGCCATCAACGGCCGTTTGGGCATGGGCGACAGAAGCGATCAGAAGAACGAGGGATGAGAAGGCAAGAGCGACGACGCTCGGGGCGCCTTTGAGACGAAAGAATCGCATAACGGCTCTCCAGAAATTTGTTTGCGAAGGTTGGGTGCTTCCCCGGCGCTGCGGCCGGGACGTCTACGCGGGACTTTGTATTGCTTCGCGAGCGCATCGGAGCGCCCCGTACCGGACAAGGCGCCACCAGTTATCGTGTGACGCTCCTTCCGGCCTATTGAGTAAGTCCTGTTGCAGAATCCCACAGCAATGTGAATAGAACGTTACAAAACCGGCAGCTCGCGGGCCGCGAAGACACACCCGGAGGCCATGGTTCGGCAGAAAGGAAGCTCTGAATCGCAGGCTGCTGGCCGGTAATCCAAGGAGACGCATCAACATCACTGAGGAGAGAGTATGACGTTATCCGCGACGGAAGTTCATCATTTAAAACAGGCTCCCACGGATGAAGAAGTTTTGCCGGTGGTCAGGACCCGCTGGAGCCCGCGATCATTTTCTGATCGCCAGGTTTCGGCGGCCGACCTGCGCAAGGTCTTCGAGGCTGCCCGGTGGGCGCCTTCGTCCTTTAACGAGCAGCCCTGGCGGTTTCTTTTGGGAGTGCGCGGTTCTGACGCCTATCAGAAGATCGCTTCGGCCCTCGGTGAGTTCAACCAAAGCTGGGCACTCTCGGCGCCGGTGCTGATCCTGGGAGCAGCCAAGACACGCTTCACGCACAATCATGCCGAGAACATCTATGGCTATTTCGACCTGGGCGCTGCCAGCGGGTTCATTACCCTTCAGGCCGCGGCCCTGGGACTGCACACCCACCAGATGGCCGGATTCGACCACGACGCGGCACGCCGGGCCTTCCAGATTCCTGAGGAGTACGTACTTGGGTCGGTGATTGCGCTTGGCTACCAGGGAGAGCCGTCTGCGCTGAGCAAGGAGCAAATGGTGGCCCAGGAAACCGCGCCACGGTCGCGTAAGTCATTGAGCGAAATCGTTTTCTCTGCTTGGGGAAAGCCGGCAACGCTCGACTAAGTACCGGGGGGCAAGATCGCAGCGTTTTCGGCAGCAGCTTCGCCTTGCCAACGGGTTAAAGTGGATGCTGGAGAGCCCGCTCGTGCCTGGAATCCCCCCACCCCGGCCCTTGCGCAAGCAGAGGCCCGTCCGCCGCCGCGTCCCTCACCGCCGGTCCTTCGCGATTCCGGCTCGACGGAAGATGGGCTGGCGCGCGCGATCGGCGCTGGTCGCCTGCGCGGTGGGCATCGTCCTCTTTGCCTGGGCAGCCCTGGCCAGGGAGTTCGCCCCGACATCGAATGTCAACCTCGGGCGATTTGACGCGATCATCGTCCTCGGATCGAGAGTGGATTCCGACGGCAACCCCACACCCGAGCTGCTGGCTCGTGTCACCGAAGGGGTGCGCGAGTACGAGCGCGGCGTGGCTCCGCGGCTGGTCCTGACCGGGGGACCGACACATAAAGGGTTTGTGGAAGCGCGAGTGATGGCCCGCGCCGCCGAGGCCCAGGGGATTCCTGCTTCCGCTCTGTGGCTGGATTCGCAGGCCATGGACACGATCCACAACGCCTGCTACTCGGAGGAGATTCTGCAGGCGCATGGCTGGCGGTCAGCGGAGATTGTCTCCAGCGACTACCATCTGCCGCGCGCGGCCATGATCTTCGAGCATCTACCGCTGAACTGGAGAACGCATGCCGCGCCCCCGCTGGAACCGATCTCCGGCTTTGAGTCGGGCGCCCGGGAGTTCCTCGAAACCCTCAAGACCGTCCGCTATCTCACCTACGCACAGTGGGGCGAGCGTTGTGACTCCTCCGCGGCCCAATCCGACACCCAGTCGGACCGTTGATCTGACGTTGTTGACGGTTGCATGCAAACGGCAGCCGTCGTCAATCGTCTGATAGCAAGGAACCCCTTGGCCACGACTTCAGGTCTCACCACAATCTGCCGCAAGATTCTGAGCCTCGCCACGCGAGGTCCGCGCATTGTCCGCCGCAAGTATCGTCTTGTAAGCTGGGTAACGATGCATTTTCCAGTACGTTTCTCTGTTGCTCTTGCTGCGCTTGCAGCACTTGCTCTCGTTCCCTCCGTCCGCAGCCAGGCACAGGACCAGAGTTCGTCGTCGCAGACGAACGTCTCGACAGGGTCACAGACTGCGAGTCCGACTCCGCAATATGTGGTGGTCGACCCGCTGGCGAACGTTCACTACAACAATCGCTACGACCTGTCGCTGGGCATCGCCTACGACCACATGAAGGCGGGACCGACGCTGATCCAGGGGTCGAACCTTGGCGGACTCGATCTCTCCGGCTCCTACTGGCTCAGCAAGCACTGGGGAGCGGAAGGCTCGGGACGAGCCTACCTGGGAACCAGCGGCGCCGCGCCCAACCCCTTCAGCATCCAGGGACCGTTCGTGGCCCAATATCTTTTTGTGGCCGGACCGGAGTTTCTTGGGCCCCATAACAAGCACGGCGCCCTGATTGCGCATGCCATGGTGGGCGGTGCGTACGCGAATTTTGACCAGGATCTGCGCGGCCATTCACCTGCGGACGTGGATTTTTATCCCAACCAGCTGGCCCTGGGCGCGATCGTTGGCGGACACTTCGATCTCAACCGCTCGGAGCACTGGACCTTCCGGGTTACCCCTGATGCCGTGATCACGCGCTACAGCATCAACTACGGAAACCGGGCAACGTCGACCGACGTCAATTTCGCGATCTCGGTCGGCGCGGAATACCGCTTTAAGAAGGTTCGCTGAGCGCAGGTTCGTTGGAGTGGCCTGCTGAGCCTCATCGCCAATTGCCTTCTCTGGGCTGCCTCCGGGGCGGTCCAGGCTGGGCTCGCGATCCGATCCGGTGACCTTCGATCATCCTCGGCGTCTTTTTCTTCGCCCTCTATCTTCCGCGGCGAAAGCGCAACGGTCTAAATTGGATAGGCTGCGCTGGAAACGTGCGTGTGGTATTCTCCACCGTTCGGTGAGGCGCATCCAACGGTTCACGCGATCCCGCGCGAAGCTTGGGGGTTCGCGCTTGCCGGGTTATTGATGCCGCAGAAACCAGGAGCACGACAGACATGAGGGATACGCTGGGTGTTTTGCTTGCAGGAGGGGCCGGGGAAAGACTCTTTCCGCTCACGCGGGATCGCGCCAAGCCGGCGGTTCCGTTCGGCGGGCACTACCGCATCATCGACATCACGCTCTCCAACTGCATCAATTCCGGACTTCGGCGGGTTTACGTCCTCACCCAGTACAAGGCGTTGTCGCTGAACCGGCATATCCGCGAAGGCTGGACCGGCATCGTGGCGCAGGAACTGGGAGAGTTTTTTGAGCTTCTTTCGCCCATGCAGCGGACCGGCGGCAATTGGTACATGGGGACCGCGGACGCGGTCTATCAGAACATTTATTCGATCGGCAGCGAACAGCCCAAGCACGTCATTGTTCTCGGCGGCGACCACATCTACAAGATGAACTACAGCCGCATGCTGGAGTACCACGAGGAGCAGAAGGCCAACGTAACCATCGCGACGCTTCCGATCTCGCCCGACGAGACCAAGCAGTTCGGTGTGGTGGAGGTGGCGCAGAACGGCGAAGTCATCGGCTTTCAGGAGAAGCCGGCTTCGACCAGCGTGCGGTCGCCGTTTAACCCCAACGCGGTGGATGCCTCGATGGGGATCTACATCTTCGAAACAGAGTGCCTGCTGAAGGCGCTGATTGCCGATGCCGAGGACCCAACGTCAAAGCACGATTTCGGCCACAACATCTTGCCCAACCTGCTGGGCAAGAAACGGATGATGGCCTATAGCTTTGTGGATGAGAACAAGCAGCAGGCGCTTTATTGGCGCGACGTGGGAACTCTCGACGCTTACTACGAAGCCAACATGGACCTCTGCTCGGTATCGCCAACCTTCAACCTCTACGACAAGAGCTGGCCAATCCGCACGCGCGTGCGGCAATATCCGCCGGCAAAGTTCGTCTTCGGAGAGCCTGGGCGCACGGGCATGGCGATCAATTCAATCATTACCGCCGGTGTGATTATTTCGGGCGCCTCGGTGTCGAACTGCGTGCTGTCGCAGGATGTGCGCGTGAACTCCTACTCCGACGTGGACGCGAGCATCATCTTTTCGCACGTCAATATCGGGCGCCATTGCCGCATCCGCCGCGCCATTATTGATCGCGACGTACACATTCCCGAAGGCACCGTCATCGGCTACGACCCGGTGGAAGACAAGCGCCGCTATTTCGTCACGCCCTCCGGGCTGACGATTGTCACGCGCGATGCGTCGCTGTTTGAGAACCCGGTGGATCCGGAGTTTCTGGAACGCTACTGAAGTCGCCGCGATCGGGAACGGCCCTCCACGCGAGGGCCGCTTTATTTTGCCTTGTATTCCTGGAACAGCTCCGGAAACTGCTGCCGGAGCGCCGCGATCTTGGGGCGGTCGCAGACCAGGATATAGGGATTGTCCGGATTGAGATCGGCGTAGTGCTGGTGATAGTGCTCGGCGTCGTAGAAGCCTTTCAACGGCACGACCTGGGTGACAATCGGGCGGGCGAAGACATGCGCGGCGTTGAGCTGCGCGATGTACGCGTCCGTCACTCGCTTCTGATCGTCGTTGGCGTAGAAGATCACCGATCGGTACGACGGGCCCACGTCCGGGCCCTGGCGGTTGAGCTGGGTGGGGTCGTGGGCGACGGAGAAGAAGACGCGCAGCAGCTGGCCGTAGGTGATTTTCGAAGGGTCATAGTCGATCCGCACCGATTCGGCGTGGCCCGTGGTCTCGGTCGTGACCTGGTCGTAGGTTGCAGTCTCTTTGGCGCCGCCGGAGTAGCCCACGGTCGTATCAATCACGCCTTTCACGCGCTCGAAGACGGATTGCGTGCCCCAGAAGCAGCCGCCGGCGAAGACCGCAGTCTCTTTGCCGGGATGTGAAGCGAGCGGGTCGTCGTTCGTCGCCGCCGGAATCGGCCCTCCGCCGGCAGCCTTCACGTTGCGTGTCTCCACAAAGATCACCGCGAGCAGCGCCAGAACGCAGATACCGGCTGCAATGAACTTTCCCATCGTTCGACCTCCATACCCACCCCACCATGGGATGACCGCAACCCCGAAAAGTTACCGCCTCCTATCGGAGCGCGGCACCGATTTGTGTGCATCTTCGCATCGTTCCAGAACTGCGCGCGCAGAGACTCATCCTGCGGGCTCAGGAACGCCAGAAATCGCAATTGGCCCCAAACGTGCCCATGATGGAACCGCACAACAAAATCATGCGTATAGCCCACCATGGCGAGCGTGGGTACATTAAGCTGGAGCATGCTGGGGCTGGCAGCCCCGCCGAAACCTCCAAGGCGCAGTCTCCAGCCCAGCCAGGCAGACGGCCCGCGTTCGAGCGGACGGTTTACCGGAAATTCCGCTGCTGCCGGCGTTGGAGCGATCGGGGCTCGCGCGGCGCGCACGGAGGCTAGACCGCTGGAGATCGACTGGTCCCAAATTGTCCGCCGCTGCATGGACGGGGATTCCGGCGCATGGGCCGAGCTGGTCCGTACGCACCACACACGTGTGTATGGGCTGTGCTACCGTTTTACCGGGAATGCTGCGGACGCTGAAGATTTGACCCAGGATGTCTTCTTAAAGATCTATTCCAATCTTTCCAGCTTTGACATGGCTCGCGGCAGCCTGCAGGTGTGGATCACGACCATGACCCGCAACCTGCTGGTGGATAATTTCCGTCGCACGCGCAACCAACGGGCCACCAGCTCACTCGATGAAGGCTGGGACGAGAGCGATGAGCTGCGGCCGGTGGACCGGCTGACGGCTGTAGGCCCGTCGCCCCACGAGAAGGCTGCGCAGAAAGAGCTGGCCAAGATGGTCCAGGATGCGCTGGCCCGTGTCAGCGCGGAGCTGCGGGAAGCCGTCATTCTCAGAGATTTGCAGGATTTGGACTACAAAGAGATCGCCCAGGTGCTAGGCATACCCGAAGGTACCGTAAAGTCCCGGATCAGCCGGGGGCGCGCGGAACTGGCACGGCTCCTGGAACGTAGTAAACGAGAGGTGATGTAACCATGGCGGGCAGCACGCACATTCCGAATTCCCCGGCCTGCGGCCACTGGGAAACCCTCCTGGCGGATGCGCTGGATGGGCTGCTCCGGCCCGAGGATGAGGCGACCTTCAGCGGCCACATGGCGACCTGCGCGGCCTGCACGGCCCTGTTCGAGGAAGCGCGGCGCGGCCGGGAATGGCTGGAGTTTCTCTCCCCGGAACCCGAGGTCCCGGCGGGCCTGCTGGATAAGATCCTGGCCTCGACGGGTCCGGGACAGGTTGCCGGCTATGGCTTGGTCACCAATGGGGGCGGCGCAGTGCCGATGCCCCAGCCGTGGCAGCGTCCTGGTTTGATGGGCCGGGTGCGCCGCTTCGCGGAGCCGCGGCTGATGATGACAGCGGCGATGGCATTCTTTTCGATTGCATTGACGCTGAATTTGACCGGCGTCCGGCTCACCGATCTGCGTTTGTCAACTCTTCGTCCGACGGCGATCCGGTCGTTCATGGAGCGGCGGATCACCATGGCCTCGACTCCGATTATTCGCTACTACGATCACCTTCGCCTGGTATATGAAGTGCAGTCGCGGATGCGCGAACTGCGCCGCAACTCCCAGACCACCAGCAACCAGCAACAGAACAACAGCCAGCCGGTGACTCCCGGGGAATCAAAGAAGGCTCCCCAGAAGGATGGTGGATCGCGGGTCGATCCTCCGCAGCAATCCGGAGTTCCGGCCGCGAACGATTCCCTCGACTATTTGGAGACTTCCCTCACGCTGAACGGCCAACCACTGCATTGCCCCAGCAATGAGCTTGTGCTGGGGACCACGGTCGCGCATTCCGGCGGCTTCTCACCTGAGCGTCAACTCTCGAGCGCCCAGGGCCCCGTCTCCGCAATAGCAATACGGGAAAGGAGCACAGTATGGACTGCGTAAATCATCCTGGAGTCGCTGCAACCGCCTTTTGCCAGAACTGCGGCAAGGCCATGTGCGCGACCTGCACGCGCAATGCGACCGGAGGCCAGGTTCTGTGCGAACCTTGCACGCTGGCATGGCAAAACCTGCAGCAGCCGTTTGTGGCGCCGCCCGTCGGCGCCCCCAATCCCATCGCCGCGGGGGTGCTGGGGCTGATCCCCGGTGTCGGCGCCATGTATAACGGCCAATTCTTCAAGGGCCTCATTCATGTCGTCATCTTCGCGGTTCTGATCAGCATCACCGACCACTACGGCATCTTCGGCATCTTCATCGGCGCGTGGGTCCTGTACCAGTCGTTTGAGGCCTACCACACCGCGGTGGCGCGGCGCGATGGACTGCCCCTGCCCGATCCGCTGGGATTGAACGAAGTGGGCAACTGGCTGAACCTCGGCGGGCGTCCGACGTACCCGCCGCCCCCCACAGGCATGCCGAACCCTGGAGTTGGGCCCGCGCCGGGCACACCGGGCGGTTATCAGGCGCCGTATGCGGGCTCGTATGCTCCGCCGGCCGCGAGTGGATATCAGGCGACCCCCTATACACCGGTTTCGGGATACACCGATCCGGGCATGCCCCCGCCGCCGCCCCCGGTTCCCCCGGTGCCGCCCCTCGGCTGGCGGCGCAAGGAGCCCATTGGCGCGCTGATCCTGATCGGCTTCGGATTGATTCTTCTCTTGAACCAGATGGGATTCATGGCGGAGCGCGTGGTGCATTACATGTGGCCGCTGATCTTTATCGCCATTGGCGCGTGGCTCATCGTTCGCCGTGTGAGTGACACACCCCAGGGACGAGGACCTTTTCCCGGTTCCCAGGGAGATCCCAATTCGAAGGGGGGCACACAATGAACCGCTATATCTTGCTTCGTCGGCTGACGGGACCCTCGGTGTTGCTTCTCCTCGGCGTCGTGGCGCTGCTGCACCAGGCCGACCTGGTGAGCTGGAGTATCTTCGTTCCGCTGCTGCTCATCCTGATCGGGGTTTTGAAGCTTGCGCAGAGGGCCGCGCTGGCCATGGCCGGCGATGAACCGATGTATCCGGGGTCGCCGTATCCCTACGGCGCAGGGATGGGCGGACCGGCGCCTCCGCCAACGCAAACACAAACCGGGACGTCGATTGTCCCGGCGCAGCCCCAGGATTTCGGCAGGAATTCGGAGGGAGGACAGTCATGAGCAGCCAGCCTCCATTCACGCCTCCGGGCGGTGCGCCGCCTTATGATCCGCGCACACAATGGCGCGTCTATCGCGAACAGCAAAGGGCAGCCTGGCGCGCGCAGCGCGACGCGTGGAGAGCGCAGCGCCATGCCTGGAAAGCCAGCTACGGCGGCGGGTATATCCCGCGGGTGCCGTCGATTGTCGGCCCCATTATCCTGATCGCCATCGGCGTCGTAGGGCTTCTGATTTACACCGGCAGCATTGCCGGATCGACCTTCTGGAGCTGGTATGGCCGCTGGTGGCCGCTGCTGCTGATCGCCGCCGGCATCGCATTGCTGGGCGAATGGGCGCTCGACATGCGCCGCAATACGCCGGTTCATCGCAGCGGCGGATTTGTGGGGGTGCTGATTCTGCTGGCGCTGATCGGACTTGCCGCTTCGGGTTGGAACGGCTTCTGGGGCCCGATGCGCGCCGAGTGGGGCGACCACGACGACAGCAACTTCTTCAACTTCTTCGGGCAGCCCGAGCACGACCAGGACCAGCAGGTTCTGAACGTCCAGATTCCGGCCAACGGGGTGATTCAAATTGAGAATCCCCGCGGCGATGTGAGCGTGACCGGCGGCGACACCAACAGCGTGCAGGTGCAGGCGCATGAGGTGGCCTTTGCCGAGACCGACAGCGACGCCAAGAAGATCTTCGACGCCGAACAGGCGCACCTGACGGTCAGCGGCAATACGGTGCTCGTGAAGACGCAGAGCAACAACAGCGGCCGCATCAATCTGGCCGTCACGGTTCCCAAGTCCGCACAGGTGACGGTGAATTCCGGGCACGGCGACGTGACGGCGGCGGGCCTGGGCAACGGCGCAACCATCACCTCGAGCCACGGCGATGTGCACCTGAGCACGATCCAGGGCTCGGTGCAGGTGCATTTCTCCAACGATCGCGGCGATTTTTCGGCCCACCAGGTCGACGGCGACTTGACTGCCGACGGCAACTGCAACGACGTGACCTTCTCTGAAGTGAAGGGCAAAGTGACCCTCAACGGCGAGATCTTCGGCGATGTGCATCTGGAAAACATCTCCGGACCCACGCACCTGCACACCTCGGTGACCGAGGTGCAGCTGGCCACGCTGCCGGGCGACATGACGCTGAATTCCGACGATCTGCGCGTGACCGAAGCCAAGGGCGAAGTGCGCGTCACCACGCGGGAGAAGGATGTGGACCTGAGCCAGATCTACGGCGACACGTTTGTGGATGACAGCCGCGGACAAATCTCGATCGAGCCTGCCGGCCCTTATAGCATTGAAGCGCGCAGCGGCAAGGGAGACGTAGAAGTAACGCTGCCTCCCGACGAGTCGGCCACGGTCGACGGCCACACACATAACGGCGACATCGTTTCGGATTACGACCTGAACATCAACGGCGACGAAAGCAAGTCGATCAGCGGCCGCATCGGTTCGGGCCAGAACAAAATTACGCTGAACGCCGATGTCGGCGATCTGCGCATCAAGAAGGGCTCGGGATTCCCGCCGGCTCCGCCCACCCCGCCGGGCACTCCAACAGCAAATGCGCCTCACCTGAAAGCACCAAGGGCGCCGGCTCAACCGGTTACGCAGTAGTTCTCCTGATCTGCCGCAGTCACAAATCAAAAGGGCGCGAGGCTTCGGCTTCGCGCCTTTTTGGTTGGCTGAAGCCCGGGCCCTTCCTCTTCACTCGGCGCGCAGGGCTTCCATGGGATCGACGCTTGCCGCGCGGCGGGCGGGCAGGTAGGCGGCAAGCAAGCCGACCGCCAACAAGAGTGCCGGCGCCGCGGCCAGCGTCCAGGCGTCGTGCGCGCTTACGCCGTAGAGGAAGCGGTCGACCAGTTTCCCCGCAGCGAAAGCCAGCCCCGTTCCCAAGGCAACGCCGGCCACGAGCATCACGCCTGCCTGGCGCAGCACCATCCACACCAGGTTGCCGCGCCGCGCTCCGAGGGCGATGCGCACGCCCAGCTCGCGCGTCCGCTGTGAGACGAGATAGGCGAGCAGCCCATAGAGTCCCGCCATGCACAGCACCAGCGCCGAACCACCGAAGATCTCAAGCAGATGCGCAGCCAGCCGCTGGCTTCCGTAGGAGTCCTCTACGATCTGGTCCATGGTGGTGATAGTCGCCGTGCCCAGCTCGGGACTTGCCTGGCGCAGCACGTCGCGCAGTTCGGGAATCATCTCGGCGGTTGGGCGGTCTGTGCGCACGGCCAGGTCCATGCCGACGGTCGACGGATTGTAGATGCCGCTGTCGGGCGTGATCTGGCAGAGACAGATCTCCACCTCCGGCTGCGAATCCTTGCTCACTTGCGCTTGCCGCTGATCGTCGAGAATGCCGATGATGCGCGTCTCGACGTTTTTCTTGAAGCTCCAGAACTTGGTTCCAACGATCGAATCAGGATCCTGCGCGTTCGGCGCGTAGATCTTCGCGAAGGCGCGATTCACGATCGCCGCCTGCTGCGAGGTCGGCGTATCGGTCTTGTCGAAGAACCTGCCCGCAGCCATCTTGAACCCGAAAATCTGCTGCACCTCGGGGCTCACCGGCTTCAGCATGCCCGTGATCATCGAGCTGTCGTTCTTACGCAGCCCCAGTTGCACCCGAAATGTGTTTCCGAGGGGGACCTCGCTCATCAGGCCGGCGTTCTGCACGCCGTGCAGGTGCTGTACGCGCTCGAGCAGCGGATCATAGAGCGCGGTAACAATGTTCTGGTTGTCGTAGTGGAAAGCGGGAATGCTGAGATTGGCCACCAGAATGTGGTCGGTGCGAAAGCCGAGCGGCACGTGGCGCAGAGTATAGATCGTGCGCAACAGGAGGCCGCAGACCACCAGCAAGCAGAGCGACATGGCGATCTCGGCCGCAACCAGCACACCGCGCACGCGATGCTGGCGCCGCGTGGTTCCGGCCTGCAGGCCGCCTTGCTTCAACGCCGGCTCGACAGGCGCGCGCGCCGCGAGCCACGCCGGCCATGCCGTAGAAACGAGCGTCGACAATAGCGTCATCCCGAGCAGGGCAAGAAGAATCCAACCGTCGGGCCGCGCAGGGATAGGCACCGGCAAGGTGCGGCTCAACTCGCGCGCCAGAATGCTGACCGATGCGACCGCCAGGCCGATGCCGAGCAGAGCGGCTGTGCCGTTCAATGCGAACCCCTCGACCAGCATCTGCTGCACCACGCGCAGGCGGCTCGCCCCGAGAGCCACGCGCATCGCCGTCTCGCGCTGCCGTGCCATGTTCCGCGCCAGCAGAAGATTAGTCACGTTGAGGCTGGCGATGAGCCACAGCACGCCTGATGCACCGAGCAGAGCGATGAGGGCCCGGCGCACATCGGCGGTCACGAGCGTATTGACGAGAGGTTGAACCTTCACCGTGCTGTGCTCTTTGCGCAGATCGGCGTCCGTGTAGTCTGCCGCGACCCGCTTTTGCAGGATGGACATCTCGTTCTGCGCGCTCTGTACGGTAGCTCCTTTTGCAAGCCGGGCGATCACCGCAAAATCCATCCCGGTGTAGTCGCGCTTCCGATCGCTCTCCGCCAGCGAAACCGCTGTCCAGACTTCGGGCGCATGCTTGCCTCCGATGGGATACTCAAATCCCACAGGCATCACGCCGACGACCGTGTACGTGGTGGTATTGATTTTCAGCGTCTTGCCTATGATTCCCTTATCGCCGCCGAATCCCTCTTGCCATGCGGGATAGCTCAGAACAATGGACCCGGCATTTTTCCCTTGCGCGAAGCTAGGCTCCTCAGGAACGAACCCGCGTCCCAGCTGGGGCTCGACGCCTAACACAGGGAACAGGTTCGCGCTGACCGACATCCCGGTCACTTCGAGAGCGGCATTTTGCCCCTCGAGATACGAGCGGCCTGACATGTGCCGCGACATCGCGATCTGGGCAAACGACCGGGTAGAGTGCCGCCACTCGCTCACATCGAGCCAAGAGAGATCCCACACCTGCTTTCCTCCGGGATCCCCCTCTTGCATCACGACCAGGCGGCTTGGATCTTTGTAAGACACCGGCCGCAAAAGCACATGATCGACCACAGTAAACATGGCCGCGGCCGCGCCGATGCCCAGTGCCATCGTTCCTACGATCGTTGCCGAGAAGCCGGTTTGGCGCAATAGTGCTCGCGCGGTGTAGCGGACATCCTGTGCGAGCGACTCAAGCTTGCTCCATCCCCAGGTGGCGCGGGTTTGCTCGCGCACCAGCGCCGGATTTCCAAAAGTACGCAAAGCAGCGTATTTTGCTTCCGCGGGATTCATGCCGGCAGCGATGTTCTCGGCGATCTGCCTGTCGAGATGAAAACCAAGCTCGTCTTCAAGGCGCGTATCGTCCACGCGGCGCCGAAACAAGCCCCGGAATGACATCCTGCATCGCTCCCAAAACCGTGGCATCTCTTCCTCCTCGCCAAAAATGCGGCAGGGTTTCTGCCGCACTGCAAGTGCTACGCTTCTCCCACAATCAGGTTGATGGCTGCGGAGAGGCGATTCCAGTTTGCCGTCTCGCTCTCAAGCTGCTTGCGGCCTGCCGCGGTGAGCGCGTAAAACTTGGCCTGCCGCCTCGTTTCGCTTTCCTGCCATTTCGCTTTGATCCAGCCCTGCTGCTCGAGCCTGTGAAGTGCGGGGTAGAGCGAGCCCTGCTGCACCTGCAGCACCTCGCCCGAGATCTGTTGGATGCGCTTGGCGATGGCCCACCCGTGCATGGCTTCGGGCAGAAGCGTTTTCAGGATGAGGAGGTCGAGAGTGCCTTGGACGAGATCGCTTGGTTTGCCCATGCCTCGATAATCTACAACTGCGCTTGTAGATCGTCAAGGTATCGTTTGCGACGGGAGTGGAAACCCTTTCATCCGCAACGCGATTTGTTTGCCCGGAATAGCCCGATCCGTTGTATGCTCCCCTCGCGGGGGAATTTGGCGATGCCGCTCTCACCCATCAAAGTCATTACCGTGGAGCGCGAGTATGGATCGCGCGGCGGCGAGTTCGCGCATGAGCTCGCGAGTCGTCTTGGCTGGAAGCTTATGGATTCCGAGCTTGTGGCGGCGGCGGCCAAGAGCGCCGGAGTCCCGACCGAGCTGGCGGCAAAGTTCGACGAACGCCTCGACCCTTGGTATTACCGCTATGGAAAGGCCTTCTGGCACGATTCAGCCTACCCGATGACGGGGATCGGCGAGGAACATGTCTTCGATTCCGAGCGCATGCTCAAGCTACTCAAAAATGAGATCGAGCGCGCCGCCCAGGCGGGCAATTGCGTGCTGGTTGGACGCGGCGCCGCCTGCGCGCTCTCCTGCGTCCCCGGATGCTTTCACGTCTTTGTTTACGCAACCACCAAGGCGAAACGCAACTGGTTCTTCAATGCTTTTCCTGAACAGGCACAGCACGCGGATCAAATGCTCGCCGCATTCGATAAGCGGCGCGCGGCGGTGATCCGCAAGATGTACGGCCAGGAGTGGTGCGCTCGCGGGCTCTACCACATGCTGCTGAATTCGGCGATGGGCATCGAAACGATGATCGAAGCAACGCTGGGGGCGGCTGGCCTGAAAGAATGCGGCGAGGAGAAGGTTGTCCGCCACATCGGCGCCGTCGGCGATTGCCCGTAGGATTCGAACGAGCATCAACCGTAGCTCCCTTCCACTGGGATACGCGTAACCCGCGCGCCGATGCGGGTGAAGATCTCCCACGGGATCGTTCCGGCGGCGTCGGCATGGTCAAACGCGCTCACAATCTCCTCTCCCTGCGAGCCGAGGATCACGACCTCGTCACCGGTTGCGACGCCCTCAATTCCAGTGACGTCGAGGACCGCCTGATCCATGCTGATGCGGCCGACCAGGGGCGCTCGCTGGCCACGCACCAGCAGGCTGAACCGGTTGCCAAGCTTCCGGTCGAGGCCGTCGGCATATCCAACAGCCAGTAAGGCGAGGCGCATCGGCTCGGTGGCCACAAAGGTTCCGTTGTAGCCAACGGAGGTGCCTGCAGCGACCGATCGAAGCGCGACGACTTGCGTCTTCCAGCTCAGGACAGGTCGCAACTGCTCGCGCATCGACGTCAGGACGGCAGGGCCACTGCCTGCGAACGGAGGATTGAACCGGGGGACGAGCCCATAGAGCGCGAGGCCGGGCCGGATCAGCGCCTTCATGCCGAATCGGCCGGCAAGCTCTGCGATCGTCTCGGCTTGGTCGGAGAGCAAAGCCGCCGAATTGCCGACATTGAGCCATTCCGGCTGCAGGCCTGCCGCCCGAATCGCATCGAGCGCTTCGGCCAGCCGCACAAGCTGTTCGCGAGTCACCGCGCCGTCTGCCTCATCTGCCGCGAAGAGATGTGTCATGATGCCGTCGAGTTGGAGCGGCGACCCAGCGCCCAGCCGCGCCAGCAGCGGGGGAAGATCGTCGCGCCCTGCGCCCTGCCGGCTCATGCCTGTGTCAATTTCAAGATGGACGCGAATCGGCCTGGTCCCAATCGTGGCTGCGCCTTCCAGTTCGGCGAGCTGCCATTTTTCCCAGACCACGGATGTGAGTGCGTGGCGTATCACGTCGCCGCCCTGGCCGCGAAACACGCCGCTGATGATAAGGATCTGCGCGTCAGGACAAACGGCCCGCGCCGCCACGCCTTCTTCGACGCTGGTGACGCCCAGCCACCTTGCGCCGGCGCGCGCTGCTGCGGGTGCGCAAAGCGCCAGCGAGTGTCCGTAGGCGTTGGCCTTCACGATCGCCAGCAGTTCTGCTTGACCGGCAGCCTGCTTCAGAAATCGGAAATTGTCTTCAAGGGCGCGGGGGCAAATCTCAACCCAGCAGGGGCGTGTCGGCATATCGTTCCACTTCTCAGTGTAGTGCCCGCGCCGCGCCTCGAGTCTCAGGTTGATCGTTTCGATCGCCCTCAATCTTTCTTCAGTCGGAGAATTGCGCCAGGCTCTCCGGGGAAGGCTTCGGCGTTAAAAAGCTGACCGCGATCATGGCAACCAGCGCCGCAAACAGCGCAGGGAAGATGGCGTCACGCTCGGCGAGGATCGGCGGAAACAGCGACTTGACACCCGGCACATCCCAGCCGAGGGTCACGACCGTACCCGCGGCAATCGCGGCGACTGCGCCCCAGGCCGTGACGCGCTTGGAATAGAAAGCGGCCAGAACGACCGGCGTGAGCGCCGCGGAGTAGATGGTGTAGGCCCACAGCATCTTTTCAAGAATGCTCTGCGCGTAGATCGCCTGATAGAGAGCCCAGCAGCCAAGAAGCACCACGGCAAGGCGGGAGACAATCAGCACCCGCTTGTGCGAGGCATCGGGAGCCATGTAGCGGACAAAAACGTCGTTGATCAGATTGGTTGCCGGCGAGAACAGATAGTTCGATGCCGTCGAGATGACCTTCGCGAAGACTGCTCCCAACAGCAGTGCTCCCAGAAACGCAGGCAAACCATGGCGGGCTGTGTAGGGAATAATTTCGTAGGGCTGCCGGGCCACTTCGCCGCTCGGGTAAAGCGCCGATCCAAAAACCGCGATCGCGACGATGAGGGTTTCCAGCAGCAGGGTGCCCAGAATCCAGCCGACAACAGAGACGCGCGCGTCCCTTTCTGTTTTTGCAGAGAAGAATTTCTGGTACATCACCTGGTTGCCGAGCATCAGCAGCATGGTGGGAACCAGAAACTCCATTGCCCGCGTGAAAGAGAGGTTGCCGAGGACCTCGAAGTGCGTCTCCGGCAGCGCGGCGTGAAGGCCGGTCCATCCGCCAGCCTTAAGAAAAAGATAGGGTGTGGCGATTACGCAGATCGCCGTGACCAGGGAGCCGATCGCCACATCCATATAAGCCACAGACGACATCCCCGCCAGCGCAGTCGTAACGATGACAAACACGGCGATGATATAGGTGCCTAGCTCGGGGGTTACCGTGTCAGGAAAGATCAGATGCAGCACATTGCCGCCACCCTTGAACTGGTAGCTCGTAATTCCCACATAGGCGAAAAGAATCGCGAACGTCCCCAGCACGCGAGCCGTCTGGTTGTAGCGGGCTTCAAGCAGGTCGGGAAGAGTGAACTGGGCGAACTTGCGGGCGCGCGGAGCGATGAAGTAAATCAGCAGAAGTCCCAGCCAGCCCCCGGCCGGCTGCCACAGGGCCGCGAAGCCGTTACGGTAGGCGTTCTCCGCGCCGGCAAACAGCGATCCCGCACCGATCCACGACGTGAGCAGCGTGAGCACCAGCACTACGGCGGGAAGGGAACGGCCGGCGACCAGGTAGTCGGCCTTGGTCTTGACGCGGGTGGTGCGATAGAGAGCAACGGAGAGCAGAACCACCACGATGGCTGCCAGGACCACGACATAGAGTTGCGACATCCGCGGCTTTCCTCGCGTGATAGGGAATGGGAGCAGTGTAAAGGATTGAGGCGAAAGTCTGCCCCGCGCGGTTCGCTCCAGAAATCACGAAGCAGGCCGAACAACGCCGCACCCGGGCCCCGGCCACGCGCGAAGTTTTGCAGCCCTCAGGACACGGGTCGTTGACCCTGCGATGGGCTATTGCTAAACTGTCAATGCGGGGTGGAGCAGCCCGGTAGCTCGTTGGGCTCATAACCCAAAGGTCGCTGGTTCAAATCCAGCCCCCGCAACCAATAAGGGCTTGATCCCAAAATCTGATCCCAACGGAAACCGGGTGCCGAAGCGCCCGGTTCGTGTTTTCAGACCTGCTTCAACTTCCGCCAGCGCCGGATCAAGATCTCCCGGACCACCATTCTGTTCGCTG
>DATJMC010000131.1:0-24598 GCA_035508975.1 Occallatibacter sp.
AATGGTCGGGGAGAGAGGATTTGAACCTCCGACCCCCTGGTCCCGAACCAGGTGCTCTACCAGGCTGAGCCACTCCCCGACATCTGATCAAGCGAGTCCGCGGAAGCTGCCTGGTCCGTTCGTCCCGCAAAAACGCTGTTCCTAAGTTTAACAGATAGCGCGTCCGCCACGCCGGCTAGCGTCCTGGTAGACAGGCTGCCGCACGCCTCTTAGTGCAAAGGCCCGCTCGTCCAGGACGAGGCGCGGCCCGCTTCCAGCATCGAGGTTCCTCTACTGCTTTGGCCCCTCCGGAGCTGCCCCGGGAAAGATCCCCTGAAGTGGCTCGCGGCGCTGCTGTTCCGCCTCCGGGTCCGGGAGCGGTTTCCGCGGCAGCATCTGGTCGCGTTGCGCGGCGTTGTAAACAAAAATCGCCTCCACTGTCGCGATCTGTTTCAGATCCTCGGGCTGCAGCCGTTCCACGACGTCCTCGTTCGAGTGGTGCGTGCGTGTCTCATAGTCGAGGTCGTCCTGGATGAACTGGAACCCGGGAATCCCCACTGCGTCAAAGCTCAGGTGATCCGTACCCCCGGTGTTGCGCATCGTCAGGGTTGTCACCCCGAGATCTTTCAGCGGAGCAATCCACTGTGCGAAGATCGGCGCCACCGCGGCATTGCCCTGCAGATAAACCCCGCGGATTCTCCCCGACCCGTTATCGACGTTGAAGTATCCCGAGATCAGCTTCTGCTCGGGCTTAAGCTCCAGCGGGCCGGCGGCCCGGCGCATGAATTCCGGCAACGCAACCTGATCCGGTGCCGTCGAGAGCGGAGCGAATCCGAAGTGCTGTTTCACGTAACCCTTCGACCCAAAAAGCCCCTGCTCTTCACCCGTCCAGAGCGCAATCCGGATCGTGCGGCGCGGCTTCACATTCAGCGCCTTCAAAATGCGCACCGCTTCCATCGCAACGATCGTCCCGGCGCCGTTGTCCGTTGCCCCCGTTCCCGCAATCCAGCTATCGAGATGACCGCCCAGCATCACCACCTGGTCTTTCAGCTTGGGATCGGTGCCGGGAATCTCCGCGATCGTGTCGTACGCATGCTCGTGCTCGCCAGTGAACTTCGTTTCAACATCTACCTCAACACTCACCGGCGCATGATGCTGCGTCAGCCGGTAAAGCCTGCCGTAACTCTCAATCGCCGCAACCACCACCGGCACCTTCACGCGATGATCCGCAAGGTAAGGCGTCCGGCCCAGCGTCGCGCCATTGTCATCGAAAAACGTCCCGCCCGAGCCGCCTCCATTGGCCCCATCGCGGCTCGGCTCAATCACCGCCGCAACCTTCTCATCGGCGAAGAACTGGGCCACCTTGTCGATGATGCGCATGCGCTCCATCCGCGCGCGCAACCGGGCCTGCAATTCAGGCGGCAGCCCGCCGGCGTTCGCGCTCACGGGAAACTCCGCAAGCTCCTCCAGTTCCTTGTCGGTGTAGCGCGTGAAAAGCGGCTTATCCACCGGCGGCACTTCGCGCATCGCTCCGAAGAGCACAACCTTCCCCGCAAGCTTGCCTCTGTACTTGTCGAAATCTCCCTCGTTTTGAATGCTGACGTAGACCACGTCGCCCGTCACCGCCCCGGGCGTTGATGGCGACCACGGTGTCGCCTGCACAATCAGCACCGCCGTGTCAGGCGTTACCATGCGCGCCCACGTGTTCAGCTGCTGCCAGCCAAGGCCGAACTCGCCCCAATCTTCAAGGTGCGCGTTCTCCAGTCCAATCTTGGTCAGCGTGTCGCGCGTCCATTCGTTCGCCTTCATCAGGTTCGGCGAACCGGTGAGGCGCGGGCCAATGCCGTCCATCAACGCAGTCGCGAACTCCATCACATGCGAGCGGTTCAGGCCCTCCTCGCGAATACGCTGGTACATTGTCAGGTCGAGCGTCTCGGTTGCCGGCTGCACCTCGGCATAAGGGTCGACCACCGCGGGAGGCTGAGGCTTCTGCTTGTCCGCGGCATACAAACCTGCCGCAACACACAACACCGCCGCGGCGAAATATCGGAAAAATCTCCTCTGCATTGGGAAAGGGCTCCGTCCAGAATGGTTTCAAACTGTTCCCCGAATTCTACAGGGAAAACACAGGAGTGAACCCGAAGTCGCAGCTCAATTTCCTCTGCAGCCAAACCCGCACGGGCAACCCGGCAATTTCCATTGCGCTCGCAGAGTCGAATTCCGGGCCGCTAGTCGCTCTTGCTGTCGTCGTCGATCCCCGCTGGCAGATCGAGCGCGACCATCGCAAATCGCGTCTTCCCGTCTTGCTCATTCTCGAAGGCAACAATGTGCTGATGGCGCTTGGATCCCGCCTTCAACTGGAATTCTCCCGATAGATCGTATCCGTGAGTCCCGTTCACCTGGATGTGGTTGTGCTTGCTGTCATCGGCGCACGTCAGCCCCTCTGAGGTCACCGCGGGCGTGCCCACCGGCGCATTGCCCTGGCACGTGATCACGTCGCCGTAACGGCTGAGCGCCTTCTTGTAAAAGGCCACGACCTTGTCCTGCGCATCTCCCGATGCGTACGACACCGCGCGCACGCGCAACTGCCACTCGCCAAATCCCATGTGCACATCGGCCGATTTGTGCATGTCGTCGTCTTTCGCCAATTCCGCTCCCGGGTAGGCGGGCAACCCGAGATCCGACGCCGTCGTCTGGTTGGTATTCACATGCACACCGCCAAAAGGCGTGTCGACCTGGACTGACTTGTCGTCCCCATTTGCATCCTTTTCCGTGCGCACGCGGCATCCCGCGAGCCACGCGACAAGCAAAAAGCTCGCCGCCACCATCATCGCCTTCCGAAACATCGCATTTGTCCTCTGTGCATTCAGTACGCCGGCCCTGCGCCCCCGGTTCCCCGGCTCATAAACGGCCACCGCGCAGGGATTCCATCTTAATATCACTGTGCCGCCCGGGCGAACGACCATCCGATTCCAGCCGCCCGAAAATTGCCGTATCGTGGAGCCCATGAAGACGTCTCTCCGCCGCAGGTCCGAAATCTCTGCAGTAATTCTCTTCGCAACACTGGGCCTGCTCGCGGCCGTCGCCGGCTTGGCGCAGGCCGGATCTCCAGCTGCCATTCGTGTCGATGTCCACGCCGACACCCCGGTCGGCCCCTACACTCCCATCTGGAACTACTACGGCGCCGATGAGCCCAACTTTACCTATGCGCCCAACGGCAAAAAGCTGCTCGGCGAACTGGCGGCGCTGAGCCCAGCCCCTGTCTACTTCCGCACCCACAACCTCCTCACCACCGGCGATGGCAGCGGTTCTCTCAAGTGGGGCTCAACCAATGTCTATACCGAGCGGCCCGACGGCATGCCGGTCTACGACTTCACCATCACCGACCGCATCTTCGACGCTCTCACCGAGGCCCACGTCCGTCCGCTTGTTGAGATCGGCTTTATGCCCGAGGCACTCTCCGCGCACCCCCGGCCCTACCGTCACAACTTTCCCAACGGCGATGTCTTCACCGGCTGGAGCTATCCGCCCAAAGACGAAGCCGCATGGAAAAAATGGGCGGATTTGATCGTTGCCTACGCAACCCACCTCAAGACCCGTTACGGAAGCCAGACCAGCACCTGGCTCTGGGAAGTATGGAACGAGCCCGACATCGCCTACTGGCACGGAACTCCCGCCGAATATGACCGCCTCTACGATGTCACCGCTGCATCCATCCGTCACGTTCTTCCCAGTGCGAAGATCGGCGGCCCCGAGGCGACCGGCGTCAGCGACCACTCCGAGCCGTTCCTCCGCCAGTTCCTCGAGCATTGCGCGCATGGCCCCAACGCAGCCACCGGAGGCACCGGCGCTCCCCTTGACTTCATCAGCTACCACCCCAAGGGACATCCAACCTTTGTCGACGGCCACGTGGTCATGAGCATCGCCACCCAGTTGCGCGCCGTCGAGCGAGGCATGAAAGTCGTCGCCTCCTATCCTGAATGGAAAAACACGCCGATCATCCTCGGCGAGAGCGATCCCGAAGGCTGCGGAGCTTGCCTGAACCCCCAAAACGGCTATCGCAACGGCCCCCTCTATGGAGCCAGCGTCACCGAGGCCACTATGCGCACCTATGAGCTGGCACGCAAATACGGGCTCACCGTCCGGGGCGCCGTAACCTGGGCCTTTGAATTCGAGAGTCAGCCCATCTTCGCCTCGCTGCGCGCCCTCGCCACCGACGGAGTCGACAAGCCGGTCCTGAATGCGTTTCGCTTGATGGGAATGCTCGGCGATCCGTCCGGTCCCAGCTCCTGGCTCCAGACCACCAGCACCGGTGCCCTGCCTCTCGATCAGGTCGTCGCCCACAGCGCCACCGAAGCACCCGACGTGAACGCGGTCGCCACACGCAGCTCGCGCGCAGTCGATGTCCTGCTCTGGAATTATGATGACGCCGATGTTGAAGCGCCTCCCGCTTCAGTCCAGCTCACGGTCGACGGCCTCAAAGGCACGACCGTCTCGGAAGCCGAATTCCGGGTAGATGGCTCACACAGCAACGCCTATCGCGCCTGGCAGCAGATGGGAAGCCCCTCCCAGCCAACCCACGAGCAACTTGCGCAGCTCGAGCGGGCCGGCCACCTCGACCAGACAAGGCATAATCATTCCCTCACGCTCAACGGCGGGTCAGCGCAAGTGAATCTGCAGATTCCGAGAGAGGGGATTGTCCTGGTTCGGTTCACGGAGCAGTGATCAGTGCGTCGAGTGTCCGTCTTCCTTGCTGCTTGTGGCAAACAAAATCCCCACCAGGAACACGACGATAAAGACAGGAACAACAACAAACGGGGAGGTGATATCCATTGGGGCTGGCTCCGTAATCGCTAGACTACCAAAGCGGTCAAGCGACCGCGTAAAAAATAACACAAAAGAAATCACCGGGAGGTAACGAAAGCCTCCTAATCTGCCCTTAATTCAAACATTTGCACCATCAATGGTGCGAAAAAACAGGGCCGGCTTACCGCCGCGGGCGCAGCCAACCGGCCGCACCCGCGCACGGATCATTTGTTATTGCTTCGGCCCTCCATTGGGATAATCCACCCGAATCGTCAGGATCTCGAAGGGATGAATCGGTGCCTTGACCACATCCCCAGAAACCCTCAGCGGATCCCCTTGCGGCGTTTCCATCATGTTCGTCACTGTCGCTGCAGTGGCGCCCGCCGGCACATGGAACTCGACCGTCCCATCCTTGCCCGCCCACTCGTAGCAGCGGAGGATCAGCCCCTTGGCGTCTTCGGCTTTCTTCACCGCCGTCAGCACCACGTTCTCGGGCTCAACCGACGCAAACGAGTGCTCGGCAGGCAGCGAACCCGCGTGCGCCGTCGTCACCACCGCCTGCAGCGGATAGTTGTACTCCCAGCCGCGACGGACCGTCATCGCATCCTTCCACGTGCCGCTGTGCGGATAGAGCGCGTAGTGGAAGTCGTGGTGGCCGCGATCGGCTTCCGGATCGGGCCACGTCGGCGACCGCAGCAGCGTCAGGCGAAGCAAGTTGCCCACCGCGTCGTAGCCGAACTTCGAGTCATTGATCAGGCTCAGTCCGTGCTTGCCATCCCCAAGATCAGCCCAGTACTGCGCGGGCACTTCAAACTGCGCCTTCTCCCACGAGTTGTTGCGGGTGGTCGCGCGGTCGATCTCCCCAAAGGGAATATCGTAGGTCGCGAAAGGGGACGTCGCCGCCAAGGGGAAAGCTGCCTTCAGCAGCACGTGTGTCTCGTGCCAGTCGATCGAATTCCCCACGTCCACGTAACTGGCGTCATGCGGAATGCTGATCGTCTGCACGAACTTCGAGTCCTGCCAGTGCGTTGTAACCCGGATCTCCGGATCCGGTGTCCCGTTCCCCACCAGCTCCACCGCATCCGCATGACTGATCGTCATCGGCGCAACGTCCAGCGTGCCGGGATCGATGTTCCACGCGTCATAATCCTTCGGTAGATCCTTGAAGAACTGCAGCTGGTTTCCGCATGCGCCCGGAGCCAGCGATTCGAAACCGGCCTTCTTCTCGTACAGGCTCGTGACGCAACCCGATTGCTTGTCCACCGTCACCCGAAGCGCTGCGCTTTCCAGCGAAATCGAACTGCCCGTGTCCTTGGCCGTCACATCGCTGGCGCTCTTCGTCGAGCCTTTGCCCGCGCCTACCCACACCACCTTGTATCCCAGTGCCGGCACGCGATCGACATGCAGCCGCACTTCGGAGACGCCCGTCGCCGGATCGGTCTTGCTTTCCAGCACCTGCGCCCCGCCAGAAGCCGACTCGACCGGCTTGCCCTCCTGTACCCGAATGCTCACCTCTCCCGAGCGCTCCCAGCTCAGCGGGTTGTAGACCACCACCGGAACCCCGCTCCCCGCCGTGTTGATGTGCTCGTCAACCGTTTGCTGCGCATTCGCCGAAATCTCGTTCGTCGACCAGCGCACCACGTCGTAGTCCTTCTGCGCGTCCTTGTAGATGATGCCGATGCCCGACCCCGCTGCTAGGTCATGGAACTGGTTGAACAAAATCTTCTTCCAGTCCTCCGTGAGTTCGCCGGCCGGATAGTTGTTCCCGTCCAGCCAAGCCAGCGACGCCCACTTCTCCGCGTTCAGCGCTTCAATCGAGCTCTCGCGCATGTTGCGCTTGTGATTCGCCTGCGTCGTCATCACACCGCGGTGATATTCAAAGTAGAGTTCGCTCTTCCACGTGGGAATCGAGACTTTGCCCGGCACCGCCGGCGGCGCCGTATATCCCTCGGCGATCGACTGGTAGTTCCACGTCTTGCTCTCCGGCGCGATCTGCTTCTCCACGTCCGAGAAATACGTCTGCGCAATGCCGAATTCCATCTTCGGCACCACCTGGTGCGGACTCCTCGGAATCGCCCAGTGATACCCCTGGTCGAGAATCGCGCGCGTCGGACCGCCGCCGTGATCCCCAATGCCGTAAAGGTCCATCATGTCTGTCAGACCGGTGGCTCGCTCCCGCGCCTGCACCATGTCATTGGCCAGCCGCACCGGGTTCAGGTTGTCGTTCGCATAGTCGTGCGGGAAATACGTCAGCACCTTCGATCCATCCGGCGATTCCCACCAGAACAGTTTGAACGGCAGCTGGTTCGTGTCGTTCCACGTCATCTTCTGCGTAACGAAATAATCGACGCCCGACTTCTTGTAGATCTGCGGCAGCTGCCACGTGTACCCAAAGGAATCCGGGTTCCAGCCGATGCGCACGTCCACGCCGTAGTTCTTCTGGTACCAGCGCTTGCCCACCAGCAGCTGGCGCACAAGCGACTCCCCGTCCGGCAAATTCAGATCCGGCTCAACCCACATGCCGCCCACAACCTCCCACCGGCCTTCCTTGATCCGCTGCTTGATCTCCGAGTTCATGTCGGGATATTTCTCCGCCATCCACTCGTTGTAGGCCGCGGCAGACTGGGTGTATGTGTACTCCGGGTACTCGTACATCAGCTGCAGTGCCGTCCCAAATGTCCGCTTCACCACGTCCACGGTCTCTGTCCAGGGCCACAGCCACGCCGCGTCGATATGCGAGTTACCGGTCAAGTGCCACGTCGCCGTCTCCATCAGCGGCAACAGGCTCTCCAGCTTCGCGTGCGCCGCCCGCAGGCTGTCGTCAAAGGCCTTCTGGTCGTGCGAATCCAGCGCCTTCATATCGACTGCCGCAATCGCGTCGTTCAGATCGTTCATCTTTCCATCGCTGTTCCCGTTTGGATCGAGCGAGGGAACCAGCAACGTCGCCGTCAGAAACTCCAGGCGAAGATCTTCTGGATTCGGCCGATTCTCCGGGAAGTCAATCCGCAGCGTGGCCCCGCGAAAGTTCTTCTTGTCCACAGTGTGCAAAAGCTTCACCGCCACCACGACCTTGTCTCCGGGCTTCGCATCGTCAAAGATGATGATCGGTTCCAGGTCGTCGCCCAGAGCGACGCGGCGCCCGTTGAAGTAGAGGATCTCCGGCATCGGCCCGTTCGCTTCCGCGTGGAACTGAAACCAGATCTTCGAACCCGTCAGGTCATAGCCGTGCAGCGTCTCCGGGATCGTGTACGTCTGCCGGAACCACACCGCCTCGTTGGGAGCTTCACTCCGCGGAGCAATCGTCGGCCAGTCGCTGTCCGCCAGATCCACAGCCTCGCCATGGGGCAAGTCGCCCGCATGCATCCGCCATGTGCCGTCCGGCAATTCGGGCAATTGCGACAGCCGCGCGATCACTGTCTGCGAGGCCTGCGGCAGGTTGGCTGCAATCTTGGCGGCCTGCTCGGCATCTTGCGCCGGGCAGGAGGACGAGAAAAAGCCTCCGCAAACGCTTGCGAAGACCGCGACAGCTAATCTCGCGAAGGTGCGACTGCGGCTCAAGTTGGCAATAAGAACCATGGTGATTCACTCCCCGAAGAATCTTACGTCATTCTGGTGTTGCAACTGCCTGTGAAACATCAACGCTTGCGCCTGCCCATTCTTGTGGCAAGCGCCCACTCCGCCATCACAATTCAGCCCAAACAACCGCACACGTGCTTCACACCCAACCTCCATCAACCACATAGCTCTGGTTCGTAATCGCGCTCGAGTCGTCCGCCGCCAGAAACAGCACCAGCCTCGCGACATCTTCGGGAAGGATTTCCCGCTTCAGAGCCTGACTCGCCAGGATCTCCGCTTTGTACTCCGGCGTGTACACCAGCCGCTTCTGCCTTTCCGTCGCAATCGCCCCCGGCAGCACGGCGTTCACCCGGATCCCCGCCGGACCCAATTCATGCGCCAGCGTCCGCGTCAGTCCCACAATCGCTGCCTTCGCGGCGATATAAACCGGTAGCCCTGTCGACGGCACCATCCACGAAATCGACGACAGGTTCACAATCGAACCTCGTCCCGCAGCCCGCATTCCTGGCAGAACAGCCTGCACGCAGAAGAACTGGTGCCGCAGGTTCTGCTCCATGCAACGCTCCCAGAACTCCGGAGTGACTTCCTCGATCGTGTGACGCTTGTCGTTTGCCGCATTGTTCACCAGCACATCCACGCCGCCCAGCGCGTTAACAACCTGCTTCACCGCTCTCTGCAGGCCTTCGAGGTCGGTCAGGTCGCAATGCAGATAAATTGGCTTCGGGCACCCGGCGTCCGCCAGCGACTTCACCAGACCCTCCGCCGGCCCATCCTGGATATCCAGAAACGCCACCCGGGCACCTTGCCGCGCAAAATGCCCGACCAGCGACTCTCCGATCCCGGTCGCACCCCCTGTGACCAGGACCGCCCGCCCCCGCAGGCTGGGATAGATCGCGTATCCGCGAGGCTGGTCCTCGGGTGTGGTATCGATACCCATAGTGAATCGCAGCAAGTATAGACGGCGACCCTAAATCAGTGAAATTTGTGTAGATTGTTGCCTCTCCCCAACGATCTCGCAATGCGATATACCGTCTCCGGCGCGCTTGGGAAAAGAGCATACTGAAGAAGGGGGTATCGGCCGGATCCTTCCTCATTTCGCGATCCTGCCACGGCCGCTTGGAACCAACAAAACAGGTGCCGCCGGGCGATGGCAACACCGGATCGATCTGGAGTGGATCATCCGTGTCAGGCGCTAGAAGCGCTTCAACTTTTTGAGGCCTCAAGGCTTGGACACAGTCCAAGTCCAAGATAACAAAGAAGGTTTCTTCAGGGGGATTTATGGCGGAAGCAGCTCGTTATCCGGGAATCCGGGTCACCGCAAACGGCAACCAGCTTGTCAGTTACCACACTGAAACCCGCATCGCCGATGCCGGTGTCTTCTACCCGATCACTCCGTCCACCGAGGGCGGCGAGCTCTTCCAGCAGGCCTACGCCGAGGGCCACCTGAACGTCTTCGGCGGCAATACCATCGCCATCGAGACCGAGGGTGAGCACGCTGCCCAGGGCGGGGCCATTGCCCACTCCGTCTGCGGCAAGCGCGTCGTCAACTTCACCTCCGGCCAGGGCGTTGTCTACGGCGTCGAGCAGTACTACCACGCACCCGGCAAGGGCTCCACGATGGTGCTTGAGGTGGGCGCTCGCGCTCTCACAAAGCACGCCCTCAACGTGCACTGCGGCCACGACGACATTTACGGCGCCCTCGATACCGGCTGGATCATGCTCTTCGGCAAAGATGCCCAGCAAGCTGCCGACCAGTCCCTCATCCTCCGCCACGTCACCGAACTCAGCCTCACGCCGGGCATGAACATCATGGACGGCTTTCTCACCTCCCATCTCGAGCGCACCTTCTATAAGCACGAGTCCGAGCTGATTCGCGAGTACCTCGGCGCCCCTGATGACATCATCGACTGCCCGACCGAGGCGCAGCGCGTGCTCTTTGGCCCCACACGCCGTCGCGTCCCCAAAATGATCGACCTCACCAACCCCGTCATGCTCGGCCCGGTGCAGAACCAGGAGCACTACATGCAGGGCGTGGTCGCTCGGCGCAACAACTTTGCCGAGCCGATCCTTCAATTCCTCGAAGCTGCCTACAAGAAGTTCGCCGAACTCACCGGCCGCTACTACGGCCTTGTCAGCCAGTACAAGTGCGACGACACCGACACCGTCTTCGTCTCCCTCGGCTCGGCTGCCGAAAACATCGAAGCTGCGGTCGACTACCTGCGTGCCACCCGCGGCGTCAAGGTCGGCTCCATCCATGTCAATGTCATTCGCCCCTTCCCTGAGGCCGCCATCGTAGCGGCGCTCAAAGGCAAGAAGAACGTCATCATCCTCGAGCGGACCGACGAAGCCCTCGCCGGCGACAATCCCCTGGGCCGCGACATCCGCACCGCCCTCTCCAAGGCTGTCCAGTACGAAGGCCATCCCGCCGTCGAAGGACTCCCCGCCATCTCCCCGAGCGAGTTGCCCACCATCATCAACGGAAGCTACGGCCTCGGCTCCCGCGACTTCCGCCCCGAGCACATCATTGGCGCCTTCGAATACGCAACCGCAGGCCGCGCCCGCAAAGACGGCAAGACGCTTAAGGACGGCGCAAACTTCATCGTCCTCGGCATTGACCATCCCTACTCGGTCATCGGCGACGAAATGCCATCCCTCCTGCCCGACGGCGCCGTCGCCGTCCGCTTCCATTCAATCGGCGGCTGGGGCGCCATCACCACCGGCAAAAACCTCGGCGCCATCCTCGGCGACCTCAACGATCTCCTCTTCGAGCGCGATCACATCGTCGACGAGAAGGGCAATCCCAAGGAAGTCATTCACGTCTCCGCCAACCCCAAGTACGGGTCGGAGAAAAAGGGCGCGCCCACCAGCTATTTCATGGTTGCCGCCAAAGACCGCATCCGCGTCAACTGCGACCTGCGCCACGTCACTACCGTCCTCTGCTGCGATCCCAAGGCCTTCACCCACACCAATCCCCTCGACGGTATCCAGGAAGGCGGAAGCCTTGTATGGGAGTCGGACGCCGAAGGAGAGCGCGCCTGGGAAAATCTCCCGCTTTGGGCCCGCAAGCAGATCATCGAGAAAAAGATTCGCGTCTTCACCCTGCCCGGCTTCGACATCGCCAAGAAGGCCACCGACCGTGCCGACCTCCAGCTCCGCATGCAGGGCAACGCTTTCCTCGGCGCGTTCTTCGCCGTCAGTTCGCTGCTCCAGGAGTTCGGCATCACCCAGGAGCAATACCGCGAGGTCGTTCACAAGCAGTACGTCAAAAAGTTTGGCAAGATGGGCGACGCCGTTGTCCAGTCGAACATGGAAGTCATGACCCAGGGCTTCGAGCGCGTCCGCGAGATCAAAGTCGGCGAAATGACTGCCCCCGACCGCTCCAGCCTCCGCGGCGATGCGCTTCTGCCCATTCTTGAAATGGCCACCGTCGGCGGCGAAAGCTGCACCGTCGGCGGCTGCCGTTCCACGCCGGTTCCCGCCGGCCAGGGGCCGCGCACCCCCATCAGCAGCATCACCGCCTTCGACGCCGAGTTCCGCTCGCACTTCGGCTACAACCAGCCGGCCACGCCCCTCTCCGCCATGGGCGTCATCGCCGCGGCCACCGGCGACACCGCTTCCAAGTACGTCGCCCGCCGCGAAACTCCGCTCTACATTCCCGAAAACTGCACCCAGTGCATGGAGTGCATCTCCGTCTGCCCCGACACCGCCCTGCCCAACACTTCGCAGGACCTCAGTACGATCCTGACCATGGCGGTTTCGCGCTATGTGGGAGACGAGGCCGAACGCAGCAAGATGATGGCCAAGTTGCCCGAGATCGAGAAGCAGACGCGCGCCCGCATGCTTGCCGAAATCAAGACCGGCACGCCGCTGCCCACCATCATCCGCGAAGTCACCGAATCGGTTGACGGCTTCTCGGCTGCCGCAAAAGCCCAGTTCTTCACCATCATCGACAAGGTGCCGATGGCTTACCAGAAAACCAACGCCATCTTCTCCTCTCCTGAGCGCAAGGCCCCGGGCACAGGTGGCATCTTCTCCATCTTCGTCAGCGACCTCTGCAAGGGCTGCGCAGCTTGCGTCACCGCATGCGGCGATCACCAGGCCCTCAGGATGGTGCAGGAAACTGAAGAGGTCAACGCCGAGCACGAAACCGGCACCGCCTTCCTCAACCTGCTTCCCGATACCTCGCAGAAGTACCTCGGTCTCTTCAACAGCGCCAATCCGGCCGACTCGAAGACCGCTACCCTCCGCAACATGCTCATGGTGCGCCGCAACTACGACGCCCTCGTTGCCGGTGATGGCGCCTGCGCGGGCTGCGGCGAGAAGAGCGTGCTCCGCTCCATCGCGGCCGTCACCGAGGCCTACATGCGCCCAGTCTTCCATGCCAAGAGCGATCGCTTCGTTGCCAAGGCCGGCCAGCTTGAGAAGACCGGCGTCGCCCGCCTCGAAGCTCTCAAGGCCAGCGCCCCTAGCGAGTACAAGCTGCTCCGCCAGGCCATCGCGCACCTCATCCTCGGCCTCGGCGGCGAAGACGAGAAAGACACGCTCGCTCGCATCAAGGCCCACGAAGAGAAAAATGGCCTCATCACCGACCAGCAGCTCATCGAGGCCATGGCCGCCGTGCTGCTCACCGAGGCCTTCAACCACAAGAGCCTGCAGCCCATCGATGGTCGCCTCGCTAACGGCATGAGCGTCATGGCCATGGCCGCGCATACCGGCTGCAACACGGTCTACGGTTCAACTGCCCCTAACAACCCCCACCCTTACCCGTGGATGAACTCGCTCTTCCAGGACGGCATCACCATCGGCTGGCTGATGGGTGAAAGCTTCATCGTCGATCACGCGCGCCGTTCGGTCATCCCCGAGCGCCTTGCCGACATCGTCCTGACCCGCGACAGCAAAGTCATCAGCGATCGCGAATACTACGAGTTCACCCACTTCACCGATGCCCTCATGACCGACCAGGAAATCGTCGAGCTGCCTAAAGTCTGGGTGGTCGGCGGCGACGGCGGCATGGGCGACATCGGCTATCAGAACATGTCCAAGGTCGTCCTGCAGAACCGGCCCAACGTTAAGGCCCTTATGCTCGACACCCAGGTCTACTCCAACACTGGCGGCCAGAATTCCGATTCGACCCCGATGCTCGGCGGCAACGACATGAACGTCTTCGGCGTCGCCACGCAGGGCAAGAACACTGAGAAGAAGACTGTCGCCGAAACCTTCCTCGCCGGTCACGGCTCCCCGTTCATCGCGCAGGTTTCGATGGCTAACGCCCCCAAGCTCTATCGGGCCATTCTCGACGGTCTTGAGTATCGCGGAACGATGTTCCTGCAGGCCTTCACCACCTGCCAGCCCGAACACGGCGTCCCCGACGACATGGCTCTGCACCAGGCGCAGCGCGTGCGCGACTCGCGTGGCGTGCCCGAGTTCGTCTTCGATCCGCGCAAGGGCGAGAGCTATCAGGAGGCCATCGACATTACCGGCAACCCGAATCGCGAGCTCGACTGGTACGAAACCAAGATCAAGTCCACCGGCGAAACCATGCGCTACACCGTGGCCCACTGGTGCACCACTGAGGCGCGCTTCCGCAATCACCTCAAGAAGATCAAGGACGATGCGGCCGCGAAGCTCATCCCGCTCGACAACATGCTGGTGCGCATAACGCAGCAGGATGTGGTCTACCGGCGCTACCTCAACCCCTCACACCGCAGCTACATTCCCGACTTCGGCGTGTACATCAAGTTCGAGGAAAACGGTAAGATCGAGTACCGCGCCCTCTCCCGCCAGCTCGTCATGTTCTGCGTCGAGCGCCGCAAGTCGTGGCGCATGCTGCAGTCCAAGGCCGGCATCGTGAACAAGGAGTATGCGGCTCAGAAGGCGATTCTTGCAGATGTTGACGCGGGCAAACTCTCGCAGGATGACCTCTTCGCACGCGGCCATGAAATCCTGCGCGAGCGCTTGAATCCCGCAGCTCCAGCAGTGGCACCGGCGAAGCAGGTCCCTGTCGGCGCCAACGCCTGAGCGCGCTCAATCTCAACAACAAAGGCGGACCGTAAGGTCCGCCTTTGTTTTCCGTAACCGTGCCGTCAACCGCCATGCCCCCTCTGCCATGTATGGATCGGCAGCTTCGATGCGCCATCCTTGCGCGCTTTCTGCGCAAGGGTGGAAGATCACAAACTCACCCCAGTCATGACATCCTGAAAGAACCCTGCGCCTCAGAGCAGAACGACGCTTGGGCCGCCTTTGCACTTCCGCGCCCCAACCTACCGCGCGAAGTTCACATACTTCCTTCCTTCATACAACCGGAATCCACCCCCCGGGTCCGACGTCACCTGCAGCGGTACAGGCCGTTTCATCTCCTGATCATTGCCCGCGTGCACGGTCAGCACATCGTGCGCTCCCACATCCGTCACCACAAACTTATCGCCCGGGATGAAGCCAACTCCGTAAACACCCGCCCGCAAACTTTGCCCACCGACCTTGATCGGTACCTCGGTGATGAAATACGCCTGGTACTTCTCCTGCACATCGCTCGAGTAGCCGCTCGTGTCCACTAGTGTCGCCAGCAGATAATACCCATCGGCAAACTTCACCCCTCCCGAGTTGCGCAGCTGTGTAGGTGCCGACTGCGCCTTGTAGTACACCGCCGGCGGCAACAGCTTCTGCGTGTCCAGAGGCTTCAGAATCGTGTCACCCTGCGCGGCCAAGCGCAGCGGAGCCGCGGTCATCGCCAGCATCACCGCCCCGCCTGCCCACATCTTCAATCCTTGCCAGTTCATCGCTGTCTCCCTCAAAATTTCTTGACCGCTCCGGAGTATATCGCATCGCAACTCAACCCACTTCCTCCCAGAGATTGAATCTCCGTCCGGTGATGCGGTGCCTGAATGCCTGTACCGGCCAGACTGCTGCATGCAATGCCCGGCGTATAATCAGCCCCATGGCGGCGATCGCGGAATCAGGCGTGGAAACTCAAGCCGAGCCCAAATTGCGCGCGCTCGAAGCTCGCCTGCGCGCCCTCGGCTGCGTCATGGTCGCTTACTCCGGCGGCGTGGATTCAGCCTTTCTCGCTGCTACCGCGCATCGCATCCTCGGCGACCGCATGCTTGCCGTCCTGGCTGATTCACCCAGCCTCGCGCGCCGCGACATGGACCAGGCTCGCTCCTTCGCCCAGTCCCTCGCCATGCCGCTGCGCGTCATTCAGACCAGCGAACTCGACAAGCCCGAATACCAGCGCAACGATGCCAATCGCTGCTTCCACTGCAAGACCGAGCTCTTTGACGGTATGAAAGCTCTCGGCGCCAGGCTCGGTTTCACTTCCATCGCTTACGGCATGAACGCCGATGACACCCGCGATTTCCGTCCCGGTCAGCGTGCCGCCCAGCAGCACGAAGTGCTCGCGCCCCTGGCTGATGCCGGCCTCACCAAGCAGGAGATCCGCACCCTCGCCAAGGCCGCCGGCTACACCCTGTGGGACCGCCCCGCTGCGCCTTGTCTCAGTTCGCGCGTCGAGTACGGCCGGCCCGTCACGCGCGAGGTCCTTGACCAGGTCGAACGCAGCGAAGAAAGCCTGCGACAGCTCGGCTTCCGTGAGTTTCGCGTGCGCCACCACGGCGATCTCGCCCGCGTCGAAATCGCCCGCACCGAGCTCCCTCGCGCCCTTGCCGTTGAAATGCTCGATGCCATCACCGCCGAATTGCGCAAAGCCGGCTTCCAATATGTCACCCTCGACACATCCGGCTTCCGCTCCGGCTCCATGAACGCCGTTCTCCCCGCCGAAACCCTCCTGCGCCGCGGCGCCTGACCCACCGTTTAGAATTCAAAAGCGATGCGCATTGCTTACTTGGAGTGTTTCTCTGGCATCAGTGGCGACATGCTGCTTGGCGCGCTCGTCGATGCAGGCATCCCCTTCGCCACGCTGGCCGATACCGCAGCCTCGCTCAACATCGCCGCACGCCTTGAGATGAAGAAGGTCAGCCGCGGCGGCATCGCCGGCACAAAGGTCGACGTCCTCACGCCCGACTCCGATACGAACCACGCGCACACCGAAGCCGAACATCCCCACAACCACGCCCCGCACTCCACAGATCCGTCTCACGAGCACACCCACTCCCATCCGCACACGCACGAAGGCGAGCACGCGCACACGCATGAGTCTTCCGTCTCGGAAAATGAGCCGCACACTCACGAGCACACCCACACGCATTCCCACGAATCGGGTGCCCCCGGTCTCGATTCTCAGGCCCGGGAACGTCATTCCCACCACCGCTCCCTCTCCACCATTCTCGAAATCATCCGTTCCGCGCCGCTCGCCGAACGCATCAAAGACCGCGCCAGCCGCGCCTTTCAGCTTCTCGGCGAGGCCGAGGCCGCTATCCACCAGATCCCCATCGAGCGCGTTCACTTCCACGAAGTCGGCGCCGTCGACACCATCGTCGACATCGTCTGCGCGGCGGCTGGAGCTGAAGCTCTCAACATTGATCGCTGGCTCTGTTCGCCCCTCAACGTCGGCAGCGGCACGGTTCAGTGCGCGCATGGGACCCTGCCCGTTCCCGCTCCCGCCACGCTCGCCCTGCTGGGCAATGCACCCATCTACTCCGCCGGCCCGTCGATGGAACGCGTCACGCCTACCGGCGCCGCCATCCTCCGCATGCTTGACGTCGCCTATGGGTCGCTGCCTGCCCTGCGCGTCTCCGCCTCCGGCTACGGCGCGGGAGGTCGCGATACGCCCGGCCAGCCTAACCTCGTTCGCGTGCTCATCGGCGAAGAAACCGCCGCTCAGGACCTGTCCACCGAGCCCATCGCCGTCGTCGAGACCGTCATCGACGACTCCAGCCCGCAGCTCCTGGCTTACGTCAGCGAACTCCTGCTCGAAGCCGGCGCCTGGGACGTCTTCCGCGCCGCCGTGCAAATGAAAAAGGGCCGCGCTGGTGTGCACCTCACCGTGCTCTGCCGCCCCGACCTCGTGCCCTCCGTCCGCGAGCTGATCTTTCGCGAAACGACCACCATCGGCCTGCACTGGCGCCTCGAAAACAAGGCGTCGCTGGCGCGCGAATTCAGCGAAGCCCAAACCGCATGGGGCCCGGTCCGCATCAAAATTGCTCGTTGGCCCTCCGGCGAAGTCGCCAATGCCGCGCCCGAATACGAAGACTGCCGGGCCCTCGCTCGCAAGCACTCCATCGCCCTCAAGCAGGTAATGCAGGCCGCCATGCGCGCCTACTCCGCCGGCCACGCAAAGAAGGAGACGCGGCATGAATCGCCTGCAAATTGAAGCACTGCTCACCGAAGTCAGCCAAGGCCGCACCGGAGTTCCCGACGCGCTCGAGCGCCTCAAAGACCTGCCCTTCGAAGACCTGGGTTTTGCGAAAGTCGATCATCATCGTGCTCTGCGGACCGGCATGCCCGAGGTGATCTTTTCCGCGGGCAAAACCACTGATCAGGTTGCCGCCATCTTCGAGCGAATGGCCAAGGCCGGCGGCAACGTGCTCGCCACGCGCGCCTCCCGCGAAGTCTTCGCTGCGGTTGCGGCAATCGAGCCGCGCGCCGCCTATCACACCGCGGCGCGAGCCATCACCCTCGCCCAGGCGCCGGTCAAGCCCGGCATCGGCACCGTCGCCGTCGTCTGCGCTGGCACAAGTGATCTGCCCGTCGCCGAAGAAGCAGCCGTCACCGCCCGGCTCATGGGCAATACCGTCGAGCTCATCGCCGACGTCGGCGTCGCCGGCATTCACCGCCTCCTCGCGCAGAAGCAATCGCTGCAGACCGCGCGCGTGCTCATCGTCTGTGCGGGAATGGAAGGCGCCTTGCCAACCGTCGTCGCGGGGCTTGTGAATGCGCCTGTGCTGGCAGTTCCTACCAGCGTGGGCTACGGAGCGTCGTTCGGCGGAGCAGCCGCCCTCCTCGGCATGCTCAACACCTGCGCGCCCAACGTTTCGGTCGTCAACATTGATAACGGCTTCGGCGCCGCCTGCATCGCATCCCTCATCAATCACATGGAATCTCCGGCCCGCGCCTGATCTTTCCCAACATCGCACGTCTGTGATTGAATGGGTCGCGCTGGTCGAGAAATGCCGACGGAGCGTCAAATCCCTTCTCCGTCCGTCTCATGATCAGTTCGCCGAGGTGCCGCCATGTCTCCCTCTCGAAGAACGCTGCTGAAAACCGGCGCGGCTTTGGCCCTCACAACTCTTGCCAGTCGCAGCAAAGCCCGAGCCCTCGCCGCAAACGCACCGGCCATCGCCCCTCAACTTCAGCAATTCAATTACGACGAAGTCGAATTGCTCGAAGGTCCCTTGCGCGACCAATTCGATCGCAACCACGCTTCCTATCTCGCGCTCGATGAAGACTCGCTCCTCAAGCCCTTCCGCCAGCGCGCCGGCCTGTCTGCGCCCGGCGAAGACATGGGCGGATGGTATAGCTGGGCTCCGCTTGCCGACCTCGATAAGCCGGGAAACAACGGCTTCGCCCCTGGCCACAGCTTCGGGCAATACGTCTCGGGACTCTCGCGCGACTACGCCGCCACCGGGGACAAGGCTACGCAAGCCAAAGTCCATCGCCTCGTACGCAACTTCGGCCCCGCCATTTCTCCGCATTTCTGGGACGATCACCGCTTTCCCGCCTACACCTACGACAAAATCGCGATCGGCATGATCGACGCTCACCAATTCGCCGCCGCGCCCGACGCCTTCAAAGCTCTCGATGCCACCCTCGACTCGGTTCAGCCCCACCTGCCGCCCGGCGGCATCTCGCGAGCCGAACAATACGCCCGCCCGCATCGCGACGAATCCTTCTGCTGGGACGAGCCCTACACTCTGCCCGAGAATGCATTCCTCGCCTGGCAGCGCGGCGCCGGCAATCGCTATCGCGATCTCGGCATCCATTTCCTCGCCGACGATTGGTATTGGGATCCGCTCGCCGACGGCAAGAACGTGTTGCCCCACAAGCACGCCTACAGCCACGTGAATGCCTTCAGCAGCGCCATGCAGGCTTACTTCGTTCTCGGCAACGAGAAATACTTGCGCGCCGCCACGAACGGCTTCGAATTCCTTCGCACCACGCAGAGTTTCGCCACCGGCGGCTGGGGCCCGGATGAAGACTTTCGCGAACCGGGCAGCGGCGAAATCGGCGAAAGTCTCACCAAGACACACTCCAGCTTCGAAACACCCTGCGGCTCCTACGCCCACTTCAAAATCACGCGCTACTTGCTGCGCGCCACCAAAGACAGTCGCTACGGCGACAGCATGGAGCGCGTTCTCTACAACTGCATCCTCGGCGCCAAGCCCCTCAAGCCCGACGGCCACGGCTTCTACTACTCTGACTACAACAACGACGGCTCCAAGTTCTACCACCCGTACAAGTGGCATTGCTGCACAGGCACGTTCTCGCAGGTCACCGCAGACTACGGCATCAGTGCCTGGTTCCACGATGGCCGCGGAATCTATGCCAACCTGTTCGTTCCCTCGCGTGTAAAGTGGTCGCACGCCGGCGCGCCGGTTACGCTCACACAGCGCACCGAGTACCCCCACCGTCCTTCTACCCAGATTGAGGTTGCGCTCCCTGCGCCTGCCGTCTTCCCTGTCTTCCTGCGCATCCCCGCGTGGTCAGGCCCGAAAACCACGATTGCCGTCAATGGCAACCTGGTGACCAGCGGGCCCGAACCAGGAACCTTCGCAAGACTCGACCGCTCGTGGAAAAATGGCGACCGCATCGAAATCGAATTCGACATGCCCACCGTTCTCGAAGCCGTCGACCCTCAACATCCCAACCTCGCCGCCGCTGTACACGGGCCGCTCGCGCTCTTCAGCGTGGGCGAAATCCCCGCCGGCATCTCCCGCAGCGAAGTGCTCGCCGTTCATCCGGTTGCCCCCGGAGCCACGGATTGGCAGGCCGCGACATCATCCGGCGTTCTCACCATGCGCCCATTCGCCTCGATAAACGACGAGCACTACCGGCTCTACCTCGACGTGCCTGCCTGAAGATTGCCCCGCAAAAGAAGAAGGCCGAAGCAATCGCTCCGGCCTCTCCTTTTTTCTGTACCCTCACAACTCCTGCCGTGCGCAGCGCGCCTGGTCGCACCTCAGGCGCCTAAGGCCGGTCATAGAACCGGAAGAACAGCGACGGCTTCGCGCACGGCTCCGCGCGCGCCACCAGTTCCGTCTGCTGCTTCTCGTTCAGCGGTGTAAACTCGCGCGCCAGCTGTACGTTCTCTTCAAGCTGCGCAATCGTGTCGCATCCAATGATCACTGTGCTCACCGGCCGCGACAGCGTGTAGAACATCGCCTCGCGCATCTTCAGCGTTCCCGGCGACGACGTCTGGATCGTCATGCCTTCCCACGAGTGCTTCTGCTGCTCGATGGGCGGCGGCGTCCACGTGGAAAGAATGCGCCCCCGTCCCGGAATCTTCATTCCGATAATGCCCATCTGCTTTTCAACCGCCAGCGGCAGCAGAGCCTCGTTGAAGCTGTAGTGATGCGGATCTGCCGCATTCATCGCCATCAGGATCGTGTCGAAAGGATGCCGGTTGATCGCTTCCATTAGCGCATCCGGCCGGTAGTGGCCGGTCACGCCGATGTAGCGCACCACCTTCTGCTCCTGCATCTCCAGCAGCGCTTCCAGCGCTCCGCCCTTCGCGAATACCTCGTTCACATCCGTCATGGTGCCGATATCATGCAGCTGCCACAGGTCCACGTGATCGGTGTTGAGCAGCTGAAGCGACTTCTCGATCATCTGCATCGAGCCGTCGCGCGTCCGTTCCTTGGTTTTCGTCGCCAGGAACGCTTCGTTGCGCCGATGCGCCATCACCTTGCCCACATACTGCTCGCTCCAGCGATCGGGGCCGCCGTAGATCGAAGATGTGTCGAGATAGTTCACGCCAAGGTCGAGCGCCCGCTCGATGATCGGCACCGCGATATCGAAGTTGTTCGGCCGCTCGAGCGAGGCCTGGCCGCCCAGCGAAAAGATCCCGACTTTGTATCCGGTCTTGCCCAGGTTGCGCGTCGGCATGGCCCCCGGCGTCCGCGGATTCGAAGGCAAACCAGGCAAAACCCTATCGGACGATCCAGCCAATCCGGACGACGGCGCCAGCAGAGCCGCAGTCACTGCTCCTCCAGCTTTCAGAAATTCACGGCGCCCATGCCTGCGCACAAGCTGATTCACGTTCTCGCTCATTGGTTGCTCCTTACGCGACTTAATCATAACGCGGTCTTTTCAAGTAAATCTGAGACTCTCGTCACGGTCTTGAACGTCTGTTCAAGGGCGGACCGAACAGAGCTTATTCGACCGCTGAATTTGAATTTGGCGAGGTAGCTGAAAATGAGGCATTTTCCCCGAACTGTAGCTGCTCTTATGCTTGCCGCGTCACTGTGCGGCGGCATCGCTTTCGCAGACGACCACCACGACAACCACCGATATGTGAGACATGAAGAATGGAAGAAGGGATATCACATGCGCCAGGAGGACTGGAACCGTGGTGAGCGCGTCGACTATCGCACTTACCACCTCCGGCGTCCGCCGAGCGGGTACGAGTGGCGCCTCGTCGACGGCAACTACGTCTTGGCAGCCGTCGCCACGGGCGTGATCGCATCGGTTGTAGTCGCATCCGCGGTCCACTAATCTCCGCCTGGTCGCGACAGGAGCGCGGCCCCTTGGCCGCGCTTTTCCTCCGGGCCTTTCTCAACTCTTCTTTGATGTGACGGCAGAAAATGCGGCCACCAGTTGGTGAACCCGCTTCCCTCCGCAGTGTGGGCAGGTTACTTCAACCTTCTCCACGTCCGAAATGTGATGGCTCTGGGTGAATTCCTTGTCGCAGTCTTCGCAGTGATAGAGGTATTGAGACATGACGCAACTCCGGTTCACATCATAGCGCCGGCGCTTGTGGAAGTGTGCCGTGCGGGCCAAAGAGTTAGCGCGTCTCTCCACGAGTGCTAGACACGCATTTCTTCGTCGCATTGGTCGGATACTCTGTTGCTATGGGGAGCAGCCGCCGGCCGTGATCGAATCCCGCGTTTCGCACCTCGGCGCGATCGGCCTGGCGCTGGCCGGTTTCACCTTCTGGGTCCTGGCCGACACAAGCATGAAGCTCGCCGGTAATTCGCCGTTGCCGGCCTACGAGATCGTCGCCTGCCAGGCGCTTGTGGTGGCGGCTGCCATCGCGGTGCGCGCCTGGTTCCAACGCAATCTTCGCGGGCTGCGTCCGCAGAGCCCCGCCCGTCTCGTCGTCCGCGCCGGACTCGATCTCGCCAACAACCTCTGTGTCGTGATCGCCCTGCGTCATCTCCCCCTCACCTTGTTCTACATCCTGGTCTTTCTGGCGCCGCTGGTCACCGCGGTGCTGACCGCCATCTTCCTCCGCGAGCGCCTCGGCTGGCGCAAAATCGCCGCCGTCCTCGGCGGCTTCGCTGGCGTCGTCATCGCCGTCAATCCCTTCAGCACGGCCCGCCCGGGCGACTGGATCGGCTATGCCGCATGCATGATTTGCGTCCTCTGCTTCTCGGCCAACATGGTCTGGTCCCGCGTGCTCATGCGCACTGAGACCCCAGAGAGCCTCACCCTGTTCTCCGGAGCCGTCCAGTTCGTGGCTTGCGCCGCCCTGATGTCCGTCCATGCCGAGCCCGTAACCTGGAGGCTGAGCGCGACCCTCGCCGCCATGGGCCTCTTTTGCGCCTTCGGCAGCATGTGCTTCTTCGTTGCGCTGCAGAGTACCTCGCCCGTCCACGTCTCGCAGTGCCATTACACCCAGCTGGTAACGGGCGCGCTTCTCACTTGGCTCATCTGGCGCGAAACGCCCACCGCCTCGATGCTGGGCGGCAGCCTGCTGATCGTAGCCGCCGGACTATTGATGGCTTCGGCGCTGGCGCGCGAACGTGCCGAAGTGCCCGCGGAAGCCTTCGTCGGGCCGGGCTAATTGGTGAAGGTTGAAGGAAATCGGGAATCAGGAATGGGGAACAAGAGCGTCGACCCTGGCCGGTCATCCTTGTGGCCTTTTGCCGCAGGGCGGGTCGATCCACAGGCCGGAACTGCGAAGTATTTCAGCCGCGTCAGGGCGTCACGAATCAAAATAGACAGAATTCTCCGGATTCTGAGGACACGTCGATGGCAACGGCCCAAATGGATTTTCTCCAGAATCAACTGCAAGTACGCAAACAACGCCTCGAGATGGTGATCACGGAAACCCCGGACGACACCGGTCTGAACGCACTGCTGCGGGAAGTGGATTCAGCCCTGGAGCGGCTCGCAGCCGGAACCTACGGGCTTTGCGAGACATGCCATGACACGATCGAGCGCGACCGGCTGCTGGCCGATCCGCTCATTCGCTACTGCCTCGACCACCTGACCAGGCAGGAGCGCGCCACGCTGCAGCGCGACCTCGACCTGGCGTCGGAGGTGCAAAGGGGGCTCCTGCCCCCGCCGGGCCTGAAGGTGGATGGCTGGGAAACGAGCTACCACTACGCGCCCCTGGGGCCGGTCAGCGGCGACTATTGCGACCTGTATCCGTCGGGCGGCCAGCTCTACTTCATGCTGGGCGATGTCGCCGGCAAGGGGGTCGCGGCCTCGATGCGGATGACACAACTGCATGCCCTCTTTCGCAGCCTGATCGGAATGGGGCTGCCGCTCGAGGAGATTGTCGCGCACATCAACCGCCTGCTCTGCGACAGCGGGCTGGCGGGCCAATATGCCACCCTGGTTTGCGGGCGCGCTCGAAGAGGCGGAGAAGTCGAGATTTTCAACGCTGGCCATCTGCCGGTGATCGCCCTCCAGCGCGGCCGCGTGCAGCTGCTCGAGTCGACGGGGTTTCCTCTGGGAATGTTTCGAGATGCCTTATTTTCGGCGGCGCACCTTGAACTGTCCTGCGGCGACATGCTGTTCCTCTACACCGACGGCTTGTCGGAGGCGCGGGGCGAGAGCGGGGAATATGGCGTGGAGCGCGTCACGAGCCTGATGAGCGGGCAGACCACAGGCTGTGCCGCGGGAGTGATTTCAGCATGCCTCGAAGATCTGCGGGGCTTTGCCGGCGCGGCCCCGGGGATGGACGACCTGACGCTGCTGGCGATTCAGCACGCGGCATGACGGAAAGACAGTTGTTAGGGATCGGTTGACGGTCGCACGCCGCGCTTCCGCCACATTTCAAGCCAACTTAAAGGGTGTTGTGAGAATCTGTCATGACTATGAGGATGAACATGCAATTGCACGTGATCGTTTTGGGAGCCTTGCTGGCAGGCGTTGCCGCTTCCGCACAACCACTTCC